>JAGHIZ010000103.1 GCA_017886875.1 Butyricicoccus sp. | reverse complement strand
TTTATTCCTTTTTTCAAATCTGATATTATAATCTTTCTTATGTTTACTGGCACCATTTTTCTCACCACTTGGTCTTTTTTTTATTATACCATATAATTTCGCTATCTGTCATGGAATTGCTCTAAGTCCAGAAAAAGGCTATTTCAATATGCTCATGGAGCAGTTTGGAATGGAAGGTATTTCATGGTACACTGAAAAAGTTTATTGGCCTTTTATCATAATTTTTATGAGCCAATGGAAGGGTGTTGGATATAATACAGTTGTATATCTAGCGTCTATATGTGGCATTGATAAGACATATTATGAAGCAGCGGTTCTTGATGGTGCTACAAAATGGCAGCAAATCAGATATATAACTATCCCACTTTTAAGACCAGTTATTTTAATATTACTTATTATGGCAGTAGGCGGAATTTTTAAAGCAGACTTTGGTTTATTCTTCCAGCTACCAAGAGACTCAGGACCTCTTTATCCTGTAACAAACGTACTCGATACTTATATCTTTAGAGCACTTAAAACAAATGGTGAAATAGGTATGAGTTCAGCAGCAGCATTGTTCCAATCAATAGTAGGTTTTATTTTAATTATGATTGCAAATAAACTTGTATCTAAAGTTGATAAGGAAAATGCACTTTTCTAAATGAAAGGAGGAAAGTAAATGCTTAAAGAGAAATGGAAAGAATATCGCAAAGAGAAAATGTTACAGCAGCTTGATTCTGCACCTTGTGAGTTTAATAAAATCAAAAAATCAACAAATGTTGTATTCAATATTATAATGACAATTTTAGCACCATTAAGTGTAATACCATTTATATTTGTTATTATAATTTCACTTACAGATGAAAATTCACTTACAATGAACGGATATAGATTTATACCTGAAAAATGGAGCTTATATGCTTATGAATATATAATTCAAGCAGGTGAAAGCATTCTAAAAAGCTATGGTGTAACTATTACCGTTACTGTGCTTGGTACGCTTATAGGTCTATTTTTGATAAGTACATACGCATATGCACTATCAAGAAAAACTTATGCATATCGTTCATTCTTCACTAAAGTTATAACAATACCTATGCTGTTTTCAGGTGGTATGATTGCTAACTATTTGATAGTTACAAAAGTTTTAATGCTTAAAGATACTATTTGGGCACTTATTTTACCACTTTGTATGAACTCATTTAATGTTATTGTACTTCGTACATTCTTTAAGACAAGTATTCCAGACTCAGTTATTGAGTCAGCTAAAATAGATGGTGCATCAGAATGGAGATTATTCTTTAAAATTGTAATTCCAATGGCACTTCCAGGACTTGCAACAATAGGACTCTTTTTAACACTTACATACTGGAATGACTGGTTTAATGCTATGATGTATATAGATAATCAGGATTTAATACCTTTACAGTATTTACTTATTAAAATAGAAAGCTCTATTGACTTTTTGGCAAGTAATAAAAGTATGCTTGGTGTAGATGGTATTGTAGCAGCAGCTAATTTACCAAAGGAAACAATAAAAATGGCGATTATAGTTATTTCAACATTGCCTATAATATTTGCTTATCCATTTTTCCAAAGATACTTTGTAAATGGACTCACTATAGGTGCAGTTAAAGAATAAAAAAGGAGAAAAGAAAAACATGAAGAAAAATTTTCTAAAACGAATTGCCGCAACTGGTTGTGCTGTGACAATGGCAGCCGGTTTATTAAGCGGCTGTGGCTCAGGAGGAGAAAAAAATGCAAATGGTGATGATGTTGTAGAGCTTGTATGGTATAAAGTTGGTGATACTCAAAAAGACTCACAAATGGTCATTGATAAAGTAAATGAATATATAACCGATAAAATCGGTGTAAAATTAAAGGTAAATTATGTTGGTTGGGGTGATTACAACCAGAAAATGCAGGTAATTATAAATACAGGTGATAGATGGGATATGTGTTTTACATGTTCTTGGGCAAATGATTATCTGCAAAATGTAACCAAAGGAGCTTTCTTAGAGCTTGACGAGTTACTACAAAATGAAGGTAAAGGCGTATATGAAGCTGTTGACGAGCGTTTCTGGGAAGCTGCAAAGGTTGACGGTAAAATATATGGTGTGCCAAGTGAAAAGGAAATAGGCAGTAGTCCTATGTGGGTATTTACAAAAGAATATGTAGATAAGTACAATATTCCATATCAGGATATACATACACTTGAAGATTTAGAGCCATGGCTCGAAGTTATCAAGAAAAATGAGCCAGATGTAGTTCCTTTATATTTAACTCAGGATTATACAGCACCAACTTATTTTGATAAAATTCAAGACCCTGTAGGCGTTGAATTCGGTGATGACAGCATGAAAGTTCAAAATGTATTTAATACAGAAAAAATGAAGTCAACACTTGAAACCATGCGTAAATATTATAAATCAGGCTATATCAATAAAGATGCTGCAACAACAGCAGATGATAAATCTGTAAAGCGTTTTGTAACTAAGGGTGATGGTCAACCTTATGCAGAGCTTATCTGGGGTAAGGATTTAGGCTATGAAGTAGTTGCTAGTGAAATTATGGAAACACAAATCACAAATGCATCTGCACGAGGTGCAATGACAGCAATAAATAAAAATAGCGAACACCCAGAAAAGGCTATGGAACTTATCAACCTTATTAACACCGACCAATATTTAAGAAACCTACTTAACTATGGTATCGAAGGCGTTCACTGGGATAAAGTGCCAGTTGATGAGGCAGAATTGGCAGCAGCTGAAGGCAAGCCATATATTTATGATTGCAAAGTAAAGCTAAATGAAGAAAAGCGTAAAGATTATTCTGTTCCATACTGGGTTCAGGGTGGTTTATTTAACACATATGTTCTTGAAAATGAGCCAATAGATAAGTGGGCTACATTTAAAGAATTTAATGATGCAGCTGAAGAAGCACCAACATTTGGATTTGACTTTTATTTAAGCCCAGTTAGTACACAAGTTGCTGGTTTCAGAAATATTCTTGATGAATTTGGTAAGGCTCTTTATACTGGTAGCGTAGAACCTAGCGAATACTTACCACAGATGGAAAAGAAATTTGAAGCAACAGGTATTGACCAAGTAATTGATGAAATGCAAAAGCAGATTGATGACTGGAAGGCTCAAAAGTAAAAAATTTGTTTAACTCCAAGTTAAACTATAATTTTCCATAATCAAAATAAAAGCGAAGCGATTAGCTTCGCTTTTATTGTATTTACTGTTTTTTAATAGGCATATTAAATATCGTTATATTAATGGTATTTTTTATGTCTATTTTTTATTATCATAAATCATAAAAATATATTCATATATTAATTTAGAAATTATTTAATTAAGGGGTAATTATTATGACTTTAAATGAATTAGAATGTTTAAAAAACATTGAAATTAATAAATGCTTAATTGATATGCAAAAAACAAATATTGATACACCATATTGTTTTATGTGTGGAAAAACACCAGTTAATGTTTATTTTTCATCAAATGGTATTAAATTAGGTGAAAAATTAAAGACATATTTTTTAGGTCTTAAACGACAAAATTAATCAAAATATAAAAAATTGGAGTGAATATGGCACGAATAAGGCGTAATAGTTTACAAGAAGATGAAATTATAAATGTTTGGAAGATTGGAAAATATATTCGTCTCTCAAGAGATGATGGAAACAATGAAAGTATAGTAAATCAAAGAAAAATTCTTGATGAGCAAATACCTAAATATTTTGATAATGATTATTATATTGTTGATGAATATATTGACGATGGACGAACAGGAACATCAGATGATACACGCCCTAGTTTTTTACGTTTAGTTGAAGATGTAAAGTGCGGAAGAATTAATTGTATAGTTACAAAAAATCTGTCAAGAGCATTTCGTAATAGTGCAAATCAAGGAAAGTTTCTTGAAGAATTTATTCCACTTTATAATACACGTTTTATTTCTCTTTATGAACCACATATTGACACATTTTTAAATCCAGAAGTTGTACATAGTTTAGAAGTAAGTATAACAGGTTTTATGAATGAACAATATGCCTATAAAACCAGTATTGATGTTAGACGCACTTTTGATACCAAAAGAAAAAAGGGTGAGTTTATAGGAGCTTTTGCACCATATGGACTAATGAAGAAACCTGATAATAAAAATATGCTTATAATTGATGAAGAAGCTGCTGAAATTGTTAGAGATATATTTCATTGGTTTGTAGATGAGGGAATGAGTAAAAGCGGAATTGCTAAACGATTAAATGAACTTGGTGTGCCAAATCCAACCGCCTATAAACATAGTAAAGGATTTAAGTATTGCAATCCAAATATCTATAAAAATGATGGCTTGTGGAGTGAAAGAACAGTGCTTAATATTTTACTTAATCAAATGTATATAGGAAATATGGTACAAGGCAAACAAAAAGTTATAAGCTATAAAGTGCATGATAGAATAAGCTTAAATGAAAAAGATTGGTATGTTGTGCAAAATACTCATGAAGCTATTATTGATAAAGAAACATTTGAAAAAGCACAAAAACTTCATAAAAGAGATACTAGGATATGTCCAAATAAAAGAAAAGTTTATATTTTTTCGGGTTTATTAAAATGTGCCGATTGCAAAAAAGCTATGACACGAAAAAGTGCAAAAAATATAGTTTATTATAGTTGTTCCACTTATTCACGCAAACTAAAAACCGCTTGTACTAAACATACAATTCGTGAAGATGTGATTGAAAAAGCTGTGCTTACTGCTATACAAAAACAAATTGCTCTTGTAGATAATTTGAATGAAATAATTGATGAAATTAACAATGCTCAAGTTATTCATAAAAAATCTAAACATAAATTATTAAATGAAAAGCAAAAAGAGCTTGATAAGCTTAATTCTTTAATTGATAACTTATATATTGATTGGCGTACAAATGAGATTACAAAAACAGAGTATAAAAGAATTAAATCAAAATTTGAAACTAAGATTGATAAAATAAAAAATATAATAGCTAATTTAGAAAAAGAGGAATTATCTACTAATGAAAATATAAACGAACCATATTTACAAACATTTTTAAAGCACAAAAATATAGAACGTCTTGAGCGTGGTATATTGGTAGAACTTGTTAATAATATTTATGTTCATAAAAATGGAGGGCTTACAATAGAATTTAACTTTCAAGACCAATAAATATATTGTAATAGTTGTGCATATATAAATGCTTTCAGGGGAGCAACTGGCCCTGCAGGTACTGCGGGTACAGACGGTACACCTGCAACAGTTAGTGTGGGAACAGTAACGACTGGTGAAGCAGGAACAGAAGCATTTGTTACAAATAGCGGTACACCAGATGCAGCTGTATTTGATTTTACTATTCCTAAAGGTGACACTGGTGCTACTGGTTGCATGAATATACAGTTATTATCTGCATATTCTACACCAAGTCAATTTGGAACTAATAATACTGATTTGATTTTTGATAATAATAGTGTTGTTGTTGGTGATGCTATTTCACATGAAACTCCAAGCTCAGAATTTATAATATCTGAAACAGGTATATATTCGGTTGAATTTCATGGAGATTTTACACCTATAGCAGGTGAACCTTATCCATTAACTCTTACTGTCACTATAAATCAAGATGATGTACCAGTTGGTGGTGCGGCTGCTGTGCATGTTTTCCCATGTCCATCAGGTGTTACTAACATTGCATTTACAACACCTATAAAGGTTGATAATTTACCAACTACTATAAAAGTTGTAGGTGATGCAAGTAAATTCACTTATACAAATGTAGGTTTAAGTATTTATCAAGTAGCACAGTGCTAATAAAAAAAGGACTGCATTTTAAAATGCAGTCCTTTTATCATGTTATAAGATAAATTCATCAGATGAAATAGTTAAATCATTATTTTCTAATGAAGTAAAATTAAGTTCACCTTTATTTTTTTTAGCTCCTTTTATTGGTATCTTACCAATAGATATAATAGTATCAGCTTGAGGTTTATATTCAAATGACTTTGGAAAACGCCAGTTTTCTCGTTTAAATTTTTCAAGTTGCCCTTCAGAATATTCATCAAATTCAGATTTATAAAACTTAGCACGAGCAGGGTTATCATAAGGTTTATGTATATAAAATGAACGTTTAAATTGTGGAATAGGCGGTTTTATTCGTTTTTGCTCAGGCTTTTTTTGTTGAGCCTTAGTTGTTTTGGCAAGTTTTATAGCTTCACGATAAGCTTGATGTATTTTTTGAAATTCTTCTGGTGCGTCCTCAGGGTGATAGATTTTACTTTTTTCTGCATATGCATTTTTTATAATTTCTAGTTTTGATGTTTGCTCAATGCCTAATATAGTCCATGGGTTCATTCTTCTTCATCTCCATCATCTGGAAAATCTTCATAAAACTCTGTATCATCATAATTATCACGAAATTCCTGTAAAATTTCATCATCATTTGAATTTAATTCATCATCTATCTGGTTGAAAAATTCGGTTATATCCTTTCGATATCTGCGAATTTTTGCATCATTGCCTTCATGTAAAAGTAAATTAAAATAATCTATATGTTCATGAATTTGTTCTCTTATAAGACCAGTTGACTGCTCATACAGCCTTGAAGCAGTAGCTAAAATAAGTTTATTTTCCTCCCCATCACGAGGAAGTAATTTAAAACTTTCAAGTTCTTTGAGTTTAGATTTTAACTCTTTTTTGCTTAATGAAAGCTTAGGATTTAAAATTATAAGCTCATCTTTTTTACCAGTAGAACGACAGGTTATTTCAACTTGTAAAATACCATTTATATCATAAGTAAAGCGAATATCTGCACATTCTTTACCTTTTGGAGCTTGAGGAATGTCAATTTCAATTTCACCAAGTTTTAAATTGTCTTTGCAATACATACTCTCGCCTTGATAGATTGCTATAAACATTTGTGATTGATTATCATGCACAGTGTAATATGTACGCATACGACTTGTTGGAAGTGTGGAGTTTCTTTCTATAATAGGAGAGAATAAGTCATTTGTTGGGTCTTCATAGTTTAATACATTAACTCCAAGAGTAAAAGGGCAAATATCTGTAAGTAAAGTATCTTTGATATCGCTTTTACGCTCTTTTATAGCAGCAGCAATACCAGTACCGATTGCAACAGTTTTATCAGCATCTATATCAAAAAGCGGTTTTTTACCCAATATATGCTCTATATATTGACGTATAAGCGGCATATTACAAGAACCGCCAACCATAACAATATCATCAACTTCTCCTATTGTGCTTTTACAGTCCCTAAGTGCACGAGCAATAGGTTTTTCCATTTTACGAAGTAAAGGGGCACATATTTCTACAAGTTTTTGATTAGTAAGCAGTGCAGAGCATTGTTTTCCGTCTATTTCGGATACCATCATAACAGGTTCAGTTTTAGAAAGTGTAACTTTACAACGCTCTGCTTGTCTTATGAGACTTGCAATAGTTTCTTTAGGTAGTGTATCAGGTTTAATGTTATTTTGTTTGCAGAAATAATTAGCGATTGCATTATTAAAATCGTCACCGCCCAAATGATTATCGCCAGAAACTGCAACTATTTCTATAACATTTGAAAATGCATCAACTACAGATACATCAAGTGTACCGCCGCCAAAATCTATTACAAGGAAACTCATATCATGTTCTTTGTGGTAAGCAAGAGCAGCGGCACTTGGTTCATTTATTATCCTTTCAACTTTAAAACCTGCAAGTTCACCTGCAATTTTAGTTGCATTTCTTCCGTTATCATCAAAATATGCAGGCACACTTATAACAGCTTCATTTATTTCTTCACTAAGAAATGTTTTTGCATCTTGTTTTAATTTGCGGAGAATAAATGATGAAAGCTCTATTGGTGTGAATTTATGGTTTCCAAGCATGATTTTAGTATCTTTACCCATAAAACGTTTAAAACCTGTTGCTGTATATTCAGGGTGAGAAATCAGCCTTTCTTTTGCCGCCTCACCAACTAATATTTCACCATTATCATCTATACTTACAACTGATGGAGTTAAAAATTTACCAAGTGCATTTGGTATAAGTTCACATCTTCCATCTTTCCATACAGCTGCAAGACTGTTTGTAGTACCAAGGTCTATTCCTATAATTGGCATAAAAATGCCCCCTTTGCGTGGATAATAACATAATTATAACATAAATGCTGTAAAAACTTAATAGAAATATAGAATATATAAAAACTGCTAGGATAAAAAGTATCCTAGCAGAATGTTAATAATTTAATTTCGGTTTTCGCCATGCTCTTGTTCACAGTATGTGCAGCGATAACGTCCATTTTCAGAAAGATAGAAAATATGCTCTATGCCTTCTTCTATTGAAGTTATACAGCGAGGGTTTTTACATTTTATAACATTCACAAGTCGTCTTGGTTTTGCAAGCTTTTTCTTTTCAACGATAACACCATCACGGATAACATCAATAGTAATATCTGGGTCAACATAACCTAAAACATCAAGGTCAAGGTCAATCATACTTTCAATTTTGATAATATCCTTATGACCATGTTTGTTAGAGCGAGCATTTCTAATAATAGCAACACAGCAATCTAGCTTATCAAGCCCAGCTAAATGATAAAGCTCCATGCCAGTGCCTGCTTTAATATGGTCAATTACAAGGCCATTTTGAATAGAGTCAATATTAATCATTAGTTTTTATCCTCCTGCACAAGTCCAAGAAGTGTCATAATAAGAGCCATACGAACATAAACACCATTTTGAGCCTGCTCAAAATATGCAGCACGAGGGTCATCATCAACTTCTAAAGTGATTTCATTTACACGAGGTAGTGGGTGAAGTACAGCCATATCTTGCTTTGCAAGCTGCATTTTATCAGCATTTAAGATATAAGTATCTTTTAAACGAATATAATCTTCTTCATTGAAGAAACGTTCACGCTGAACACGAGTCATATAAAGGATATCTAGCTTTGGCATAGCACTTTCAAGACTTGTTACTTGTTCAAACTCAATGCCCTTTGGAGCAAGCACTTCACTAATAATATATTCAGGAACACGAAGTTCTTCAGGGGAGATAAGTACAAAACGGATATTGTTATAACGTGAAAGAGATTTAATAAGAGAATGTACAGTACGACCGAACTTTAAGTCACCACATAAACCGATAGTAAGGTCACAAAGTCTGCCTTTGCGTCTGCGGATTGTCATAAGGTCAGTTAGTGTTTGTGTTGGGTGCTGATGTCCGCCATCGCCTGCATTAATAACAGGGATTGTAGAATAACGAGCTGCACGAAGTGGAGCACCTTCTTTTGGGTGACGCATTGCAGCAATATCAGCATAACCAGAGATTACACGAATAGTATCTGCTATGCTTTCGCCTTTAGATGCAGAGGAAGAGTCTGCACTAGAAAAGCCAAGAACTGAACCGCCTAGATTTAGCATAGCTGCTTCAAAAGATAGGCGTGTACGGGTTGATGGCTCATAAAACAGGGTAGCTAGCTTTTTGTGTGCACATACACTTTGATATTTTTTAGGATTTTGGGCAATATCATCTGCTAGCTTTAAGAGCGAATCAATTTCTTCGACAGAAAAGTCGAGAGGGTCAATTAAATGACGCATAATTTCCTCCAATTCAGTTTTTCGGTTACCAATTTCTTTATTTAATGATAGTAGCATTAAGCATACTTGTCCAGTGATATTTTAAATAAAATTAGTAAAAAACAGTTTATTTGATTAAATAATAAAAATTCAAAATTATAGAGAAAAAATCATCTGAAACCTTAAAAAAAGGTAAAAAAGTGTAAAAATAGCGAATGTGTACTAAAAAATTATAAACATACAACAGTTTAAAAATAGCATGTTGCACAATATAACATTGCAATTTCATACAATTTGCTGTATAATAAATACAAACGTTAGGAGGCGAGTCTATGGAAAGAAAAATCATTAAATTGCCAAGTACATCAGGCAGAATAAGCTTAAAGGCTGTAAGTGGACATTTTTCTACCAAACATTCTCATGTTAACTATTATTTAGATATGACTGAATGTAAAACAAGTCAGCGTATGGCGGAAGAATGTGGACATCTTTTAGCCCATAAGTATACATCTTCAACTGTTGTACATACAATTATGTGTCTTGATGAAACACAAATGATAGGTGGCTTTCTTGCACAAAAACTGTCTAAAGATGGTTTTCGTGGGATAAATCGTGGTGAATGTATTCATGTTATAACACCAGAAATAAATATGGCAGGTCAAATGATATTCCGTGATAATGTTCGCCCGCTAATCGAAAATAGAAACGTTTTAGTGCTTGTTTCATCAGTTGTAACTGGCAAAACAGTAGAACAAAGTATAGAATGTATAAACTATTACAAAGGTCACCCTGTGGCAGTATCATCAATATTTAGTGCAGTTGACCATGTGGAAAAAGTGCCTATTCATTCGCTATTTCATATAAATGATATTCCAGATTATGCACATTATCCTGCTATGGATTGTCCAAAATGTAGAAACGGTTTGCCAATAGAAGCTCTTGTAAATAGTTTTGGTTACTTTAAACTTTAAGAAAATCGAGCCATTCAGGCTCGATTTTTTATTCACTCATAAGGTCAGAGCCATCAATTAAGTTATAAAGTGCGGTTTCAAGACTTTGATTTATTTTTTCCTCAATTTGTTTTTTTTGTGTTTCATCACTTGTTTCAAGTGCTTCACTAGATTGTTCAATAACATTTATTATTGCTTCACAGCCAGCTTTAATTTTTTCATGTGCCTCAGCATATGCTTTAGGAGGGGTTATTTCTAAAAATTTGCTAAATGCTTCTTTGGATTTATCAAGAGCTTTTTTAGTTTCATCTATATCTTTATAATTTATGTTTGATATGCTATCAGATAAGGCATAAATATCAACGCCAATTTGTGAAACTGCGTTTTGATAATCTTCTTTGCTCATAGCAGAAGATGAACCACAAGCTGTAAGAGAAATAGCTATACTAAGTGCTAGTACACCAGTTATAATTTTTGTAATTATTTTGCTTTTCATTTATAAAAAAACCTCCTTCATTACGCACATTATAACTAGCTTTATATAAACCGTCAATATATTTGGAAAAATTAGAAAATATTATACAATTATGATACAAAAAAGACAGGCACATTAATAAAATGCCTGTCTTTTTATACTTAGTTAGCTGAGCTAGCTAAAGAAATAAGTTCTGAACCTTCCATTAAATCTGCAACAGCAGTTTGTAAATGCTCGGTCAGTGTTGCAGTTGCTTCTTGGATTTTTGTAGTGTCTGTTTCACCAACTAAAGCAGAGCAGCCATCAATGTAATCAATCATAGCTTGACAGCCAGATGAAATTTTCTGATGAGCTTCTTCATACTCAGTAGGAGGAACAATACTCATAAAATCAGAAAATGGCTTCTTTAAATCTTCAAGAAGTTTCTTTGATGCTTCAACATCTGTTGTATCAATGTTAGCAGCGTCAGATTGAATAGCCTCTAAATCAGTTGCAAGCTGAGTGAAAGAAGCTTCATAATCTTCTTTAGAAACAGCAGTCTTTTCAGCTTGAGAAGAATTGCTTGAGTTAGATTTAGAAGCATCATTAGCGTTATTGGAGTTATTGTTACCACATGCAACTAGAGAAAACATCATGCAAAATGCAGTAACACCAATAAGCATTTTTTTCAGTGAGTTTGTTTTTTTCATAAATATACCCCCTATTTGGAATTACACACCCATCATACCAATATTTTCATATAAAGTCAATTAAATATTGTGAATATGTTGAATAAATTAATATATGTGTTTTACTTGCTTGACATAAAAGTTTAAAATGTTTATAATGAAAATAATTTCAAATTCAAAAGCTATGAGCAGGAGGAGTAGCTCTGATTTTTGACCTAAAGAGAAAAGGCGGTTGGTGCAAGCCTTGGTAAAAACAGAGTGAAGGTAGCCTGTGAGCTGATATGCTGAACAGATGTGTTCTTATTAGGTGTATTCGTTTGGTCTGCGTTAAAGATTTTAAAGTGCAAAGCGTTTATGCTTTGAATTTAGGTGGTACCACGGAGTTTTTTAGCTTTCGTCCTAAAAATAGGGCGAAAGCTTTTATTTATTTTTAAAGAGAGGAATTAAAAAAGTCTATGAAAGAACTTCCAAAGACATATGACCCCTCTGCAAGCGAGGAAAAACTGTATAAATTCTGGAATGACAGCGGTTTCTTTAATGCTGAGGTTGATGAAAACAAAAAACCATTTACTATTGTAATCCCGCCTCCAAATGTAACAGGTCAACTTCATATGGGGCACGCTTTTGACGAAACACTTCAGGACATCTTAATTCGTTTTAAGCGTATGCAGGGTTATTCCGCTTTGTGGATGCCGGGAACTGACCATGCAGGTATAGCAACTCAGATTAAGGTAGAAGAAAATCTGCGTAAAGAAGAAGGTTTAACCCGCTATGATTTAGGCAGAGAAAAGTTTTTAGAGCGTGTTTGGGATTGGAAACATCAATATGGCTCACGTATTATTGAGCAGCTTAAAAAGCTTGGTTCTTCTTGTGACTGGCGTCGTGAGCGTTTCACAATGGACGAAGGTTGTTCAAAGGCTGTTAAGGAGGTATTTGTAAACCTCTATGAAAAAGGTCTAATCTATAAGGGTCATAGAATTATCAACTGGTGTCCTAATTGTGCAACTGCACTTTCTGACGCTGAGGTTGAATATGAAAATCAAGCTGGTAAACTGTGGCATATTCGCTATCCTCTAACTGATGGTTCTGGTGAGCTTGTTGTGGCGACAACCCGTCCAGAAACATTTATGGGTGATACTGGTGTTGCTGTTAACCCTAATGATGAGCGTTATAAGCACCTTATTGGTAAAACCTGTATTCTGCCTATTATGAATAGAGAAATCCCAATCTTTGGTGATGAATATGTTGATATGGAATTTGGTACAGGTTGTGTTAAAGTTACTCCTTGCCATGACCCTAACGACTTTGAAATGGGTCAGCGTCATAACCTTGAACAAATTCTAGTGTTTAATGAAGATGCAACTGTTAATGAAAATGGCGGCAAATATAAAGGTCTTGACAGATACGCTTGCCGAGAGGCTGTTATTAAAGACCTTGAAGAAGGCGGCTATCTTGTTAAAATCGAGGAGCACGAGCATAATGTAGGCACTTGTTACCGTTGCGGTACTACTGTTGAGCCTATGACCTCTGCTCAGTGGTTTGTAAAAATGGCACCTCTTGCAAAACCTGCTATGGACGTTGTAAATGATGGTAGAGTTAAGTTTGTGCCAGAACGTTTTTCTAAAACTTATCTTCGTTGGATGGAAAATGTACACGATTGGTGTATTTCTCGTCAACTTTGGTGGGGTCATCGTATTCCAGCTTATTACTGTGATGATTGCGGTGAAATGGTTGTTGCTAGAGAAGATGTTACTGTTTGTCCTAAGTGTGGCGGTAAACATATGCATCAAGAGGAAGATGTACTTGATACATGGTTCTCATCTGCATTATGGCCTTTCTCAACTCTTGGTTGGCCAGATAAGACCAAAGAACTTGATTATTTCTATCCTACAAGTGTGCTTGTAACCGGTTATGATATTATTTTCTTCTGGGTTGCTCGTATGATTTTCTCTGGTATGGAGCAAATGAAAGAAGAACCATTCAAAACTGTTTATATTCATGGTCTGGTACGTGATGCACAGGGCAGAAAAATGTCCAAATCACTTGGCAACGGTATCGACCCACTGGAGATTATTGATAAATATGGTGCTGATGCTCTGCGTTTCACCCTTGTTACTGGTAACTCTCCAGGAAATGATATGCGTTTCTCTACTGAAAAGGTTGAAGCTAGCCGCAATTTTGCAAATAAGATTTGGAATGCATCTCGTTTTGTTCAGATGAACTTGACCATTGACAAGGCAGAACTTCCAGAAACACTTGCTCTTGAAGATAAGTGGATACTATCTAAGTTTAATGACCTTGTTAAAGCTGTAACAGAAAATATTGATAAGTATGAATTAGGTCTTGCAGTTCAAAAGCTTTATGATTTCATTTGGGATAACTTCTGTGATTGGTATATTGAAATTGTAAAACCTCGTCTGCAAAATAAGGACGATGTACAGGCTAATGAAAACGCTCAAAAGGTACTATGTTATGTGTTATCTAACACAATGAAACTTCTACACCCATTTATGCCATTTATCACTGAAACCATTTGGCAGGCACTTCCTCACGATGGCGAAAGCATTATGGTTTCTAAATGGCCAGAATATCAAGACAGTCTAAACTTTGCAGTAGAAGCAGAGCAGGTTGAAACTATTATGGATACAATTCGCTCAATCCGTGCAAGACGTGCTGAAATGAATGTTCCACCATCTAAGAAAGCACAGGTTATCCTATTTACAGAAAACCGACAAGCTTATGAGGCTGGTTCAACATTCTTTGCTAAGCTTGCTTATGCATCTGAAATTCAGTTTGTAGATGCTGCACCTTCCAATGTAGAAGCTATGGTTTCTGTTGTTACTAAGGGTGCTCAGGTTTATATGCCTATGGGTGAGCTTGTTGACTTTGAAAAAGAAAAAGCTAGACTTGAAAAAGAAAAGGCTAAAGTTCAAAAGGATATTGATTTTGTTATGAAAAAGCTAAATAATGAAGGCTTTGTAGCAAAAGCACCAGCGGCTGTTATCGCTCAAGAAAGAGAAAAGGCTGATAAATATCAAGAGCTTATGGACAAATTAAATGCAAGTCTTGCTGCACTTGGATAAAACATTTAACAGCAGGGGAGGATTAAATCTCCTCTGCTTATTTTTATAGGTGATACTTATATGAATGTAATAGAATATATTCACTCACATGGCAGATTTTCGGGTAAAGCGGGACTGCATAGAATAAAAGCTCTTTGTGATGCTCTTGAAAATCCGCAGGATAAACTTAAATTTATACATTTAGCGGGTACAAATGGTAAAGGTAGCACCGCAACTATGATTGCAAGCATTATGCAAAAAGCGGGTTATAAAACAGGGCTTTTTACTTCACCATTTCTTGTTAAATTTAATGAGCGAATAAAAATAAATGGTCAAATGATAAGTGATTTTGACCTTGAAAGACTCACAAAAAAAGTAAGCAAAGCTGAGAAAAATATAAAAATTCCTGAGGGCGAAAAAATCGGTGAATTTGAATTTGTAACCGCTTTAGCGTTTTTATATTTTTTAGAACAAAAATGTGATATTGTTGTTTTGGAAACAGGTTTAGGCGGTTCATTTGATGCAACCAATATTATAAAAAATCCACAAGTTTCGGTTATAACTCCAATTTCGCTTGACCATGTACAGGTTTTAGGTAATACACTTGCTGAAATTGCAAGCACAAAAGTTGGAATTATAAAACCAAACTGCAAAGCTGTTACAGCAGAAAATCAAGCTAGTGAAGTGCTTGAAGTGCTTAAAAATGTAAAGTCCGATATAATCGAGCCTGAACCAGTTTTTCAGTCAAAATGTGATTTAAAAGGCGGAAGTTTTATATTTAAAAACCAAGAATATAGAATTTCTATGATAGGTGAGCACCAAATACAAAACGCTCAGACAGCTTTACAAACTATTTTTGAGCTTAAAAGCATGGGCTGGAGTATATCAGAAAATGCTATAAAACAAGGTTTAGAGTGTGCTAAAATCTCAGGAAGAATGGAGAAAATATATGAAAATCCGCTGATTTTGCTTGATGGTGGACATAATATAGATGGTGTAAAGAGTATTGAAAGTACAGCAAAAACACTTTTAAAAGACAGAAAACTACATTTGGTAGTTGGCATGGTATCTGATAAAGATGTAAAAGTTTGCACCAGTATTTTAAATAAACTCAGCGACTTTATTATAATAACTGAACCAGATAATCCAAGAGCTATGGACGCTGCACAACTTGCAAAATGTTTTAATAAAGAAGTTCAGATTTATAAAAATTCATATGATGCTTTTGAAAAAGCTCTTGAAATTCCAAAAGAAGATGCGGTTATAATTTGTGGTTCGCTCTATTTAATCGGTGAAGCAGAGAGTTTTTTTAATAGCCTTACATAATTCGGCAAAAATAGAATATTTGTTTATTATAAAATAAGTCTGTGAAGTATATGTTCGCAGGCTTTTTTTAGTGAGGTGAAATTTTATGCAGATTACACACAAGCGAATAGGTGATAAAATTGTTATCTTTATAGAAGGTGAGCTTGGTAATCATGAAGCAAAGCAAATTCTAAGTTATCAAGAAAATATTGTTTCACTTTATATTGATGCACCTATTGTTTTAAATTTATCTGGTCTTACTTTTATGGACTCTTCTGGACTTGCTGTGGTTGTAAATCTATCAAGAGCCTTGGAAAGAACGGGCAGAAGTCTTACTGTTGAAGGCACACCACAAAATGCAATGAAAATCTTTAAAGCAGCAGGTCTTAACAAGAAAATTGAGTTTATAGACGGAGTGTAAAATAATGAAACAAGTAACAAATAAAATGTCAATTAAACTGGAAAGTCGCTCAGTAAATGAAAGCTTTGCACGTCAAACAGTGGCTGCTTTTGTCGCTCAACTTGACCCAACTATGGAGGAGTTAAATGACATAAAAACTATTGTTTCGGAAGCGGTCACAAATTCAGTAGTACATGGCTATCGTGATAGATTAGGCACAATAAATATAACAGTTAGACTGTTTGAAGATAATATAGCAGAAATTAAGGTAAAAGACTTTGGCTGTGGAATAGAGGATATTGAAAGAGCAAGACAGCCTATGTTTACCACTGGAGATGAACAACGTTCTGGTATGGGCTTTACAATTATGGAAAGTTTTACGGACAAGCTCAAAGTACAATCTAAATTACATAAAGGCACTCAAGTCACACTGATTAAAAAAATCAGAGGACGGGAGGAACGTCAGTGAGTGAGCAATTAGAGCTTATAAAAAAAGCTCAAACAGGTGATAAGCTTGCAGGCGAAAAACTTATAATAAAAAACAGTGGTCTTATATGGTCTATTGTAAAACGTTATATAAATCGAGGTGTTGAACAAGATGATTTATATCAACTAGCTTGTTTAGGTTTTATAAAAGCGGTTAATGGTTTTGATGGCGATTTTGGTACGCAGTTTTCAACATATGCCGTGCCAAAAATCGCAGGAGAAATACGCAGATTTCTGCGTGATGATGGAAGTGTAAAGGTCAGCCGTTCTGTTAAAGAGCAGTCGATAAAATTAAAACAGTTACAAAACAAACTCGAAAATGAACTCGGCAGGGAGGTGACAATTTCAGAGCTTGCAAGTGCGTCTGGTTTATCGGTTGAAGAAGTCGCCATGTGTGAACAGGCAACACAAACAACCGATTCACTCCAAAGAGAGATAGGTGAGGACGGTTCTGCCCTTGGCGAGCTTATAGGCGATGAAGGCATAGAAGAACATATAACAAATAAGCTCGCCTTATGGCAGATGATAAATGAACTGCCTGAGCGTGAGGCACAAATAATTAGGCTTAGATATGAGCGAAATATGACTCAGCAGCAATGTGCAAAACTGCTTGGAGTATCACAAGTTCAAGTTTCAAGACTTGAGAAAAAAGCGGTTGAGCGAATGAGAAAACAAATATTGGAGTAAAAAGAGCCTTGAAAATAGGCTCTTTTTATGTTACCTAGACTTTACTTGTGATAGTTTGTAAATTTATGATATAATATAACGGAAATTCAGTTTTGTGAAAAGGATTTTTTAGATATGACAAAATTCGATATTCAATATTCGGCAATTCGTAAGTCAATAATCGAAAGAAAGTTTGCAAGCCTTAATGATATGCAACGTAATGCAGTTATGCAAACAGAAGGGCCACTTTTAATACTTGCGGGTGCGGGAAGTGGCAAAACAACTGTACTTATAAATAGAATTATAAATATACTCAGTTTTGGCAAAGAAAGCGATTTTGCACCAGAAAATATAACACAAGAAGATTTAAGGTTTTTAATGGATTATCTTAATAATCCACTTGAGGAAAACAGAGAAAAAGCGGAAAGACTTTGTGCAGTAGAGCCTGCCAAGCCTTGGGAAGTTATAGCAATCACATTTACTAACAAAGCAGCAAAAGAACTCAAGGAAAGATTAACCCGTGCAATCGGTGAACAAGATTCTAGGGCTGTTTGGGCTTATACTTTTCATACAGCATGTCTTAGAATTTTAAGGCGTGATATAGAAAAAATAGGTTATAAAGAAAATTTTACAATCTATGATGAAGATGATAAAAAACGTGTTATAACTGATGTTTTAAAACAGCTTAATCTGGACGACAAAGCTTTTGACCCTAAAACTATAATGAATGAAATTTCAAGGGCAAAGGATAATTTAATAGGTGCAAGACTTTATGCGACTCAGGCAGCGGGAGATTATTATAAAGGCAAAGTATCCGATGTTTATACTTTATATCAAAAGAAGATGAAAGAAGCAAATGCACTTGATTTTGATGATATTATTATGAAAACGGTCGAGCTTTTAAGAGATAATCAAGATATAAAAGAATATTATCAGCAAAAATTTAGATATGTGCTTGTTGATGAGTACCAAGATACAAACCATGCACAATATGTTTTAACAAGTCTGCTTGCAGGTGGAAAAAATAATTTATGTGTTGTTGGCGATGATGACCAGAGTATTTATAAATTTAGAGGTGCTACAATCGCTAATATTTTGGAATTTGAGCAACAGTATCCAAATGCTAAAACAATCAGATTAGAGCAAAATTATCGCTCAACTGATACTATTTTATGTGCTGCAAATGAGATAATAAGAAATAATATTCACAGAAAAGGTAAAGAGCTGTGGACAGATAATTCAGGCGGTAATAGAATAAAACTTCATCGTTCAGATACACAAGAGGGCGAAGCAGCTTATATAGCTGAATGTATAGTTGAAGGTGTAGAAAAGGGTATGAAATGGAGTGATTTCGCTATATTATACCGAAATAATGCACTTTCAAATAGCTTAGAAGCCGCATTTCGTAGAAATTCTATACCATATCGAATTTATAAAGGCAGAGATTTCTTCTCTCGTGCAGAAATTCGTGATATGTTTGCTTACTTATGGATAATTGAAAATCCATCAGATACACTCAGATTGAAAAGAATTGTAAATGTTCCTGCTAGAAAAATCGGTGATAGGTCAATAGAGCTTGCAGAAGATGAAGCGGCTATATATGGTATTTCGCTTTATGAGGTGCTTAAAAATGCCAAAAACTATCAATCAATTTCACGTTCAGCTAATGCTATGCTTAAATTTACTCAAATAATAGATGATTTACGAGCTAAAAGAGATGTTTTAACACTGCCAGAGCTTTATGATGAAATGCTTGATAAAACAGGTTATGCTGAAATGCTTGAAAATAAAGGTGACTCAGACTCTCAAAACAGATTAGATAATATTATGGAGTTAAAATCCACCATAACTCAATATCATGAAAACTCAGAAAATCCAACGCTTTCGGGATTTTTAGAGGATATGGCACTTTATACCGATGCAGATAAAACAGCAGAAGATGAAGATGCTGTTTTAATGATGACTATGCATTCAGCAAAAGGATTAGAATTTCCGGTTGTATTTTTAAGCGGAATGGAGGAAGGTTTATTTCCGTCTTTTAGGTCAACCGAAAATGATGAACTACTTGAAGAAGAACGCAGACTTTGCTATGTTGCAGTTACAAGAGCTAAAACTCAATTACATATAACTTGTACAGAACGTCGTATGCTTTACGGACATACACAATATGCAAGACCATCACGCTTTTTAGGTGAAATTCCTGAAAATTTAATTGATTCTAATATATCTAAACGTCAACAGATGCAACAAGCTATGCTTGATAAACAAGAAAGCGATTATAAGCAGAAAAATGCAAATGTTATAGCACAAGCTTATAAGACCTCTGCATTTATAGAAAAAAAAGCTGCCTCTGTACCGCTAACAAGTGCACAAACAACACTGTTTAATGTTGGTGACAGGGTTAAGCACAGAGCTTTTGGAGAGGGACTTATAACTAGCTCAAAACCTATGGGTGGAGATTTTTTACTGGAAATTGCATTTGATAATAAAGGAACAAAAAGACTACTTTCTAAAAGTGCAAGCCAGTTTATGACAAAGATGTAAAATAACAAAAAAACAGGCAAGATTGTTAGCTTGCCTGCTTTTTATTCATAGAGCATTTTAATACCATTGGATTTAAAAAAGTCAAAATATGGTTCAGGTGGTTTGCAATCGGTGATAAATCCAGAAATTTCACCAAGCTTACAAAAAGAAATAACAGCTTTTTTATTTAGTTTAGAACTATCTGCCATAAGGTAAACTTTTTCTGCTTTGTGTACAACTCCACGCTTAATTTCTGCCTCTAAAAATGTGGTATTGGTCATTCCACATTCTATAGAAACACCACTTGCAGCCATAAATGCTTTGTTTATTGTCATACCAGATAATGTTTCATAGGTGGAAAGCCCCACAAATGAGTCAGTAGGAGAGCTGTATATACCTCCTGGACAAATTAAATTCATATTATCATATTTTGATGCCTCAGCCATAGCGGTAAGTGAATGAGTTACTATTGTAAGCCCTTTTTTAGTCGTTAGATGTCTAAGTATACAAAGTGTTGTTGTGCCTGAGTCAATAAAAATGGTATCACCATCATTGACTTCATTTGAAGCGAGTCTACCTATTAAATTTTTATCAGATGAATGAATAGCAGACCTTGCAGGCGTAGATAAATTAGAGCAAGGAGAACAAACAGCTGTAACACCGCCATAAACTTTAGTTATATGACCTCTGATTTCGAGGTCGTTTAAATCACGCCTTATGGTGTTTTTAGACACTCCAAAAACTTCACAAAGCTCATCAATAGATACGGTTTCTTTTGCTATAACATATTGCTCAATAGAGTTTAAACGACTGATTTTCATATTAGTAGACGAACCCCCACAAAGTATTTCATATAACAAAACAACTGTTAAATAGATTTATAAAAATGTAAAATTTAAAAGTAAAATAAACATTTTTACTGATATAAAGCTTATAATTTATTGTATCAGAAGTTAAAGAAAAATCAACTAATAAATGTGTAATTATAGTGATTTTTAATATAACTTTGGAAAAAATGTCAAAACAGTTCATATAAAGTTATCATAAACCATTGAAAAGAAGAAAAAAAAATGTTAATATAAATGAAATAGTAAATGACATTTAAGTCATTCATAATTTTATCGTTTTATATGAAAATAATGCTAAGTAGGTAGGTGTATTAAATGCAGAAAGCAGAAAAAATGCAGGCACTGCGTGTATTTGCCGCTGAAATCAGACTTGAAACACTTAAAACTATTGGTTCTCTTGGTTTTGGTCATGTTGGTGGCTCAATGTCTGTTGTAGAAGCACTGGCAGTTCTGTACGGAGAAGTAATGAAAGTAGACCCTAAAAACCCTCGCTGGGAAGAGCGTGACTGGTGTGTAATGAGTAAAGGTCATGCGGGCCCTGCTATGTATGCAACATTAGGTCTTAAAGGCTTTTATCCAATCGAGGAAGCTTATACATTAAATAAGCCTCATACTAATTTCCCATCTCATACCGACCGCACAAAAACCCCTGGTATTGACCTAACAACTGGTTCTCTAGGTCAAGGCATTTCCACAGCTGTTGGTGCTGCTCTTGGCAACAAAATGGACGAGCGTAATAATCATGTATTCGTATTTGTTGGCGATGGCGAATGTGATGAAGGTCAGGTTTGGGAAGCTGCTCAGTTTGCGGCACATTACAAACTTGACAATCTTGTTTGCTTTGTTGATAATAACAAAATGCAACTTGATGGCAAGGTTGATGAAATTATGAGCCATGGTAAGGGTATTGGTGCTAAATTTGATGCTTTTGGCTGGAATGTTATTAACCTTGAAAATGGTAACGATGTTGAACAGATTTATGATGCTGTTATGTCAGCTTATGACTGCAAAGGCAAGCCAACCTGTATTGTACTAAATACCACTAAGGGCAAGGGTGCAACTTTTGCAGAGCCTACTGGTGCACATTCATCTCAGCCATCTAAAGAGCAGTGGGACGAAGCTATCGCAGCTGCTGAGGCTGAACTTGCTAAGGTAAAGGCACAGTAAGGAGGGTATGAGATAATGAATTTTAATGTTATTGGTAAGCATGAGACAGATGCTCGTGCAAATCGTGATGCTTATGTAACTGCTATGCAGGAAATGATGTCTGCAAGCAATAAGGTTTGCCATATTGACTGCGACCTTTACGGCTGTATTAACACTAAAAAGTTAGAAAAAGAATTTCCAAAGCAGACTTTTAACGCTGGTATCGCTGAAGCTAATGCTGTAGGCGTTGCTGCTGGTCTTGTTGCAACTGGTCGCACTGTTTTTGTACATTCTTTTGGCTGTTTCTCTTCTCGTCGTGTATATGACCAAGCGTTTATGTCTTGTGCATACGCTAAACTACCTGTACATATTATAGGTTCTGACCCTGGTGTATGTGCAGCTTATAACGGCGGCACACACATGCCTTTTGAAGATATGGCTATTTATATGGCTATTCCTGAGGCTGTTGTGGTTGACCCTACCGACTATGCTATGTTATATGATATCACTAAGAAACTTGCTGCATCTGAAAAATTCTCCTTTATGCGTATGGTTCGTAAGGGCATTGTCAAGGTTTATGATGATGGTGCTGAATTTGAAATCGGTAAGGGTGTTACACTAAGAGAAGGTAAGGACGTTACAATTATTGCTTCTGGTATTATGGTTGACGAGGCTCTAAAGGCTGAGGAAACCCTAAAAGCTGAAGGTATTTCTGCTAAGGTTATTGATATGTTTACTTGGAAGCCAATTGATGAGGAGCTTATCATTAAATCCGCAGAAGAAACTGGCTGCATTGTAACCGCTGAAAACCACAATGTAAAAACTGGTCTTGGTTCTGCTGTAGCTAATGTTTTAGCTAAGAATAAGCCTGTTGTAATGGAAATGGTTGGTGTTGAAGACCGTTTTGGACAAGTTGGTGCACAAAAGTTCTTACAGGAAGAATATGGCTTAACTGCTGAAAATATTGTAGCTGCTGTTAAAAAAGCTATTGCTCGTAAGTAATTAAAAATACAAATCCTCTTAGACTTTAAGCCTAAGAGGATTTTTTTATTTAATCGAAATACTATTTTCTTGTTTTGGTTTTTCATCTTTAAAAAATACAGGTTCATTTGTTTCTGGGTTTATATGGTCAGTAAACATATAGCTATCTGTTTTTATAGGTAGATTTTTTTCTGTAAGTGAGTGATTGATAAGAGTTGATATAAAACTGTAAAATACTGCAAATAGCGGCACACCAATAAGCATACCTACAAAGCCAAATAAACCACCTGCTATTAAAATTGCAAACATTACCCAGAAACTAGAAAGACCGGTTGAGTCACCTAAAATCTTAGGGCCTAAAATATTTCCATCAAATTGCTGTAAAATTAAAATAAAGATTACAAAATATACACATTGAAGTGGGTCAATCATTAAAACCAATAGTGAACATGGAATAGCACCAATAAATGGCCCAAAAAATGGAATGAAGTTTGTAACACCAATAACAACACTTATTAAAATAATATATGGCATATCAAGTATTGTCATAGCAAAGAAGGTTATAACACCAATAATAAATGAGTCAAGAAGTTTACCAGTTATAAAACCGCCAAAAACTTTATGCACAAATCGAAAGTTTTTAACTATTAAATTTGCTCTTTTAGTATTAAAAATACTATAAATCATCTTTTTTGCTTGTGCTGCAAATAAATCTTTGCTACATAACATATAAATCGCAATAATTATACCCACAACAACATTTTTAAGCATATTTACTGTGCCAAGTAAACTACCACCCATAATTTCAATCATCTTTGGTAGCATATCATTTTCCATCCATGCAACTACCCAATCAGAGAGTTGATTATAAATTCGCATTAAATTATTTTGTAGCTCAATATTATCCTTGAGGGTTATATTTAACCAGTCGGAAAGTTCGGTTAAATAATCTGGCATTGCTGTGCTAAGACCTAAAATACTTGTTGCAAGTTCTGGAAGTACCATTGAAAGTAAACCGCTTATTATAGCAATAAGAAAAAATACACTTATTATACTACAAAGCATTTTTGTCCATGAAAGTGCTTTAGCTTGAGACTTAAAAAGCTTTTTTGTATAGGGAAGTAGTTTTTTTACAAGTAAATTGTAAATAGGTAAAACAAAATAAGCTAAAACTGCACCATATATAAATGGTTTTAATATTCCAATAAAGGTTTTAATAGCAGAAAATAACCCGCTCATTTTGAAAATTGAAAAGAAAAAGCAAATGCTAAAGAAAATAACTAAAAAGGCTGTAAGTCCCCATTTAAAATAAGGGCTTTGAAAAGATTTTTTCATTTAAATTCTCCTAAAAATATAGTCATAAAAAGACCGCTGAAAGTTTATTTTCACTATCAGCGGTGAAAAAATTAATCCTCACGAATAAAGATACGCCAAAGCATATAAACGTAAGAGATAAAAAAGCTTATAAGTAAAACAAATCTGAATTTTTTAAAAAATTCGGCAAACTTAGAGCCTATGTAAAGACCAAAACTTACTAAACAAAGCTTTAAAAGTGCAAAATCCAAAACTGAAAAATCTTTTGCTCTAGCAACAACAAATTTAATAAGTGAAACAATGTAATCGGACGCATCTTGTGCACAACGGGTTACATTTTCTTTTGTAATAATTTCTTTCATTTAAATACACCTCTTTCATTTTAAAGCATTTTTTGCACAACTACAAGAAATATGTTTATTTTTACCAACATAACCAAGATTTATACCAAGTTTGGCTGCAAGTTCATCTATACTTTTTGAACCTGTTTGTTTTAATGCATAATGTAAAATTAAGCCACATGCATGAGCATCAGAGCCTGCTTCATGATGGTTAAGCTCTATACCTAAAAACGATGAAACTGTGTCAAGTCTATGGTTTTCAAGCTCAGGCCATAGCTTTTGAGATACTTTAACCGTACATATATAATTAAAATCTGGAAATGGTATATTGTAAAACTCTAAGCATTTACGAAGTACAGCAGTGTCAAAAACAGCATTATGACAAACTATAGTTTTATTTTCAATATCTTGTTTTATTTGTGACCAAATTTCAGCAAAGTTTGGTTCATTTTCTAAGTCAGATTGTTTTATTCCATGAATTTTTACATTGTACCAGTGAAAGTTACCTGCCTGCTCTGGTGGTTTTATAAATTTTGAATATTGTTTTATAGGTTTATTGTCTTTAAAAACAGAAACGCCTATTGAACATGCGCTGGTATAATATGAATTACCCGTTTCAAAATCTATTGCAGTGAAATCCATTTTATATCACCCCTTTGCACGTTCTCTTATGGCAATTAAAAAATCATAAAACGGTGCAATTTTTTTGAAGTTTTCTAACATTGGTTTTACAAATGAACCGTCCCAAAGAGGGGAATAATCCTCATACTCATAAAAAGCCAGTCCTAAATGTTTACGATTAAGCCAAGGCTTGTATTTATCTTTTGCATTAGGAAAATGCTCTCGTTTATACATTTCACCATCAAGAGAAAAAATATTAGAGTTTTGGGCACTTTTATATGCATTTAAAAAATTTGCATCTTCATTTAAAATCATTTCTCTTGCAATTTCCATTTCACCTTTGCCAAAGCCACCAAAACAACCAAAACTCCAGTATTCTGGTGTAACTTCCATATAATAAAACGGAACAGCATCAAAACTTGTTTTTGGTCTGCGAAAATATAACCATAAATTCGCCCTATAAAGCGTTTTATCTTTTGTATATCTTGTGTCACGCCTAACCCTTGATACCATTCTTGTTGGATTTGTAACAAAAAGCGGGTCTATTTCAAGCATATCATCAGTCATATCTATGCAAAGTTCATGAAATGGATTTACAGCTTTTTCACGAATTTCTTTTTTATGTTCTTCATAAAAATCTTTGCTGTTCATTAAGCGATTTTCTATTAGTAAATCAAGTCCTTCAGGGCTAAACCCTTTAAAATTAGACATATAATATCCTTTCAAAAAATAACATTTAACTACATTTATTTTATCCCTTTTTACTCTCTTATGCAATAGAAATAATAAAACCGCTCCAATAAAACAGAGCGGTAAATATTGAAATATTGTACTAATATATGATAAAATAAATCGAGTGTTGCCGAAACGGCGGGTGGTTAGTCCACGCTCCTGTAAAGGAGGTGGAATTTTATGATGATTAAATTCATTAGAATTTTAATATGTATTATGTTTTTATTACATATTTTCATTATAAATGCACGATAACCGTCCAGCTCCTACCTTGAACGGTTATCTCTTGATATTCTGAACGGTTAAAGGACTAGCCGCTTGCTGGCAACACTTTTACCTAACAGAAGCTTAACACAAAAGTCTGCCTAAAGTCAATAGCAGGCTTTTTTATTTATTAAGGTTTTCATATGGGAAAAAATCGTGTATAATTGTATAATAATATGTAAACCTCAAAAGAGGATATCTTAATTATTCGGGTGCAGCGGCATCCGTAGTTATAGGAGGAAAATGTTATGAAGTATAAAGAAAAAATCCTCGCCATGCTGGAACAAGATGGTCGTATGACTGCCGCCCAGATAGCTCGTATGCTTGGTGCAACCGAAAAGGAAATCCAGCAAGAAATCGAAGCTCTTGAGCGTGAGAATGTAATTTTAGGCTATAAGGCTGTTATTGATTGGGATAAAACATCAGATGAAACTGTTACAGCTCAAATTGAAGTTCGTATAACTCCACAAAAAGGTATGGGTTTTGATGAAATTGCAAGACAGATTTGCTCTTATCCACAGGTGCAAAGTGCATATTTAATGTCTGGTGGTTTTGACCTTACCATTATTATTACAGGTCACACCATGCGTGAAATCTCTCAGTTTGTTTCTGAAAACCTAGCTCCAATGGAAAGTGTTATTTCTACTGCTACTCATTTTATTATGAAAAAATATAAAGACCAAGGCGTTATTTATGACCCATCTACTCAAGATACAAGAGAGGTAATGATAACATGGTAAATTATTCCGAACTTTACTCGGACCGTGTCAAAATTGTAAAACCATCTGGTATTAGAAAATTTTTTGATATCGTTGCTACAATGGAAGGGGCAATTTCACTCGGTGTGGGTGAACCTGATTTTGAAACACCTTGGCAAATTCGTAGAGCAGGTATAACTTCACTTGAAAAAGGTAAAACATTCTATACATCTAACTGGGGACTGGCAGAACTTCGTGCAGAAATTGCAAATAAGATTAAACAAAAACATGGTATAAGTTATAACCCAGATAAAGAAGTTTTAGTAACAGTTGGCGGTAGTGAGGCTATTGATAATACTATCCGTGCATTTGTAAGCGTTGGAGATGAAGTGTTAATTCCAGAACCATCATTTGTGTGTTATACTCCACTTACAATTATGGCAGGTGGTACACCTGTGACTATACCAACAGTTGCAGAAGACCAATTCAAATTAACACCTGAAAGACTTAAAGCAGCTATTACTCCTAAAACAAAACTGCTTGTTTTGCCTTTCCCTAATAACCCAACAGGTGCTATTATGAACCATAAGGAGCTTGAAGCAATAGCTGAAGTTATTCGTGACACTAATATACTTGTTCTAAGTGATGAAATTTATTGCGACCTTACATATGAAGGCGAACATGTTTGTTTTGCAGAGATTGACGGTATGAGAGAACGCACAATAGTTGTAGGTGGTTTTTCTAAATCTTATGCAATGACTGGTTGGCGTTTAGGTTGGGCAGTTGCTCCTAAAGAAATGCTTGCACCAATTTGTAAAATACATCAGTTTGGCATTATGTCCGCACCTACTACAGCACAGTTTGCAGGAATTGAAGCTATAAGAACAGGTGATGCTGATGTTTACCGTATGCGTACACAATATGATATGCGTAGACGTTATCTTGTGGAAGAACTAAGAAGCATGGGGCTAGATTGTTTTGAACCAATGGGTGCGTTTTATGTTTTCCCATCTATTGAGTCTACTGGTATGACATCAGAGGAGTTTTGTAATCGTCTGCTGGAAGAACAAAAAGTCGCTGTTGTACCAGGAAATGCATTTGGTGAAAGCGGCGAAGGTCATGTTAGAATTTCTTATTCTTATTCTATGGCACATCTAAAGGAAGCTATGAGAAGAATTAGAGCTTTCCTTGAAAGTATAAAAAACTAAAAAGCGAGTGAGTAAAAAATTTTTATGGAAATTGGAAAATTTAATATATTAAAAACAGAGGGCAAAGCAAGACGTGGCGAGTTCCAAACCGCACATGGCACAGTTCAAACCCCTGTTTTTATGAATGTAGGTACAGCGGGTGCAATTAAGGGTGCAGTAGATGCATTTGATTTAAAAGAGCTTGGCTGTCAAGTAGAGCTGTCTAATACTTATCATTTGCATGTTCGTCCAGGAGATGCTATTGTTAGACAAATGGGCGGACTGCATAAATTTATGTGTTGGGACGGCCCTATGCTTACAGATAGCGGAGGATTTCAAGTGTTTTCACTGTCATCTCTGCGTAAAATCAAAGAAGAAGGTGTTTTCTTTAACTCTCATGTAGATGGCAGAAAAATTTTCATGGGGCCAGAGGAGAGTATGAGAATACAGTCTAATCTTGGCTCAGATATTGCAATGGCATTTGATGAATGTGTGGAAAACCCTGCACCTTATGAATATGTTAAAAATTCTTGTGAGCGTACAACACGTTGGTTACAGCGTTGTAAAGATGAGCTTGAAAGACTTAATAATTTACCTGATACAGTAAATCCTAAACAAATGCTTTTTGGTATTAACCAAGGCGGAACATATGATGATTTACGTATTAAGCATATGGAAGATATTAAAAAGCTCGATTTACCAGGGTATGCTATCGGCGGCCTTGCAGTAGGTGAATCAACTGATGTTATGTATCATATACTTGATGTTGTACTTCCTCATGCACCAGAAAATAAACCTCGTTATTTAATGGGTGTTGGTACACCATCTAATATTATTGAGGCTGTTTATAGAGGTGTTGATTTCTTTGACTGCGTAATGCCTACTAGAAATGCAAGACATGGTCATTTATTCACATGGAATGGTATTATAAATATAAATAATGCTAAGTATCAAACCGATGATACACCGATTGAAGAAGGCTGTCAGTGTCCAACTTGTAGAAAATTTAGCAAGGCTTATGTAAGGCATTTGTTAAAAGCGGGTGAAATGCTATCACAAAGATTACTTGTCCAGCATAATCTATGGTTTTATAATAATCTTATGGTTAAGATTAGAGAACATATTGAAAATGGTACTTTTGAGCAGTTTAGAGCTGAATACAGCGAAAAATTAGCCAAGAGAATATAAAAATTTAAAGAAAGCGAAAGCACGATTGCTTTCACTTTCTTTTTAATATTTAATATATAGGAAATATAAGATTATTTTATATTTTATTGGTGAAATAATGATTATATTAATAACAGGTGCATCACACACAGGAAAAACAGCACTTGCACAAAAGTTACTTGAAAAATATAAATATCCATATTTATCTATAGACCATTTGAAAATGGGATTAATTCGCAGTAAAAATACAGAACTTAATCCTATGAGTAGTGATGATGACCTTACTAAATATTTATGGCCTATTGTGTGTGAAATGGTAAAGACAGTCATAGAGAATAATCAAAATCTGATTGTTGAAGGGTGCTATATCCCTTTTGATTGGCAGAAGTATTTTAAAAAGGATTATCTTGCACATATAAAATATTATTGCCTTGTAATGAGCGAGGAATATATAAAGAACAACTTTATAGACATAAAAACATATGCTAGTGTTGTGGAAAATCGTAAAGATGATGAATACTGTACAATGGAGAGTGTTTTGTTAGACAATGCTCATTTTTTGAAACTTGCGAAAAAGCACAAGGTCAATTACATATTGATTGATGGTAAATATAATATAGATATTGACTTAAAAAAGCAGAGTTTTAACTAAAAAACTCTGCTTTTTACTATTTTTCATAGTTTATAGATGATACCTTTATAATCATATTTTCAACATATTCTTCAACTTCATCAAGTGTTTTTGCATCAGATATGGTTTCATATGAACCTCTATCAAATATAAGTCCATCTTTTGTTTCAAGAAAAGCAAAACGTATACCATCAGGAAAGCCATAATCCGCAATATCTTTTTGAAATAAACGTGCATTGTTATATTCTAAAAAGGAGTTTTCCTCTGTGTAAAATATAGGCATAAATATTCCAGTCATGCCTTCTTTCATAGCACATACTGTATCTGTATCTTCCACCCAAACACCTTCTGTAATAGGACATGGCAACATAACAGAAACAGTATCACCTTTGTCACAAGAACCTCTATAAACTTTTTCTATTTTTATTTGTGCAATCGCACGATATAGTTTCTCACCGTTAAAATCCATCTCTATATTATCAAGTGATAAAATTTTACCTTTGAAAATATGTGTATCAAAAACAGTAAATAGTTCTTCCTCAGTATATGAACATAGAAGAGATTTCTCAGCATAAGAATTATCAGATAATCCAAAACGGTTTTTTGGTTTATCTGGTGTAACATTAGGCAAAACCGAAACTGCTGTAACAACAATCACAAAACAAGCCGCTACTGCACCCAACTTAATCCAAGTGATTTTTTTATTTTTCTTGTAGTTTATAGCCTCATCAATATATTTATCATCAATTTGGCTCATAGCATCAGAAAATTTTTTGGTATTCATGATAAAACCTCCATTTCTATTAGGTGTGCTTTTAATTTTTTTCTTATCCTTGTTAATCTGACAGAGATTGTTTTTTCGGAAACCCCCATAAATTCAGCTATATCTTTGTAGTTATCATAAAACCAATATCGCCTTATAAAAATAATGCGGTTTTCTTTTGAAAGCGTATCTAAAAAATTTTCAATAATATGTGTTAATTCTTTGACTTCAATTTCATTTTCTGTGGTTGAATTTCCGCATATAAATGGCTTTAGCTCATCAAGTGAAATTGTATAAGTGCTGTGTTTTTTATTTTTCCAATAGTTTTTAATTGAAATATTACGAACAATTTTGCATATGTAAGATAAAAGTGGATTTGGTTTTTGTGGCGGTATGGTGTTCCATGCCCCTAAATAAGCATCATTCACACATTCTTCTGCATCTTGCTTGTTGTTTATAATATTATTTGACAGCTTATAAAATAATTTACCATATTTGCTGTCTAGTTCTTGTATTGCTTTTTCCGACCTTTCAAAAAATAAATCAATAATTTTTTCATCTTCCATTGTTTTTTACCTCCCTCTACTTATATACTACCTTTTTAAAGTCAAATACTACATACATATTAAAATAAATTTTTAAATCATAAAGATATATTAACAGAGCATATAGTTTAGTAAACAATTATTTTAAAGGACTGGGCAATGCTTTGAAACATCATGGACTTTTATATAGCATAATGGTTTTATGTGCCTCTAATATAGGTTTACAAGGTTTAGGGTTTATATATCGTATAGGTGTTAGCCGTCTTGCTGGTGCTGAGGGTTTAGGATTGTATCATTTAGCATATTCGGTTTATGCTGTGGTACATGCGGCTTGTTTATCGGGTATTACTATGGCATGTTCTAGGTTATCAGCCGAGCTTTACGCCTCAGGACATAGGAACTCTATAGGACTAATGACCAAAAAAGCTGCAAAAACTTTTGTTTTATTTATATCTCTAGGTGCAATTATACTTTTTATTTTTAGGGATTTTATAGCACAAAATATACTAGGAGATTTAAGCATAAAAACAGTTTTCCCTATAATGATTATCTGTTTAGCTTTAACAGGTGTTGAAAACATTGTAAAATCAATATGTATAGGACTTGATAAAGTGGAATGGGCAGCATCAGCCGAGCTTACCGAACAAATAATAAGAATTGGCAGTGTGCTTGGATTGCTTGCTATTTTGGGGGGAGAGGATACAGGCAAGGTTGCAATAATAATTTTTATTGGTATGTGTTTAAGTGAATGTGCAAGTGCAACACTACTTGCTAGAATATATAAAACTAAAATATATAAACCAATATTAAAACCTTTACCAAGCGGATTTAATAAGGAATTTATTTCTGTTGTTTTGCCGCTAACTGGTGCGGCTGTGTTTAATAATATATTAGCGTCAGCAAGTTCTATTATTTTGCCTAAGCGTTTAATGCTTGCAGGACTTACCGAACAGCAAGCACTTTATCAACTAGGTGTTATTTCTTCAATGGCTATGCCGCTTTTACTCTTACCAATAGCTATGGTTGGTTCTATGTGTACAGTTATAATGCCCGCTATAAGTAAAAGCCGTACACAGGGAAATGATAACCGTATAAATGCACTTGTTGAAAAAGCAATAGGTATAACAGGTCTACTTGCAATTCCGCTTACAGCGTTAATTGTGCCGTTAGCACCTACATTATCACGTTTATTCTTTGCTGAGCAGATAACGCTTTCATATATGGCTATATTAGGCGTTGAAGTGGTGTTTGTTTATTATCATATGGTTACAACTGGTATATTAAATGGACTAGGTAAACAACGTTTTGTTGTGTTTTCTGCTGTTGCAGGTGAGATTTTACAACTTGTTTTGGTATGGGTGCTTGCAGCAAGTCCAAAACTTGGTATTTATGGGTATATAATAGCTCAAGTTATGGCTAGTATTTTAACTGTTGGTTGTAATTTTATATGTTTATGTAGTTGTACTGATATAAAACAAAAATTATTTTCTCTTTTTGCAAAACCACTTGTTTGTGGTGCAACTGTTTTTTTATGGGTAAGAGTTTTATATACATTTTTCCTTGGTGCAGTTGGTTTTCAGTGGTTATCAGTTGTGTTTACCGTTATTTCATCAGGTGGCATATGTGTATTTTTACTTAATATATTAGGTGTAAAACTCAGTGATTATATAAAAACAGATAAATCAACTAATATGTCATTTATATGGTCACTCTATTGACAAATTAAACTAAACAAGATATGATACAAACAGCTCTTATCTTTGAAAGATGAGAGCTTTTTTAAAAGAAAGGATAAAAAATATGAAGTTGGAGTTTTGTTGTCCTACACTTTTTGGACTGGAAGGCATTGTTGCAGATGAACTACGTTTTGAAGGTAAACTTGAAGATGTAAGGGCAGAAAATGGCAGAGTGTTTTTTACAGGTGATTTTAACACTCTTGCATGGGCAAATTTAAATTTACGTTGTGCAGAGCGTGTACTTATTAGGCTTGCAAAGTTTAAAGCCACAAATTTTGAAGAATTATTTGATAATGTATATAAAATTGATTGGGAAAGCTGGATTGGTGTAAATGATGCATTCCCAGTTAAAGGTCATATATTGGGTTCAAAAATAAATTCATTGCCACACACTCAAGCAATGATTAAAAAATCTATTGTTAAACGACTTGAAAGTGTTTATGGTGTTTCATGGTTTGAAGAAGTAGGTTCAAAAGTGCAAATACAGTTTTCTATTATGAATGATATAGCCGAAATATTTCTTGATACCTCGGGTGCAGGACTTCATAAACGTGGTTATCGTGCAAACTCTAATGCTGCACCGCTTAGAGAAACCCTTGCGGCTGCTATGATAAAAGTAGCTCGCTGGCGTGGCAGAGATGCACTTTTAGACCCGTTTTGTGGCTCTGGCACGATTGCTATTGAGGCGGCTATGATTGCACAAAGACGTGCCGCAGGTTTAACACGTAGATTTGATGCGGAAAAGTGGGACGTTATACCTAAAGAGGTTTGGAGCAATGCAAGAAAAAATGCACTCGATAACATTTTAACTGATGCTAAATTTGAGATTTACGGTTCAGATATAGACAAAGAATGTACAGAACTTTCTATTGCAAATGCCAAAAAAGCGGGAGTAAATAATTTAATTCAGTTTACAACTGAAGATGCAACCAAGATTAATTATATAAATAGAAGTGGTTTAGTGTTTGCAAACCCTCCATACGGTGAGCGACTTATGGATATTGATGAGGCTAGAAAACTTTATACTCTTTTAGGTAAAGCCGCAGGTAAGTCAGATTTAAAACAGTATTATCTAACATCTGATGAGGAATTTGAAAAGCATTTTGGTTATATTGCGGATAAAAAAAGAAAACTATATAACGGCATGATTAAATGCGATTTATATATGTATTTTAAGCCTGAAAGAAAGCCTTTTAAAAACCAGATGGCTAAAAATTCGACTAGACAGCCAAGAAACACAAAAAACTCTAAAAAAATTTATTAAAAAAACACAATTCACCCCTTGCAATTTATAGATGAGTGATGTATTATAATAATCGTTAGCACTCGTAAGCTTAGAGTGCTAAAATGAAATTGTAAATTCAAAATTTTAGGAGGAATATATTATGACTTTGAAGCCACTTTCTGACCGTGTTGTAATTAAGATGGTCGAGGCTGAGGAAACCACAGCAAGCGGAATTATTCTGGCAGGCTCTGCAAAGGAAAAGCCACAGGTAGCAGAGGTTCTAGCAGTTGGCCCTGGCGGAATGGTTGACGGCAAGGAAGTTGTAATGCAGGTAAAGGTTGGCGATAAGGTAATCACCAGCAAATATTCCGGCACTGAGGTTAAAATCGATGGCGAAGAACTGATTATTGTTCGTCAGAATGATATCCTCGCAGTAGTTGACTAATATATTATCTTTATTAATTGGAGGAATTTAAGTCATGGCAAAGCAAATTTTGTTTGGCGAAGAAGCTCGCAAGTCCCTGCAACGTGGTGTAGACCAGCTTGCAGATACAGTTAAAGTTACTCTAGGCCCTAAAGGTCGCAATGTTGTTCTTGATAAGAAATACGGTGCTCCACTAATCACTAATGATGGTGTTACTATCGCTAAGGATATTGAGCTTGATGACCCATTTGAAAATATGGGTGCTCAGCTAGTTAAGGAAGTTGCTACTAAGACTAACGACCTTGCTGGTGATGGTACTACTACCGCTACAGTTTTAGCTCAGGCTTTTGTTCGTGAAGGCTTAAAGAACCTTGCTGCTGGTGCAAATCCAATGGTTATGCGTAAGGGTATGAGTAAGGCTGTTGAGGCTGCTGTTAAGGCTATCGCTGCTAACTCTAAGAAGGTAAATGGTACTGCTGATATTGCTCGTGTAGCTGCTGTTTCTTCTGGTAACGAGGAAATCGGTACTCTTATCGCTGAGGCTATGGAGAAAGTTTCTACTGATGGTGTTATCACTGTTGAGGAGTCAAAAACCGCTGAAACTTACTCTGAAGTAGTTGAGGGTATGCAGTTTGACCGTGGTTATGTTACCCCTTATATGGTAACTGACACTGAGAAGATGGAAGCTGTTCTTGATGACGCTGTTGTACTTATCACTGATAAGAAAATCGCTGTTATTCAGGATTTACTGCCACTTCTTGAGCAAATTGTAAAGTCTGGTCGTAAGCTGCTTATCATTGCAGAGGATATCGAGGGTGAGGCTCTGTCTACTCTGATTGTAAACCGTCTACGTGGTACTTTCACTTGTGTAGCTGTTAAGGCTCCAGGCTTTGGCGACCGTCGTAAGGAAATGTTACAGGATATCGCTATCCTAACTGGTGGTACTGTAATTTCTGAGGAAGTTGGTCTTGAGCTTAAAGACGCTACTCTTGAAATGCTAGGTCAGGCTCGTCAGATTAAGGTTAACAAGGAAACAACCACTATTGTTGATGGTGCTGGTGACCCTGAGGCTATTAAGGCTCGTGTTGCTACTATCCGTGCTGCAATCGAAAATACTACTTCTGAATTTGACCGTGAAAAGCTACAAGAGCGTTTAGCTAAGCTGGCTGGCGGTGTTGCAGTAATCAAGGTTGGTGCTGCTACTGAAATCGAAATGAAGGAAATGAAGCTACGTATTGAGGACGCTCTAAATGCTACTCGTGCAGCTGTTGAAGAAGGCATTGTAGCTGGTGGCGGTACTGCTTATGTAAACGCTATTCCAGAGGTTGCAAAGCTGCTTGACACTGTTGAGGGTGATGAAAAGACTGGTGTGCAGATTATCATGCGTGGTCTTGAGGCTCCTGTAAAGCAGATTGCTGAAAATGCAGGTGTTGACGGTTCTGTTGTTCTTGAGCGTGTTAAGAACTCTGGTAAAGTAAACCACGGTTTTGACGCTTACAATGAAACCTATGTTGATATGATTGAAGCTGGTATTGTTGACCCAACTAAGGTTAATCGTTCTGCAATCCAGAATGCATCTTCTGTTGCATCTATGCTTCTAACTACCGAATCTATTGTTGCTGATAAGAAGGAGCCAACTCCTCCAATGCCAGCAGCTCCAGATATGGGCGGTATGTATTAATATAAAATTTTTACAGCTGAGCACAGTTTTAGTGCTCAGCTGTTTTTGACTTTATAATAAATTTTTGCTATACTAAATATGCTTTTTGTATAGGAGGGTAAATGACAATGAGCCGAATTATTTCTATTATCGGTGCAGGTGCAGGTCATGCAGGTTTGCTTACCGAACAGGTAACTCAGATAATCAAAACAGCAGATGAAGTATATGCAAACGGAAAAATTGCGGGTACACTTATAACTCTGCGTGATACATGGCGAGTTGTTCCGTTTAGCGATATGAAAGAGCTTGCCATAGAGTCTAAAAGACAGCATATTGTATTGCTTTTAGAGGGCGATAGCCTGTTTTTTGAAAAAGGTGAGCAGCTTTACAATGAACTTAAAGCTTATGCTGATGTTAGATGTTATGCAGGTGTAAGCTCAGTACAGTATCTTTGTGCAAAAACAAATCAAAGCTATGATGATATTTATTGGCTTGAATATGGTAGTGAAGATTTACTGGCAGCTATAAGTTATAATAAAAAAGTTGCTGTGCTTTTAAGCGGTGAAAATATACCAGACCATATTTGTAGAATGTTATGTGATGCAGGACTTAATAATATAAGGGTTACAGTAGGCTCAAAAGTTGCAACAGGTAGAGAGCGTATTGTTCAAGATGAGGCAAAACACTTGCGTGATTATGAGTTTGCAAATCCATCTGTTATAATTATTGAAAATCCTAATTTCAATGATAAAACAAAGACTGTTTTTGATAGTGAGCTTAAATTATGTGAAAATGCACTGACTCAAGAAGTGCGTTGGAGTGCAGCGAATTTAATGCGTATACAGCCGACTGATAAAATTATAAATATAGGTGCAGGCAGTGGAGAAATGGCTGTAGAGCTTGCTAGAATGGCTTACAAGGGTAGTGTAATCGCAATAGAAGAAGATGCTGGGGAATTTGAAATGCTAAAGCAAAATAAAGAGCATTTGGGGCTTTATAATATAGCTGCTTTATATGGCAATGCTCTTGAAATGCTAGAGCATAATGTGGATATTATACCAGATGCGGTGTTTGTAGGCGATAATGTTAGAGGAATTAAAAGAATACTACAATCTTTAAAACATAAAAACGATAAAATTAGGGTTGTTATAGCAGCTCATAATTTAGAACGTCTATCAGAGGCACAAGCAGCCTTAGCAAGCCTTAGATTTGCAGCGGTTGAAGTAAGCCAGTTTACAATCTCAAGGGCAAAAACACTAGGTTCTCATACTATGATGCTTTCAGATAAACCTATGTTTTTACTGTGTGGCGGTAAAGAGCTTATGAATGAAAATATAGATACAAAAAAGGACGAATGATTTATTTCATTCGTCCTTTGATTTTATTCATTTGGATTGCCAGCAAAAATATTAAGTGCTTTTTGATGGTTTATAATTTCTACATTTTTAGGTGCTCCACCGAACTCACCATCAAGAGTCCAAGGTATTTCTTCATCAGAAATAAATTCAACTCTTTGTGCTTTAAATCTAGTGATAAATTTATTTGTATCTGGTGAAACTAAAAGCTCATTTATTGTCATTTGCAGTTCGATTGGATTTGTTGGTGCTTTTGCAAGAAAAATTTCAAAAAGCCCATCATCAAGCCCGACATCATTTGCAATAATACCTTTAAATCCACCAACCGTTGTGGCATTTGTAACCATACCAAAGATAAATTTATCAGATATAATCTGCTCGTCGGTTTTAACTGTAACACTATAAGGTCTTAGTGTGTGTAATGATTTTATTCCCTCTAAAATATAAGCAAGTCTACCAAGTGTATTTTTAGATACCTGAGGTGTAGAATATGAAACCTCAGTAAATGCACCAAAACCAGCTACATAGGTGAAATATCTATCATTAAATTGTCCTACATCAACATGATATGGTTTACCATCTATAATAAGATTTGTAGCCTCAATAGGATTTTTAGGTATTTTTAAACTAGATGCAAAGTCATTTGTCGTACCAGATGGAATATAACCTAAAGCTGGCTTTTCATTTAGTGCCATAAGTCCAGCAACAGTTTCATTTAATGTACCATCGCCACCGCTGCATACAATACGGTCAAATTCTGCACCACGTTCCATTACAATACGAGTAGCATCACCAGATTTTTGTGTTGTATATAGTGTAACTTCAAACTCTGCACGAACAAATGCATCTACACAATCAACAATGTGATGACGCATTTCGCCTTTGCCTGAGTTTGGGTTTACGACAAATAATAATCTTTGCGGCATATAAAAAACTCCTTATTATTCAGAAAGCAGGCTGCAAACAGCATTTGCATAAGAAACAGGGTCTTCAGGTGCAATGCCTTCTATTAGCTGTGCTTGTGTATATAAGATTTCAGCATATGTTTTTAGCTTTTCACTGTCATTTTCAAGAGCTGATAATTTTTTAAAGATAGGGTGATTTGCGTTAAGCTCTAAAACACGCTCTGCCTTAACCTCTGGCTCACCGCCCATACGTTGAGCATTAAGCACTTTTTCCATTTCAAGAGAAACTGCACCTTGAGCAGATAAACAACAAGGGTGTGATTTTAAGCGGTTTGTAAGCTGTACTTTTGCTACACGCTCACCAAGTGAAGTCTTGATATTTTCAAGTAAAGCTTTGTTTTCTTCAGAAAGCTTTTCAATTTCTTTCTTTTGCTCGTCGCTTTCAAGTCCTAAGTCACCATCTGTAATGGACTTAAATTCTTTATCCTTGAAGTTTCTCATCATTTTTACACAAAACTCATCAATTCTATCAGTCATAAATAGAACTTCATAACCCTTATCACGAATAAGCTCCATTTGTGGCAGTAAATCAATTTTAGCTGTGCTTTCACCGCAAGCATAATAAATATACTTTTGGTCTTCTTTCATACGGGAAACATATTCTTCAAGTGTTACAAGCTTATTTTCACTTGAGGAATGGTAAATCAGCAGGTCACTTAATAAATCTTTATGAGTGCCATAATCAACATATGTGCCGTATTTTAGCTGTGCACCAAATGCCTTGAAGAAAGTTTCATATTTTTCTCTGTTGTTTTTAAGCAGAGATAATAACTCTGATTTAATTTTCTTTTCAATATTTGTTGCAATTAGCTTTAAGTGGCGGTCATGCTGTAGCATTTCACGGGAGATATTAAGAGAAAGGTCAGCAGTATCAACCAAGCCACGAACAAAATTAAAGTGGTCAGGAAGCAGGTCTGCACAACGCTCCATAATCATTACACCATTAGAATATAGAGCAAGTCCTTTTTCATAATCCTTGGTGTAGTAATTAAATGGTGCAGCCGCTGGAATAAACAGTAATGCATTATAAGTTACTGCACCCTCAGTATTTGTGTGAATATGACATACAGGGTCTTGATAATCATAGTATTTTGATTTATAAAAACTATTGTAATCATCATCTGTTAGCTCAGATTTTGACTTTTTCCAGATTGGAACCATTGAGTTTAGTGTGGTAAGCTCAGTGTAATCTTCATATTCTGGTTTTTCTGGGTCTGAACCTTCTTTAACACGAGAGCGTGTCATTTCCATCTGAATAGGGTAGCGGATATAATCAGAATATTTTTTAACAATAGCTTGAATACGATAATTATCTAAATATTCATCAAAGTTTTCATTTTCTGTATTATCCTTGATTGTTAGAATAATATCTGTGCCGACATTTGCCTTTTCGCAAGGGTTAATAGTATAGCCATCAGCACCATCAGAAAGCCATTCATTACATTCTCCAGTCTTTTCAGATTTAGAGATAACCTTAACTGTTTTAGCAACCATAAATGCAGCATAGAAACCTACACCAAATTGACCAATGATATCAACATCATCTTTCTTTTCCATTTGCTGTTTAAAAGCAAGAGAGCCAGAACAGGCAATAGTACCAAGATTTTCTTCTAGCTCGTCAGCAGTCATGCCACAGCCATTATCAGAAATAGTCAGTGTGCGAGCATCTTTGTCAACTGTAAGAGTTATTGGCAGACTGTCACGAGTGATACCAGTTTTGCCTTCCTGCATAGCATTATAGTAGAGCTTATCAGTTGCATCAGATGCATTTGAAATAAGTTCACGCAGAAAAATCTCATGGTGAGTATAAATAGAATGAATCATAAGGTCAAGCAGTCTCTTAGACTCTGCTTGGAATTCTTTTTTAGCCATAATAGGAATACACCTCGAAAAAAATAGTTTTAGCACTCGTTAAGCACGAGTGCTAACACATAAAATGATAATACTGAAAATCCAAAAAATCAAGTGCAAAACTTTATAATTTCACAAAAAAAACAAATTATTTTAGTTTGCTTTTATCAATATGTTTGTTTCTAAGTCTGCGGCGTACAGATTGTTTCAATAAAGTGTAAATTACAGAAAACAGCGGTATATTTATAATCATACCAATAACGCCCATAGTGCTCGCACCTAATGTAACCGCCATAAGCACCCAAATAGAAGGCAATCCAACTGAACCACCAACAACATGAGGATAAATCAAATTATTTTCTAGTTGTTGAAGCACTAAGAATAATACTAAAAACCAAAGAGCTTGAATAGGATTTACAATTAAAATAAGGAAAATACCTACACCACAGCCGATAAATGCACCAAACACAGGAATAAGAGCAGTTACAGCGATTAAAACGGAAATAATAAGTGCATAAGGCATTCTTAAAAGCGTCATAGCTATAAAGAAAAGTGAGCCTAAAATACAAGCCTCTAAACATTGACCAGAAATAAAGCTTGAGAAAGTATCACTTGCAAGCTGACAGATTTCAAAAAAGCGATCCACATGCTTTTCAGGGAAAAAGGAATAAACAACTCTTTTAAATTGTCCGCCCAAAGTTTCTTTTTGTAAAAGAAGATATATTGCAAATACTGTACCAATAATAAAATTAGTAAAGCCACTTATAACAGATGAGGCAAAGCTAAAAGTATTGCCTAAAATATTCCCATTTGCAAAGAAATTATAAACAGTTTCGCCTATTTTTTGCCAATCAATAGAACGTAAATTGCTTGCAAAATCTTCAAGTTCACTAACAAGCTCTGGATTTGTTACAGCAAGTGTATTTAAATAATTTATCAGTTTTCCTGTTGCAACAGAAATACGAGAGCCGACAGTTAAAATTGACTCTGCCATTTGCGGAATTATCAAAAGTGATAAAATAGAAATAATAGCTATTAAAAGTGCAAGAGTTAATAAAAGTGATATTAAGCGACGAAATTTATATAGTGGATTTTTTTTATATTTTTCTCTAAATAAATTACGTTCTATACATTTCATTGGCACATTTAATATAAATGCTATAGTACCACCTATAACAAATGGAAGTACAAGCCTAAAAAATGATTTTAATGCTAGATAAATATAGCCGATATTTTGCAATCCTACAAGCAGCATTATTGTAAACACAATAAGCAATGCTATTTTTTGCATATTATTACGATTTAAATCCATTACATATACACCTACAATGTTTTTATATGGGGTTATTATAGCACGCTTTACCTTAATTTACTATAAATTTTTTGTGAATAAAAAAATCGTCAGAAAATAAATTCTGACGACTATTTCATTAACATTCTTGATGAATTTAAAATTGCAATTACAGCAACACCAACATCTGCAAAAACTGCCGCCCACATATTAGCATAACCCAAAGCACCCAATATAAGTACAAGAAACTTACACCCAAGAGCAAAAATAATATTTTGCTTTACTATTAAAATAGTTTTGCGGGCAATTTTAACTGCATCAGCAAGCTTTTCAAGTTTATCGTCCATTAACACAACATCAGCAGCTTCAATAGCAGCATCAGAGCCTAAACCACCCATTGCAATCCCCACATCTGCCCTAGATAAAACAGGTGCATCATTTATACCATCACCAACAAATGCAAGCACTTCATTTTTATTTTTATTATCTAAAATTTGTTCAGTAGCAGTTACTTTATCAGCAGGTAGTAATTCGCATTTCATCTCAGAAATATTTAGCATATTTGCAACATGACTTGCAGCTTTTTTATTATCGCCTGTAAGCATAACAGTCTTTTTTATACCTAAATCATAAAGCTTTTTTATCGCTTTATCCGCATTTGGTTTTATTTCATCTGTAATACTTATACAGCCAGCATACTTATTATCAATAGCAACATAAATAACTGTTCCATAGCTATTATAAACATTATATTCTATATTTTCGCTATTCATTAGACGTTCATTTCCAATTAAAATAGATTTTCCATCTATTATAGCTGAAATGCCCATTCCTGCAAGCTCTTTTGTATCAGAAATTCTTGAATAATCTATTTTTTGATTATATTTATTTTTAAGAGCATAAGCGATTGGGTGTTTAGAATAGCTTTCTGCAAGACAAGCAAATTCTATAACTTCGTTTTCAGAAAAACCATTTGCAGTTATAACTTCACTGACATTAAATACGCCCTTTGTAAGTGTGCCTGTTTTATCAAAAACCACTATTTTTAGTTTGGCAAGTGCTTCTAAATAGTTTCCGCCTTTTACAAGTATACCTTGCTTAGATGCACCGCCTATACCACCAAAAAAGCTCAAAGGAATAGAAATAACAAGTGCACAAGGGCATGAAATAACTAAAAATGTGAGTGCACGATAAAAAGAATTAGCAAAAGATATATTTATTATAAAAGGTAAGCTAATAGCCAAAATAGCCGCTAAGATAACCACAATAGGGGTGTAGTAACGTGCAAATTTTGTAACAAAGTTTTCAGCTTTAGCCTTTTTAGTGCTTGAGTTTTCCACTAAATCAAGTATTTTTGAAACGGTAGACTCACCAAACTCTTTTGTTGTGCGTATTTTAAGCATACCACTTAGATTGATACAACCGCTTATAACTTCACTACCTTTACATACATCTCTTGGTATTGCTTCACCTGTAAGAGCTGCGGTATCTAATGAAGATGAACCTTCTAAAACAATACCATCAATAGGAACTTTTTCACCTGCCTGAACAATTATTGTTTGACCGATTTCAACTTCATCAGGGTCGACTTCAATAATTTCGCCATCTTTTTCAATATTTGCAAAATCAGGTCGTATATCCATAAGACTAGCAATAGATTGTCGTGATTTACCAACAGCATAACTTTGGAAAAGCTCGCCAACTTGATAAAACAGCATTACAGCCACGCCTTCAGTATATTCTCCAATTATAAAAGCACCAATTGTAGCAATAGCCATTAAGAAATTCTCATCAAAAATTTGACCATTTTTAATATTGTTTATAGCTCTCAAAAGCACATCATAACTGATAATAAAATAAGGCACAAGAAAAAGTATAAGTTTTATTATATTTTGGGCTGGAATGAGAATACAAATAATGTAAAGTATAAGGCTTATGATAATTCTAAGCCGCATTTTCTTTTGTTTTTTGGTCATAGCAGTTTACCTAATTTAACGCAAAATAACACAGTCTTTTTCAATTTTGGAGCAGATTTTTTGTGCTTCATCTAAAATAGTTTCAAAATTTTCACTATCTGCATCTAATGTCAGTTTCATTGTCATAAAATTTATTGTAGCTTTATTAACACCATCTAATTTATTAATAGCGTCCTCCATTTTTCCTGCACAGTGTGCACATTCTAAGTCTTGCATTTTAAATACCTTTTTCATAAAAAACAACCCCTTAAATTATTCAAGTATATGTTCCATGCCTTGATTTATTATCAAGCGTACATGTTCATCAGAGAGAGAATAAAAAACAGTTTTTCCTGCACGTCTTGCTTTAACAAGTTTTGCAGATTTAAGCACTCTAAGCTGGTGTGAAATAGCAGATTGAGTTAAATTTAAAAGCTCAGCAATATCACAAACACACATTTCAGCTTCAAATAGTGCATATAGAATTTTAATTCTTGTTGAGTCACCAAAAACCTTAAAAAGTTCGGCTAAATCATATAGTGTTTCATCATTAGGGAGGTCATGTTCAACTTTATGAACTATATCTTCATGAATACACTTTTCTTCACAGCATAAATCAATACACATAAATAAAACGTCCTTTCATATGAATAATTGTTCATATATTTATTATATATCTCTTTATTAAATTGTCAAGTGGTTTTTATTACTTTACAAAAAATAATACTTGTGTTAATATAGACTAGCATTTGCGTCCGTAGTTCAATTGGACAGACCGTCAGATTCCGGTTCTGAATGTTGGGGGTTCGAATCCCTTCGGACGTACCAAAAAGAAAAACCTTGCAGAAAAAACTCTGCAAGGTTTTTTTGTTGATATTAAAACTTAAATTTGATATAATACTGGCTAGGCACTGTTACTAGACAGCAGGCGGTTAATCACTCCCTAAGAAGGGGGGGGAAAGCTTTGTGGTTTGTTAGATTTTTTATATGTGTGATTTATTTACTTTACATATTGACCATAAATGCAAAATGACCGCTGCACCCTGAGAAAGTCAGCGGTCATTTGACCAACAACTTATAAAGGGTTAACCGTCTGTTAACAGTGCCCTTTTTCTATTTTCAGTATACATATTATAAACACAAGTGTCAAGAATAATATTATTCTTTATCATCAAAGGCAGGTAATGCTTCACCATTTAATGCTGCAAGAGCATATCTAAGTGATAACATAATAGTGTTTCTTTCTTGTTCATCTTTAGCATTATTTAAAAGTTCGTGATATTTTCTTGATACATGACCTCTTAAATCATCATCTTTTGAGTATCTCCAAATGCTTTTTTTCTCAGATGTGTTATCTATAATAACCGCATTTAAGAAAATCTGATTTAATACACTTTCAAGTGCGGCTAAATTCGGGTTATAACAGCGTTCACCTGTAAGTTCAATAGTAGCACATGAATTTGCGTGATTTTTTGGTATCATAGGCGTGAGCACTTGTTGTAACATGCGGTCACTCATAAGAGAGGTAAAATCAATCTTTAATTTATGAAATTCCATACCAACGCTTGGAATAAATCTAAATTTAGTCTGTTCACCAATTTGACCAAATAAAAAGCCTTTTTTGCCTATATCATCTGCACCTGTGCTACATGGACTGCCTGGACAAGCATAAATAGTTTTACCTGCTCTGTGCATACCGCTATATGTATGATTATGACCTAATGCAGCATAATCAAAACCACTGGTTTTGAAATCTGTAGAAGAAAGTGGATTATAGCCGCTTTTTGTATTTAAATCTGAGTGTACAAGCAAAAGATTATATTTATCAGGTATTAAATCAACATCAAGCGGGATTGATGCACTTTGGTCACAGAAAGCAGCACCCCAAACAACACCAATATCACCTATAGGAAAAGGTGTTAGAGTAGGGGAAGAAAAAACATAAACGCAGTCTGGACGTTTAACAGTTAGATAAGGGCTTTGTGCACATAAATAGTCATGGTTTCCAGGGGAAATAAGCACACAGCAATTAGCTTTAGACAAAATAGAAAAAGTGCGGTGTACAACTTCGCTTTGTGGTATAGGTTGGTCGAATAAATCGCCAGCAATTAAAATAGCGTTTACTTCTTGTTCATTTGCATAATCAATAGCTTGTTTAAGGGCTGCAAATTGGCTTTCCTTAACTTTTTCGGATTTTTCGCTTGATAAAAAAGAATAGGCTGCACCCAAATGCAGGTCAGCAAGATGTAAAATCGACAGCATAGGCTGTAAACTCCTTTAATAAAAATAGCATTGCCTTAGAAATAAGTATAACATAAAATTTATATAAATAAAATTTATTTTTAGGCAGTACAAAACCCGCTCAAGGGGGGCGAGCGGGTTTTGCAGCATTCTTCACAAAATAAACAGTAGGGGTAAAAAAGGGGGATTCAAAAGAAAGAACAGAAAAAAATCTGCCATCAGTTTAGGTTGACCTATCCTTTACTGATGTAACAAGTATAACCCAAACTCGGCATTTATATGTGAATAAAATATGAACGAGTTGTAAAGAAAAATAATTATTTTATCTTATTTTTTCTTTAGTTTGCGTATATCATCGCCAATAAACCTAATAGGTATAAATTCACCATTAATTCTTGATGCAATAGCATCTGAATAATGCTTTGCAAGCTCATTTGGTAATAAATTAGTGCTTATAATCATAGGTTTATGTGACATAAGTCTATTATTTAAAAGTGAATATATTACAGATATTGTAAAAGGAGTGGAAAACTCTGTGCCAAGGTCATCTAATATAAGCAAATCAGCTTTTTCATATTTTGTTATAGCTTCTCTTGCTTTTTCGATGTCTACCCCATTAAATTTTATTGTTTCATAATTAGTTACAATATTGGCTGTGGTGTCATAAGCTACTGAAAAACCAGCTTCTGTTACAACTTTTGCAATACAGGTTGAAAGAAAAGTTTTACCAAGTCCAGTAGAGCCATAAAACAACAAATTTTTAGAGTTTTTATTGAATTTACTAGCATATTTTCTACAACGTTCAAAATTTTTTCTCATATTTTCACGAGCAGATATGCCAATACGAGCATCAATAGTTTGAGGGTAGAAATCAAGTTTAAAAGATTGAAAATTTTGGTCGTTTATAGGGAGCATAGTGGAAAGTTGTTTATTTAATTTATCCTGATAGGCATGTTTTAAACATCTACAAGGATTAGAGCCAATATAACCCATATCGCTACAAACTGAACATTGAGGTTTATCATCGAGAAAATCCGCAGGGATATTATTTTTTATAAGTAATTCCTTGCGTTCTCTTTGAAGTGATAAATTTTTTTCTTTCAGTTGCTTTAAAGCATCTTCAGGGTTATCACCATTTTCAAGAGCGATTTTCATTACAGATGCAGCTGTACCTTTAAGCAAAGCATCAATTTGTTTTATTCTAGGTACTTTTTTATAAACTTCTAGCCTTCTTTCGCTAAGCATTTTTGCACGAAGTTCACGTTTTATTTCATATTCTCGCAAAATATTTGAGAGTATTTGTTTATCAAATTGCATTTTTAATCTTCCTTATTATTTTGTTCATATCTGCGAAGTTCTTCAAGCCATTCAATTTCCCAGTCTTCAAGCTTATCTGTTTGAGGTTCAGGGTTTTCAGCAGGTTTAGCAACTTTTTTACTTTGAGGTTCAATGGCTGTTATTTCTGACACAGTATGCACACCTTTTTCATGCCATGAAATCAATATTTTCTTTAAGTAATTAAGGCTGAATTGCTCTATATTGGCATACATACGTTCTATCGCAAGTTCTACAGCTTCTGGTGTAAAGCCTCTATTTATACAAGCAGAGGCAAATTGACGTTCTTTCATTGAAGGGTCTCTACCTACAACATTTATATATTTAAAAATAGCGTCCATAAGAGGTTTTTCAGCCTCTATTTTTTCAAGATGTTTTTGTGCATCAGCATATGTGTATATACCAGCATCTGTCCATAGATAAGCTTCTCTTTCAATGGTATGTCTGTCAATTTTTTGTCTATCACGTTTTAAATAACTTAAAAGCTCAATTATAACTTCAGCAGGAAGCCCAAGATAGTCATAAATCATATAAAGGCTTCTTATATCCTTATCGCTTAAAAGAGTACCAAGTGCATCTTCTGCACTATCACAAACCGCAGAAAATTTATGGTCGGTTGTCACAGCAAGTCTAATTTCATTTGATGTGTAATTAGGTTTTCTTGCTTTTTGAGGTTCATTGATAGTTTCCAAATTTGCTTGTTGTTCAATCATTATATTGGTTAATGTGAAAACAGCTTTTTCATATCGGTCTTTAGAAAAATTAAGTTCTCGCATAGCAACTGTATCGTCTAAGCGTGTACCTGTTTTTACAACATATAAATATAATAATGCACTATCACCATCGCCGCAGCTTATAATTTTATCTGTTATATCACAGCGTATAACACGAAGCTCGCCATCTGGAAGTAGTAGTGATGTTAAACTCATAAAAAATATTCCCTCCGTTAAAATGGAAAACACTAGAAAAAAATAGAAAAACCAATAAAAAGCTTTGTGGGTTTATTATATCCTGTATAACTTGATGTTGCAATAGACATAGAAATTTTCTTAAATTACTGATGATTTTTACAAATAGATATAGTATAATAAATAACGAATTATACTGTAACACAAAATTTCGTGTTACATCATAGATAGGAAGGAATCCTTCAATGAGTAGTAATGTGATGATGACGCTGTTTCTTGATGGCGTTAGGCAAACCGATGGTCTTTGCTCTTTCAGTCGAAAGGTTTTGTTTACTGATGCTGAAACTTGGATTAAAAATGCACTGGAAAACACTCCACTGCAAAATATCATAAGCACAGATAAACAAACTGTGTTCACCTCTGAAAAGCAGGCATTAAGTGCAGCTAAGTTACCTGAAGATGCAGAGCATATTTTGGTTATGGCTGTGGCTATGCCTGAGCTGACTAAGTCGGATTTCTCTAAAATTGCAGCATTACATCTTGCAATAGGTCAAGATGTAACCGTATTTGCAGGTAATAATGTTGCTTACTGTGAAAATGCTGTTATTAGAGATGAAAATGATGCTGTTTGCAAAATCGGCACTGGAAATGGTTATAGGGCATTGCCTGCGGCTATTTTCAAAAAATCCGCACTAGAAAAGGTTATTGGTAAAGCAGAAAATTTATTTGATGCTATAAACCTTTTAGTTAGTGATGGTGCTGCGGTTGAAGTCTGTAATGTAGATGATGTAACTGTATTGACAGATGGTATCAAGGCTTATGAGGCACAGAAAAAACTTGTGATGAAGATTAACTTTGGCTATATAGCTAAGGGTGTACAAATCTTTTCACCAGAAAATACCTTTATTTCACCTGATGCACAAATTGAAGCGGGTGCTGTTATTTTACCAAACTGTTTAATTAAGCAGGGCTGTAAAATCGGTGCTAACGCTACGATTGGTCCAAATACTGTGCTTGAAAAGGCGGAAATTGGTGCAGGTACTAATGTTAACAATTCACAGTTTACCGAGTCCACAATCGGCGAAAGCGCAACTGTTGGTCCATTTGCTTATGTGCGTCCAAACTGTAAAATTGGTGACAAAACCCGCATAGGTGACTTTGTAGAGCTTAAAAAGGCTAATATCGGAAACGGCACAAAGGTAAGCCATTTAACTTATATCGGCGATGCTGATGTGGGTGAACGTGTAAACTTTGGCTGTGGCACAGTTGTAGTTAACTATGACGGCTATACCAAGAGCAAAACTGTCATCGGTGACGATTGCTTTATCGGCTGTAACACAAACCTTGTCGCACCTGTAACTTTGGGTGACAGAGTTTTCACAGCGGCTGGAACAACCGTTACCAAAAATGTGCCTGATGGTGCACTTACTGTTGCAAGGAGCAGGCAAACTAACCTTGAAGGTTGGAATGACCGTCGCCGTGAACGCATGGCGGCAGAGAACAAATGAGAAAATCGAGAGATGAAAAAACTAAAATTTTATGCAATGAATGCAGGGGGTAATGATTTCAATGATTTCTCACGGTAAAAACATTAAAATTTTCGCTGGTAGCTCTCATCCAGCACTAGCTATGCAAATCGCATCTGCACTTGGTCTTACACTGGGCAAGGCTACTATCGGTACTTTCTCTGATGGTGAATGTTCAATCTCGATTTCCGAAACCGTTCGTGGTTCAGATGTATTCTTAGTACAGTCTACATGTGAGCCTGTAAACGATACTCTAATGGAACTTCTGATTATGATTGACGCTTGTCGTCGTGCATCTGCTGGTCGTATTACAGCCGTTGTGCCATACTTTGGCTATGCCCGTCAAGACCGTAAGAGCAAGGCACGTGACCCAATCTCTGCAAAGCTGGTTGCAAACCTTTTAACAACCGCTGGTGCAGATAGAGTGCTGACAATGGACCTTCATGCAACTCAAATTCAGGGCTTCTTTGATATCCCTGTTGATAACCTATTCGGTTCTTCCGTTCTTATTCCTTACTATGCTGGTAAGTTTGGTATTTCTCGTGCTGATACTGTTGTTGTATCTCCAGACCTTGGTTCTGTGAACCGTGCAAGAAAGTTTACAGAAAAGCTCGATTTACCTTTAGCTATTATTGACAAGCGTCGTCCAAAGGCTAATGTATCTGAAGTAATGAATATTATCGGTGATGTAAAGGGTAAGAAGGTTCTGCTGATTGATGACCTTATCGACACAGCAGGCACCCTTGTTCATGCTGCAAACGCTCTTGTTGAAAAGGGCGGTGCTACTGAAATTTATGCTTGTGCATCTCATGGTGTGCTTTCTGGTCCAGCTATTGAGCGTATCCAGAATAGCCCAATCAAGGAGTTAACTTTACTTGATACTATTGCTCTGCCACAAAATAAGATGATTGATAAAATTAACATCTTAAATGTTGCACCAGTATTCACTGAAGCTATTGCTCGTATTTACGAGGAAGCATCTGTTTCTACTTTATTTGATTAAGTTTAAAAAAAAGCGGACAAGTGTTTCCCTTGTCCGGTTTTTTATTTTTTGAAATAGGAGATACTATGAAAGTTTTAGCAGTAGGTGATGTAGTAGGTTCAGCAGGTCTGCAACACTTAAAACGCAGATTAAGACATATTAAACAGGAAAATAAAATAGATTTTACTATTGTTAATGGTGAAAACTGTGCAGGCGTTGGAATATTTCCACAGCAAGCAGACGATATATTTGCAGCAGGTGCAGATGTTATAACGCTTGGAAATCATGTATGGAATAGACGTCAAATAGTGCCATATCTTGAAGACAATAAATATATACTTAGACCAGCAAACCTTGCACCACAAGCTCCAGGAGATGGGTTTGGTATATATGATACTCTTGGTTATTGTGTGCTTGTTATAAATCTAATAGGCAGGTGTGAAATGGCTTTTGGACCAGATAATCCATTTTTAGCAGCAGATAAAATTTTACGACAAATGGAAGGTAAATATGATATAGCTGTATGTGAAATTCATGCAGCAGCAACAAGTGAAAAGTTAGCTATGGGTTTTTATCTTGATGGTAGAGTTTCAGCGGTTTATGGTACACATACACATGTACAGACAGCAGACGAGAGAGTAAATCCAAAAGGCACAGGCTATATAACTGATATTGGAATGACTGGTCCTGTGTGGTCGGTTTTAGGAGTAAAACCACAGCAATCTATTGCTATGTTTAGGGGAGATTTAACTGAAACTTTCCAAACGGCAGAGGGCGAATGTGCTTTAGGCGGAATTATTTTCGATATTGATACAACAACTAAGAAATGTACAGATATTAAACGTATTTTTTATAGATAAAAATAAACATCGTGCTAAATGGATATAGCACGATGTTTTTAGTTTCTACTTTTTCAGCATCACTTCAAATTCAGGAGTGATGTTTTTCTTTGTCACAAAAAATGATATTACAAGCAGTAAATATGTTATATCAAAATTGCTTTTTGAGATAATCTTTATAAATACACAGGCTAAAACAGTTACAATATCAAGATATTTATAAAGCTTTTTGAAATTATAGCGTTTTATAATTCTATGCTTAATGCGATAGTTTTGGAATGCAATAGCACCTGCAACACAACCTATTAAAGCATCAAGCCAGTAATTTACAAGATATTTGCCAGTTATAAGATTATTTAAAAAGAATAATAACATGCTTAAAGTGAAAACAATCCAAATACTGGATATAATCACTTTTTCATAATCTTGCTGACAGAGTTTTTTCTTCACAGACTGCAAAACAGATTTTTTTGTAAATTTCTTCACATAATCATTATCAGGAAAGGCTTCCTTGACTGTTTTTCCGTCTTTTATAGCATTTAAACACTGTTCAAGTGCATAGTTTACAGCCGCACTTTTTTCTAAATCAGTAAGTGAATTTATATTTGATATTTTATTTAAAATATCATTAAAAAAATCTTGATATTCAGGTGTGAGTTTTTTTGTTAAATAAAGATTATCTATATAAATTTGTTTTTTCATGCTTTACTTAGAAAATACAATCTGTTCACTATCAGTAATGCACAGATTTGTATTATAAAATTCGGTTAATGCATCAATCATATATTTTGAGTCCTTAACACCAGCGGTTTCATAAGCAGAATGCATGGAAAGCTGAGGTAAACCAATATCAACAGTATGCATGGAAACCTTTTGTGAGGATAGGTTACCAAGTGTGCTACCGCCTGCAACATCGCTATGATTTACAAACTTTTGCACTGGTGCATTTGCACGATTACAAATTTCAGTAAATACAGATGCACTGATAGCATCAGTTGTATACTTCTGGTTAGCAGAAAACTTAATTACAATACCCTTGTTTAGATATGTGCAGTTTTCAGCATCGGTCTTTTCAGGGTGGTTAGGGTGTACAGCGTGTGCATTATCACAGGAAACCATAAAGCTTTTAGCAATGGCAGTATAATAATCTTCACTTGTAAAGCCTAAACCAGTGTTTAAACGCTGAAGTACGTCGTATAGGAAAGTAGATAATGCACCTTGTTTTGTGCCAGAACCAACTTCTTCATTATCAAAGCAAGAATATACATTAACAGCATGTTCATTATTAGCGTTAATAAAAGCGGTTAAAGAGGTGTAAGCACATTGTAAGTCATCAAGACGAGAAGATGATATAAATTCTTTTTTTGCACCCCAAATACTAGGCTGTGTGCGAGGATATAAATATAAATCCTTGCTTAAAATATCTTCTTTATTTACACCGAGTTCATTTGCAATAAGTTCATCATAACTATCACATTCACCGGCAGAAAACAGAGGCAGCATATCAGTCTGATTGCTATATTTCATACCATTGTTAACTTCACGGTTTAAATGTATAGCAAGGTTAGGAATAAGCACTAAATCTCTATCAAATGCTAAAAGCTTAGAGCAGATGGTATTATCATTTTTTACAAGCACTCTACCAGCGATAGAAAGTGGACGGTCAAGCCAAGTGGAAGAAATCATACCACCATAAACTTCAGTGTTTAGCTTAACATAGTCACCTTTGCCCTTGACTTCTGCACGTTCCTTAATTTTAAAATTAGGTGAGTCGCTATGAGAAGAAGTAAGCTGGAAATGGTAATTGTCCAGTTTTTCACCAATATCAAATGCGATAATAGAAGAACCGTTTCTTATAGTATAATATTTACCACCACGCTTTAAATCCCATTTTTCACACTCTTTAAGGTGTGTAAAACCAGCATTATCAAGCATTTTTGAAAGCTCATTTACTGCATGAAAACAGCTAGGGCATTTGCTTATAAATTCAAGTACATCTTTAGATGTTTTTTCAAACATTGTAAACCCTCCAAAAGTTTTTATTTTTATAGTATAACATAAATAAATGCAAGTGTAAAAAGAAAAGGGAACGGAAATTAACTCCCGCCCCCTTTCAAAGAGAAGTAATCTCTTAAATGTTCGTTTTTGTTTTTTCGTTTTTCTTAATAATTGGCATAATCAGACCAAGTGCAGTCAGTACAAATGGAGTGATTACATTAAGCATAGTAGAGTAAAGGTCTCCCTTTACATACATACCAAGGATACAGCAAGCAGCTGTTACAATGAAACACCAAACACCAGCAATAATAGCGAGTGGTTGAGATTTTGTAAAGCGATATTCTGGATTAAACTTTTTACCAAACATTCTTAGAGCGATATAAGCGGTAAATACCCACAGATAACGCAGAGGCATTGTTACAGAGTTTAACTTGTTAAGCTGTGTTAGTACACCAGCCGCACCAGAACCGCCGAAAATCTGAACAACAATGATTGCACCAGATAGAATTACTACCATCCAGATACCATTGATATAAGCACCATGCTTGTTTTTCTTGAGCAGAGCAGTTGGAATAAACTGTCTAGCATCTTCGTTATCAAGCAGCATACGTAATGGAGCATCAATACTAAGTACCAAAGTAGAGAACTGACCAATTGCATTACATGCAGCATAGATAATCATTAGTGCATTACCAACGCCATAGTATTCACCAAGCTTTTGGAATGCCCAGTATGAACCGTTGGAAACATAAGAGTTAAAGCTTTCTGTGCTACCATTGATAACAGCAGGGTCAAACATCATACCCATAGCAACTGTGCCAAGCATAGCACAAACTACAACCATGATAGCCAGAGAAATCATACCACGAGGGAAACCTTTAGAAGGATTTTCAACCTTGTTAACGTAAGGAGAAATCTTTTCACAGCCACCTACTGCAAATACGAGAATTGACAGAGAGGTGAAATACTGCACGTTAAACTGTGGAATGATATTATTCCAAGAGAAGTCAAGGGAAACAAAACCGCCATTAGGATTGATAACTGGAGCTGCAAACATCATAATGATATAAAGAATGGACATTACGAACATACTTGTACCAGCAACAGTTGTTAGCTTTTTAAGTGGGTTTAAACCACGGCTAGCAACCCAGCAGAAGAACAAGAACACAACTAAAGTTGCAATCTGAACCCAGTGAGTAGGGAACGTATCGTAAGTTGTACCATTTTGGAAAATCATCCAGCTAAGAGCCTTTAGGCCGCCACTACCTTTACTTGCAATATAGGTAATATGACAAGCCCAATAAGTCCAACCTGCATAATAAGCACACTTAGCACCAATGGTTTCATGAATCCAAGAGCTAACGCCACCGCCTGAATTTTTGAAAGCAGAGCCAAGCTCACCTACCATAAGAGCATAAGGGACGAAATACAGAGCGAACATCAGAATCCAGCTGAAGATAACCTGTGTACCGTTGAAATATACGAAACCGTTAAGAACGTTTCCGAAACCCCATACAGTGGAGAACGCCATAAATCCAAGTGTATACCACTTGATTTTCTTAGAGTTTTCCATTAGACACCTACCTTTATTAAATTTTAAAACGAACAATAAGTATTATAACATAAAAAGAGCAAATATTCTAGTATTTTGTATCAAAGTTGCATATTTTATAACTTTTATACGAATTTTATCATAATGTTTTGTATAACACAATGAAAGTTAAATAAAAAAACTACCTTTTTTAACTAAAAATATTTTATAGACACCATATTAATATGAAAGATTTGTGAAAAACAAAAAGTGTATAGTGTTAAAATCTGTACACGCCTTTAATTATTTGGTAAAATAAATGTATAAGATTGGGGGTATTTATATGATTAAAAAAATAATATCAAGTATTTTAATATCAGCAACTTTATTTTCAAATGTACATGCTATAAATTGGGGACTTTCATACACAAATGGTTTAAATCAGCCTCCAAACGGTGAGGACACTGTGCAAAATCTTGCCCAATATAACACATATTTTATGGGTGATACATCAAAAAAAACTATATATTTGACCTTTGATGCAGGCTATGAAAATGGCTATACAGCTACAATTTTAGATGTACTTAAAAAGCAAAATGTACCCGTTGCTTTTTTCCTTTTAGAACATTATATAGATGAAAATCCGGAACTTGTTAAACGTATGGCAAATGAAGGGCATATAGTGGGTAATCATACAAGTAGTCACCCTAATATAACCAAAATATCAAACACTAAACTTATAAATGAAGTTAATAATTTAAGTGTAAAATTTAACAATTTAACAGGTAGACCGCTAGACCCATATTTTCGTCCACCAGAAGGTTCTTATGCATATGATAAACTTCAAACATTGCAAAGTTTAGGTTATAATACAATTTTGTGGAGTGTAGCTTATCCAGATTGGGATACAAATAATCAACCATCTTATGAAAGTGCATTAAATATTTTAAATAAGCGTATGCATAATGGTGCAATTATACTTTTACATTCTACATCTTCAACTAATGCAGGTATTTTGGATACTTTTATAACAAATCTTAAAAATCAAGGCTATGAATTTGCTTATTTATCAAGTTTACCTCAACTTAATACAGGTGTAGTTAAAGCAATTCCAAGTTCTTGTAGTTTTTATGTTAATTCAAAGCCTGTAAACATTACATCATATATGTTTAATAATACAAACTATATAAAACTACGTGATTTTGCCGCTGCACTTGATGGAACAGATAACGAATTCGATATTGATTTTAAAGATAATCAAATTATAATTACCAAAAATAGCGAATATAGTTATGTAGGTTCAGAGCTTTCAGGTAAATCAAATGTGGCTGCAAAACAAGCTAAAAAAACTAAACAGACATTTAATTCACAAAGTTTCAATGCATATAGTATCGAAAATAATAATTATGTATCTATAAGAGAGCTTTGTGATGCTTTTGGAGTGCAAATTTCATATGATGCTTTGACAAATAGTGTTAATATGCAGGTAAAATAAAGTATATATAAACTCCCGAACACATCTTCGGGAGTATTTTATTAAAAGGAGTATAAAAAAATGGAATTTCAAATCAGTAAAAAATTATTAGATGATGCAAGCAAAATAAGATTAAAGGTTTTCAAAGAGGAACAAGGCTTTGAACAGGAATTTGATTATAAAGACAATATTGCAACACATATTGTTGGATATTTGGATAATAAAGCTATTGCAACATGTAGACTATTTTTAGAAGGAAACAGTTATCATATAGGGCGTTTTGCAATAATAAAAGAATATAGGGGAATGGATTACGGCGTAGAGCTTATGAAAAAAGCTGAACAAGTCATTAAAAATTTAGGAGGGCAAAAAATAGAATTATCTTCACAACTTAGAGCAAAAGGATTTTATGAAAAGTGTGGATATAAGGCTGAAGGTGAAATTTATATGGACGAATTTTGTCCACATATTTTAATGAAAAAGGAGATTGGATAAATGAAATTTAAATTTTTAAAAGAAATAGAGCCTAAAAAGATATTTTTTCTTACAATAGCGGGAATTATAAATGCTTTTGGAATAACAGTCTTTTTGTCACCGGTTAAATTATATGATAGCGGGATTTCAGGTACATCAATGTTATTATCTCAACTTACACCTGAAAAATATGGACTTTCATTATTTTTAATGCTTTTAAATTTTCCATTGTTCTTATATGGTTTAAAAAGACAGGGTAAATTATTTACATTTTATGCAATTTATACTGTTACCATTTATTCACTTTTTGCATGGCTTATAACTGATATATTGCCAATAGATGTAAGTATTGCTTCACCACTTGCAGGTTCAGATTTATTATTGTGTGCTTTATTTGGCGGCATAATTTCAGGATTGGGAAGTGGTCTAGCAATTCGTTTTGGCGGTGCTATGGACGGTATAGAAGTAATGGCAGTCATATTTGCAAAAAAGCTCGGTATGTCTGTTGGAACATTTGTAATGGGATATAATATAATTTTATATATTGTATGTGGTTTTTCAATTAATAGCTGGATTTTGCCACTTTATTCCATAGTTACTTATATGGCAGCATTAAAAATGGTTGATGCGATTGTTGAAGGTTTTGACAGAGCAAAATCTGTTTATATTGTTACAACAAATCATGAAGATATTTGCAAAAATTTGTCCAGTACATTTGAACAAGGAATTACTATACTTGATGCAAAAGGTTACTTTTCTGGGGCAAATAGAAAAGTTGTTTGGATAGTTTTAAACCGCTTTCAAATAAGCCATATGCGTGAGATAGTTCATAGGATAGACCCAATGGCATATATAGCAATTTATGATGTTGCTGACTTGTATAAGCTGGAAGAAAATAAATGAAAAAATGCATGTTTTTTTGTTAATTATGAGTATTTAATATTTTATAATAATGGTGTAATCTGATAGCGGAAATTAAGAGAAAGAGTGGTATTTTTTTATGACCAAATCCATGACATCAGGTGGGCCTGCCCGCCTTATTTTTCTGTTTACACTTCCGCTTTTAGGTGGTAATCTGTTCCAACAATTTTATAATATGATGGATACACTTATTGTTGGCAGAACGCTTGGTGTAAATGCACTTGCAGCGGTTGGCTGTACAGGTAGTATAGTGTTTTTTATTATCGGTTTTGCTCAAGGTGTAAGTTCTGGCTTAGCCATTGTAACTGCTAGATATTTCGGGGCAGAAGATTATGACGGTGTAAGGCGGAGCTTTGCAGCTAACATAGTAATTGGTACAGCAGTTACTATAGTTTTAACTGTTATTTCTGTTCCAGCTACAAGATGGATACTGGAAGCTATGAATACACCAGCAAAAATTATTGATGATGCTTATAGCTATCTTGTTATTATTTTTGTGGGTATTTTTGCTGTTATGATGTTTAATGTTCTTTCTAATGTGCTTCGTGCGTTAGGAGATAGCAGAACACCGCTTATTTTCTTAATAATAGCAAGTATTTTAAATATAATATTGGATTTTGCTTTTATTTTAGGTTTTGGAATAGGTGTATCTGGTGCAGCTTTAGCAACTGTTATATCACAAGTTGTATCTGGCTTGCTTTGTATAATTTATATTGCAAAAAAATTCCCAATACTTCATGTTAAACGCAAAGATTTTAAACTTACAAATAGTGAAATAATGCAACATTTAACTGTTGGTATGCCTATGGGATTTCAGGCTTCAATTATAAGCATAGGAATTATAACTTTACAAATTGTACTTAATACACAAGGTGAAACCAGTGTAGCTGCATTTACAGCAGCACAAAAGGTAGAGCAGATTATATTAACACCGCTTAGTTCATTTGGTCTTACAATGGCAACATATGCGGCTCAAAACTATGGTGCGGGTGAAATGAAACGTATACAAATGGGTGTTAGAAGATGCTGTGCAATGTCACTTTCATATACAGCAGTTGTTACCGCACTTACATTTTTTGCTGCAAGACAGCTTTCGGGTATATTTATTAAAGATGCACCAATAGTAAATGATATGGCTGCTACTTATTTACAGGTTACATGTGTACTTTATTGGTCACTTTCATTACTGTTTATTTTAAGATATACACTTCAAGGTTTAGGACAGGGATTAGTTCCTACAATAGCGGGCATTATGGAGCTTATAATGCGTGCGGTGGGCTGTATAATTTTAGCTAAATATTTTGGGTTTACTGGTATATGTGTAGCATATTCACTTGCATGGCCAGGTTCACTTATACCTCTTTCAATATCTTATATTATAACGATGAGAAAATTACTCAAAAAGGAAAAAGTATGTTTTTAATCGTATTAGAGAAAATGTTAGAAATGTTTATAATACTTATAGTTGGTATTATTGCATTTAAAACAGGTATAATAGATGAAAACTCAAATAAAAAATTATCAAATTTACTTTTAATGATAGTTTCACCGCTTTTAATAGTTATATCTTATCAACTGGAATTTGATAATGAGCTTTTACACGGTCTTATTTTGGTATTGATAGTATCTATTATAACGTATATTGTAACAATTTTTATTTCAAAGCCGCTTATTTCTAAGAAAAATGTAAATTATTCTGTTGAAAAAGTGGCGGCTTTATATTCAAATTGTGGTTTTATAGGAATACCGCTTATAAATGGTATTTTAGGCTCTGAAGGTGTATTTTATATGACCGCATATATGACAGTGTTTAATATTTTAGTTTGGACGCATGGCATATTGGTTATGGAAAAAAACGCAAGTATAAAAAATGCATGGAAAAATTTAATCACACCTGTGGTTATAGCAGTTTTTATAGGTTTGTTGTTATTTTTGTTTAGAATACAGCTTCCAGAAATTATATATTCACCTGTTGATATGATTGCCTCTATGAATACACCACTTGCAATGATAGTAGCTGGTTGTAATATAGCACAAAGCAATTTAATTAATAGTCTTAAAAAAATTAGAATTTATTATGTATGTTTTTTAAAGCTTATATTATTCCCTATAATTTGCATACCTATTTTGATGTTAATGCCAATTTCATTTGAAATTTTATTTACAGTTTGGATAGGTGTTGCATGTCCAACCGGTGCAACAGTTATTATGTTTGCAGAGCGTCATGAAAAAGACGCTCTTTATGCATCAGAGATTTTTGTTATTTCAACTGTGCTTTCTATGGTAAGTATTCCATTATTATCAATTATAGCTAGTAATCTTCTTAAATAAAAAAGCTGGAGTTATAAACTCCAGCTTTTTTAACGAGCTCTAATTAAATTAGGATTTAATTGCTTATGCATTTTTTTCATTTTATACATATCTTTATCTGCCATAGAAAATATTGTTGTAAAATCATCTAACCCTATATAAGCAAGAGAAAAAAGTATATTATTGTCCAATAAACGCATAGATTCTTGTATCAAAAATATTCTTGACCTAGCTCCAGTTAAAGTATCATAGTGTACATGGGCTCTCATTTCATTTAGTTTAATATTATAATCACCTAATGATTTAAAAAGTTCAATATTAAATTTTTTAGCTTGATTTTCATTCAAAATTTTAAGTAGGCTTTGAATGTAGCATGATATAAGTAGCACAGATAGTATGTTACTACATAACAATATACTTAAATTAGTTGTAAGAGTGCATGGAAATTCACAAAGAAAAGCCTCGATAAAAATATATATTATATTTATATTCAGAAAATTATATAAATATTGGAATTCTTTTGTCTGACCATTTTTTATATCAAAACCAACATTTTGTTTTATTATTAATTTAGAAAGACGAAGTAAACTAAATAAAATAGATGTAATAAATGTGCAAATTAAAAATATATTATTTAAAATTAAAACTTCAGACAATGTATAGTTTGTTGATAGGGCAAAAACGCCTATTATTGTTAAATGTATACTACAATACATAACAAAGCGTATACGTATGGAATGATTTATATTATTTTTGTCTGATGGGATAATAACATTTTGAACAAAGCAAAGAAAAAAATATGAAAGATAAAATAATATAAGATGATTTTGTAAATGAATAAGTACACCTACAGGAAAGATTGATAGTAAAATATATATAAAAATCAAATGTTTGGGCTTGTCCTTAACCATATCTTTCCATATAAATAGTCGTATACAACTATCTAAAATCATTGAAAATGCAACTACAAACAATAGAACATTGTCGAGCAAAAAAATCCCCCATTAAATTAAATCTGATAATTTACTATATATCATTATAATAAATTAAAAATAAAAATTCAATATAAATCATTATTTTAAAAACTGCTGCATAAAATTGCTCTGAAAGGAGTGATTTTATAATGAAAGGTATGCCAGAAGAAAGAGCTATTTGTTTAGCAGAATATATGATTGAAAACAGAGCAACTGTTAGACAAACGGCTAGTAAATTTGGTATAAGTAAATCAACTGTACATAAAGATATTACAAGCAATTTGTATAGGCTTAATCGTTCGCTTTATTTACAGGTCAGGGAGGTTATGGATATAAACAAAAAAGAGCGTCATATAAGAGGGGGAAGGGCTACAAAGGAAAAATATTTAAGACAAAAAGAAACGGTTTACCATAAAATATGATAAACCGTTGTATATTTACTTAGAAGACATCTCAGCCATACATTCATGGCAAATGTTTTTGCCTTTGAAGTTGATGATATCCTTAGCATTTCCACAGAAAATACAAGCTGGCTCATACTTCTTTAAAATGATTTGGGCACCGTCAACATAAATTTCAAGTGCATCTTTTACTTCGATGTCAAGTGTACGGCGAAGCTCGATTGGCAGTACAATACGTCCTAGTTCGTCAACTTTTCTTACAATACCAGTAGATTTCATAATGATTCCTTACCTTTCTTTTTGAAAAAATAGATACCTGTCAAATCAAACACACTTAGAAATAAGGGGGTTAGACGAAAATGTTGTCAAAATTATGGGTTAGTTTTTTAGGAATTAGCTTTGTTTTTGGGGTTTTGACGAATAAAATGGACGTGGTTTCGGCAGCATATACAGAAGGTGCAGCAGCAGCTATAGAGCTTATTTTAAAAATTGTAGGACTTATGTGTTTATGGTCTGGGGTAATGGAGATTGCTTATCAGTCTGGGCTTTCTGGTCATATAGCCAGCTTAATGCGTCCGCTTTTAAAATTGCTTTTTGGTAAAGCGTCAAAAGATGAAAAAGCTATGGAGCTTATAAGTGCAAATATAACTGCTAATTTGCTTGGAGTTAGCAATGCAGCAACACCTATAGGCTTACAAGCAGCTTCAAGGCTTTACCAAATATCAGGCAATAAAGGAACGCCAGACAGTGTGCTTACCCTAGTTGTTTTAAACACAGCATCAATACAAATAATTCCTACAACTGTTGCCGCCATACGTTCAAGTTATGGTGCAGCAAAACCATTTGATATTATGCCAGCTGTTTGGGGGGCATCATTATTTTCGGTCATCACAGTCTTATTTCTGGCACGAATGCTTAAAAACAGGTTTCCTGACATCAGCAATTAGATGCTGACCTTGTGCATAGTGTTTATGTTTTTTACAATTTGTATTATCCACCATTTTGATTGAAAAATTTGTCGAAACGTGGAGTATAAAGTAAAAAAATTACAAAATTTCAACTTTTATAAAATAAGAGGTGGAAATACATGGTTTCTGTATTGGTACCATTTCTGTTGTTTGCAATTTGTGGTTATGCACTTTACACAGGAATAGACGTGTTTTCAGTTTTTTTGCAAGGTGCCAGAAAGGGGCTTGATGCGGCAATAGGTATATTACCTACGCTTGTTGGTTTGCTCACAGCAGTTTATATGCTTAGAGCTTCAGGAGTGATTGACCTAACCAGTGAGATATTATCTCCAATTATGTCCATGTTAGGAATTCCTAAAGAATGTACAGTTTTAGCACTATTGAAACCAATAAGTGGTGGGGGAGGACTTGCGGTGGGCAGTGAGATTATAAAAGCATATGGTGCTGATAGTTATCCAGGGAGAGTTGCCGCTGTGATGCTTGGAGCATCAGAGACAAGTCTTTACACAATTGGTATTTACTGTGGTTACTTAGGAATAAAAAATACCCGATATGCAATACCTGTAGCGTTAGCTGGCGATATGGTGGCATTTGTCACATCGGCATTTTTCGTTAAAATATTTTAATATGACAGGTTATCAACTAATATTATACATAATTATACTGAAAAATCTACCCTTTTTTTCTAAAATCGTCGTAGTGATTAAAAACATGTGCTATATTTTGTAAAAATTTTCAAGGATAACAAAAAAAGAATAAAAAAACCAATAAAAAACGTTAAAAAATTGAATAAAAAGTATACAATTTAGATACAAACCTGTGAATAAAACTACAAGCCAAGATTATGCTTAAAATGCACAACTTGGCTTGATAATTATTTATTTGTTGTTGAAATGTTTTGCAGGCTTATCTTTGTTCTTGTCTAAGAACCAAGCCATTCCATACTTTTGGTCTTCAGTTGCAAAACATTGACCAAAGCAGTTACCTTCAAATTTTAGTGCAGAGTCAATGTCCATTTGCATACCAACATTGATAGCTTCCTTAGTTAAGGATACTGCAATAGGAGCTTGTGCTGCAATTTCATTTGCAAGCTTTAAAGCTTCCTCCATCAAATTTTCAAGAGGGTAAACATTGTTTACTAATCCCATATTGAGAGCATCTTGTGCAGTATAGTTACCACGAGCAGTATAAAGCATTTCCTTAGCTTTACCCATGCCAACTAGACGAGCTAAACGCTGTGTACCACCACAACCAGCAGTAATACCCAAGCCAACTTCTGGTTGACCAAATAAAGCATTTTCAGATGCAATTCTGATATCACAGCACATTGCAAGCTCACAGCCACCGCCTAAGCAGAAACCATTGATTGCAGCGATAACTGGTCTGTGGAAGTTTTCAATCTTTTGACAAACTCTGTTAGCCTCATTACCAAATAATTTACCTTCAGCAACAGTCTTTGTGGACATTTCAGAGATATCAGCACCTGCAACAAAGGAGTTAACAGTTTTACCTTTTTTGTTTACCATAGAAGAACCGGTTAGCACTACACAGTAAACATCGTCCATTTTTGCAAGTTCATCAAAAGCTTCTTCAAGCTGACCATACATATCAGTAGAAAGTGCATTGAGTGCCTGCATATGCTCGATTTTTACAATCGCAACATGTCCTTGTTTTTCAATTATAACATCTGTCATAATAAAAGTCCTCTTTTATTTAAAAAAATATAATTTAGTCCAAGGGAGTAACCCTTGGACTTATATATGTTCAAGCTATATTTAAATTACTTACAAAGCTCGTCACGCTCAACGATAAGAGCTTCGCCCATACCGCCGCCAATACACATTGTAGCAAGACCAAGAGTAGCGTCACGCTTAATCATTTCATAAATCAGAGTTGTAGAGATACGGCAACCAGCAGCACCGATTGGGTGACCAAGAGCGATTGCACCACCGTTAACGTTAACCTTATCAAGGTCAAAACCTAATTCTCTATTTACAGCAGCAGCCTGAGCAGCGAATGCTTCGTTAGACTCGATTAGGTCTAGGTCAGCAACAGTCAGACCAGCACGCTTTAGAGCTTGACGGGTGGACTCGATTGGACCAATACCCATAATAGATGGGTCACAACCAACAGAACCGAAGGAACGAATCTTAACCATTGGCTTTAGACCGTTAGCCTTTACGAAGTCCTCAGAAGCGATAATCATAGCAGCACCAGCATCATTGATACCAGAAGCGTTACCAGCAGTAACAGTACCGCCGTCCTTCTTAAATGCTGGACGTAGCTTTGCAAGACCTTCCATAGTGGTCTGTGGCTTTACATATTCATCAGTATCAAATGTAACAGTTGTCTTCTTCTGCTTAACCTCGATTGCAACGATTTCGTCCTTAAACTTACCATCAGCAACAGCCTTAGCAGCCTTCATCTGAGAGTTGTAAGCGATTTCGTCCTGCATCTCACGAGTAATACCATACTGCTCAGCAACGTTCTCAGCAGTAATACCCATGTGGTAGCCGTTAAAGATATCAAATACACCGTCATGTACCATAAGGTCGATTAGCTTAACATCGCCCATACGAGCACCCCAACGTACATTTGGAGCGTAGTAAGGAGCACCAGACATGCTTTCGCAGCCGCCAACCAGCATTACCTGATCTTCGCCAGAGCGAATAATCTGGGAACCAAGGGAAATTGCACGCATAGAAGATGCACAAACCTTGTTAAGTGTCATAGCTGGAGTTGTGATTGGTAGACCTGCACCGATAAGAACCTGACGAGCCACGTTCTGACCTACGCCACCTTGAAGAACCTGACCGAACATAACCTCATCAATTGCAGCCTTGTCAATGCCAGCACGTTCGATAGCAGCTTTAGCAGCAGCTGTACCTAAATCAGCAGCAGAAACATCTTTTAGGGTACCGCCATAAGAACCAATTGCAGTACGAGCAGCAGAACAGATATAAACGTTCATTGGAAAAATCTCCTTTTCTTTGACGGCAAAAATAATGCCGCATAATTTAATAATGCAAGGGGCAAATCAGTAAACGACCTTGCTTGTTATTATTTTATCAAATTACAACTAAAAAGAAAAGAGGGCAAAACGACAAAAAGTTAAATTTTTCACAAATTCGGAATATTGCATAAAAAGCAAAAAGAAAAATCGGCAAAATTAACAGAAGATTTTTCAAAAAATTGATTGACAAATTCATTTTCTCCTGTCTTTTTTACCAGTTTTTTATGCTTAAAATATATATTTTTTCCTAAAAATTACGATAAACCATATACTAATTATTGTTTTGGGAAAATCTACTAAGAAAGGCTTTAGTGCGTTCGTTTTGTGTATGTTCAAAAACATCTTCTGGCGTGCCTTGCTCAACAATTACACCCTTATCCATAAACACTATTTGGTCTGCAACATCATGTGCAAATGACATTTCATGCGTTACAATTAACATAGTTGTGCGTTTGTCTGCAAGTGAGCGAATAACCTTTAATACTTCGCCTGTTAGCTCTGGGTCAAGGGCAGAAGTAGGTTCATCAAAACATAAAATATCAGGTTTCATTGCAAGTGCTCTTGCAATGGCTACACGCTGTTGTTGACCGCCTGAAAGCTGATGAGGATAATGGCTCATTCTACCAGATAGGCTCATTTGTTCCAAAAGTGCCATAGCTTCAGATTGTATTTTATCATTTATTTCACGCTTATTCTTTTTATAATCAGGCTGTTTTCTAGCCATTAAAAGATTGGCAAGCATTACATTTTCAAGTGCGGTATATTGTGGGAATAAATTAAATGATTGAAAAACCATACCAAAATGTAGCCTATTTTTGCGGATTTCTTCCTCTGATTGTAAATTAGGGCTAGCAGAGTCAAAAAGAGGTTTATTATTTACTATAATTTGCCCCTTGTCTGGTGTTTCAAGAAAGTTTAAACAGCGTAAAAGTGTGGTTTTACCTGAGCCAGAAGAACCTATTATAGCAAGTGCTTGACCTTTTTCAAGTGAAAAGCTGATATCATTTAATACTTTGGTAGCACCAAAGCTTTTATTTATATTTTTTACTTCTAAAATTGGCATTTTTAAAAGCCTCCATTAAGTGCGGAAATAATCCATTTTCTTTTCAAGCCAGTTAAATAACAATGTAAGAACACCGCAGAAAAATAAGAAGAAAATTGCGGTTGAGAATAATGGCCAGATAAGACCTTTAGTTGATGTAAATTCCTTAGCAACCCAAATAATTTCACGAGTTGCAAGTATATTTGCAAGTGCAGTATCCTTAATAAGTGTCATAAATTCATTGCCCATTGGTGGAATTACACGTTTAATAACCTGTAAAAGTGTGATTTTAAAGAAAATTTGAGATTTTGTCATACCTAGTACAAGACCTGCTTCATATTGTCCCTTTGGTATAGACTGAATACCACCTCTAAAAATTTCTGAAAAATAACATGCATAGTTTATAATAAAAGCCACACAAACTGCAAAAACTCTGCCATTAGTTCCAAAAGATGCCCAAGGGTTACCAAGGTTTATAAGCGATGGAACATAGAAAATAAAGATAATTTGCAGCATAAGTGGTGAACCACGAATAATCCATACAAGTGTGTTTATAATGTAGCGAATAGGACGGAATTTACTCATTGAACCAAAAGAAACAAGCAGTCCAAGAGGCAAGGCACCAAGTAAAGTTACAAAAAATATAGTGCAGTTTATTCCAAAGCCCTCAAATAGTTTTGAAAAAACAACTGGGACACTCACAAAAATTTCTCTCCTTTAAACAAAACTTAGCGGGGCAGCATAAAATATGCTGTCCCGTTTGTTAAAAATACTATTATTTTATTCAGCGGTTGCAAGCTGTAAACCGTATTGGTCAGCAATAGCGGATAAGCTTCCATCTTCACGCATTTCATCAATGCACTTGTTAACCTCTGTACATAAGTCGCTACCTTTACGGAAACCAACACCATATTGTTCGTCCATTAGTGTGGCAGTTACAACAAGGTCTGCAAAGTCTGTGCCTTCGCCAATCATATTATCAGCCAAAGTTTTATCAAAAATCGCTGCATCAGCAGTACCAGATTTTAGCTCTAAAAGTGCATCTGTTTGATATTGAACAGTCATAACACTATCTGCAATGTTTTCATCACCACTTGCAACACTATTACCAGCAGAGCCAGCTTCAACAACAACAGTCTTACCTTTTAAAGCCTCTGTGCTTGTGTATACATCAGCATTATCTTTATTTACAACAAGAACTTGTTTGTTTTCTACATATGGCTGAGTAAAATCAACGCTTTCCTTCATATCATCAGTGATAGTAAAACCGTTCCAAATGCAGTCAATATTTCCCGCTTCAAGCTCAATAATTTTGTTGCTCCAATCAATTAGCACAAATTCAGGTTCAACACCCAACTTTTCACATACAGCTTCAGCAAATTCAGTATCAAAGCCTGTAAGCTCACCATCTTCGCCTTCATAGTTCATAGGCTCATAGAGGGTGTAGCCGATTTTTAAAACACCATTATCTTTAATAGTCTGAAGTTCGCTGTCATTTTTGCTATCGTTGCCTTGACCACCGCAACCAGCAAGCATAACAGATGCCATAATGCCAGTCATCATAAGAGCGAGTAATTTTTTTAATTTCATATAAAAAATCCCTTCTGTTTATCAAAATCAAATCATATTGTGTCAGTATTGTAACACTTTAATTCGCAAAAGTCAACAACACTTTGTAATAATTTTTTAAAAAATTTTTAAGCCTTAGTTAATATCATTGCGAATATTATCTAAAAATGATATACTGAGTTAGATTATAAATTATTATGTTTGGAGTTAAAAGACCAATGAAGATTTTATCTATACAAGGTCATTTTGGTAATATAAATGGGCAAAAAATAGATTTTTCAGATAAGCTATGCTGTAGAGTGCTGCCAAATGGCTGGGGAAAAACAACTCTGTGTGCTTTTATTCGTGTTATGCTTTATGGACTTAACACAAGCAGGAGAGATACTGCAAATTCACTTTCAGATAAAACCAAATATTATCCGCAAGACGGCAAACCAATGAGCGGTAGAATGACAGTTGAATTTGCTGGTAGACCAATAACTATTATAAGAGGCAGTAGCCGAAATGGTTTAATGCAGGATTTTGAGGCATTTTATGAGGATACAGGCGAACCTTTTACACAGATAACTGCAAAAAATTGCGGTGAAGTGTTACTTGGAATGAGTGAAGATGCTTTTCTATCAAGTGCTATGGTCGATGGAATGGATATGACACGTTCATCATCTGAGCTTAATGAGCTACTTATAAGCTTAGCACAAACAGGCGATAATAGTACACGTTGTTCTTCTGCACTTAAAACACTTACAAGATGGCGTTTAGATTTAAATTCTGGTAATGGTCATGGTGAACAGCCACGACTGGAAAAAGATTATAAAACTGCTGAGCAACACCTCGATGATATTGCAGCTTTAGAAACACAAATGTCAAAACAACGTGAAAAAGCAGCGGCATTAACAGAAAAAGCGGAAAAACTTCATTTAGAATATGAAAAAGTATATAGAAATTATGCAGGCAAAGTGGCAGAAGAAGAAGGTTCACTGGCGGTATTAAAAAAAGATGTTGAAAAACGAATTAAACATCTAAAATCAGATTTACCTGATGAAATTTTACTTCGTGAAGCGGAAGATGCACTTTATGGCTATGAGGGTGCAGTGGAGCTTGAACGTGAAAAACGTAAAAATATGCCTTATGTAGATTCTAAGTTTCAAGATGCAGTTAAGGAAGTTGATAAAAGAAGAACCAAAGAAGAAGTAAAAAGAAATTATATTGTGCGTCCTAAAATTCGTTGGTCTGCACTTATTTTAGCTTTGATTTTGGCACTTGTTGCGGCTGGCAGTTCATTTTCTAATATAAACTGGGGTAAATGGACACCTTATATGCCTTATATACTTTCTGGTATGGCATTTATTGCTCTGCTTACAAGTTTTATTGGAAGTGTACCAAGACTTGATGACCCAGATGAAGATTATGACGAGTCAAAACAACAACTCAATATGGAACGTAAAAAAACGGTTGGTGCTCAACATATGGCAACATCAGTTTTACAAGAACAATATGATGCAGTTGTAAGAGCTGCAAGTAAAATCTGGCCAAATGTTAAAACCGTTGAGCAAGCAGGAGAATGGATAAGGGGTGCAAGGCATGATTTGCAGCTTTTAAGACAGGAGCAAAGCAAACTACAAGATATTTTAGTTGAGATGAAGAAAATGGAAAGCTCAAGAAATATTGATGTAGATGCACAAAAGCTTGTAGATGATGCAAGAAATAAAGCGGTTGAGGCACGTCATGCAGCTGAATATGCTCATCAGGAATTATCAAGAATGCAAGGCAGATTACAAACACTTGGAAACGCATTGGAGTGGAGAAGTACAAGAGATAGTATAAAAGTTGCAATGGATAATGCTGAGCAAAAAATGAATGCTTTAAAGCTTGCAGAACAAATTATAGAAGAACAAAATGCTGTGCTTAGTGCAAGAATTTCACCTAAAATAACCGAGCTTGCCGAGCAATACATGGCTTATCTTACAAGTGATAGCTATAAAGAAGTAAAACTTGATTCATCACTTAGGGCAAGATGTGCGGGTGATGATGGCACATTGCTTGATGCACTAAGGCTTTCTTCTGGCACAAGAGACCAACTTTATTTTGCACTTAGACTTGCAGTGTGTCAGGTGCTTACAGGGAATGAAAGTGTGCCTATTATTTTAGATGACCCATTTGTAACATGGGATAACAAACGTTCAGAAAAAGGACTTCGCTTACTTCAGTCCTTTTCAAATGAAAGACAGGTTATTTTGCTGACTAATAGACCAGCAGGCAGGCTTGCCATAAATGCACCAAAAGCATCAGTTAAAAATCTATAAATGCATTAAAAAGCGGGTAGGAAGTTTTCACTTCCTACCCGTAATTGGTGTTGTCTGATTTTTTTCTTATTTTGCGTATTCTACAGCACGAGTTTCACGTACCATATTAATTTTAATCTGACCTGGATAGTCTAGCTCTTCTTCAATATGCTTTGCTATATCACGAGCAAGCAAGGTCATATTATCATCGTTAACTTCTTCAGGCTTAACGATAATGCACAACTCACGACCAGCTTGAATTGCATATGAACGCTCAACGCCAGCAGTGGTGTTTGCGATTTCTTCGAGCTTTTCCAGTCGTTTGATGTAGTTTTCATAATTTTCACGTCTTGCTCCTGGGCGAGCTGCTGAAATAGCATCAGCAGCCTGAACAAGACAAGCTTCTATAGTAGTAGCCTCTACGTCACCATGGTGTGCAGCGATTGCATGCACAACAGCTGGAGACTCCTTATATTTCTTTGCAAGGTCTACGCCAATGGTAACATGTGAACCTTCAAATTCTTGGTCGACAGCCTTGCCTATATCATGAAGTAAGCCGCCACGTCTTGCAAGTGTAGGGTCAATACCCAGTTCAGATGCAAGCATACCGGCAATATGAGCAACTTCAATAGAGTGCAGCAGAACATTTTGACCATAGCTTGTACGGTAATGCAAACGACCTAACAAGCGTATGAGCTCAGGGTGTATACCATGCAGACCTGTTTCAAAGATTGCACGTTCACCTTCAGAACGAATAATTTGTTCAACTTCTTTTTGAGCCTTCTGCACCATTTCAGTAATGCGAGGTGGGTGTATACGACCGTCTAAAATTAGTTTTTCAAGGCTTAGACGGGCAATTTCACGACGCACTGGGTCAAAAGAGGACAGAGTGATTGCCTCTGGAGTATCATCAATAATAAGGTCAACACCGGTCAAACTTTCGAGGGCACGAATATTGCGTCCTTCACGACCGATAATTCTGCCTTTCATTTCGTCGTTAGGCAGAGCAACGACAGAAACAGTAGATTCAGAAACCTGATCTGCTGAAAAACGCTGAATAGCGGTTGCGATGAGTTCTCTTGCGGTGGTTTCCGCTTCATCTTTCATCTTTTGGTTAATTTCACGCAGTCTTACAGCTGCATCATGCTTTGCTTCATTTTCGATTGAAGTTACAAGATAATCCTTAGCTTCTTCTCTTGTTAGACCAGACAAACGCTCAAGGGTTGCAATTTGTTCTGCCTTGAGCTGCTCGGACTCCTCTTGTGTTTTTTGAACCTGAGCAATTTTACGAGTAAGTTCTTCGTTCTTTCTCTCCATTGCATCAGTTTTACGTTCAAGGTTCTCTTCTTTCTGATGGAGGCGATGTTCGGTTTTTTGGACTTCGTTGCGGCGTTCCTTAATTTCACGGTCTGCCTCAGTTCGAGCCTTTAAAATTTCGTCTTTTGCCTCCAATATTGCCTCACGCTTTTTAGTTTCACCCGATTTAATTGCATCATTGATAATACGGGTGGCTTCCTGCTCAGCACTTCCGATGGTTTTTTCGGAAACGTTCTTGCGGTAAAGTATACCGACAGCTACGCCAATAATCAAACAGACAACACCAACAATCAGCTTGATTATAAGTTCCATAAGCCTTGCGGGGCACCTCCTAGAAATGTTAAATTTTTCAAAATGCAAAGCGTACATAATCCCTGTATGAAGTATAGTGTATATAACACTGAACATTACAAAAAGGTATTACATGAATATTCTAATGCCTTTTGAACGGTATGTCAAGGAAAACACACTATTTGGGCATAAAATCGGTCAGACTGCCCAAGGTTAATATATACACTTGTTTAATCCATATTAAACGTAGTATAATACTATAATAGGGGTAAAATGTATGAGTTTAGCTTGTTAAGTATGCAGTGTTTATATACTGTACTTTTGTTAGATAGTTTATCTTGAAAATAAAAATCAAAAAGGAATTTAAATATGAACAATAAAATTATTAGTAAAATAAGCGGAAGTATGAAATACTATATTTGCTCCGAATTAAATATTCGTCATGCATTCACTACTAAAAGTGGAGGAGTCAGCACAGGTGATTTAGAAAGTTTAAATTTAGGCTTTTCTCGTGGCGATAAATATGAAAATGTAATTAAAAATTATCAAATACTTTCAAATGCAATAGATATACCTTTTGATAGAATAACAACCACTAAACAGGTACATAAAAATGATGTATCTGTTGTAACTGAAGAATATGTTGGTTCAGGCATTAATAAACCGCTTGCTTGGGAGTCTGATGCACTTGTTACTAATCTTAAAAATACACCACTTGCAGGATTTTATGCCGATTGTGTGGTATCACTTTTATATGACCCAGTAAGTGAAAGCTGCGGTGTATGTCACAGTGGTTGGAGAGGCACAGCACAAGAAATTTTACCTAGAACAGTACAAAAAATGCAAGAATGTTTTAATTCTAAACCAGAGGATATAATATGTGTTATAGGGCCATCTATTGGTGTATGTTGCTTTGAAACAGATGCAGATGTACCTGAAGCTATGGAAAAACAAATGGGCGAAAAAGTGCGTCCGTTTATACATGAAAAAGGTGAAAAATTTCATGTTGATTTACAAGGAATAAATCAAATGCTCCTTAAAAATGCAGGTTTAAATAAAATTATAAACACTGATATTTGTACTTATTGCCATAGTGATGAATTTTGGTCACATAGAGTTACAAATGGCAAAAGAGGAGTTCAAGCAGGTATTATTTGTCTTTAAAAACAATAAAACTTTGATAACTAAATATAGAGAGGTTATAATATAATGAAGCTTTTAAAGCTTAAACGTCTTTTAGCATTAACTCTTTCATGCTTTATGCTCACAGGCTGTACTCTTACAGAAAGACTTGGTTCAGCGGATAGTAGTGAAACAGATAATGTAGTACAAAATGAAAATCTTGCAAATTATTTTGGTTTAACTTACTATTCAGGCGAGAATATAAACCCTGTTTTGGTTAAAACAGATATGAATAGAGTGCTTGTAGATGCTCTTTATGAGGGTATGATTTATCTTGATGATAATTTTAAGCCTCAGCCTATGCTTTGTGAAAACTGGGAAGGCGATGGTACTACATTTCGTTTTTATATTAAACAAGGTGTAACTTTTTGGTCTGGTGAGCCGCTTACAGCAGATGATATAGTTTACACAATAAAAACTGCACAAAGAAATACTAATTCAATTTATAAAACAAGAACAACAGATATACAAAGTGTTTATGCTGATGGTGAAAATACTGTTGTTATAACTTTAAGCAGTCCTAATATGAATTTTCCAAGCCTTATGGATATACCCATTTTTAGAGAAGACACAGAGGGGTTAACATTTTCAGATGGTACAGGAGCTTATAAACCTGTTCAGGAAAATGGTGTATGGCATTTAGTACCTTATGAAAATTGGCATGGCGGTCAGTTAAGTGAATTTGATAGAATAGATTTAGTAAACACCACTCGTTCTGATGCTGTTCAGCATAGCTTTGAAACTGGTGATATCTCGCTTATGAGAACAGAAAGAATAGGCACAGACTCAGTAACAGTTAGCGGCTCGGTTGATATTTATAAACTACCTACAACTGATATGCATTTTTTAGGCTTTGCTAATAATATAGAACCTTTTAGTATACCTGCTGTGCGTCAAGCTATTTCACTTGCTATTGATAGAAATGGTATATGTTCAACTCAACTTCAGTCTTTTGCTGAGCCTGCGGTTTTACCTGTAAACCCTCAACCAGAGGGACAAAGTACAGATTTAGACCGTACATCAGCTATTTCAATCCTTGCAGCTTCTGGTATAGCTGATAATAATAATGATGGAATTTTAGAATATCAAAGTGTTAATGGTCGTTCGGTTTCACTTACTATAAGTATTTTAGTGAATAGTGAAAATCCGTTTAAAGTTGCAGCGGCAAATCAAATAGCAGCTTCCCTTACTGCAATAGGTATTAAAACTTCGATTGAAGAAGTAACTTTTGAGGAGTACCAAACCCGAATTGCAACAGAAAATTTTGAAATGTATTATGGTGAAATCCGTATGACACCTGATTTTGATTTACGTTCACTTATTATGACAGGTGGTGCATTAAACTATGGCAGATATAGCAATGCACAAACCGACCAACTTGTAATGGACACAAGAGCAAGTGGACTAGAAGAAACCAAAACTCAGCTTTATACGCATTTTCTTGCAGAAATGCCTATTATTCCAATAGCATTTGCAAAAGACCAAGTAGTTGTTAGAAGCAATCTAATAAAAGGATTTAGCCCTTCACCAAACTGGATATTCCATGGTGTAGGCGGTTGGAGGAAAAATTAAAATGGAAAAAGTTGTTTTAGGCTTATCTGGTGGAGTAGACTCCGCTGTTGCAGCCTCTCTTTTAAAGGAACAAGGCTATGAAGTTTATGGTCTGTTTTTAGAAATGGGACTTGGTGGAGAACAAGAGGCACAAAAAGTTGCTGATAGTGTTGGTATTCCGCTTTATATTGCTCATAAAAAAGATGAGCTTGAAAAGTATGTTTGCAGTTATTTTGCAAATGAATATAAGAATGCCCGTACACCAAACCCATGTGTTATGTGTAACCCAACTGTAAAATTTAAAACAATGGCTGATTATGCTGATAAAATTGGGGCAAAATATTTAGCAACAGGGCATTATGCTCGTATTCGTAGAGATAGTGAAGGTAGAGCTTTACTTGTTCAAGCAAAGTCACCAAAAGACCAAACTTATATGCTAAATAGACTGCCAAGAGAGATTTTAGAGCGTTGTATTTTCCCGCTTGGTGAGGCAGCAGATAAGGAAGAAGTTAGGGCTTTAGCTAAAGAAAGAAAAATACCATCTGCAGATAAAAAAGATAGTATGGACGTTTGTTTTATTCCAGATGGTGATTGGTGCGGTTGGCTAAAGCGTTATGGTGTAGATTTGCCAGAAGGCAATTTTGTAGATGAAAATGGCAATGTTTTAGGCAAACATAAGGGAATACATCAATATACAGTAGGTCAGCGTAAAGGTTTAGGCGTTGCAGCCAAAGGCAGATTATTTGTCCATGAATTAAGACCTGAAACTAATGAAGTTGTTTTATCCTTAAATGATGTGTTTAAAAAAGAAATAATGGTTAAAGATATAAATTATTGTGCACCAGAATATATGGAAAATGGAGCTTTTAACTGTCAAGTTCGTGTACGTTATTCAAAACGTGCTGAAAATGCAACCGTTTACCCACAAGGACAAGACGCAAAAGTTGTATTTGAAAACGAGGTTAGAGCACCAGCAGCTGGTCAATCAGCTGTATTTTATGATAAAGATATAGTTATTGGCGGTGGATTTATCGAGTAATAAAAATATCTTTTTTTAATGGAGAGTCAACATGGAAAGCAGACATGAAACAATAGGGCATATACTTGCAATATCTACAGTTATAGTATGGGGTGCAACCTTTGTATCGACCAAAGTGTTGCTTAAACATTTTACAGCAGAAGAAATATTATTTTTAAGATTTTCAATGGGACTAATAGCACTTTGGCTTTATAAACCTCAAAAAGTAAAAATGAAAGAAAAATCACATTATCTTTATTTTATTGGTGCAAGTTTTACAGGTCTATTTTTATATTATCTTTGTGAAAATATTGCATTAGGTTATGGCGATGCCTCGTTAATTGGTGTTATTGTTTCAAGTGCCCCTATATTTTCAGGTATTTTAAGTGCTATTTTTCTAAAAGAGAAATTAAGTAAAAATTTCTTTATAGGTTTTGCATTTGCAATGATTGGATTGTTTTTGCTTTCTTGGACAGCAGAAAGCACAGGAGTGCAAATTTTAGGTATAATTCTTGCATTTGCAGGTGCTATATCTTGGGCATTTTATTCTATATTAATAAGAAAAATAACCTTTTTTGGTTATGATAGCTTTGAAATCACTAAATATACTTTTTTATTCGCTGTTATTATGATGATACCAGTTGCCATTTCTAGTGGTTTTCGCATAAACGCAGTGATTACAATGAATTTAACTGTATTTTTGAATTTAATATTTTTAGGGCTTATTGCTAGTGCTTTATGTTTTGTAACATGGAGTTTTGCAGTAAAACAGCTTGGTGTGGTAAAATCTAGTGTATATATTTACGCATCACCAGTTGTAACCGTTATTTTAGCAGCCATAGTTTTAGGCGAGAGAATGAACGTTAAAGAGATTTTGGGTACGGTGCTTGTACTTTTAGGGCTTGTGCTTAGTGAAAGACAAATATTTAAAAGAAAGGGGAAAAATAATGATGTATGATTTAAGAAAATCAGATTTTGAGATGATAGGTTGGGCGTTAGTAATTTCCCAGCTTACAATGTTTTTCCTCTCTCTATTTTTAAGTTTGATTGCTTCTCAATTTCTCTATATATTTAGTCCTCTTGAAAGGACTTGGAACCTTATAGAAGGTTATATTGTTATGTTTTCTGCTATTGGCGGTGCAATTCCAATGCTTATAGTTGGAGTTAAAAATAATAGCCTTATAAATATAATTCAAAAACGTGAAAAGGCATGGCCTGTACAAATTGCATTTATATTTTTTGTTATTATGGGCTTGCAAATGCTTACTAATATAGCTATGACACCTGTTATAAACTTTTTAGAGTCATCAACCGGCGTTTCATTTAGTGAGGCTAATGAAGTAGCTACATCACACAGCGTTTCAAGCTCTATGATGCTGTATTCTATTATAATTGCCCCTATTATAGAGGAATTACTTTATAGAGGTGTACTACTTAGAACACTTGAAAGATATGGCAAATGGTTCGCTATTATTATAAGTGCACTTATTTTTGGACTTATGCATGGAAATGCTGTGCAATTTCCAGTAGCACTTGTAATAGGTTTGCTTTTTGGATATTTAACTATTAAATATTCAATCGGTCTTTCCATGATACTTCATGTACTTAATAACTTATCTGTTGAAATAATAGGGCGTATATCTGCTTATAGTGAAAATATGGGTGTGCTTATAAATTTAAGCGTGTTAATCGCTGGTATAGTGTCTATTTTCCTAATGATTATGAGTGCAGGTAAACCTCTTTTAAAGGATATAAAACAAAATCGTACTGCAAAAGGTGTTTACAGCAGCTTTTTTACCTGTAAACCGATTATAGCTGTATTTATTTATATGATTGCTTTGACAATATCAAGCGTTCTAATATAAAAAATATTGATTTTATAAATAATTATTGTTAATATTACTATATATATGGATTTGTCTTGTGACGCTCAGTGCGTGCAGGGGAAAGATAACGGAGGAAAACAATGAGCAGAAAACAAGCTAGAGAAATCGCACTGCATTTAGTGTTTGAAATGGGATTTAATGAGTTTGAGGCTGATGAAATCCTAACAGACCGACTTGATGAAAGTATTTTAAAATCAATCGGTGGAGAAATTGAACTTTATGCTGGCAAAATTTCAGAAAAAGATAGCATATATATTAGAGAAGTGGTAAAGGGTGTTGCAACTCATCTTGCAGAGCTTGATGAGCTTGTTGAAAAAAACGCTAAGGGCTGGAGTATGAAACGTATCTCCAGAATGACAATGGCTGTTTTACGTCTTGCACTTTATGAAATGAAATATATGCAAGATGTTCCGGTTGGTGTTGCAATAAATGAGGCTGTTGAGCTTGCTAAAAACTATGAAACAGAAGATACTGGTTCTTTTGTAAATGGTATTTTAGGTGCTGTAAGCCGTCAGTGGGGAATGGGCAAAGAATGAGCCGTTTCTATCTTGGTATTGATACATCAAATTACCGCACATCAGCAGCGGTATTTGATGCTCAAACAGGTAAGTATTATAATTCTGGTAGACTTTTAGATATAAAATATGGTACTCTTGGTTTAAGACAGTCTGAAGCTCTTTTTCAGCATACGCTTCATCTACATGAGCAAATAGCAAATTTGCCTAAAGATATTAAAATAAATGCTGTGTGTGTAAGCACTAGACCAAGAGCTGTGGAAGGCTCTTATATGCCTTGCTTTTTAGCGGGTGAAAATGTCGCTAGAAGTATAGCAAATATACTAAATGTGCCTTGTTTTACAGCCTCACATCAGCAAGGGCATTTAGTAGCTGCTGCTTTTAGTGCAAGCAAACTTGATTTATTAAATGGTGATTTGCTCGCTTGGCATTTGTCAGGCGGAACGACTGAACTTTTATTTGTAAAACCAGATGATAATGGTATGCCTAAGGCTGAGCAGATAGGCGGTACAAGCGATATTTCAGCAGGTCAGCTTGTGGATAGAGCTGGTGTACTTTTGGGACTTCAGTTTCCTTGTGGTGCCGAACTTGAAAAAATCGCTAATAAATCGGAAAAAGTAAAACCTTTTGCTGTTAAAGTAAATGATAGTGTATTTTCACTTTCTGGTATGCAAAATAAAGTTGAGCAAATGTATAAAAATGGCATTTCGCCAGAACAAATTGCAAGATTTACAATAGAAACTATAATTTATGCAACCGATAAGGCTACAAAACAAGCAAAACTTAAATTTAATGCACCTGTTTTATGTGCTGGCGGTGTTATGAGTAATAAAAGCTTACAAAAGCATATGTCAGAAAAATTTGGTGCTTTTTTTGCAAGCCCTGAACTTTCAGGGGATAATGCTGTTGGTGTAGCCATTCTTGCAGCAAAGCAGAACGGAGAAAATTTATGGTAAATCAGCGAATTTACTCGGTAACACAGCTTAATACAGAAATTAAAAATCTTCTTGAAAGCAATCCGTCATTTTATAACCTGTTCGTGCAGGGAGAAATATCTAACTATAAAGCTCATTCATCTGGTCATCATTATATGACTATTAAAGATGATGGTGGAGCAATCTCAGCAGTATTATTTAAACAAGATGCTTTAAAACTGAGATTTAAACTCGCTAATGGTATTAAAATCATTGCAAGAGGTAGAGTTAGTTCTTTCCCTAAAACCGGACAGGTTCAGCTTTATATAGCTGATATGATGCCACAAGGCATTGGAACATTACATTTACAATTTGAGCAGTTAAAACAAAAGCTTTATAATGAGGGCTTGTTTAATAATGAGCATAAAAAACTATTGCCAGCTTATCCAGAAAAAATAGCTCTTATAACTTCGCCAACAGGTGCTGCTATTAGAGATATGTTAAGAATAATAAAAAGACGTTGGAGTTTTGCAGACATTCTTATATATCCGGCCGCAGTTCAAGGCACAAATGCACCAAATGAGCTTATAAAAGCATTAAAACTTGCAAATAAACACAATAAAGCTAATATTATTATTATAGGTCGTGGCGGTGGCTCAATAGAGGATTTATGGGCATTTAATGATGAAAACCTTGCTTATGAGATTTTTAAAAGCGATATTCCTGTAATTTCGGCTGTAGGTCATGAGCCAGATTTTACTATTTCGGATTTTGTGGCTGATATGAGAGCTCCAACTCCATCTGGTGCAGCCGAACTTGCCACACCAGACAGCACAAAGTTAATTTATAATATTCAAAATATGCAAAATAGGCTTGTAAAAGCTCAAAATAAACAAATAGAGCTTTATAATACAAAATTAAATTCGCTTTTACATAGACTTTCTTCACCTGAAAAGATTTTAAAGCAGAAAAATCAAATGGTTAATCTGTATAAACAACGTTTAATTCGTGCTATGGAAAGTAAACAAACTGAAAATAAATTAAAATGTGATTTTGCAGTAAAACAGCTTGAGCAGGCGATAAATAAAAGACTTGATATTTCTAAACGTGAGTTTACTAAAAATTGTGCCTTTTTAGATGCACTTAGCCCGCTTAAAGTGCTTAGCAGAGGTTATTCTGTGACTGTAAATGAGCAAGGTAAAGCTATTTATAATTCATCACAGATAAAACAGGGTGATATATTAAAAATTAAGTTTAAAAAGGGTAGTGCTGAATGTAAAACCTTAAAAATAGAAGAATGAGAGGTAAATTCGCTATGGCAAAAAAACAGCTTTCATTTGAAGAAAAAATGAACCAGCTTGAAGATATAGTTATAAATCTTGAAAAAGGTACTGCACCACTTGATGAAAGTATGAAACTTTTTGAGCAAGGTATGAAACTTTCAGCCGAACTTCAAAAAATGCTTGAGACTGCTGAACAAAAAGTTACTTTGCTTACAGAACAAGCTGATGGCACAATAAATGAGCAGGATTTTAAACAGGAGGAAGCATAAAATGACACATTCCGAGCGTTTAACAGAATATGCAGGGTATGTACATGAGTTTTTAGACCAGCTTTTAAGTGAAAAAGAGTGTCAAGGGCAAATTATAAATGCTATGCGATATTCTGCACTTGCAGGCGGTAAGCGTCTAAGACCAGCTCTTGTAATGGAGTTTTACAGACTTTCAGGCGGAAATCCTAAGGACGCTTTACCATTTGCTGTGGCTCTTGAAATGATACACACATACTCACTTATACATGATGATTTACCTTGCATGGATAATGATGATTTTAGACGTGGTAAGCCTACAAATCATAAGGTATATGGCGAAGCTATGGCTGTGCTTGCAGGCGATGCATTATTAACAGAAGCTTTTGCACTTGCAACAAGACCAGAAAACCTTGAAAAATTTACTGCTGAGCAAATTCTAAAAGCAACAAATTGTCTAGCAAAAAATGCAGGTGTATTTGGTATGATTGGTGGACAAGTTATGGATATAGAGTCAGAGCATAAAAAAATCTCTTATGATGAGCTTGTTATTTTGCAAAAATATAAAACTGGTGCTTTAATTGAAAGTGCTACTCTAATGGGCTGTATTTTAGGTGGTGCAGATGAAAATAAATTAAAAGCAGCTAAAGAATACGCTTATTCACTCGGTTTAGCTTTCCAAATACAAGATGATATTCTTGATATAGAAGGTGATGCTGAGATTTTCGGAAAGCCGATTGGTTCTGATGCTAAAAAGGAAAAATCAACTTTTCCATCTCAAATCGGGCTTGATAAATGCAAAGAAAAGGTTAAAGAGCTAACTCAAAACGCTATAAATGCAGTCAAAAATGACTTTGAAGAAAGTGAATTTTTAATCTGGTTAGCTGATAAACTTTCAGTTAGAAATAACTAAGTATCAAATATCATATACTGTATATTTATGCATAAATATACTGCTATACACTTGAAATAATATATGTAAATCTGTTATACTATTAGAAGTGTACTATGCGTTTTTTTCAAATTAACGCAGGTGACGCAGTATTCTAGTCAGTGCATACGTCCCCGAAAGCGGGCCTAAAAATCCGTTAAAGGGCACATCGATGAAGTCTCTGGTGCTTGCTTCTTACGCCCAGTCTGGGGTGGGTGCTGGGGGTTAAGGCTTTAGGGCGCTTTTCAATGGCATGAAATACCGTCCCTATTGCCGTGGAGACCTGTTTTCTGTCGGACACCTATAGCATCTTTATTTGATTGATGGCTGTCCAACGGGGCAGGGTGAAACCTGCATTGTGGTGTGGTGGCGTTTGTAGTAACCTTCTGTATATCCAATATACAGCGAAGTGCTACAAATCGACCTAAATGCTATGTGCAGAGTAGCCTGCCTTGAGTGGTCATGGTGGATAGAGTACCTGCCCTTTTTAGTACGGCCATACTCTAAAGGGAATTGATTTTGAAACCATGCCTGCAAAAGAGGCTAAGGGTCGTGTTGGCTGTTGTGGAAATCACCTAGGCTGTCCTTTGCGGGCAGATGAGGGATTGCAGTACGGACTAAGTGGCAATTCGGTCTCGAATATGGTAACATATCGACGCACCTTTTAAAGGGAAACCGCCAGAGCGGCGACGCATGGTAAGTGGTGGGGAAATCCAACCGAACCTAAGCCGTAAGATTTACCTTGTCTGCTGTCACCTTTTTTATCTAATAAAGGACTGGCTCGAAGCTTTGGTTTCGAGCCTTGTTTACATATAACACAAAAGGAGAATGCTAAAATTGATTGATAAAAAACAAAAGTCTAATCTGTTAAAACTTGTAAACTGGAAATGGGTTAGCACTATAACTGTGCTTAGCTTTTTTATCTCAGTTTCTATGTCTTATATATCATCTGAGGCTCTAAGTAATGTAGGTAATATATTAGCTTTTGTTATTTTACTTATATTTATCAGCATTGGTATTGTTTTTGATGTTATTGGTATGGCAGCAACATCTGCAACTGAAAAGGAATTTCACTCAATGGCATCAAGAAAGGTTTCTGGTGCAAAAGAAGCTGTTTGGCTTTCAAGAAATGCAAATAAAGTTTCTAGCTTTTGTAATGATGTTGTAGGCGATATTTCAGGTATTATTTCTGGTGCTACAGGTGCTATAATTATCGCAAAACTTACTGCTGGTATGCAAATTTTACCCGCTACCATTGTATCACTTACTATAACAGGTTTAATAGCAGCTATGACAATAGGTGGTAAGGCTATAGGTAAGGGGTTTGCAATAGGTTTTAGCGTTCCGATTGTGTTTGCTGTTGGAAGGATTTTATCTGTTTTACCAATTAAACTTAAATAAAATCCTTTCATTGAGGAGAAGATATGAAAAAATATAAAATTTTGGACAATATCCAAAGCACAAAAGACCTAAAAAAGCTCTCTTATAATGAACTTGCTCAGCTTTGTTCGTCGCTTAGAGAATTTATAGTTGATAATGTTTCTAAAACAGGTGGACATCTTTCATCTAATTTGGGTGTTGTGGAAATTGCTGTTGCTCTTGAGCGTGAGTTTAATTCAAAAATTGATAGACTTGTTTATGATGTTGGACATCAATGCTATGTTCATAAAATACTCACAGGGAGAAAACAGGATTTTGAAAATTTAAGAAAATACAACGGTATATCAGGCTTTTTACGTCCTAAAGAAAGTAAAACAGACGCTTGTACAAGTGGTCATGCTTCAAATTCGGTATCTGTTGCACTTGGTATGGCTCATGCTAGAACGGTAACAGGGCAAAACTATAATGTTGTGGCTATTATTGGTGATGGTGCACTTACTGGCGGTATGGCTTATGAGGCTTTAAACAGTGCAGGAGATAGCAAAGAACCGCTTATAGTTGTGCTTAATGATAATAATATGTCGATTGACAAAAATGTGGGTGCACTTAGCCGCCATTTGGCAAATTTAAGATTAAATCCGCAATATTTAAACGCTAAAAATAAAGTTAAACGCTTTTTTGATAATGTACCACTAGGTAAACCTGTTTCAAGAAGTATTTCAAAAGTTAATAGTGCAGTTAAATCTGTACTGCTTCACAGCTCGCTTTTTGAAGAAATGGGTTTTGCATATCTAGGGCCTATTGATGGGCATGATATAAAATCTATATGTGAAACATTGTCAATAGCTAAACAGATGAGAAAGCCTGTTATAATTCATGCGGTGACGCAAAAGGGCAAAGGATATTCACCAGCCGAGCAAAGACCAGACGCTTTTCATGGGGTTTCAGCTTTTGATGTTAAAACAGGTTTGCTTGCAAAATCAAATGCAAAAAGTTTTTCATCAGTTTTTGGAAAAGCTATGTGTGAATTTGCAAAGCAAGATAACAAACTTTGTGCAGTTACTGCCGCCATGCCAAGCGGTACAGGGCTTTCAAGCTTTGCAAACAGATATCCAAAACGTTTTTTTGATGTTGGTATAGCTGAAGAACACGCTGTAGCAATGACGGCAGGCATGGCAAAACAAGGTTTAAATACTGTTTGTGCTATTTATTCAACCTTTTTACAGCGTGGTTATGACCAGCTTATACATGATGTTGCAATAGATGGAAATATTCATGCGGTTTTTGCACTTGATAGAGCAGGTATAGTTGGTGCTGATGGTGCGACACACAATGGAGTTTTTGATATTGCGTTTTTACGCTCAATTCCAAATATGAAAATACTATGTCCGTCTAATTTTGCGGAACTGAAATCAATGCTTTATAATGCTATTTATAGAGAAAAGTGTGCGGTCGCACTTCGTTACCCAAGAGGTACAGAGGGCGAATTTAAAAGAGATACAGCAAATGAGATATTTGAGTGCATTTATACAGATAACAAAAAAGCTGATATAACATTTATTAGTTATGGTATAATGATAAATGAAGTTTTAGATGCTGTTAAAATACTTAAAACCCAAGGCATAAAAACTGAAGTTATAAAAATAAATGAAATTTCCGAACAATCTGTGCAAAAACTCAAGGAGCAAATGCCAAGTTTTGCAAAATATATTGCAGTTGTTGAAGATGTAGTGCAAAATGGCAGTTTTAGCGAATGTGTTGCACGAATAGCAACAGGGAAAAAAGTGATTTGTTTTAACACAGGGAATAGGTTTATGCCTCATGGAGATATAAAGCATGTATATGAATATTGCGGAATAAACAGTGAAAAAATTGCAGAAAAAGCAAAATACACCTTAAAGAAAATAGGTAGATAGTTATGGCGAAAAAAAGACTTGATGTTTTATTATTTGAAAAAGGATTAGTACCGTCAAGAGAACGTGCTAAAACCACTATTATGGAAGGATTAGTATATATCAACGGTCAAAAGGCTGATAAAGCGGGTGAACAAGTAGCCGAAGATGCACAAATTGAAGTGCGTTCAAATGGTAAAAATTTTGTTTCTCGTGGCGGTAAAAAAATAGAAAAAGCACTTGGTTATTTTAATATTAATCCTGATGGTCTTACTTGTATGGATATTGGTGCGTCAACAGGCGGTTTTACCGATTGCCTTTTGCAGCGTGGAGCAGTTAAAGTTTACTCTATTGATGTGGGTTATGGTCAGCTTGCTTGGAGCCTTAGACAAGATGAGCGTGTTAAATGTATGGAAAGAACAAACATTCGTCATGTAACACCAGATATGTTAGATAGGACTCCAGAGCTTGCAGTTATTGATGTTTCTTTTATATCTCTAAAGCTTGTTTTGCCAGTTGTGTATAAACTTTTAACCGATGAAGGGCGTATTGCTTGCCTTATTAAACCGCAATTTGAAGCGGGCAAGGGTAAAGTTGGTAAAAAAGGCGTTGTTCGTGAGCCAGAAATACATTTAGAGGTTTTAGAGAATTTTATTCAGAACGCTCATGATGCAGGATTTAATGTGCATGATATAACTTTTTCACCTATTAAAGGACCAGAAGGAAATATTGAATTTCTTGGTTATCTCGGCAAAACTCTTGATGAGGGCGAATACAATCTTGCAGATGTTGTAAAACAAGCACATGATGAGCTGGATAAAAAGGACTAAATAAATGAAAAATGTATTTATTAGCCCAAACCTTAGAAAAGAGGGCATAACAACAGCACTTGAAGAAACTTGCAAAGTATTGACAAGCTGCGGTGCAAATATAACAATGCCGCTTAAAGCTCAAACAATAGGTGTTAATGGTCAAAATATCAGTTATACTGATGATGATAACGCTATAAAAAAGGTAGATTTTATTGTTGCTCTTGGTGGCGATGGCACTATTTTACGAATTGCAAAAAAAGCTGCTATATATAATATTCCGCTTATTGGTGTAAATGTAGGTCATGTTGGCTTTATGAGTGAGCTTGAAAAAAGCGAAATTTCTCTTATGAGCAAAATATTTGATGGTGAATATACTCTTGATAATAGAATGATGTTAGACCTTGAGCTTGTAAGAGATGGTAAAATCATTTATTCTAAAACTGGTTTAAATGATGTCACTGTTACAAAACAAAACCCTTTTCATATAATCAGCATGGATATATGTGCTGATAGTGTACCTGTTACCAAATTTCGTGGTGATGGTGTAATAGTATCAACTCCAACAGGTTCAACTGCTTATTCTCTTGCAGCGGGTGGCCCAATAATTGAGCCATCAGCAGAAAATTTAGCAGTAACCCCTATCTGTCCACATGATTTATCTGCAAAATCTTTTGTATTTTCTAAAGAAAGAGAAATTGCAGTTACTGCTTCTGGACTTGATGGCAGTTCAGTTTGTGTTTCAACTGATGGTGACCATGGGGTTGAGGTTTTACCAAATGATGTTGTTATTGTGCGTAAGTCTAAACTTGAAACAAACTTAATTAGAATTAAAGGCAAAAGCTTTTATCATATACTTAGGAAAAAACTATCTGACGGAGGGAACGAAAGATGAAATTCCAACGGCAGGCAAAAATACTGGATTTAATAGACCAGTTTGAAATCGAAACTCAGGAAGAGCTTTCAGAGCATTTACGAGATTTAGGTTATACCACAACTCAAGCAACTGTTTCTCGTGATATAAAAGAGCTTAGACTGATTAAGATACTGTCATCTACAACAGGAAAATATCGTTATGCGGTTGCAACTTCTGAAGTTGAAAACAGCTTCACCAACCGTCTTAGAAATATATTCAAGGAGTGTGTAACTGAAATTAGTTATGCACAAAACATGGTTGTTATTAAAACTTTACCCGGTTTAGGTCAAGCCGCAGCTATGGCTATTGACTCTATGCGTGATAGACGTGTTATAGGTTCGCTTGGCGGTGATGACACTGTATTTATTGTTATGCAGGACGAAAAAGTTGCAAGTGAATTTTGCTCTGAGGCTCAGAAAACCTTGTTATAACAAAGAAAGGATATAAATAATGCTCAGTTTACTTCATATTGAAAATATTGCAGTTATTGAGCGAGCTGATATTGAGTTTGAAAACGGTCTTACTGTGCTAACTGGTGAAACTGGTGCAGGTAAATCCATTATTATTGACTCAATCGGTGCAATTATGGGACAGCGTACAAATCGCTCTCTTATTCGTTCAGGTGCTACTAAAGGCTTTGTAAGTGCGGTTTTTACCGAACTTGCACCCGAACTTGTACAGTGGCTGCGTGAAAATCAGCTCGATAGCGATGAAAATGATACTTTGCATATTCAGCGTCAAATCTCACCAGATGGTAAATCCGTATGCAGAGTAAATATGAAACCTGTTTCTGTAAGCACATTAAAACAAATTAGTCCATATCTTATCAATATACATGGTCAGCATGACGGTCAAAAGCTTATGGACGAAAGCTGTCATATAGATTTTTTAGATAGCTTTGCAAATATTGATGAGCTTTTACAGCAGTATCAGCCTTGTTATCATAAACTTTTATCACTCAAAAGACAGATAAACGCTTTAGATAAAAGCGAACAAGAAAGATTACAAAGAGTTGATATGCTTACATTTCATTTACAGGAGATAGATGAGGCACAGCTCAAGGAAGGCGAAGATGAAAAGCTTTCCGAGCGTAAAGCATTTTTTGATAATGTTGGAAGACTTGTAAATGTTTTAGAACAGGCTTATTCCGCTTTAGATGGCGGAGATGAAGTTATGGGTGCTTGTGAGCTTTTATCAAGTGCATCTGGTGCTTTGGGAAGTCTTGCAGATGTTTCAACTGAGCTTAGTGAAATGACCGAAAAAGCCGAAGAAGTAAAATATTTAGCTATTGACCTTAGAGATACTATTGCTCAAATGCGTTCAAGAACCGAATTTTCTCAAGAGGAAAGAACAGCTATTGAAGAACGTTTGGATTTAATTTATAGATTAAAACTTAAATATGGTGCTGAAATAAGCGATATTTTAGCTTATGCGGAGTCGGCTAGAAATGAGCTTGAAACATTGGAGTCGGCAGATGAACAGCGTTCTCAGCTTTTAAGTGAGTATAAAGAGCTTAGAGAACTTGCAAGAGAACTTGCAAGAAAAATTTCAAGCGTTAGACGTGAATATGCAATAAAACTTGAAAAAGCTATTGTTTCTGAGCTTGTAGACCTCGATATGAATAAAGTAAGGCTTGCAGTACGTGTGGAAACAGGTACAAAACTTGGTATAAAGGGTTTTGATACAGTAGAATTTCAGATTTCTGTAAATCCGGGTGAACCGCTTAGAGGGCTTTCAAAAGTTGCATCTGGTGGTGAGCTTTCAAGAGTTATGCTTGCTATGAAAAATGTGCTAACCACTAATGAGCCTGTTGGAACGCTTATTTTTGATGAAATAGACACTGGTGTTTCTGGTCGTGCAGCTCAGAAAATCGCTCATAAACTCGCTCAAATAGGCGATAAAAAACAAACTCTTTGTGTAACCCATCTGCCACAAATTGCCGCAATGGGTAAACATCATATGTTAATTTATAAAAGTGTACGTGATGATAGGACTTACACTGATGTTTGCAAACTTGATGAAAATAAACGAGTTGAAGAAATTGCAAGAATGATTTCAGGCGATTTTATAACCGACACATCAAGAAATAATGCTCTTGAGCTTATTAAAAAAGCAGGAAACATATAAAAATGGTTATTATACATGAAAATTTGAAAGAACGTGCTCCATAGTGTAAAATGCTTATACTGGAATATACAAAGATAAAAAGGAGTTTAAAAACAAAATGACAGTATTTGAAGAACTTAAAGCCCGTGGACTGATTGCTCAGTGCACAAATGAGGAAAAAGTTAAGGATTTATTAGATAATCATAAAACTACATTCTATATTGGTTTTGATGCAACCGCTGACAGTCTGCATATCGGTCACTTTTTACAGCTTGTTGTAATGAGCAGATTACAAAAAGCAGGTCATAGACCAATCGCTCTTATTGGTGGCGGTACTACTATGATTGGTGACCCTACCGGCAAAACAGATATGCGTAAAATGCTTACTATGGAGCAAATCGAACATAATGCAGAGTGTTTCCGCACACAAATGCGTCGTTTAGTTGATTTCTCAGACGGTAAGGCTGTTATGATGAACAACGCCGACTGGATTTTAAAATTTAACTATATGCAGTTTTTACGTGAAGTTGGTGTGCATTTCTCAGTAAACCGTATGCTAACTGCTGAATGTTTTAAATCTCGCTTAGAGGGCAAGGGATTAAGCTTTATTGAGTTTAACTATATGCTTTTACAGTCCTATGACTTCTTACACCTTTACAGAACAATGGATTGTCATTTAGAGCTTGGCGGCGACGACCAATGGTCTAATATTATAAACGGTGCTGACCTTATCCGCCGTGTTGATGGTAAAGATGATGCTTACGGTTTAACATTTACATTGCTTACTACATCAGAAGGTAAGAAAATGGGTAAGACTGAAAAGGGTGCTGTATGGCTTGACCCTCAAAAAACCTCACCATATGACTTTTTCCAGTACTGGCGTAATGTTGGTGATGCTGATGTTATCCGTTGTATGAAACTTTTAACATTTGTACCACTAGAAGAAATTGCAGAGTTTGAAAAATTAGAGGGTGCAGAGCTTAACAAGGTTAAGGAGCGTTTAGCATATGAGATAACAACCATGGTTCATGGTAAAGAAGAAGCTGAAAAGGCTCTTGCAGCTGCAAAGGCAGTATTTGAGGGCGGTGCATCTGATGAAAATATGCCAAGCACTGAGCTAACAGCCGAAGATTTTACAGATGGTCAAATCGGTATGCTTACACTAATGGTAAAGTGTGGTCTAGCGTCTTCCAATGGCGAGGCTAGAAAGCTAATTCAAGGTGGCGGCGTATCCTTTGAGGGTGAAAAGGTAACTGACCCTAAACTAATGCTAAACAAGGACACATTTAATAATGGCGTTGTTATTAAAAAGGGTAAAAAGACATATCACAAAGTAACTTTAGCATAAATAAAAAGACGTATCACATAAAAATGTGGTACGTCTTATTTTTATAACATATCATCAGGAATTACGGCGGGCTTTGCAGGTTCAGTTATTTCCATTTGTTCAGGTTCAGCTTGTTCAGTTTGTGCCTTTATTTTTTTGTTTGGCATTATTTTAGCAAGTGGGTTGTTCATGGCGGCAAACTTTACATCATCATTATTTACATGAGTATATATTTTAGTTGTATCAAGGTTGGTATGTCCTAAAACCGTTTGTAAAGTTCTAATATCTACACCATTTTGATACATAAGTGTAGCGGCTGTATGTCTTAATTTATGAGTTGAATATTTGGTTGTGTCAAGTCCCGCTGCACCTAAATGTTTTTTAACTAGCCATTTAATAGTAGGTATACTTAAACGGTTACGATTTCGACTTGTAAAAAATGCGTTTTTATCAGCAGGGTGTGGCACAACTCTATCTGGTAAATAAGCCTCAATAGCTTGTTTACATGCATCATTTAAGTAGATAGGTCGTTCTTTATTGCCTTTACCTGTTATAGTGAGTATATCTCCTCTAATATCCTGTAAATTCATATTTGCAAGCTCAGATACACGCATACCACAATTTAAAAACAGTGTTAGAATACAATAATCTCTGCTTGCATATGTGCCATCTACATGTTCTAAAAGAGAAATTGAATCTTCAAGGCTTAAAGCTTGTGGTAAACGTTTAGGCTGAGATGGAGAATCAAGTATTTCCATAGGGTTATAATCTATAAGTTTTGCTTTGTGGGTTAAATACTTAAAAAATGCACGAAGTGATGCAACTTTTCTTGCACGAGAGCGAGAACAAATACCATATTCAGTAGAAGGGCTGTTTTGCTGACGTGGTCTTTCTTGTGCCATATATTCAAGAAAATCATATGCATCAGAAATTGTTATTGTTCTTATAAACTCAATATCTATTTCTTTTATAGAAATTTCATCAAGAGGCATATCAGTTGGTACAAGGTTTCTATTATGTAATACATATCTAAAGAACATTCTTAAATCAAGATAATATTCATAAGCAGTATGAGGGGATTTACCTTTGATTGTTGCCATATAAACTAAAAATTCACGAATAACAGCTGGTGCATCATGTGCATATTCCGAAATAATATATTTTTGCATATTTTTATTCACCTCAAACTTTAAGATACCATATTTTATGGTATTAGTCAAAAATATTATGTAGTATTAAAAGAGTGTCAATCAAATTTTTATAAAAAGCTCGTATTGCTTTGTAAGATGGATTATTACACTCAATTACCAAAAAGAATAATTCATACTATTTAAATAGGAGTTGCTTTTTACCTACTATTAAGGTATAATATAAAAAGTAGCAACTAGCAAGATTTAAAAAGGAGTGAATTAAAAATGCACGTTGCAAAAAGTTTAATTGATTTAATCGGAAATACACCTATGCTTGAACTAAATCGCCTGTGTGAAAAGCACTGTGAAGGTGCAAAAATCACAGCAAAAATAGAGTTATTTAATCCTGCTGGCAGTGCAAAGGATAGAATTGGTTGTGCAATGATTTTAGATGCTGAAAAGCGTGGAATTTTAAAAGCGGGTGCAACTATTATTGAACCTACTTCGGGTAACACTGGTATAGGTCTTGCATCTGTTGCGGCTGCTCGTGGTTATAAGCTTATACTTACTATGCCTGAATCAATGAGCGTTGAACGCAGAAATTTATTAAAGGCTTATGGTGCAGAGCTTGTTTTAACAGAGGCATCAAAGGGTATGCAGGGTGCAGTTGATAAGGCTGAGGAGCTTTCAAAGCAAATTGAAGGCAGTTTTATTGCAGGTCAGTTTACAAACCCAGCAAATCCAGAAATACATTATAATACCACAGGTGTTGAAATCTGGAATGATATGGACGGTAAAGTTGATGTATTAGTTGCAGGTTTTGGTACAGGCGGCACAATCTCTGGTGCAGGTAAATACCTCAAGGAGCAAAATCCTAATTTATATATTGTAGCAGTTGAACCAGCAGCTTCACCACTTCTATCTGAAGGCAAAGCAGGACCTCATAAAATTCAGGGCATTGGTGCGAATTTTGTACCTGATAATATGAATGTTAAATTAGCTGATGAAGTTTTAACTGTTACAAATGAAGATGCATTTGCGTTTACAAAAGAAATAGTTAGAACAGAAGGTTTACTTGTTGGTATTTCATCTGGTGCAGCGGTTTCAGCAGCAATACAAATTGCAAAAAGACCAGAATTTAAAAATAAAAATATTGTTGTGGTTTTACCTGATACTGGTGAACGTTATTTATCAACTGGAGTTTTTGATTAATAGTTTATAAGCACTGTAATTTAATTTTACAGTGCTTATTTTATATGAAAAGGGGAATATAATGTATAGTAAATGTATGCTTTGCCCTAGAGAATGTAAAGTTAATAGAGCAAATGGTGAAATTGGTTTTTGTGGTGCAAGTGATAAAATGGAAATTGGTAGAGCTTCACTTCATCACTGGGAAGAACCTAGCATTTCAGGTACAAACGGCTCAGGGACAGTATTTTTTGCACATTGTACACTTGGTTGTGTATATTGTCAAAATAGAAGTATTAGCTGTAGACATTCAAAATCGGTTTTTGTAGATGAAAATAAACTATCGGAAATTTTTTTAGATTTACAGCAAAAAAACGCACATAATATCAATTTAGTGACAGCGGTTCATTATACTCCTAGTGTATGTAAAGCTATTGACCTTGCAAAACAAAAAGGGCTTTACATTCCAGTATTATTAAACTGTGGCGGATATGAAAAAACAGAAACGATAAAATTATTTGATAAAAAAATAGATATTTATTTACCAGATTTTAAATATTATAGTGGTTATTATGCCGAAAAGTATTCAAATGCAGTTGATTATTTGGAAGTGTGCGAAAAAGCCATAGATGAAATGGTAAAACAAACAGGTAAACCTATTTTTAATAAAGATGGTATTTTACAAAAAGGTACTGTTATACGTCATTTAATGTTACCTAATATGTTATCAGATACAAAACAAGTGCTTAGAAGAATTGCTGAAAACTGGGGAGATAATGTGCTTGTAAGCCTTATGAGACAATATACACCATTTGATATGCAAAACTTTCCAGAGCTTAACCGAAAAATAACAGACTATGAATATAATGAAGGAGTAGAATATTTTGAAATGCTTGGGCTTTCTGGATATCGGCAAGAAGGAGAGGCAGCAACAGAAAGTTTTATACCAGAATTTAATGGCGAGGGCATAAAGTAAAGGTTACATTTCAACTACACAAGGGATATCTATATTGACACTATTCGACAAATGGAGTATCCTTAATTATGCCAATATGAGCTAAATTATTACTAAATATAGCAAGTGTAAAGGCATTGAACAGAAAGCGAAGTGTATAAAATGAAAGTTCTTTACAAGCGTATTTTATCTGGTATTAGTGCAGGTTTTTTATGCTTTTTATTAACTGCTTGTCAGCAAAATATAAATACTGGTTCTCAAAGTGGTGCAAATAGTGCCATATCATCTGAAACCGAAAAGAAAGAAAATGATTTATCTAATGCAGCTATGCTTGGAAATTCTTATCTTTATGGTTTTGATACATACTCTGTTTTGCCTGAAACTGATTGTTTTTATCGTGTAGGGCTTAATGTTAGAACGGTTTTCACCGAAACTATGATAGATGGTGAAGTGCCTGTTATTGAAGAACTTAAAAATGATAAAGAATATGACGAAGTTCTTTTGATGTTTGGCGAAAATGAGCTTGGTTGGCCAAATGAGCAGGCTTTTTTAGATGGGTATAGTGAAATTATTGATACTGTTCGTGAATATCAGCCAAAAGCAACTATTTATGTACAATCTATGCTTCCAGTGTCAAAAGAAGTTTCAGATAAAAATGAAGATGGTATAAATAATAAAACTATTCGTGAAAGAAATGAAAAATTAGAGGCTTTAGCAGAAGAAAAAGACGCTGTTTATTTAGATGTTGCATCTATTGTTGAAGATGATAATGGCGATTTACCAGAAGATGCTGCTACAGATGGTATACACCCAAATATTAGTTATTATAGACAATGGGCGGATTTTCTAAAAGAAAATGTAAATTAGGAGAGTTAAGGATATGAAAAAATATATTATTGGACTTAGTGCAGCTTTGTTATTGCTTTCAGGCTGTTCAGATAATAAAAAAGTAGAAATTGACCCAGTTACCGCTGTGGAGCAAATGAGCGAAGAAATAACTTTTACAGACCAGTTTGCACCTCTTGACTCAGAAAATGCTAACAGAGTTTATGGTGTAGATGCTGATTTAGTTGAAGATAGTACAGCTATGGTTGGTTCTGGTGCAACAGCAGAAAGCATTGCTATGTTTAAAGCGGTTGATGAAAAATCTGCACAAGAAATAGAAAAACAGCTTGGGGTTTTTATAGATGGTTATATTGAAGGCTATTCTGATTATAAACCAGAAGAAGTACCAAAGCTAGAAAGTGCAATAATAGAACGTAAAGATGTGTATGTTGTATTGTGTATCTCAGCAGATAACGATGCCGCAAAATCTATTGTAAGTGATACACTAAATGGATAAAGGCGGTAAATTGTGAGTTTTGCAAGTTTAACGTTTTTATATTTCTTTTTGCCTATAACCCTTTTTGGCTATTGTATTTTACCACATAAAGCGAGAAATATATTTTTATTAATAGCTAATATTGTATTTTATGGTTGGGGAGAGCCATCATTTTTAATTGTAATCTTACTTACAACAGTTATAAATTTTTATGCAGGAAAGATTATGCTTTCCAAACCAAAATATAAAAAACATGCGGCTATAATCGCTATTTTAATAGATTTAGCACTCCTTTTTGTATTTAAGTATACTACATTTTTCTTAGATATATTAAGACCTCTTGTGTTCTGGACTGAACTTCCTTATGTTGAAATAGGTTTGCCACTTGGTATTTCATTTTATACTTTTCAGGTTTTATCATATATTATTGATGTTTACCGTGGAGATGTTGGAGTTCAGCAGAAATTTACACGTTTTGCAACATATATGACTTTGTTTCCTCAGCTTATCGCAGGTCCTATTGTAAGATATCGTGACCTTGCAGACCAGCTCGAAGATAGAAAACAAAGCGTTAATAAATTCGGTGAAGGTGTTATTCAACTTCTTGTAGGACTTAGCAAAAAGGTTTTGCTTGCTAATAATATGGGTGCTTTATGGGAGGCTCTAAAGCTTTCACCAAGTACAAATGGTGTACTGGGTGCATGGATAGGTGCTTTAGCTTTTACTTTGCAAATTTATTTTGATTTTAGCGGTTATTCGGATATGGCTTGTGGTTTGGGTAAAATGTTCGGTTTTGAACTGCCAATCAACTTTAATTATCCGTATATTTCAAAAAGTATAACTGAATTTTGGAGAAGATGGCATATTTCACTTTCAACATGGTTTAGAGATTATGTTTATATCTCTTTAGGAGGTAGCAGACAGGGCAAATTTAAAACCATGAGAAATTTATTTGCAGTTTGGTTTTTAACTGGTTTGTGGCATGGTGCTAGTTGGAATTTTGTAATCTGGGGACTTTATTACTTTGTGTTACAAGTAATAGAGAAAGTATGGCTACTTAAACAACTTGAAAAATTGCCTAAATTTATAAGCCATATTTACACTATGTTATTTGTAATAATTGGTTGGGTTATTTTTGCATTTGATGATTTTAAACAGCTTGGACTATATTTTAAAGCTCTGTTTATCTCAGAAAATGGAATTATAAGTCATCATGCAATGGTGTTGTGTGTTAGCTATTTACCGCTGATTATTATTTCTATATTTGCCTGTCTGCCACTTGGCAAACAGTTATTTAGTAAAATGATAGATACTAAAACAGGTTCAGTTATTACAGCTGTATTATGTATAGGTGCGGTTATGCTTTGTACTGCATCACTTGTTGCACAAAGCTATAATCCATTTTTATATTTTAGATTTTAAGGGAGGCAGAATATGAAAAAAACTAACCTCCTAATAAGCGTGTTATTTTGCGTGTTTTTTGCAGGCATGATGTTTTTATTTTTTATCATGCCAAAACAGGAATTTTCACAAAATGAAAAACGTGTGCTTGAGGAAATGCCTAAATTTTCTATAGAAAGTCTTGTTGATGGCTCATGGTTTTCTAAAATGGATACATATTTTTCTGACCATTTTTTTGCAAGAGATTTTTGGGTTGGACTTCATTCTTATACAAATCAAGCTGTTGGTTTAAATGGCGATATTTATAAAGGTGAAGATAATTGGCTTTTGGAAAAACCTATAACACAAAGCTCTACTTGGACAGAAAATATACAAATTATTGAGCAGTTTGTGCAAAATCATAATAATGTTTATTTTATGCCTGTTCCAACTAAGGGATATATTATGAAAGATAAACTTCCAAAACTACATGATAATTATCCTAATGCACAACTTTTAAATCAGTTAAAATCACTTTTAAGTGAAGAAGTGAAATTTATTGATGTTTCGGGTGTTTTAAGTGAAAACTCAGATGTCTATTATAGAACTGACCATCACTGGACAAGCAAGGGTGCATATATGGCATATTCTAAAGCGGGTGAGCAAATGGGCTTTACTCCTACAGCTCAGACCGAATATGATATAGAAAATTATGATGGATTTTATGGTACATCTTATTCAAAAAGTGGTTTTTGGTTTACTCCATCAGATACTATTTCACTATGGAAACAGAAAAACTTAAATGTAGATGTAACTATTACAGATGAAAATAGACCATTTCCAATAGAATATGATAGTATGTTTTTTACAGACCATTTAGATGAGGCTGATAAATATCCTGTATTTTTAGATGGTAATCATGCACTTGTGAATTTAAAATCTAATGCAGATAGTGATAAAAAATTGCTTATTATCAGAGACTCATTTGCACATTGTCTAGCACCGTTTTTCGCTAGTGAGTACAGCGAGATAGATTTAATAGACCTTAGATATTTTAAAAAGCAAACAGCAAGCGAGCTTATAGAGCAAAATAACTATGATGATATATTATTTGTATATGGGCTTGATACTTTAGCAACAGATAGAAGTTTACAGTGGCTAAAATAAATAAAACCTCGCCAATTTTGGCGAGGTTTTTAGTTTATGACTTAGAGCCTGTAACAGTTTTTCTAATTAAATCAACTGGTATCATAGTAAATGCTAAAATAGCCACTACAACCCAACCAATGGCAGGGAATGGGATACAGCTAAACATATTGCCAATAAAGCTTAACTGAGGTATAATGCTTGCATTTACTATAGCGGCTTGAATTAGGATAATTGCAATAAACACATTCATAAAGCCTGTGTTTTCATTTAAGCCACTGAAAATATGGTATCCATCATCACGAACATTAAAGCCGTTAAATAATGCACTCCAAATAAACATTACAAAGTAAGCAGACAATTTTTGTTCTTCATTTGCAAAGAATTGATTGAAAAATTCAACCTTTAAGAATACAAAGCTAATTACAGTTAGCCATATACCCATAGTGACAATCTGCATCATCATAGGACGGCTAACAATGCTTTCATCACGTCTACGAGGTTTTTCAGTCATATAACATTCCTTAGCTGGTTCATTACCTAGCATAATAGCACCTAAACCGTCCATAACAAGGTTTACAAACAGTAAGTGTGTTACTTTGAGTGGTTCTTCAACGCCAAAGAATGGAGCAACTGCACTAACAACAACCGCTGCAACGTTGATTACAAGTTGGAACTTACAGAATTTTAAGATATTATGGTAAATGGTACGACCATACCAAATAGCGTCTTTAATTGAACGGAAATTATCATCAAGAATAACGATTTTGCCAGCTTCTTTGGCTGCTTCTGTACCGCTACCCATAGCAAAACCAACATCAGCACGTTTTAAAGCAGGCGAGTCATTTACACCATCACCAGTCATACCAACAACAAGGTTCATTTCTTGACATAAACGAACCATTCTTGATTTATCGGTAGGTAATGCACGAGCAATAACACGAATTTTAGGGATAATCTTTTTAACTTCTTCATCGCTCATATTATTAAGCTGAGAAGAAGTCAAAGCAACTTCATCATTCTTTTTTAGTAAACCTGCATCTTTAGCGATTGCAACAGCAGTTTCAAGACGGTCACCAGTAATCATTACAACTTGGATACCTGCGTTTTGAACTTCACGGATAGCATCTCTAGCTTCTGGGCGAACATCATCACGAATAGCAACAAAACCAATAATTACTGTATCATTGTGTAATGTGTTTTCGGTCATAGCCTTTTCAGAGTAACCAAATGCAAGTACACGCATAGATTTTTCAGCTAATGCATCAATTTTTGCATTTAGTACATTCATATCAATAGGCTTAATCTCACCGTTTGCATCAAGATAATTTTGTGATACTGCAAGCAGTCTTTCAGGAGCACCTTTATAAAATGTTTTGCCAAATTCAGCTAAATAAGCTTGACTGAATTTATTTGCAGAGTTAAAGCTTTGAGAATTAGTGATAGTATAACGGTCATGTAGACTGTCAAAGACCTCTTTGCCAATAAATTTCATTAAAGCTTGGTCAGTAGCATTGCCACCTATAACACGACCTTCTGCATCAAACATAGATTGTGTGTTTTTACCGATTGCTAAATCAACAAGCTGTTTTGTTTTAGCATGTTTTGAAAGCTCAGGGATTACAGTACCATCAGCAGTAAAAAACTCTACAACTTCAAGATGACCTTTTGTGATAGTGCCTGTTTTATCGCTGAATAAGATATTTAGTGAACCTGCGGTTTCAATACCAACAGCTTTACGAACCAGTACATTATGGTCAAGCATTTTGCTTGTATTTTGCATAAGTACCAGAGAAATCATAAGTGGCAGACCTTCTGGAACAGCACAGACAATAACAACAACTGCAAGTGAAACAGCGTCAATAATATCTTTTATAATCTTAGCAGAACCAAGAGCAAAATAAGCATCAATACCACCAGCAGTAATTACAAAATGCACAAAGTACATAATAGCGATTACAACTGCACCAATATAACCAAATTTTGAAATCATACCAGCAAGTTTGGCAAGCTTAACTTTAAGAGGGGAATCAGGCTCATCATCTTGCATTTCCTCAGCCATTTTACCCATCATAGTGGAAAGACCAACTTTTTGTACGTCCATTACACCTTCGCCATCAAATAACACTGCACCACGAAATAGTGAATGTTTATCAACAAAGGTATCACCAGTTATTTCATCAGCTAAACGGAAATTTTCATCAGCTGCGGTTTTTGGACATTCTTCAGCCTCACCATTTAAAGCCGAATTATCAACTTTAAGATGACCACTTATTAATACACCATCAGCAGGGATTTTATCACCAGATTGTAATAGTATTTTATCGCCAACAACTACATCATCAACATCAATTACCGTTACAACGCCATTTCTATATACTTTGCATTGGTCTTTTTTAGTGCTATCCTTGAGCTGACGATATTTTGTATCGCTTGCAACACCAGTTTTTGCAGATACAAATGCTACAATAAGCACAGCAATAATAGTTCCTAATGGTTCGTAAATATCTGCATAATCAAAAAAGTACATCACAATCATAAGTGCTGCGATTGCAAGTAAAATACGAATCATAGGGTCTTTAAAGGTTTCTTTAAATTCTGCCCAGAACGTAGTCGGTTCAGAGTCAGGGATAATGTTGCTGCCATATTTTTGCCTAGACTCAGCAACTTCCTTTTCAGATAATCCGTTAAAGTTCATAATTTTCTCCTTTTGTTTTTATATCATAAAAAAGGCGAGAAATAAAAACTCGCCTTTCTAATGACGAATATTTAGTTAGTCATGAAAACGTGCAAGAAGTTCTTTTAAACTTGAATCGGTAGTACCTTGACCAATAGCATTGAATTTCCATTCTCCACCACTACGATAAAGTTCACCGAAAATCATAGCAGTCATACCAGTATAATCATCAGATAGATTAAATCTGCAAAGTTCAGCATTGTTTCTTGAGTCAACAATGCGAATAAAAGCATTTTTAATCATTCCAAAATGTTGATTTCTTTCACTAGCTTTATAAATATTTACAACCATAACAATACGGTCATAATCTGCTGGAACTTGAGCCAGATTTACAATTATTTGTTCATCATCGCCCATGCCTTCACCAGTTAAGTTATCACCTAAGTGAGTAACAGTACCAGTGCTATGAGCCAGATTACCAAAATAAACTACATCATGAGTGCCTACAAGCTTACCATTTCTAAGCATTAGAGCAGAAGCATCACAGTCAATACTTTCACCCGCAGAAGAAAATAGAGAGCTAAAAAATCCACCAGACTTTTTTTTAGCGGCTTCGTCCCAACCAAGACCAACAAGCACAGTATTTAAACCGCCATTGCTTTCTTTGGTTAAGCTAACTTTTTGACCTTTTTTTAGAGAAACAGACATAATTGTTTCCTCCTTATATTACTCGACTTCAATGCCAAAGTTATTACAAAGTGCAGCTAAACCACCTTGATAACCACTACCAATAGCATTAAACTTCCATTCACCATTGTTTTTATAAAGCTCACCAAAAACAACAGCGGTTTCAATAGAGAAATCTTCACCTAAATCATAACGTATAAGTTCTTGATTTGTGCTTTCGTCAACAATTCGGATAAATGCATTATTTACTTGACCGAAATTTTGTCTACGTTCATCAGCCTCATAAATAGTGGCAGTAAATGCAATTTTAGTGATATTTGCAGGTACAAGAGTTAAATCAATGATAATTTTTTCATCATCACCATCACCATCGCCAGTTCTATTATCACCAATATGCTCAACGCTACCAGATTTATGTTTTAGGTTGCCATAGAACACAAAATCATCAGAAGAAGTGGCTTTTCCATTGTCTGCAAGTAGGAAAGCGGCTGCATCAAGGTCAAAAGCCCCACCTGTATCAAAGCGGTTGATATCCCAGCCAAGACCTACTACAACTTTTGTTAGTCCTGGATTGTCCTTTGTAAGACTCACTTTTTGTCCTTTTTTTAAGCTGATTGGCATAATAAACTACCTCCTTAATTTTTATGCAACTTCTATACCATAGTGACCACACAAAGCAGCTAAGCCACCTTGGAAACCACTGCCGATAGCGTTAAATTTCCACTGCCCATTGTGACGATAAAGTTCACCAACTACAATGGCAGTTTCAATAGAGAAATCTTCACCCAAATCATAACGAATAAGGTCAGTGCCTGTTACCATATCCACAATATGAATGTAAGAATTACTTACTTGACCAAAATTTTGTCTGCGTTCATCAGCCTCATAGATTGTAACAGTAAACGCAATTTTATCAATATTTGCGGGAATTTTGGTAAGGTCAATTTCAATTTGTTCATCATCTCCATCACCTTCACCAGTGCGGTTATCGCCCATATGTTTTACACTTTCGCTTGAATGTGTAAGATTACCATAAAAGATAAACTCATTTTCTGTTGGGCATTTGCCATTACTTCCAACCATAAAAGCACAGGCATCAAGGTCAAAAGCTGTACCAGAGTCAAAAACATTTACGTCCCAGCCAAGACCTACTATGATTTTTGTTAAACTTGGGTTATCTTTGGTTAAATCGACTTTCTGTCCTTTTGTTAGATTGATAGGCATAATATAACCTCCTTTTATTTATTTTGAGAATTTTGAAGCGGTTTATTATAACGTTTATAAAAATCCTCTTTAATAGCTTCTAAGCGTTTTTGGTCATCAAGACGTTGTTTTCTTGCATTTTCTTGAATTTGTCTAGTTTCATCAATACCAGAAACAATAGTTTGCCATGTACGCTCAAGAGTTTCCATTTTAATTGAGCTACCAGATGCCATTCTAGCAATCATTTTTGATTGTTCGGCGGTGTTTTGAGCATTTTTAATAAGCATTTCATTTGTTTTCTCATCAAGAGCCGCCATAGCATCAGCTTGAATTTTTTGACGTTTAAGCATAATAGCTTGAGTGAGAGCCTGTTTAAATACAGGTAAGGTAATAATAAATGCAGAGTTTATTTTGCGAACAAGGTTCATATTGCTAAACTGCATTGTTTTAATCATAGGGATAGACTGAATAGCTACATTTTCCGCTGTTCTTAGGTCTTGAGTACGTTGTTCAAGCATTAAAAGAGCTTGGTTAAGAGTTGTAAGTTCAAACTGAATAGATTGGTCACCGGTTTGGTCTAAATCGTTTTGACGTTCAGCAATATAAGCTTCAAGTTCACGACAACCCTGTTCACCAGCTAAAATATACTTTACAAGTTCATGATAATAACCTACATTAGCTTGAAACATTTCTTCAAGTCTGCGATTGGATTGCTTTATCTCTGATTCATATTGTTTAAGCTGTACATAGATTTTATCTACTTCATCACCCATAGTGTGATATTTTGCAAGCAGTTTATCAAGTTGTTTTCGCATACTTCCAAAGAGCTTACCTAAAAAATTAGGCTCTTGTTTGATTTCCTCTAAATCAAATTTATCCATGATTTTGGTTAGAGTATTAAGCATAGCACTTGAATTATCAAGTTGTGCCATATTCATACTATTTAGCACAATATCTGAACATTTTGAGATTTCTTCAGCTGCCTCAGCACCAAAAGAAACAATAGTTTCAAGGTTATACACTTCAATTTGACTTGCAATTTTATCAACTTCAGGCGAGTTAACAAGAGTTTGGTTCATTTGCTGACGGTCTGCGGCAATGTCATATTGTTCATAGACCTCAATTTGATTGTTAGCTGGAGCAGGTGAGCTTGGTGTAATAGCAGAGTCTGGTCTACGAAGATTTAATCCCATAATTTAAAAACTCCTTCCAAAACGTTTTAAAATAGAGCTAAGAGTACCTTCATTTACCTCATTAAAATTAGGTACATGTAAATCATAAATATAATCGCCAATTTGATATTCATTTATAATTTGCTGATTGAAATATCCTTCTATACATTGATAGCCAGTAGGCACAAAAAAGAGAATATCAAAACCAATTAAATGAAGAAAAGCTACAAGTATACTTTCTTCTAGTGAAAATGTCTTTTCACTGGTTAAAATAAATAATAATTTTGGATTTTTTTTTGTAAAATCAAATTTTTGAATTATACGAAGTAAATTTTTATCAAGGTTTAATGCAGTAGCAATTATTGTATATTCTGTACCGTTTTGATATGTGCCACGGATTAATTTTTCATCAAGCATAACTTGAATTTTATCCAATAAATGCTCTTGCATTTCATTTCTTAAAATATTATATTGATAGTTTTTGTGAGATTTAATTTTGTTTTTTTGTAATCTGCCATTTTGTAAAAACTGGGTTGCAAATTGTTTCATTGGGCTAAAACTCGAAACCCAAGGCAAGCTATTTACAACTATTGTGTCTTGAGTTATTAATTTTTTAATATTCAGCCAATAATCAGAGATTTGACCATTTTTCACGCCAGAAATTTTACTAAATAGCACTGGAACATTTACGCTTTCACCGTTTTCAGAGAAACCAGTTCTATATTTAAGCTCTTGCTCCCAAAGTATAAAAATTTCTTCATACATAGTCTGCAAAGTAATAATATCAGCTTTTGAATGTTGTTTATCACGATACATACCAGAATTTGAATATAAAAGTGTGTCCATTTCACGTTCTGCCTGATATGCTGCTGTGCTTACTTTCATTTTAGCGGGAGCAGAAGGGAAAGCTGTAATTGATATCGAGTTTGTATATCTTATCTCAAGCAGATTTTCACCTGAAAAAGTGAAAGATTGGCTTAAATCGGGCATAATCACAAGCACATCAACAGGCAAATACGAAAGGAAATTTAAAAATAATTCCTCATTAGCCGAAGGTGATGGGTGAAAGAGTATAAAAACAGCGGGCAAAGAGTTTATATTCCAATTTGCAAATAAGTCTTTTTGATATCTTTTAAGCCAGCAAAGCAAATAAACAGCCTTGCTTGTAAGCTTTTGAATTGTATTCTGCTTTTGACTATTAAGCAAAATATCAATAAAGGCTTTTTTCATTATTTTTTCAAGCTCTTTATTGTTTGGATAGCTTATATTTTGGCTTAAATGGCTTGCAAGCTGTTCAATATTTTGATAATTAGTGCGTTTTATAGCATTTATTTCCTCAGTTGATGGGGGAGTAATCTGATTATTTATAACAAGTAAATTTCTATTTTTCAGATTTTGATAGAAGTTACACATGTCGCTGGAAAATAAAAGCGTATCTTCAACACCATACTGAACAATAAATGCATTATAGAAAAATTCTTTATTATCTCCACGATTAGTTTTTAAAATTTCTGAAAGCTCTGGTTTTTCAAACCAAGCATTAGTACAGGGTTTTAAATTTGGATTTTCTCCAAAAATACGCTGTCGGTTTTGTTCGTCACTTATAAGTTTTTGAATTTGTTTTAAAGTAAAATCTTTTGGAAATCCAGAATTTATATTATAAAGCGTAGAAAATTCACTTTTTGGGTCAAGTTTTAAATAAGCTTGTTCACCAGCACTATTTAAAAGTACAATATCTGCACCGGCTCTGGAAAGTGCTATTAAAAGCTGAAGCTCATATTGAGAAATATCTCCCAAATACAATATTTTAGGCACATTATCTGCACCTAATTGACCGACTATACGTTCAAATTTATAGTAAAGCCAACACATATATTTTATATATGCATTTTTTATTATATTTTGGTTTTTTCCCATTTTAAGCATGTCCTCAAATGTGGAGAAAATAGCAGAGCAAATGTTATTTCTTTGCAAATCTGACATACGAGGCAGCCATTTTTTTAGCTTATTATCCAAAAACGCTTTATCTAACATAAAATCAGAACCAAGCATTTCAGATAAATAGCTTAAATTTTCCGGTGTAGGGTTAGGAATACGTCCATCTATTATAACGCCGTTTTGTAGTGCAGACATATAATATTGTTTTATAAAATCAATTATATCATTAGAAATACCATTAAAACGGTAAAAAAACACGAAATTACCTTTTCTATTATTAAGGGAAAGAAAAAAGTCATCTAGTGAAAGTAAATTTATATTTTTAAACATATATGCAGCCTCTCTTTCGATGACCAAAATTATTTATACTATTATAATACAAATTCACTGTGGTTTCAATGATTTGTCCATAAATAAAGCTAAAAGAGCAATTATATTTGCGAAAAATTTACAAAAAATTAACCCCATTTTTGTATGGGGTTAAAAGTTTATATGTTATTTTCCATTAAATTTATTAGCTGCACTTTGTACACTATCACTAATTATTTGTTCAGCGGCTTTCATAGCATTATCACAAGCCTTGTTAATGTTGTCTTGCTCATCAGCTGTAAAACGAGAAAGCACCCAATCAGCTAAATCATAGTCCTTGTGAGGTTTTGCACCTACACCGATTTTAACTCTTGGAAAATTTTCAGAATTTAACTGATAGATAATGTTTTTTAAGCCATTTTGACCGCCTGCAGAACCTTTTGCCCTAACACGAATACGCCCAACATCAAGTGAAATATCATCAGATAAAACAATAATATTTTCAGGCGGAATTTTATAAAAATTCGCAGCATCTCGCACAGCCTCGCCCGATAAATTCATAAAAGTTTGAGGTTTCATAAGAAGTACACGTTTTCCAGCAAGTGTAGTTTCGCCTATAAGTGCTTTAAATTTCATTTTGTCGATTTTAACGCTTGTTTGCTCACAATAACGCTCTAAGGCTCTAAAACCTGCATTGTGTCTTGTACCGTCAAATTTTGAACCAGGGTTTCCAAGACCTACTATGAGCCAATTTATTGGCTCATTTGATTTTACTTCACGTTCTTTTTCAAGTTTTGCAAAAATATCGAAAATAGACATAGCTCACCTTTTAAATATTATATTTAAACAAACGATAGGCAGGGAAGAAAAAGCTCCCTGCCTAAAAATTTTATTCTACAGAAACAATGTAATAATAAACTGGCTGACCGCCATAAACAACGGTTATTTCAAGACCATGATTTTCTTTTTTGAAAAGCTCTGCAACTTTGTTTGCCTCTTCTTCAGAAACACCTTGACCATAGATAACAGTGGCAAAAGCATGTTCTGGTTTAACCATTTCTTTCGCTAGTTTTTTCATAGCATCAATAGGTTTTTTAGTGTTTGCACATAGCTTACCTTCACAAAGAGAGAGATACTCACCCTCTTTGATTTTTTTGCCATCAAATTCAGAATTTCTTGCTGCATAAGTGAGCTGACCAGCGGTTACAAATTGAAAAGCCTCAGTCATTGCAGTGATATTATCTTCAGTTTCACCGTAAGGGTCAAAAGCTAAAAGTGCAGACATGCCCTGTGGAATGTTGCGAGTTGGAATAACTATAACTTTTTTGTCGGACAGTTCTATTGTTTGTTCGGCTGCCATAATAATATTTTTATTATTAGGGAATACAAAAACAATTTCTGCTGGTGTTTCATCAATAGCATAAAGAATATCGTTTGTAGAAGGGTTCATTGTTTGACCACCTTGTACTACAACATCACAGCCTAAGTCTGTAAACACATCTTTTAAGCCATCACCTGCAGCAACCGCAACAAAGCCATATTTGCGTTCTGGTTCTCTTATCACACGCTTTTTAGGCTCGGTACTTTCTATAACCTTTGCAGTATGCTGTTCACGCATATTTTCAATTTTTACGGTGAGCAGAGGGCCAAATTTTAAACCTTCTTCAAGCACCTTGTTTGGCTGGTCGGTATGCACATGCACCTTTACAATTTCATCATCATCAACAACAACCAAACTGTCACCGATTTCATTTAAAATACCACGTAATCTGCTGATATTTCTACCTTTATTAAGACGCTGTGCAATAATTTCTGTGCAATATGTGAAAGTTATATCTTCATCAGATATAGCGGAAAAATCGGCAGAAGTATTTTCTTCAGCAGCAGTATTTGCATATTCATGTTTAATGCCTAGAAATGCATCACGCATACCTTCAAGTATGGTAAGGAAACCAAAAGCACCTGCATCGACTACATCAGCTTTTGCAAGCACTGGGTTTTGTTGTTTAGTTTCAGCAAGTGCAGTTTTACCACGTTCTAAGATTGCGTCGAACACATCAATTACTGAAAGGTCAGGTTCAGCTTGACAACGCTCAACCGCATATTGTGCAGAAACTCTTGAAACGGTTAAAATAGTGCCTTCAGCGGGTTTCATTACAGCTTTATAAGCAGCATCTACACCTTCACGCATAGCAAGAGCCAAATCTCGCCCTGATGCTTCTGTTTGAGTTTTAAGTTTTTTAGCCATGCCACGAAACAGAAGGGAAAGAATAACACCTGAATTACCTCTTGCACCACGAAGTAGGGCAGATGCAGTTGTTTCTGCTGCTTTTGCAAGAGTTGGCTCATGAAGTTTTTCCAGTTCTTTTATAGCTGCTGACATGGTCATAGCCATATTAGTGCCTGTATCTCCATCTGGTACAGGAAAAACGTTCAGTTCATTTGCTCGCTCTTTTTTATCAGCAATAGCATATGCACCTTGTATTACCATTGACTGGAAAAGTGAGCCATTGAGTTTTTGCTCTGTCATTTTTATAAATTTCTCCTTACTAAATTGAAACTCAGTCAGTTCTGATACTTTCTACATAAATATCTACATTTTTTACATCTACACCAGTTAGACGTTCAACATGATAGCGTACTTCTTGTATCATAGAGCGACAAACAGAAGTAATATTTATTCCGTGCTCTACTGCAATGTGTAAATCAATGTTTACACCGCCATCTTCAGCCTCACGCACCTTTACGCCACGACGTTGATTTTCAAGACGCAGAAGATGAGCCAGCCCATCAGATACCGAGCGAACAGTCATGCCTTTTACTCCAAAACAGGACGATGCAGCATATCCTGCAATGTCAGCTATGACTTCCTGTGTGATTTCAATATATCCGAGATTGGTGTGAATAGTCATGAAGAGTCCTCCCTGAAGCTAAATGTATTTTAACTGCTTTTATTCTATAACATTTTTACACTTAGCACAAGAAAATTTTCAAAAAACACATATTTATAATAGCAAAAATTATCAAACAAATGTTTGCAATTTATTATATCATGCAATATAATATTATAATGTAGAGTTATAATAAAAAAGATAGATTTTTTAGTGTTTTCTATGCTGTTTAGGAGGTAAATAACATGAAACCACTAACCGAAAAACAAAAACGTATTTTAGATTATATAAATGAATTTACGCTCAAGCAGGGTTATCCACCATCTGTGCGTGAAATTTGTAATGAAGTGGGGCTTCGTTCACCGTCTACCGTTCACTGTCATCTAAAAAGATTGCGTGAGCTTGGATATCTTCAGCGTGATGATGGTCGCACTCGTTCACTTTCCGTTAGAGGCGGTGCGGCTATGACTCCTAGAGTGCCTATACTTGGCAGAGTCACCGCTGGTATGCCTGCACTTGCTATTGAACAGGTAGAAGGTTATATACCTTATGAAAATGCATGTGCAGGAGAACAACATTTTGCATTAAGAATAAGCGGTGAATCTATGATTGGTGCTGGAATTATGGACGGTGATATTATAATTGTCCGCAGACAACAAACCGCTAGAAATGGGCAAATTGTTGTCGCTTTAATCGAAGATGAGGCAACTTGTAAACGCTTAATTTTACAGCAGGGTGAAGTTTGGCTTATGCCTGAAAATGAAGCCTATCCACCTATAAATGGTGAAAATTGTTCGATTTTAGGCGTTGTAACTGCGGTTTATCGTGATTATTATGTGTAAATTTTAATGTGAGAGTAATATGAAAAAACTGACTGATAATGTATGCTACACAAAGGGTATAGGCCCTAAAAAAGCTAAATTGCTTGAAAAACTAAATATTCATACCTTAGAAGATGTTTTGAATACCTATCCAAGAGATTATGAGGATAGAACACATATTGTACCTATATCAGAGCTTGCAGAAGGCGAAAAAATGACCATTCGTGCAGTTGTTGGCACTGAGCCAAATTTAAAACATATCAGAAGTGGAATGGATATTACTAAATTTATGGTCTATGATGATACGGGTACACTGGAAATAACTTATTTTAATAACAAATATGCAGTTTCTCTTATTAGGCGTGGTACAGAGTATTTGTTTTATGGGCGTGTGCAAGTCTATGGTAATAAAATCACTATGACATCACCAGTTTATGAAAAATGCGATGAAGACACAAAAGGGAAAATAGTGCCAATATATCCGCTTACAGCAGGCATTTCACAGTATGATTTTGAAAGATTAAGTCAAGACGCTTTGAGTTGTGAATTTCCAAAAGATAATGACCCTATACCGCAAAACATTCTGGAAAAGTATGATTTATTGCCTCTTGATAAGGCAATAAATAAAATCCATAGACCACAAAGCATAGATGATATAGCAAATGCACGTAGACGTATTGTATTTGAGGAGCTTTTTTTACTTTGTTGTGGATTAAATCAAATGAAACATCATAGAGAACATGAACAGGGTGCAATATTTGAAGATACAAATCTTGATGATTTTTGGAGTTTGATTGGATTTAAGCCAACTAAAGCTCAGTTTAGAGCAGTAAGTGACCTAATAAAAGATGTTAAATCTGGTAAGCCAATGAATAGACTAATACAGGGTGATGTTGGTTCAGGTAAAACCGCTGTTGCAGCCGCCCTTTGTATGCTTGCAGTTAAAAACGGTTATCAAGCCGCTGTTATGGCACCTACCGAAATTTTAGCAGCACAACATGAACAATCACTTGCACCTATTTTTGCTAAACTTGGTATGGAAACGGTTATTTTAACAGGTTCTATGGGAGTTAAAGTAAAACGTGAGGCATTAGAAAAAATAGAGCAGGGTTATGCAAATGTAGTAATAGGCACACATGCACTTATTCAAAAAGGCGTTAAATTTGCAAAGCTTGGTGCAGTTGTAGCCGATGAACAACACCGTTTTGGTGTAAATCAGCGAGCAATGTTAAGAGAAAAGGGTGACCACCCTCACACTCTTGTTATGTCTGCAACGCCTATACCTCGTACACTTGCACTTATTATGTACGGCGATTTAGATGTGTCAATTATAGATGAACTTCCACCAAACAGAACGCCTGTTGAAACGTTTGCAGTAGGTGAAAGAATGCGTAGTCGTGTATATGATTTTATGGAAAAAATGATTTTAGACGGTGGTCAGGTTTATGTAGTTTGTCCTCTTGTTGAAGAAGGTGAGCTACTGCTTAAAAACACCGAAAATTATGCTAAATCACTTGCAAAAGTCTTTCCACATAGAAAAATAGGTGTGCTTCATGGAAAAATGAAATCGTCAGAAAAAGAAAGTGTTATGAAGCTTTTTGCAAGCGGCAAACTAGATATTTTAGTTGCTACTACTGTTATTGAGGTTGGTGTAAATGTGCCTAATGCCTCGCTTATGGTGGTTGAAGATGCGGATAGATTTGGACTTTCCCAACTTCACCAGCTTAGAGGTCGTGTTGGTCGTGGCAAAAGAAGGTCATATTGTATTTTCTTCGGTGCTGATAAAAGCCTATCTTCAAAGCAAAGATTAAGCGTTTTGACCAAAACAAATGATGGTTTTGAAGTTGCAAGAGCTGACCTTGCACAGCGTGGTCCAGGAGATTTCTTTGGAAACCGTCAACATGGCTTGCCTACACTTAAAAATGTGGATATTATCTCTGATATGCAAGCTATGGAGCAGGCTCGCTATGAAGCAGAAATTATATTAAATAATGATGAAAATTTAGAAAATTATCCTGTGCTAAAAAATAGAATAGAACGTATGTTTGAAGTTACAGGTGGAACTTTTAATTAAAATAAATAGAAGGGTGAAAATTATTTGATTATTCTTGGAATTGACCCTGGTTATGCAATAGTTGGCTATGGTGTTGTAAAATATGATGGAAGGAAATTTACACCTATTCAGTATGGTGCGATAACAACAAAAGCAGGTCAACCTATGCATCACCGATTATGTGAAATTTATGATGATTTGTGCACTATTATTGATACTTTTCACCCAGATGATGTTGCGGTTGAAGAACTGTTTTTTAATACCAATATTACAACAGGTATTCAAGTAGCTCAAGCAAGAGGTGTTATTTTGCTCGCCTTAGCACAAAAAGGATTGCACCCAAATTCTTATACGCCATTACAGATTAAACAATCTATAACAGGTTACGGCAGAGCAGAGAAAAAACAAATGATGGAAATGACAAAATCTATGTTAGGGCTTAATAAAATCCCAAAGCCTGATGATGCAGCAGATGCACTTGCAGTTGCTATTTGTCATGGTCATTCTAAAAGGAGCAATATTTGGGAAAACAGGAGAATACAATAAATGTTTTATTATGTAGAAGGTTTAGTTTCACATGTGGAACAAGGTTTAGCTGTAATTGATTGCGGTGGTGTGGGTTATGCTTGCCATACATCGCAAAATACGTTATCTAATATACAAATGGGCGAAAAAGCAAGACTTTATACTTGTTTACATGTTAGAGAAGATATTTTTGAACTTTATGGATTTGCTGACCAAGAGGAGTTAAATTGTTATAAAATGCTAACCAGCGTTTCTGGTGTAGGTCCTAAAGCAGCATTGGCGATTTTATCAGTAGCTCCGCCTTCACAGCTTGCACTAGCAATTATTACAGAAGATGAAAAATTATTAACTCAAGCTCAAGGTATTGGCAAAAAAATCGCTCAAAGAATTGTTTTAGAACTTCGTGATAAAATGAGCAAAGGACAACTTGAAACCGCAGCTAGTGCGGGTAATAATATCGTTATGCCTGAAAAGGGTAGCATAAACCATATACAAGAGGCAGTAGCTGCTCTTATGGTGCTTGGTTACTCTCAAGCAGAGGCATTTAAAGCAATGGAGGGCTTAAACTCTGAAGGCATGGACGCTGAAAGTATTATTCGTTATTGCCTTAAAAAATTAGCAATGCAGTAAGGAAGTGAAAATTTGAGCATTGAGTTTTCAGGCGGTATGGCTGATGATGAACGAATTGTATCAAGTCATCAGCTTAAAAATGAGGACACAGAAAATTCACTTCGTCCTAAATTAATGGACGAATATATTGGTCAAACCGCAGTAAAAGAAAATTTAAAAATATTTATAGAGGCAGCAAAACAAAGAAATGAACCGCTTGACCATACATTGCTTTATGGCCCTCCTGGTTTAGGTAAGACAACACTCGCTGGAATAATAGCTAATGAAATGGGCGTAAACCTTAGAATTACTTCAGGCCCTGCAATCGAAAAAGCGGGAGATTTGGCTGCTCTATTGACAAATTTAAGCGAGAATGATATTTTATTCATTGATGAAATCCATAGATTAAACCGCAGTGTAGAGGAGATTTTATATCCTGCTATGGAAGATGGTGTACTGGATATCATCATTGGTAAAGGACCTAGTGCAAGGTCCATAAGAATTGATTTGCCTAAGTTTACGCTTATAGGTGCGACAACTAGAGCAGGTCAGTTAACTTCACCGCTGAGAGATAGATTTGGTGTTATGCTTAGACTTGAGCTTTATTCACCAGAGGATTTGGAGAAAATTGTAACTCGTTCAGCGGGAATTTTGGGTGTACATAGTCGTTATGATGGTGCTTTAGAAATCGCTAAACGTTCTCGTGGTACACCTCGTATTGCAAACCGTCTTTTACGTCGTGTGCGTGATTTTGCACAGGTCAAAGGAGATGGAACAATAACAGCTGAAGCGGCTGATATGGCACTTACTGCCCTTGGTATTGACCCATTAGGGCTTGATAATATCGACCGCAGAATGCTTGAAAGCATTATTCTCAATTATAATGGTGGCCCAGTAGGTCTTGAAACTCTTGCGGCTACTATCGGAGAAGAAGCGATTACACTGGAAGACGTCTACGAGCCATATTTAATGCAAATCGGCTTTTTAAACCGCACACAACGTGGTAGATGTGCTACACTTCGTGCATATGAGCATTTAAAAATGGAAACATCAGACGGTCAATTAAGATTATAAAATCCGGTGCTTACTTAACAAATAAGGCAAGGTGTTTATTTTGGAAAAATATTTTGGAACAGATGGTGTTCGTGGCGTTGCTAATATAGAACTTGATGCAATGCTAGCTTTTAAAATTGGTGCTGCTGCGGCTTATATTTTAAGTCAGGAGCAAAAACAGGGCGGTAAAGCTAAACTGCTTATTGGTAAAGATACTCGTATATCTTCTGATATGCTTGAAAGTGCTTTAGTTGCTGGTATCTGCTCAGTTGGTGCAGACGTTGAGTTATTGGGAGTAATTCCTACACCAGCTATTGCTTATCTTACAATTAAGCATAAAGCTGATGCAGGTATTGTAATATCTGCAAGTCATAATTCATATGAATATAACGGTATCAAAATTTTTGCGGGTAGTGGTTATAAACTATCTGATGAACTTGAAGGCAAAATTGAAGCTCTAATTGATGATTTTGATAGTGTTCCTCGTGCAAGCCATGAAAAGCTTGGCAGAGTTATTAAAAGCAAGATTGACCCTGTGGTTGAATATACCGACCATTTAGCTGAAACTGTTACAGGTGACCTTTCCGGCTTGCGTGTAGCAGTAGACTGTGCAAATGGTGCATCTTCTAGCACTATTGTGCGTTTAATGCGTCTTTTGGAATGTAAGGCGGATTATCGTTTTTATGAGCCTGATGGTTTAAATATCAATGATAACTGTGGTTCTACTCATCTTGAAAACCTTAGAGAAAGAATGAAAAGCGGTAAATTTGATATTGGTGTTGCATTTGATGGCGATGCTGACAGATGTCTAATTGTAGATGAAACTGGTGAAGTGCTTGACGGTGACCGAATTATGGCGGTTTGTGCTGCTCGTATGAAACAACAAGGTAAACTGCGTGGCGGTGCATTTGTTGCAACCGTTCTTTCTAACATGGGACTTCATGCTTATGCGGAAAAAATGGGCGTGAAAATCGAATGTGCTAATGTTGGTGACCGTTATGTGCTTGAAATGATGCTTGATAAGGGTTATGTGCTGGGCGGCGAGCAGTCTGGTCATGTAATCTTCCTTGAGTATGCCTCTACTGGTGATGGTCAGTTAACTGCAATTCAGTTTATGGATATTTTAAAGCAAAGCGGTAAAAAATGCTCTCAGATTGCGGCAGAAGTTAAGCCATGGCCACAGGTTATGATTAATGTAGCTGTTCCAAACTCTGAAAAGAAAACCATTGCAGAGCGTGAAGAAGTAGCAAATGCTATAAATAAAGCACAAAGTGAGCTTGGTGAAGGCAGAATTTTAGTTCGTGCCTCTGGTACTGAGGCTCTTGTGCGTGTTATGGTTGAGGGTAAAGACGCTCAAAAAGTTGATAGTGCTGCAAAAAGTGTTGCAAAAACAATAGAGTCTATTGTATAATATTTGTCAAAGGCAGGGCTGTGTGAGCTGCACAGTCCTGTTTTTTTAAAAAAGGTTTATTTTCAAAAGGAGGGAGATATTATTTTGAAAGCTAAAAGTTAATATTTTTAAGCGCCAGGACTGTAAAAGTGTGTTTTACAGTTGACGAGGTAAGGGTTTATCGAAATATTCGGCGGATACCCTTCGGCTGATAGTGGGTTGGTCGTGAGCGGCTTTTCAAAGAGCGAAAGTGATTTCGTAACAAGAAAGTACGCATAACGCACTATTTTTATGCCCTTTTTTAAGTGGCTAAAATGGCAGATGTGAGTGCCATAAATTTTATTTTTTTGGAGGAAAAATTATTATGTGTGGTATTGTTGGTTTTACAGGTAATTCTCCAGCTGTTCCAATTTTAATAAAAGGTCTTTATCGTTTAGAGTATCGTGGTTATGACTCCGCAGGCGTTGCGGCTTTTACTAAAGATGGTCTGGAAGTTGTAAAAAGTCGTGGACGTATCGCAAATCTTGAAGAAAAAATCAAGGAATTTGGTGGTATGAATGCTACTTGCGGTATTGGTCATACACGTTGGGCAACTCATGGCGAACCATCAGACAGAAATTCTCACCCACATTTAGGCGGTAGGGGAAAGGTTGCTGTTGTTCATAATGGTATTATTGAGAACTATATGGAACTACGTAAGCAGCTTGAAGCGCATGGTTATGAATTTCAGTCTGAAACAGATACAGAAACTGTTGCTCATTTGGTTGATTATCTGCATGACGGTAGCAATCATACACTTGCTATGACTGTGCTCAAAGCAGTTGGTATGCTTAGAGGTTCTTACGCACTTGGTGTTGTTTCTATGGACGACCCAGAAGAAATTGTAGCTGCAAGACGTGATAACCCGCTTGTTATTGGTATCGGTGAAGGCGAAAATATGATTGCCTCTGATGTTACAGCTATTATTTCACGCACAAGAAAATATATTATTCTTGATGATGGTGAAGTTGCTATTGTTCGCCCTGAAAGTGTTGTTGTTATGAATGCTTTCGGTGATGTTGTGGAAAAGAAAATTCAAGAAGTAACTTGGGATTTGTCCGCAGCTGAAAAGGGTGGTTATGAGCATTTCATGATAAAGGAAATTATGGAGCAACCAGCAGCAGTTACAAACACCATTCACCCAAGAGTAAAAGACGGTAAAATTAGTTTTGAAGACAGCGGCTTAACAGATGAACGTTTAAAAAATGCCAAACATGTGCATATTATAGGTTGCGGTTCCGCACTCCATGCAGGTATGGTAGGTCGTTCAGTTATTGAAAGCCTTTGCAGAGTTCGCTCAACTGCATCTATTGCATCTGAATTTAGATATGAAAACCCTATTATTCGCCCTGATGATATTTGTATTGTTATAAGTCAATCAGGTGAAACCGCAGATACACTTGCGGCTATGCGTCTGGCTAAACAGTCGGGTGCATATACTGTTGCAGTGGTTAATGTTGTATCTTCCACAATAGCAAGAGAAGCTGACGGGGTGCTATATCTTTGGGCAGGTCCAGAAATTGCTGTTGCAACCACTAAGGCTTATTCAGCTCAGCTTGCTGCACTTTATCTGTTTGCGGTTAAGATGGCAAGCGTAAGAGGTACAATAACCGCAGAGCAAGAAAAGGCTTATTGTGAAACTCTTTACACTATTCCAGAGAAAATCAGTGAAATGCTTGCGGGTAAGGAAAAAATGCAGTATTTAGCAAACAGATACGCAAACCGTTCAAGCGTATTCTTCCTTGGCAGAGGGCTTGACTATGCCGCAGCTATGGAAGCATCATTAAAACTCAAGGAAATCTCTTATATTCACAGTGAAGCTTATGCAGCGGGTGAATTAAAGCATGGCACAATCTCTCTAATTGAGCAAGGTACGCTTGTTGTAGCCCTTGCAACTCAACCAGATCTATATGAGAAAACTATTTCTAATATTCGTGAGGTTGTTTCCCGTGGTGCTGAGGTTATTTTAATAACTGGTGCTGATTTTGATTGTGATGCTTCTTGTTGCAGCCATGTTATTAAACTTCCTGAAATACGTCAAGAAATGTCTGCATCACTGTCAATTATCCCACTTCAGTTGCTCTCTTATTATGTAGCTGTTGAAAGAAACTGTGATGTAGATAAGCCTAGAAACCTTGCAAAGTCGGTAACTGTCGAATAATGTCGAAAAACTTTGTAAAAAATGCATAAAATATCAGAGTGTTTATAACACATACTATACAATTAATACATGGATATATTGACAAAATGAGGTAACTGTAATATAATAATTAAAAATATGACAAATGGAATTGAGCAAATGAGTCTGGAAATTGGTGAATTAAACGAAATACAGCTTTGTAAAGCTGCTAAATTAGGTGATAGTGAAGCTGTTGAATTATTGGTTTCTCACTACTCCAGATTGGTTAAATCTTGCGTTAGAAGCTATGCTTTCGGTATAGCCGAAAGCGATGACCTAACACAAGAAGGTATGCTCGGACTGTGGAAAGCCGTTTTAACTTTCGACGAGTCTAAGGGCGTACCATTTGAAGCATATGCTCATGTCTGTATCGAGCGTAAAATTTATTCGGCTGTTCGTGCTATCTATGCTCAAAAGCATGAACCGCTTAATAATGCAGTTTCTCTCGAAAAGCCTCTTTTTGATAGCAATGCGGAATCTGGCACATCGGTGGTTTCTGACCCTGAAGCGTTAGTTATTTGTATGGAAGAACAAGCAGAGCGTATAGCTAAGCTTAAAAATCTTCTCTCAGCATTCGAGTCGCATGTGTTATCTTTATACCTTGATGGCTTTTCCTATGACGAAATAGCGTCTAAACTCGGAAAGCCTGTCAAGTCTATTGATAACGCAATTCAGCGAATAAAACGAAAATCGGCTAGTGTCAGTTTTTAAAACCGATGGAAATAGGGCTTTTGTGCTCTGTTTGCATAAATTAACCATAGTTTCATCATAATAATAGTAGATGAAACACGCATTACAAAGAGAGGTAAAAATCATGTATCAAGACAAAACATTAGTTTGTAAAGAATGTGGCAGCGAATTTGTTTTCTCAGCTGGTGAGCAAGAATTTTATGCAGAGCGTGGCTTTCAGAATGAGCCTCAACGCTGCAAGGCTTGCCGTGATAAGAGAAAAAATGCTGCTAAAGGTGCTACTGCTCGTGAATTCTTTACTGCTGTGTGTGCTGCTTGTGGTGGAGAGGCTAAAGTTCCTTTCGAGCCAAAGTCCGACCGTCCAGTTTATTGCAGCGAATGCTTTGCTAAAATAAAAGCATCAGAGGGATAATAAATTTTAAGAAGTGCTTGAGGTTTTTCTCTGGCACTTCTTTTTTTAATCTTGAAATAATAGTAAAAAAGAGGTATAATAAAACATAAATTTGCTTAAATGTGGAGGTTTATTAAAATGGCAACTGTTACTAAAACTACTAAAATCGGCGAAGTGCTGGCTATGGATATGGGTACATCTAAATTTTTCTTTGAAATGGGTATGCATTGCCTAGGTTGCCCAGCATCTCAAGGTGAGTCTATCGAAGAAGCTTGTATGGTTCATGGCGTTGATGTAGATGAGCTAGTAACAAAGTTAAACGCTTTTCTAGCAGGTCAGCAGTAAAATTCGCAAAGACCAGTTTTATCTGGTCTTTTGTTTTTTAAATAGGTGAAACAATATGAATAATATAAATTTAACTCCACGATTAGAGCTTATCGCAAAAAAAATATCAAAAAATGCAGTTTTAGCCGATATTGGTACAGACCATGCACATTTACCGATTTATTTGCTAGAAAATGGTATAATAAAAAGTGCTATAGCCTCTGATATTCGTACAGGACCACTAAAAAAAGCTGAGGAAAACACAAAAAAATACGGTTTTGAAGATAAAATTTCACTTAGACTTGGTGCGGGTTTGGAAAAGGTAAAACCTAATGAGTGTGATACAATTTCGATTGCAGGTATGGGCGGAGAAACAATAGCTCAGATTTTAGCTGATGCTAAATGGACAAACAGCAAAAATTATACACTTTTACTTCAGCCTATGACTATGATTTATTATCTTCGTAAATGGCTTTGGCAGAATGGCTATGAGATTTTAGAAGAAAATGTATGCAAGGAAGACCATAGACGCTATGTTGTAATGACAGTTAAAGGCGGATATAATAAAAAAGATATTCCGCTTTACAAATGCTGTGTATCTGGTGCACTTTTAAAAGCAAATGGGGCAAAAGATTATTTACAAGCACAGTTAAAAAAAGAAAATGCTGCTCTTGATGGTCTTAAACAGGCAAAAAGTATAGATAATGATAGATTAAATGAGCAACAACTTATAGTTGATACATTAAAACAGAGTTTGGAGGACATATTATGACAACCGTTTCAGATGTTTTAAAACTGCTAGAAGATTTTGCACCAGTGGGTTTTGCTGAAAACTGGGATAATGTTGGACTTATGACAGGTGACCATGAGCAAGAAGTTAAATGTGTGATGTGTGCATTAGATGTTACAGAGGGTGTTGTAAAAGAGGCAATAGAAAAAAATGCAAATTTAATTGTCGCTCATCACCCTTTGATTTTTACTTCTGTTAAAAATATTACAGAAAAAAATGCAACAGGTCGTGCACTTCGTCTTGCAATTAAAAATGATATTTCGGTTATTTGTATGCATACAAATGCCGATTGTGCTTGGGGTGGTGTAAATGATGCACTTGCAAAAGTGCTTGAGCTTGATAATATTATAAGCATGGAAGCAGGGGACAATGCACTTCTTGGTAGAGTTGGTGACCTTAAAACCGAAATGACACCAAATGAATTTGCATTTTATGTTAAAAATAAACTTGGTGCAAATGGTGTACGCTTTACAAATGGCGGAAAAAATATAAAGCGTGTTGCTGTTGGTGGTGGTGCTTGTGGCAAGCTAATGGATTATGCTTTAGCTAAAAATGCTGATGCATTTGTAATTGGCGATTGCTCTTATGATATTATGCAAAAAGCTCAATCTTTGAAATTAACTTTAGTTGATGCAGGGCATTTTTCAACCGAAAACCCAATAGCTGAAGTATTTGCAAATAAAATTAAAGAAAAATTTAATAATATAGATGTTTTATGCAGTCAAACTCATAAGGATTGTATAGAATTTATTTAATTGAGGTGAAAAATATATGCCATTAGATGCGGTATGTCTGCGAGCAGTTATAAATGAGCTAGATAAAGAAGTTGCGGGCGGACGTATTGATAAAATTTATCAGCCAGATAGAGATGAAATAGTAATTTCTGTGCGTACAGCAAAAGGCGGTAAAAAGCTTATGGTTACCGCTGAACCATCAGCACCTAGAATGCATTTAATTGATGTCAATCGTGAAAACCCAGCTGTTCCGCCTATGTTTTGTATGTTGATGCGTAAACATTTGCAAGGTGCTAAAATCTCTAAAATCAGTCAGCCAGCTATGGAGCGTATGGCGATTATTGAACTTGATACCACAGATGAAATGGGTGTACCTGTAAAACGTGAGCTTGTTTGCGAGCTTATGGGTAAATATTCAAATATTATATTAAAAGATGAAAACGGTAGAATTATTGACGCTGTTAGGCGAATAGATGGAGATATTTCGGGCAAGCGTCAAGTTTTACCAGGGCTTTTTTATCGTATGCCACCTTCTCAAGAAGGTAAAATAGACCCGCTTGAAATTGATGGTCAAAAACTTATTGCTTTGCTTGAAAAATGTGAAGATATAACAAAAAAGCTTGATAAATGGCTACTCAGCATGCTTTTAGGTTTTTCGCCACTATTATGCAGAGAGCTTGCTTATCGTGCAACTGGTCAAACAGGCAAAGCTGTTATAGAGCTTACAAATGAGGATAAGCAAAATTTATTAAATGCTTTTGATAATCTTATAAATGATATTAAAAATTATAATTTTACACCTGATTTAATTATCAGATTAGAGGACAAAGCGGTTCAAGATTTCACTTGTTTTGTAACTAAACAATATGAAAATCTGGTAGAGCAAACTCAAATGAATAGCTTTTCAGCACTTTTATCGGCGTTCTATGAGCGAAAAGGACAGGCTGAACGTATGCGTAGACGTGGCATGGATATGATACGCACTGTAACTTCTGCAAGAGATAGAACTATGAGAAAGCTTAATATTCAGCGTGAAGAACTTGAACAAACTAAAGATAGAGATAAATATAAAAGAATGGGTGAACTGATTTCTGCAAATTTCTATCAGCTTGAAAAGGGTATGACAAAAGCAAAAGTCATAGATTATTATGATGAAACTTGTCCAGAAATTGAAATTAAACTTGATATTCGTTTAACTCCTCAACAAAATGCACAGAAATATTTTAAACAATATCAAAAGGCTAAAACAGCCGAGCAAATGTTAACTGCTCAGATTAGTGAGGGTGAGGCAGAGCTTTCTTACCTTGAAAGTGTTTTACAGTCTATTGATGAGGCAGAAAATGAAAAAGATTTGGCTCAACTTAGAGAAGAACTTGTACAAACTGGTGTTTTAAGTCAAAAACAGAACAAAAAGAAACAACAAAGCAAAAAGTCAGACTCTATACCTTTTGAATATCGTACAAGCGATGGTTTTTCAGTTTGGGCAGGTAAAAATAATTTACAAAATGATTTATTAAGCATGAAAACAGCTTATAAAAGTGATATTTGGTTCCATACTCAAAAAATACATGGTTCTCATGTTATTTTGGCGGTTGATGGCAGACAGCCAACAGATACTGCTATGACCGAAGCGGCTAAAATTGCCGCTTATCATTCAAAGGCAAAACATTCTTCTATGGTGCCTGTTGATTATACCGAGGTTAGAAACCTTAAAAAGCCTAATGGTTCAAAACCGGGGTTTGTGGTTTATAATGTATATCAAACCGCTTATGTTACTCCAGATGAAAGCGAAATAGAAAAATTAAGAGTTAAATAAAAATCAGCGGAATTTATATTTTCCGCTGATTTTATAATCAAAGCTGCTGCATTGTGCGGTATAAAAGCTCGCATGCAGTAGCTCTAGTTATTGGTGCAGTGCTGTTTTCTGTGGTTATTTCATCAGGTAGAATATTAGATGCAGTTAGCACTGCACATGCACTTTGTGCCCATACAGGTGCATAATCGGTATCTATTGCTGATGTTTGTACAACTGATGTGCTATCTGATAGCATATTGCTTAAAATTACACAAGCCTCTGCAAGTGTAATAGGGTTTTCACCTCTAAGCTCACAGCCGCCAGATGCGGTTTGATAACCGCTTATCAGTCCGTTTGCGGCTGCGGCACTAACATATGGCTTTACCCAATCAGATAAACCTGAGTCATCTATAAAATCAGTTTGACTGGTTTCTTTTATATCAAGCCCGCTTGCTGCCGCTGCCATTGCAATAAATTCACTACGTGTTACATTTTCATCAGGACTGAAAAAATAGGCTGTGCCGATTTTTGTACCTGTCATTATGCCTTCTTGTGCAAGCGTAATTGCGGCGTATTGTGCTGGGTCATCAACCATATCAGAATAAGTCACTTTTGATTTATTTTTATTGATTTTAATTTTAATTTCGGCAGGTTCAGATTGATTGCCAAATGTATCAATCGCTGCATAACTAAATTTGTCTGTACCAGTCTTTCCATCAAGTGGGGTATATTGTAGACTATTGCCTGTAATTGATGCTGTGCCAAGTTTTGGTAAATCTATAAGCTTTAATAAAACTGCATCACCATCTTTATCAGTTACGCTAAGCGGTAATTCAATCATTACATTGACAAATGTTTCTCCTGAAACTTCTTTAGCTACCGGTGCAGAATTTACGTTTATATCTGATACTTGTACTGTATCCCAAAATGCTCCTGCTGGACTAAAACTAAACATAACTGCACACAATAAACTTATAATCGGTTTGATATTTTTCATAAATTAACTCCCTTTCTAATGTGTGTTATAACTATTTTTTACATAAGACGCTGAATTATTCTAATTTATCAGAAAAATTATTTAAAACTACTTGCCGAAAACACTTAAATATGGCATAATTTTTATATCTAAAAATAGCTAAAAATATTGGATTTTAAATATTGTGAAAGGAATGACGCTGAAAATGCAAAATCATCAGCTTGTACTTGTTCTTGACTTTGGCGGGCAGTATAATCAGCTTATAGCTCGTCGTGTTCGTGAACATCATGTTTACTGCGAAGTTAAACCTTATAAAACATCAATCGAAGAAATTAAGAGCTTAAATCCTATCGGTATTATTTTTACTGGTGGCCCAAATAGCGTTTATGAAGAGGGCTCTCCTAAATGTGACCCAGAAATTTTTAATTTAGGCGTTCCTGTGCTTGGTATCTGTTATGGTTGTCAGTTGATGGCTCATTCTCTTGGTGGTCAAGTTACTGCTGCTCAAGATGACTCTGCCCGTGAGTATGGTAAAACTGAAACTTTCTATGATACTTCTTGTAAGTTATTTAAGGGCTTACCAGAGCAAGGTATATCTTGGATGAGCCATGGTGATTATATGGCTAAAGTTCCAGAGGGCTTTAAATTAGTTGGTCACACTGCTATGTGTCCAAATGTTGCTATAGCTGATGAAAACCGTGGTTTTTATGGCGTTCAATATCACCCAGAAGTAAATCACACTGAAAATGGTACTCTTATGCTTAAAAACTTCTTATATGAGGTTTGTGGTGCTAAGGGTGACTGGACTATGGAAGATTATAAAAACACTTCTATTAACGCTATTCGTGAAAAAGTGGGCGATGGTAAGGTGCTTTTAGCTCTTTCTGGCGGTGTAGATTCCTCTGTTGCTGCCGCTTTACTTGCTGAGGCTGTTGGTAATCAGCTAACTTGTGTATTTGTTGACCATGGTCTAATGCGTAAAGATGAAGGTGATGAAGTTGAGGCTGCTTTCTCTAAATGGGATATTAACTTTATACGTGTTGATGCTGAAGAACGTTTCCTTAGTAAACTCGCTGGTGTAAGTGACCCAGAAACTAAACGTAAGATTATCGGTGAAGAATTTATTCGTGTATTTGAGGACGAGGGTAAGAAAATCGGTAAGGTTGATTTCTTAGTTCAAGGTACTATTTATCCAGATGTTATTGAGTCAGGTGCAGGTGATGCAGCTGTAATTAAAAGCCATCATAATGTTGGCGGTTTGCCAGATTATGTTGACTTTAAGGAAATTATTGAGCCATTACGTCTATTATTTAAAGATGAAGTTCGTGAGTTAGGTCGTGAACTTGACCTTCCAGAATATCTTGTTATGCGTCAGCCATTTCCAGGTCCAGGACTTGCAATTCGTGTAATTGGTGATATCACTAAGGAAAAATTAGACGTTTTACGTGATGCTGATTTTATCTTCCGTGATGAAATAGCTAAGGCTGGTCTTGAACATACTATGAACCAGTATTTTGCTGTATTAACTAATATGCGTAGTGTAGGCGTTATGGGTGATGGTAGAACTTATGATTATACTCTTGCTCTGCGTTCTGTAACAACTACCGACTTTATGACCGCTGATTGGGCTAGAATTCCTTATGATGTACTAGACCGTGTGAGTGTGCGTATTGTAAATGAGGTTGGTCATATTAATCGTATTGTTTATGATATCACCTCTAAGCCACCTGCTACTATCGAGTGGGAATGACCTAAAATTTACCATATTCAATTTTAAAAGTATAAAAAGTTATTAAATATCTTTATAATGATATAAAAATAGCTAATAAGTGTTTTTAAAAGTTGAATGGTAAAAAAGCAAAAATTCTTTTGATAACAATTTGATAACATTGTAAAAAACCAATTTATTTTATTTATCCGTTTTAAGCCAGTGGCTTATAGGTTAAGAATTTGGTTATTTATAATTAAAGGTCTTGTTGATATAAAAATCAGCAAGACCTTTTTTTGTTTATTTTAAATCATCTACAATAAAATCACTTAAACCGATAGATGGTACTTTTATAAAACCACATTTATCATCAAATCTAGGGTAGTTATATCTCCATTGGTCGTATTGTTCCTTAGTTATTTCGCCAGATTGCAGTTTTGCAGCTTGTTCTTGCCAGCTTGTGAACATATCAAACAAATTTCTGTAACTGCTTATATTGGACTTATCCAGTCTAAGACACACTTCTCCGTCTATTTCGCCAATTTTAAGACCATATATATCTTCTAAGGCGAAAAGTGTATGCATTAAACCTAAATAGCTGTCAATATTAGGCACATCAAGAGCCATAGGGGATACATCAAGCACATTAGCCAGTTTTTGTGTTAAATCTGCTTTTGGTGTTCTATTGCCAGTTTCATATTGAGCCATACGAACATCAGCACTTTTTTCTGGTAAACCAACAGCAATACCCAGTAATTTTTGTGTCAAACCTCTTAAATTTCGGATAAAATGTATCCTTTCACCTATTGCCATAACATCACTCCATATCTTTCATTAAAGGATTTTATAAACAGAGCATAACATATATGTTTAGCAAAAGTCAACCTGCTAATTAACAAAAAAGTTAAGTTAATTTTTGAAAAATCTCTTGACATAAATAAATTTGTTAAGTATACTGTGGATAAAAGATTAACAAATAAGTTAAATAAAAATAAATTAAATAATATCCTCTAAGTATTAGAGGGGAAAGGAAGGTATCTTATGTCAGAAAAAATGTTTATGCGTGTGGAGGAAGTAGCAGAAAAATTGGAAGTTTCAATTCCATATGCTTATAAGCTAATCCGCAAAATGAACAAAGAGCTAGAAAAAACAGGCTGTATCACAATTCAAGGACGAATTGACCGTAAGTTTTTTTATGAACATTTTTATGGAGGTCAAAGCAGTAATGAAAGGGGCGAGTAAATATGCCAATTTACAAAAATAATGACAATGGCACATGGTATTGTATGTGCTGGTTTACCGATTGGCAAGGTAAACGCAAACAGAAATGCAAACGAGGTTTTGCAACTAAACGTGAGGCTTTGGAGTGGGAACGAGAGTTCTTAATGCAAAAACAAGCTGATTTAGGAATGACTTTTGAAAGTTTTGTAACACTCTATGAGAAAGATATTAAGCCAAAATTAAAACTTAACACTTGGCTTAGCAAGGAAAGTGTTATTAAAAAGTTAATTCTGCCTTATTTTAAAGACCGAAAGCTATCTGAAATAACAGCTAGAGATGTGATTGATTGGCAAAATGAGATTAGAAATATTAAAAATAATCAAGGAAAGTGTTATTCATCAGATTATTTAAAGAATATTCATACACAACTTAGCTGTCTTTTTAATCATGCAGTTAAATATTACGGTTTACAGAGCAATCCAGCAGCAAAAGCTGGCAGAATGGGCAGTGAAGAACCTAGAGAAATGCTGTTTTGGACTAAAGAAGAATATCTAAAATTTGCAGATGCTATGATGGATAAACCAATGTCATATTATGCGTTTGAAATGCTTTATTGGTGTGGTATTCGTGAGGGTGAATTATTAGCACTAACTCCTAAGGACTTTGATTTTAAAGCTGAAACTGTAAGTATAAATAAGTCTTATCAACGTCTAAAAGGTCAAGATGTTATAACAACCCCTAAAACAAGAAAAAGTAACAGGGTTATTAAAATGCCACATTTTCTCTGTGAGGAGATAAATGAATATATAAAAATGTTTTATAATGTAGGTGAAAATGACCGTATTTTCCCATTTACAAAGCATTATTTAACAAAAGAAATGGAGCGTGGTAGTAAACAAACAGGTGTAAAACGTATAAGAATCCATGATTTGAGGCATAGCCATATATCGCATCTGATTGATATGGGTTTCACAGCCTTAGCTATTGCAGATAGAGTAGGGCATGAAAGCATAGATATAACTTATAGATATGCACATCTATTCCCATCAAGACAAGATGAAATGGCTAACAAGTTAAATGAAGAAAGGGGCAATTTATAATGTCAGCCAAAAATATGGACGGTAAAAACCGTTTTAGAAGTAAAACTATTTCATTTAGAATGTCACCAGAAGAAAACAAACAGCTTGAAATAGCTGTAAAACTCACAGGACTTACAAAGCAGGATTATATTATTCGAAGACTTCTTTGCAAAGATATTGTGGTACAAGGAAATCCAAGAGTTTATAAAGCACTTAGAAATCAATTAGCAGAGGTTTTAAATGAGTTAAAACGCATAGAAACGGGTCAAAAACCTAATGATGAACTGTTAGACACTATAAGCTTAATCGCATATATTATGAATGGATTTAAGGAGGATAGTGTTTATGAATGAAAATAAAAAAATGACTGTCCCAAGTCCATCTGCTCCAACAGATGGGGGACAGTCCAATATTAAAACCAATAATATTATAACCCAAAATACACAAATATACAATCAAAAAACATTAGATTTTCCAAGCTATATAAAAGAAAAAGGACTTTTCTGTTGTTGGAAGTATGAAGAACGTGATGGTAGAAAAACCAAAGTCCCATATAATCCATGTACTGAACAAATGGCAAAGAGCAATGATAAAACCAGCTTTACAGATTATAAAACCGCTGTTAATGCTAATGGCTATGATGGTATAGGCATAGGAATATTTAATGGTATTTGTGCCATTGATTTAGACCATTGTATTTCAGAAACAGGCGAATTAAGCAATACAGCATATGAAATAGTAAACTTAATGCACAGCTATACAGAATTTAGTCCAAGTAGAAAAGGTTTGCACATTCTATTTTGTGCTGATGGTTTTGTATATGATAAATCTAAGTTTTACATTATGAACCATAAGGCAGGAATTGAAGTTTATGTTGCAGGTGCGACTAACAAGTATGTAACTGTTACGGGTGAGTGCTGTGAGAATTATGAATTTGGTGACCGTACAGAAGAACTAAAACAGCTCTTAAAAAAGTATATGTGCAGACCTGAAACTAATGCAAGAAATGCAATAAATGCAGTAAATTCAGATTTGAGCGAAAATGAGATTATAAATTTAGCAAAATCTAGCAGAAACGGTACTGTATTTTCCAGTCTTTGGAGTGGTTCAACTAATGGTTATCTATCACACTCTGAGGCAGATTTAGCACTTTGTAGCCAGCTTGCTTTTTGGACAGGCAAAGATGCAGTCTTAATGGATAAGCTGTTTCGCCAGTCTGGACTTATGCGAGAAAAATGGGATAGAAAACAATCGGGTACAACTTATGGTGCAATTACAATTCAAAAAGCTATCCAGCATTGCAAAGATGTGTATACACCAAGACAACCACAAATTGCTAAACAGGAAACACAGCAAACAACAGGTTTTGCACCACTTATTCCATTAACACCACAGTGGAATGAGTTGCCAAGGTTTCCAGTAGATGCACTGCCTGTTACAGTTAAAAACTATGTAAATGCAGTTGCTGAACATAGTCAAACTTCACCAGATATGGCAGCGGTTATTAGTTTAGGTGTGTTAGCAGTGTGCTTACAAGGTAAATACAAAGTCGAGGGAACAGAGGGTTATTATGAGCCACTCAGTTTATATACTGTTGTAATTGCATCACCAGGTGAAAGAAAATCCAGTGTTATGCGAGATATGACGGAGTTTTTATATGAGTATGAACAAGAATATAATAAATCCAGAAGTGATGAAATTCGTGCAAATAATCTCAAGAGGGAAACATTAGAAAGACAAATCGCAGGCATACAAAGACAACTTGAACGTAAGGAAAGCAAAGACCTTGACTATGAACTTCAATATTTAAAAAGTGAATTAGAGCAAACTCCAGAATTAAAACCTGTGAGATTTTTTGCAGATGATTGTTCAAGTGAAGCACTTACAAGTTTAATGGCAGCAAATGGAGGTACATTTTCAGTCATTTCAACTGAGGGCGGTATATTTGATATTATGGCAGGTAGATATTCCAATAAAGCAAATATTGATATTTGGCTTAAAGGTCATTGTGGTGATGCAGTTTATGTAGATAGAATGACTCGTGAAGCTGAATGTATTATGCACCCAGCTTTATCTGCAATTTTATCTATACAACCAAGTGTATTAGATGAAATTATGTCAAACACAACTATGAGTGGACGAGGACTGATTGCAAGATTTTTATATTCATCACCGCCATCAAGAATTGGCAATCGTGTGTTTAGGACACCAGCAATTCTGCCAGAAGTAAAATCTGCTTATAGAGATATGATTTTTAAACTTATGTCAATTCAAAATTTAGAAATACAAACATTAAAACTATCGGATAAAGCATTAATGGTTATGGCGGATTATTTTGATGAACATGAGCGTTTTCTTGTAGGAGAAGGTCAAGCCATTTCGGATTGGGCAAGCAAATATATTGGTGCTGTGCTGAGGATTGCAGGCTTACTTCATGCAGTCGATATGTTAGATAATAAAAATCAAATATCGGATAAAACAATATCTAGAGCCATTCAAATAGGAAAATATTTTTTAGCACATTCAAGTTATGCTTATTCCATGATGGGTACAGATTTAAGTATACAAAAAGCAAAATTTGTAATTGCTAAACTCAAGAAAAAGGGAGTTGAGAAAATTAAGCGTTCAGAGTTATTTCAAATGTGCAGAGGTAAATTTTTCAAAAAGACAGAAGAAATTTTTCCAACACTTGAGCTTTTAGAAGGGTATGGATATATACGAATAGAGCAGCCAGAACGACAATCAGCAGGCAGACCAGCAGATATAAGAATATTTGTAAATCCAGCCATTTAAGAATATATTGCATTTATTGCATTTACTGCATAAACTCGTGAGTAAAAAATTAAAGTTTAGGTGGGGTGCAGGGTACCCTTTTCAAAGGGTACACCCTGCTGGGGAGTTGTCCGCAGACAACGGGGCAAAGCCCCATTCCACCTCGTAGAGCCCACTGACATCTTTGCACAAAGTGAAAGTGTCATAGTGGGTTATTACACTTCTGCAGAAGTGCTTTTCACTTGAGTTACTCGAACCGCTTATAAGCGAGAAAGGAGTTCTATGGCAAGAAACGACGGTATTCATCGCACATTTGTGAGAAATCGCAATTTAAAAGAAACAGATATTGCAAACGCTCAAAGGCATAATGAGCGTGAAAATGAAAGTTACAATAATCCAGATGTAATTTTAGAACGTACAAAATACAATGTTCATTTTAAAACACCAACAGGCAGCTATGCAGAGATGTTTAAGCAAATGGAACAGGAAAAGACCATTTCAACTCGTGGTTTAAAACCAGATGCTGTTCATTATGGAGAATTAATATTTGATGTAAATTCAGCTTATTTTCATAATCATGGAGGTTATGAATTTGCTAAAAAATTCTATGAGGACGCTTATAAAGCAGCAGTGAAAATCGTTGGTGGTGAGCAATACATTTTATCCGCAGTCATGCACGCTGATGAACGTAACAGGGCAATGTCTGAAGCTTTAGGACATGATGTTTATCATTACCACTTACACGTTGTGTATGTGCCAGTTGTAGAAAAGCAGGTTTTATGGTCAAAGCGTTGTAAAGATAAATCTTTAGTTGGCACAGTCAAAGAAACTGTTATGCAAGTTAGTAGCAGTAAAAAATGGTCATCTAAAGAAGTGCTTGATAAGAACGGAAAAACCATGAGAACTGCAACAGGTAAAAAGGTTCTCAAAAAATCTTATAGCGTTCTGCAAGATGATTTCTTTGATGCTATGCGAAAAGCTGGATACACTGATATTGAACGTGGTGAACGTGGCAGCACAGAAGAACATCTGACCGTTACTCAGTTTAAAGTTATTAAAGAACAGGAAAGGTTATATGAGTTAGAAGCAAAAACAGAGAAACAAGAGCGTATATTTAATAAAGCCAAGCAGAAAACACAGGTTCAAAATAAAATTGCTATTACTTTTTCAGAGATTGACAATATGGGTAGCAAGACATTGTTTGGTGGCAAGGTTCAACTAACACAAAACGAAGCTATAAATTTAAAAGAGCTTGCTAAAAAAGGTGTTACAGCAAAAGCAAAAATATCTGACTTAGAACAAAAACTTGAAAATGCTAAGAGAGATGCTGATATTTGGAAAAATCGTTATGAGAAGTTAAAAGAACAGACTAAAGATTTTATTAAGGCAACTTTAAAAGCACCAGAACTTGTTATGGAGTTTATTAAAAATGTCTTATCAACTGATGTTGATAGAAAACAATTAAATAATAAGGATAGACAACGAGATATGGAAAGATAGTATTTTACTATATAAAAAATAAGAATAAAAACTAGTATTTACACCAATGTAAAGCGTAAATATCATATTTGCAACTTATGATTGACAAAGTTTACAGTCTAATTGGTGGATAGAAAGTATAATGTTTGCTATAATTAAATCAACAAAACCTAATAGATTTAAGGGAGGGATTGAAATGATTTTAGCAGAAAAAATTATAAAACTCAGAAAACAGAAAGGTTGGTCACAAGAAGAACTTGCCATGAATTTAGGTGTTTCACGTCAATCTGTTTCTAAGTGGGAATCTATGACCTCAATACCAGATCTTGATAAAATTATGAAGATGAGTGAAATTTTTGAAGTTAGCACCGATTATTTGCTAAAAGAAAATATAGTTGATGAGAAACAATATACAGAGAATATAGAAATTGACGAAACGAAAATACATACTATTTCCTTAGAAGAAGCAAATGAATATATGAATTTAGCAAATATTTGTTATCGTAAAATTGCTTTAGCAGTTAGTATGTGTGTGTTATCACCAGTTTTATTATTGTTTTTACAAAGTGCATCAGAATATACAATAATTTCACTAAAGGAAAATATTGCTGTTGCTATTGGTAGCAGTATACTTCTAATTATAATTGCATATGCAGTTGTAATATTTATTTTATATGGCATGAAATTAGGGAAATATGAATATCTAGAGAAAGAAAAAATCTTGACTGAATATGGTGTTTCAGGAATTATAAAAAGCAAACGAGATGCGTATGAAAATAATTATAAAAAAGGCTTAGTATTTGGAATTTTCACCTGTATTATAAGTGCAGTTCCTTTATTTTTATCTAGTTCTGTAAAAAATGAATTTTTTACTATTTGTGCAATTTGCATTACGCTTATTATGATTGCAATTGGTGTTAATGTTATTATAAAAGTTGTTGCAATATGGGGAACATACCAAAAATTATTAGAGGAAGAAGATTATACAAGAGAAAAGAAACAAGAAGCAAAAAATAATGAAGCACTGACAGGATTTTATTGGTGTTTTATTACTGCAGTGTATTTGGCGATAAGTTTTTATACAAATAAGTGGGGAAATACATGGATTATATGGCCAGTATCAGGTGTGTTATTCGCTGCAGTTTTGTCGCTAAAAAATATGCTCGATAAAAACAAAAAGATATGATATAAGATAAGTCAAACCGCCAGTTTTAGTTATATGCTATACTGGCGGTAATTTTACATTTTATCAATAAGGGCAAATACTACAGCTTGTTGTTCTTCATTAAGTCTTGACCAGCGTTCAAGTAGTTTTTGTTGTGATTTGGTCAAGGAAACTGGACAGTCATTATCTGCAAAGAGTTGTGATAGTGTAATACCAAATGCAAGGCAGATTTTTTCAAGAGATGGAACAGTTGGTATCATATTCTTACGATACCAAGATGAGATAGTTGATTGTGGTAAACCAGAACGCTCAGCAAGTTGATACTCTGTCCAACCTCGTTCTTGACGGTATTTGCTTATTGTTGCAAGAATATCTTTCATAGTAACCACCTTTATACTTGTATTCTTCGTAAATTATACTTTGATAAATCGTTGTAATTTAATCATTGTTATCGTATAATTTTAACGATATATACAACTATGAGGAGTAAGAATATGAAAGGTAAAAGTTGTTTCTTTATTGGACATCGTGATGCACCAGACAGGCTGTTTTCACAAATACTCGAGGCTGTTGAAAAACACATAGTGGAGTATGGTGTAACAGATTTTTATGTCGGTCATTATGGCAATTTTGATAGATTGGCTACAAAAGCTGTTATTTATGCCAAAAGATATTATAAAGATATAAGGTTGATATTGTTGCTACCATATCACCCATATAAAAGTAAAATAGAAATATCAAATGATTTTGATTCAAGTTATTATCCAGAAGGAATGGAAAATGTGCCACAAAAATTTGCAATTGTAAGAGCTAATAGATATATGGTTGATAAGGTTGATTATCTTATTGCTTATGTATTTTATTCAGCTAGTAATACTGAAGCATTAGTTAGCTATTCAGAAAAAATAAATAAGAATATTACAAAGTTAAGTTAACTATTGATTATAAATTCTAATAATAAACTTATATTCCTTGATGTTTTTGAATTAAATTTGTATAATAATTAGTAATAATAGCTGTTATTAGTAAGGGTGATTGTTGTGGAAAGTGAAAATAAAGAAACTTATTTTGATAGAATGATTAAAGGGAAAAAACTAGGAAGAGGAGGATATATAGTACCTTCTTGGAAACGTATGCCAGAATATAATACTAATATTACAACAGAAATTTGGATATCAATATTGAATGATAGGTCAATCGCAAATTTTGAAATAATTGATGTATTTATGAAAATTTTAGAAGTTGGAGGAGAATTTAGACTTGATGATTTAATAAAAAAATATGGGAAATCATATAGTTACTATCATAGATTAATTAGTAATTTTGGTATGAAGATTAAGAAAAAATACAATTTTGATAAATATAAGTATGATAAAGAATATTATATGATTTCCTTTGTTGGAAATAAGCGACGTTTTGAAGCTAATAAAAGATTTCTTGATAACTACTATTGGAAAATACGTCCTGAATTGAGGGAGGCACTTATGAGTATTGATATTGATTTATTAAAGAATGATAAAAAAACAGATATAGGTTTGAATACTATTTTGTATGGTCCTCCTGGTACAGGAAAAACATATAATACAGTTATATATGCTGTTGCTATTATAGAAAATGAAAAACTTGATAAAATACAGCAAGAAGAATATATTGATATTCTAGATAGATATAATACTTATAAAGAACAAGGTCTTATTGAGTTTACTACATTTCATCAATCATATGGATATGAGGAATTTATTGAGGGTATAAAGCCTAGGATTGCTAATGATGATACTGTAGATGAAAATAGTGGCGATATAAAATACGATGTAGAGTCTGGTGTATTTAAACGTTTTTGTGAAAATGCGGTTACACCTATAAAAAAAGATAAAAACAATTTTAATATCGGTAATAATCCTAATATTTGGAAAGTGTCATTGGAAAAAACAGGTGATAATCCTACTAGAACAGAATGCATGGAAAATAGTCATATACGAATTGGCTGGGACGATTATGGAAAAGATATCACAGATAAAACTGATTTTACTAAATTTGGTGGAGAAATTGTATTAAATGCATTTATTAACCGTATGAAAATAGGTGATATAGTGCTTTCGTGTTATAGTGCCTCTACTATTGATGCAATTGGTGTTGTAACTGGTGAATACGAATGGCATGATGAATATAAATATTATAAACGTTTGCGTAAGGTTGAATGGATTGTAAAAGGTATTAAAGAAAATATTTTAGAAGCGAATGGTGGTGTAACTATGACATTAGCATCTGTATATAAAATGTCTAATATATCACTAACAGATGTATATAAAATTATGGAAAAGTATAGAAACTTATCAAGAGATATAAATTTAAATCAAAATTATATAAATACAAATTATCTAAATGTAAATTACACAAAACAAAATTATGTGTTTATAATAGATGAAATAAATCGAGGAAATATATCTAAAATTTTTGGTGAGTTAATTACATTAGTAGAGCCTACAAAACGTGTTGGTGAAATGGAGGGTTTAACAGTTAAACTACCATATTGTAAAAAACCGTTTGGAATACCTAATAATATATATTTAATTGGTACTATGAATACAGCTGACCGTTCGATTGCTACGATAGATACTGCGTTAAGACGCAGATTTTTATTTAAAGAGATGCTACCACAGCCTGAAGTTTTAGAAGATGTTTTTGTAGATGATATATCAATAAGTGAACTACTTATTAAGCTTAATAAGCGTATTTCTGTTTTATATGATAGAGAGCATACAATAGGTCATGCTTATTTTATGCCATTGAAAGATAATCCTAATTTACAAACATTATCTGATATTTTCAAAAATAATATAATTCCTCTTTTACAGGAGTATTTTTATGAGGATTATGAGAAAATTCGTTTGGTATTAGGTGATACGAAAAAGACATCACCAGATAGTCAATTTATTATAGCTAAAATTAATGATTATATTGATTTGTTTGGTGATGTTGATATTGATTTAGATGATAGTTATAGTTATGAGATAAATAATGCTGCATTTGAAAATATAGAATCATATAGAACAATATAAATTTATGCATAGAAAGGTGTGCAAAGATGAAACCAATCTATCAAATACAAGAATATGGTTCATTTATAACAGGCAGAGATATAGGGGGATATGTCACACTTCCGCAACAAATATTTGCTAAATTAGAGCAATTTGTTTTAAATAATCGATGTGATGACACGTTTGAATTTATGCGACTTTCAACTAAAAAAGGTATAGGAAAAGTCATTACAGTTAGAAATTATGTTGGAATTATTGTATTAAATGATGGTACAAGCATAGAAATCTTACCTAAAATCACATATTCAGATATGAGCGATGATTATATAATTAAAACAAAAAAATTGCTTTTAGATATGCTAAAAACATTAGATAATTATCCATATAAATCATTCCAAACGGCAAATATAAGTTGTGATAAAATAAATATATTAGATATATTTATAAGAATGTTTATTGATGAAGTTTTTTATATTGTTAAGCGTGGATTGAAATGTAATTATGAACTAATCGAAGAAAATGCTACCTTTCTAAAAGGAAAAATAAAGTTTTCAGAGCACATAAAATATAATCATACGCATAAAGAAAAAAATTATATACAATATGATGTATTTAGCGTTAATAGACCAGAAAATCGTATATTAAAAACCACTCTTATATACTTATATAAACATTCCAAATCTACTAAAAACAAAACAGATATAAAGATACTTTTAAATAGCTTTGATGAAGTGCCAAAATGTATAGATGTTAATAGTGATTTTGAAAAGTGTATTTTAAATCGTAATACTAAAGATTACAATAATGCTTTAATATGGAGCAAAATTTTTATGATGGGTAAGAGTTTTACATCTTTTACAGGTTCGGAAGTTGCAATTGCATTGTTGTTTCCTATGGAAGTCCTATTTGAGAAATACATTGCATTTCTTATGAAAAAATATATAAATAAAACTAGGTATTGTATATCAGTACAGGATAAATCATTTTATTTATTTGATAAACCTAGTAAAAAATTTTCTATACGACCAGATTTAGTTATAAAATGCCAATTTAATAATAAAGTCTATGTTATGGACACAAAATGGAAAATATTATCTTCGGATAAGGCAAACTATGGTATTTCACAATCAGATATGTATCAAATGTATGTTTATCAGAAAAAATATAATGCAGAATATGTAACACTAATATATCCAAGAACAGATAAACTATCAGAAAAAATACAATTTGAAGCACTTGATGGTATTGATGTACGAGTTGAATTTATTGATTTATTTAATGCAAAAAATTGTATTAAAAGTTTAATAGATGAGATTTAATGTGTAACGCATAGATTTTTTATTGTATTGAATAAGATAATCTGATATAATACAGATAATATAAATAATCGTGTTGTTGGTGATAACACTACACTGATAATAATTTGATAATAAACAGTATACAAGACCATATAAATAGTATAATTGGTATCAAAAGAAACCACTACAAGTTATATTTTCTAAACGAATTTGTTAAGGATTTAGAAAGGCTTGGCGAGTGGGAATAAGTAAAATTTAACAAATTGACTTTTAAACCATATAAAAAGTTGTGAAAATGCCTTTAAATCGCAATTTTAACTTATTAAAAGTCAAATTAAATTTGCTACGATTTTCGCTTGATAGCAATTTGATAGCATATTAAAAACCGAGTTTACTTTATTTCTTATTGTGTTGCAATAGGCTTGCAGGTGACAAGGTTTTAACACCTATAATTATATAATAAATGAGCAATGGCTCTGTTGACTTTTTGTGTGTCAGCAGAGCCATTTTTTTAATCTTTTACAAATTTCTTAACAAGAGCATCAGTAAGCCATTTAGGTGGAACTTTAGCCCATTTTTGAGTGGTGTCAAATTCAGGGTAATTATATCTCCATTGGTCGTATTGTTCTTTAGATATTTCACCTTTTTGTAATTTTACTGCTTGTTCTCTCCAAGCATCAAACATTTTAAAAACTTCATTGGCTTTATCATTTTTAGTTTCATCAACTTGTAGACTTGCTTTGCCGTTAACATCACACATTTTAAGACCGTATATATCTTCAAGGGCAAATAATGTGTGCATTAAACCTATGTAAGTGTCAATATCTGGCACGTCTAAAGCCTTGGGTGAAATATCAAATATGTATGCAAGTCTATCAGTCATATCCGCTTTGGGTGTTCTTGTTCCAGATTCATACTGCGACATTCTAATATCAGCAGTTCTTTGAGAAAAACCAGCAGCAACACCGAGAGCTTTTAGGGTAAAACCCCGTAAATTGCGGAAAAAGCGTATTCTTTCGCCTATTGCCATTGATTAGACCTCCCTTAAATATAAATTTATCAAGCTCAGTATATCAGATGTTTTTTATAATAGTCAATAAAAATATAAAACAAATATGTTTAAAAATTATTTACATTTAAGCCATTGACTTAAATAAAATGGTTTAGTATAATTTAGGAAAACATTAAACCAAAAGGTTTAAGATATATTTTTAACAAATATACAAAAATTTAGCTTTTAAAAGCTATGGAAAGGAAGAAAAAATATGTCAGAGAAAATTTATATGAGAGCAAAAGAAGTTGCTGAGGAATTAGGTGTATCACAAGCATTTGCATATCGAGTAATTAAACAGCTTAACAGTGAACTTGAAAGCAAAGGCTTTATTGTTATCAATGGTAGAGTAGACCGAAAATATTTCCATGATAGAATGTACGCAACTCATGAAAGGGGTGTTAATAGTGGCAGCGTTTAAAAATAAAACCAATGGTACATGGTTTGTACAGTTTAGATACAAAGATTGGAAAGGAGAGAAACAACAAAAATTTAAACGAGGTTTTGCAACTAAGCGTGAGGCTTTAGAATGGGAACGAGAGTTTCTAATGCAAAAACAGTCAGATGTAAATATGACATTTGAAAGTTTTGTAAAGATTTATGAAAATGATATTAAACCAAAGTTAAAGTTAAACACTTGGCTGACAAAAGAAAGTATTATTGATAAAAAGATTGTGCCTTACTTTAAAAATCGTAAACTTTCAGATATTAAACCAAATGATATAATCGCTTGGCAAAACGAAATAAGAAATTTAAAAGATATAAAAGGCAATAAATATTCTAAAACGTACTTAAAAACAGTTCATAATCAGCTAAGTGCAATATTTAATCATGCAGTTAAGTATTATGGACTTCAAATAAATCCAGCAGCTAGAGCTGGAAATATGGGTGCAGAAGAACGCAAAGAAATGCAATTCTGGACTAAAGAAGAATATAAAAAATTTTCTTATGCAATGATGGATAAACCAATTTCATTTTATGCGTTTGAAATGCTTTATTGGTGTGGTATTCGTGAGGGTGAGCTATTAGCATTAACCGTAAAAGATTTTGATTTTAAAGCTGAAACTGTAAGTATAAATAAGTCTTATCAACGTTTAAAAGGTGAAGATATTATAACAACCCCTAAAACTCCAAAAAGCAATAGAATTATTAAAATGCCACATTTTCTTTGTGAAGAAATGCAAGATTATTTTAAACAAATCTATGGTCTTGATAAAGAAACAAGAATTTTTCAGATAAGTAAATATTATTTAGCAAGGGAAATGGAACGTGGCTGTAAACAAACTGGTGTAAAACGTATAAGAATTCATGATATTCGGCATTCACATATTAGTTTGCTTATAGATATGGGTTTCACAGCCTTAGCTATTGCAGATAGAGTAGGGCATGAAAGCATAGATATAACTTATAGATATGCACATCTGTTTCCAAATCGTCAAACAGATATGGCAAATAAACTTGACATGGAAAATAAAAAGGAGGTTTAAACTATGTCACTAAAAAATTTAGATTGTAATGGACGCTGGAGAAATAAAACAATAGCGTTCCGAATGTCACCAGAGGAGGATAAGCAACTTGAAAAAGAGGTAAAACTCACAGGACTTACAAAGCAAGATTATATTATTCGCAGACTTCTTTGTAAAGATATTGTTGTACAAGGAAATCCAAGAATTTATAAGGCACTTAAAAATCAATTCGCAGAGGTTTTAGATGAGTTAAAGCGAATTGAAGCAGGTCAAAATGTAAATGATGAACTTTTAGATATCATACAACTCATTGCTAATATTATGAATGGAATGCAGGAGGAAACAAATTATGATATTTGAAGATGAAAAAATGGCTGTTCCAGCTCAGTCTGTTGGAGCAGACTGGGAACAGCCAACATATAATAATACCAATGAAAGTATAACAAATTATGAAGAAGAAAACAATGCTGATGAAGAAGATTTTTATGAAATGTGTCGTAGAAAAATGTGGTTAGATGACCCAAATTATCTTCCAACTGTATCATTAAATGAACTCTATGATAATGTATATCAAAGTAGACTATCTATTATAGATGGTCTACTCTATACAGGAGCATATATTTTAGCAGGAGCACCTAAAATCGGTAAATCATTTTTAGTTGCACAAATCGCTTATCATGTCAGCACAGGTAAGAAACTATGGGATTATGATGTAAAGCAAGGTTCAGTCTTATATCTAGCTTTAGAAGATGATTATCGCAGATTACAAGAACGTATGTCAAGAATGTTTGGCATAGATGCAACGGGAGATTTATTCTTTTCAATAACAGCAAATCAAATAGGGAAAGGTTTAAATGACCAACTTGAAGGATTTATATATGAAAAGAAAAATACAAAGTTAATCATTATAGATACACTTCAAAAGGTGCGTGAAATTGAAAGTGATACTTATAGCTATGCTGGTGATTATGAAATTATTAGCAAGCTAAAAGAAATTGCAGATAAACATTGCATTTGTATCTTGATTGTACATCATACAAGAAAACAGCCATCAGTAGATAGTTTTGAAATGATTTCTGGCACTACTGGACTGCTTGGCTGTGCTGATGGAGCATTTTTAATGCAAAAGGAAAAACGAACAGATAGAACCGCTACACTTGAAATTGTAGGTCGTGACCAACCAGACCAAAGGTTATATCTTTCAAAAGACCAAGAACATTTAATCTGGAATTTAGAGCATAAAGAATTAGAGCTTTGGAAAGAACCACCAGACAAAATGTTAGAAAAAATAGCAGGATTACTTACACAAGAAAATCCAGTTTGGCAAGGTAGTGCGACAGAATTAGTTGAAATTTTAGATGAAGATATTAAGCCAAATTTCTTATCTAAAAAATTAAATGTAAAAGCAGGACGATTGCTTGATGAATTTAATATTAGATATGAAAACAATAGAACAAAAACAGGAAGCAATATAACATTAACACTGATTAAAAGTTAAAAGGTGACGATGGGTGACGATGGTGACGATGAAATGAGCACCGATACCTACATCGTCACCCTATCGCAAAACCTAAATCAGTGCGAAAATAAATTCAAAAATTAAAATTTAATAAAAGTATAAAATAGTATTTAATATTGTTATAAAATCATAAATAAACAGCTTTGAAAGTTGATAAAGTTCGATAATAATTAAAAAAGAAAAAATATAAAAACAACTATATAACAGTTAAAAAATTATATATAAGTGCAATGAGGTGACGATGAAACAAAGAAAAGGTGACGGTGACGATGACGGTGTCAAAATCATCGTCACCATCGTCACCCATCGTCACCCACATCAAAAATTAAAGTTTAGGTGGGGTGCAGGGTACCCTTTTCAAAGGGTACGCCCTGCTGGGGAGTTGTCCGCAGACAACGGGGCAAAGCCCCATTCCACCTCGTAGAGCCCCTCGGGAGAGCCCACTGACATCTTTGCACGAAGTGAAAGTGTCATAGTGGGTTATTACACTTTAACAAAGTGCAATGTACAAGCTGAGAGGGGGCTTAGTGCAAAGCTAAAAAGTTAGCTGTCAGAAAGGAGGTTTAACGAAATGGCAAGGAATGATGGTGCTAATCGCACCAGTGCAAGAAATGTAAATATGACCTCTGGTAAAATCGGAAATGCCCAAAGGCATAATGAACGTGAAAAAGAATCTTATACAAATCCAGATATTATATCAGAACGAACTAATAGGAATATTCATTTTAAGAAACCAAGTGGCAATTATTCTGATATGTTTAAACAGATGGAAAATGAAAAGATAATATCTACACGAGGTCTTAAAGAAGATGCTAATTTGTATGGTGAGTTAATCTTCGATGTAAACTCCGCATATTTCTATAATCATGGTGGTTATGAATTTGCCAAAATGTTTTATGAGGACGCTTACAGAGCAGCAGTTGAAATCGTAGGCGGTGAACAATATATCTTATCCGCAGTTATGCACGCTGATGAACGTAACAGAGCAATGTCTGAGGCTTTAGGTGAAGATATATATCATTATCATTTACACGTTGTATATGTGCCAGTTGTAGAAAAGAAAATACTTTGGACAAAACGTTGCAAAGATAAATCGCTTGTTGGAACAGTTAAGGAAACAATAATGCAAGTTAGTAGCAGTAAAAAGTGGATTTCAAAGCCTGCACTTGATGAAAACGGTAATATAATTTTACAGAAAAACGGAAAACCCGTGTTAAGAAAATCTTATAGCGTTTTGCAAGACGATTTCTTCAATGCTATGAAAAAAGCTGGTTACACAGATATTGAACGTGGCGAGCGTGGCAGCACAGAAGAACATCTAACTGTTACACAGTTTAAAGTAGAACGTGAAAAAGAACGCTTATCTCAGCTTGAAAAGCAAGTTGAAGATAAGCAAAATGAGTTAGAAAATATAGAAGAAAAAACGCAGGTTTATATAAATATATCCCATACATTTAGTGAAATAGATAGTATGGGACGTAAAAATATATTTGGTAAGATTGAATTTACAAAACAAGAAGCAGAAAGGCTTAAAGAACTCGCTAAAAGCGGTATAAGTGCAAAAGTTCAGATTAACGAGCTGAAAAACAGTTTACAACGTGCATTAGAAAGTGCTAGGATATGGAGAAGTCGTTATGAGGATTTAAGAGAACAGACACGAGAATTTCTAGTTGTGATGAAAAAAGCACCAGAAAAAATAAAGGTCTTTATAAAACATTTGCTTGAAGAAAAACAACCACAGCAAAAACAAGAACCAGTGAAAAAACATCAACCAGTGCGTAAAAAGTCAAAATCTTGGGATATGGAAAGATAAAACCTTGATATATCTAGTGTAGTTATGTTAAAATAAGTCGAGTGCTGTCAACAAACGGCGGGCGGTTAGTCACTCTCCCATGAAGGGAGGTGATATTTATGATGATGAAATTCATTAGAATTTTAATATGTATAGCTTTTTTGCTACATATTTTCATTATAAATGCAAAGTAACCGCCACTACGACCAAATAGATGCGGTTACTAATTTTGATAATCTAATCTTTTGGGGCTGACCGTCTGTCAGACAGCACTCCCTTTTACTAATTAAATATTAACACATAAGTCTGCTTTTAGTCAAGAGCAGGCTTTTTATATTGTCAATCATTACAAATTATAATAAAATTATATATAACAGTAGTATTTTTTAGGAGGATAATAAAAATGAGCCTTAGTTCTAATATAAGTGAAAAAGCTGCCTTAATATGGGCTATTGCAGATAAATTAACTGGTGTTTATAAACCTCATGAATATGGTGAAGTTATTTTACCACTTACAGTTATTCGTAGATTTGATTGTATTTTATCAGATACTAAAGATGCTGTGCTTGAAAAATATGAAGCTGTAAAAAATATTCCTATGCGTGATGTATTACTAAGAAATGTATCTGGAAAGGCTTTCTATAATACAAGTAAATACACTTTTGAACGTCTTTTAGATGACCCTGATAATATTGAAGCAAATTTCCGTGATTATCTAAATGGCTTTTCTGAAAATGTAACCAATATACTTGAAAAGTTTAAATTTGATGGTCAAATTACAACTATGGCTAATAAAGGTATACTTTATATAGTCATCAAAGAATTTACAACCGATAAAGCTAATTTACACCCAGATTTAATTTCTAATTTGGAAATGGGTTATATTTTTGAAGAAATTATTAGACGTTTTTCAGAAGCTCATAATGAAGATGCTGGACAACATTATACACCTCGTGAAGTAATTCAGTTAATGGTTAATATTCTATTTCATGATGATAATGATATATTATCTGGTAATAATGTAGCAAAAACAATTTATGACCCTGCTTGTGGTACAGGTGGTATGTTATCTGTTGCTGAAGAATATCTTCATCAGTTAAATAAAGGTACTGAGATTATGGCATTTGGTCAGGAAATAAATGACCAAACTTTTGCAATTTGTAAGGCTGATATGCTTATTAAAGGCAATAATGCAGACTTTATAAAAGATGGTAACACATTATCTGATGATAAATTTCAGGGGCAAAAATTCGATTATATTTTATCCAATCCGCCTTTTGGCAGAGAATGGAAAAACGAAAAATCAATAGTTGAAAAAGAAGCTAAACTTGGTTTTGCTGGTCGTTTTGGTGCTGGACTGCCTGCGGCTAGTGATGGTCAAATGCTATTTTTATTAACTGCTATTTCAAAAATGAAAGAACCAAAGGACGGAGGTAGCAGAATAGCTATAATTCATAATGGTTCACCGCTTTTCACTGGTGATGCAGGAAGTGGACCTTCTGAAATCCGTAAATATATTATAGAAAATGATTTACTTGAAACTATTATTGCTCTACCAAATGACATTTTTTATAATACTGGTATTGCTACTTATATTTGGGTTTTATCTAATAAAAAAGCTGGCACAAAACGACAAGGCAAAATACAGCTAATTAACGCTAATAATCTATATGAAAAACGTCGTAAAGCTCTAGGAAACAAGCGTAATGATATACCAGAAAGTGCTATAAATGAAATTACTAACCTATATGGCGATTTTGTAGAAAGTGAAATCAGTAAAATTTTTGATAATGCCGATTTTGGTTATACAAAAATCATTGTTGAGCGACCTTTAAAAGATGAAAATGGAGAAAATGTATTAAAAAAAGGTAAACCTCAGCCAGATACTTCACTTAGGGACACAGAAAATGTACCTTTAAAGGAAGATATTCACACATATTTTGAACGTGAGGTTCTGCCATTCGCTGAAGATGCTTGGATTGATGAGAAAAAATCAAAAATAGGCTATGAAATACCGTTTACAAGATATTTTTATAAATATGAAGCTCCAAAACCATCAGCGGAAATCATGGCTGAGATTTTAGAGCTGGAATTAGACTTGGACGGCAGTCTTTCGGAGGTGTTTTATGTTTGAGTTACCAATGTTACGTGTTGATAAAAAAGAATATTTAGAACGACTGCAAGCAGGTGAATTTTTTATGCGAAGTAGTCTTTATTATCAGGGACTTGATTATAAGGATTCTGCAAGAAGTGATATATTTGATGGTTGTATACCTGCAAAAGTTGAAGATTTTCCATATAGTGAATTTGGTATTTCAAAACCAGAAAATTCAAGATTAATGATAGGAAATACATTTTTAAAGAGTTTTTTTATATATAAAGAGAATGATTGTCATATTATCCAAGAAAATGTTTATCTATTAACAATATCAGATGATGCTAAAAATGCATTATCTAACTTTTCTGAGGAACATGTTATTATGATTATGAGTCCTTGTGAGCTTGTTGAGAAAGTTAATAATATATGTGAAAAGGAATCATTAAAATTGTGGTATTCTGAAGTTGAATATCTTGACTATAAAGAAATGAATAAACGTAAAATTGAATTTCTCACTGGAAAATCTATGAAAAATCCTGTGTTCTATAAAGATGTTGAATTTAAATATCAACAAGAATTTCGTTTTTGTATCAAATATCCATATAAAAATATTTCTATAATAAAAAATAAACATGGTATTGATTATCAAATCATAAGTCAAAATGCTTTATATGAAACACATACAATAAATATTGGTAATATTTCAAATATATCTATTATTGTTCCGTTATCAAAAATATTAAAATATCCTGTTATAGTTGACATGAATGAAAAGAAAATTAGCTTTTTAAATGAGGAATATTATGAGAGAAATAAAAGATAGTGGTATCGAATGGATTGGAGAAATTCCAAAAGATTGGGAAAGTAGAAAAATTAAGTATATTGCAACTCTTAACGGTAGAATTGGTTGGCAAGGTTTGACATCTAATGAATATTGTGATGGTGGGGCTTATTTAATAACAGGCGTTAATTTTAATAATGGTAAAATTGATTGGTCAACATGTGTACATGTTCCAATGAAAAGATGGGAAGAAGCGTCACAAATACAAATTAAAAATGGTGATTTACTGATTACAAAAGATGGTACTGTTGGAAAAGTTGCCATTGTTTCCAATATGCCAGCAGAAACATCTTTAAATAGTGGTGTATTACTTATTCGCACAAAAGATAATTGTTTAAAAAAATTTTTATTTTGGGTTTTGCAATCAGATGTGTTTTGGAAGTGGTTTTATACAATAAATTCAGGTAATAGCACAATTATTCATCTTTATCAGTATGATTTCTGTAATTTTTCTTTTCCATTTCCTAAATTAAATATTCAGCACCGCATAGCAAACTATCTTGACAAAAAGTGCAGTAAAATTGATGAAATAATATCAAAACAGCAAACAGTTATTGAAAAACTTAAAGAATATAAACTTTCTATTATTACTGAGGCTGTAACAAAAGGCTTAAACCCTGATGTTACTATGAAAGATAGTGGGGTTGAATGGATTGGAGAAATTCCAGAGCATTGGCATATTATAAAAGCAACAAGAATAATAACTTCTACACAAAATGGACTAACAAGGAGAGATTTAGATAAATCTGATGGACAAATTGTACTTAAATTAAAAAATATTTTACCTAATGGTGAAATTAGTTATGAACATCAAAACCGAATTGAATTGACAGAAAAAGAATTAAATACATATAGTCTTTCAGATGGTGATTTTTTATTTGTTAGAGTTAATGGAAGTAAATCATTAGTTGGAAAATGTGCTATTTTCTATTCAATAGGCGAAAAAGTAGCATATAATGACCATATTATTAGAGTTAAAATATCTAATTATTGTATAGAACGTTTTTTATTATGGTATTTATTAAGCTCATCTGGAAAGTGTGAAATTGATTTACATACAAGCACTGCTGCTGGTCAATATACAATAAGTGGTGAGGGTTTAAGAGATGTATGTTTAACACTTCCGCCTAAAGATGAACAAAAACAAATTGCTGATTATCTTGACAGCAAATGCGAAAAAATCGACTTTGCTATAAATAAAAAACAAAAACTTATTGATAAACTCACAGAATATAAAAAATCACTTATTTATGAGGTTGTAACAGGAAAGAAAGAGGTGTAATTAAAATTATGAATTTAGTTGAATCATTTGGGAAGTCTATGTATAAATGTATGAACGATTCAATGACTGATACTTTGGATTGCATTTTTAAAAATTTTATAGATTCTTTTCCTGATGGAACTTTTGGCGAATTTGATACAATATTAAAAGATTTTCCTGTTTTAGGTTATTTTATATCAGCAAAAAATATGTTTTTAACAATTAGAGATAGATTTTTCATAAAAAAAACATTAAAGTTTTTCTCAGAACTTCATAAAGGTGAAATCAATCAACAAGAAATAGAGGGTAGAATACAAGCATTAGAAAATAAAGAAGATTGGATATATGATGAAATTGAATTGTTAATTTCAACTATAGAAAGATTTGATAGAGAAGAAAAATCGAGAATATTAAGTGAGATTTATAGAGCATATTTAAATAAAGAAATTAAAAAATTTGAATTTGATGATTTTTGTAGCATTACGGAAAGGCTTTTTTTATCAGATATCATACAAATTCGTTCTGATTATGAATACAAAGAACGAGAGGAACGATATAAAATGTTAAAAATACCTGTTAATTACAAAGAGGTATATACTGAAATAACAGGGCGTTTACTTGCTTTAGGTCTTATGTGTATTTCAGCCGAAGTAAATAGTAAAATTAGATATAGAAGTAATCTTTTAGAGTATAAGGTGTCCCAAAAAGGTGAAAGATATGCAGAAATTTTAAGTAGAATTAATTTCTTAGATATCTTATCTGGAATTATTGTAAATGAGGAGTTATGAAAATGTCCGACTTTGACTACAGAGAAAAACGCTTTGAAAATGATATAGAAGAATATTTTATAACAAAAGGGGGATATCAAAAGGGCAATCCTAAAGCCTTTGATAAAGAAAAAGCACTAGATATTCAAACATTTATAGAGTTTATAAAAAGTAGTCAGCCTAAACAATGGGAGCGTTATCAAAAAATCTATGGTGCAGATAGTGAAACACAGATTGTAGATAGATTTTGTAGAGAAGTTAGGCATATAGGGCTTTTAAAGGTTATGCGTGAGGGTTTCACAGATAGGGGGATAAAGTTTCGTATTGTGTTCTGGAAACCTGAAACTTCTATAAATGAAACCACTAATGCACAATATAACGCTAATATTTTGCATTGTACAAGACAGTTACATTATTCCTTAGTCAATAATAACAGTATTGATATGGTTTTGTTTTTAAATGGTATTCCGGTTGTTGCTATGGAGTTAAAATGTCAGTTTACAGGACAAAATGTTTTTGACGCTATAAAGCAATATAAACAGGATAGAGCGGGAAAAGATACTATTTTACAGTTTAAAAATAGAATTTTGGTTTATTTTGCAATAGATTTAACAGATGTATATATGACAACAAGGTTAGAGGGAAATAATACATATTTTTTACCGTTTAATCAGGGCAGTAATGGAGCTGGAAAAGTTGGCGGTAAAGGAAACCCAAATAACCCAGATGGTTATGATACTTCTTATTTATGGGAAAAGGTGCTTTGCAAAGACCGTTTATTAGAAATTTTTCATAAATATATGCATTTAGATAAAGAAAAAATGATTTTTCCTAGATACCATCAGTCAGATGTAGTTACAAAATTACTAGAAGATGTAAAAGTTAATGGTTCGGGTAAACATTATTTAATTCAGCATAGTGCAGGTTCTGGAAAATCAAATTCTATTGCATGGCTTGCCCATCGTCTTGCAGGTTTACATAACAATAATGATGAAAAAATATTTCAGTCAGTTATTATAGTAACAGACCGTAAAGTTTTAGATAGTCAATTACAAAATACAGTTTATCAGTTTGACCATGTAGCAGGCGTAGTAGAAAAAATAGATAAAGATGCTAAACAATTAAGAAACGCAATCGAGGCAGGAACACCTATTATTATAACTACTCTGCAAAAATTCCCAGTTATATATAAAGAAGTACATTCAACAAATAAACGTTTTGCAGTAATTGTAGATGAAGCCCATTCATCACAAACAGGTGATGCAGCTAAAAAATTAAAATGTGCTTTAGCCGATACAGACAAAGTGTTAGAAGAATATGCCGAGCTAGAACAAAATAGTAAAGATTATGAAGATAAAATGCTTGAGGAAATGGCAGCACATGGAACACATGAAAATCTTTCATTTTTTGCATTTACAGCAACTCCAAAAGAGAAAACCTTGCAAATGTTCGGTATAAAAGATAAACAAGGCAAATATCACCCATTTCATATATATTCTATGCGTCAAGCGATTGAAGAAGGATTTATTCTTGATGTGCTTAAAAATTATATGACATATAAAATGTATTATAAGATAGCTAAATCAATCAAGGATAATCCAGAATTAGACACAGCCGCAGGAGTAAAAGCAATTAGTAATTTTGAAACTTTACACCCTCATAATATTTCACAAAAAACAGCTATTATGTTAGAACATTTTAGAAATGTAACAAGACATAAAATAGGCGGAAAAGCTAAAGCAATGATAGTAACAGCATCAAGACTTCATGCGGTTAGATATTTATTGGAGTTTAAACGACAGATAGAAGATAAAAAATATACAGATTTAGATGTATTAGTAGCATTTTCAGGTGAAATTGAGGACAATGGAACAGTATATACTGAAGAAAAATTAAATAAAAATAAATCAGGTGAAACAATAAAAGAAAAAGCATTACCAGAAACATTTCATACTGATAAATTTAACATGCTTATTGTAGCTGAAAAATATCAAACAGGTTTTGATGAACCATTACTTCATACAATGTTTGTAGATAAAAAGTTATCTGGTGTAAAAGCAGTTCAAACATTATCACGTCTTAACCGCACAATGAAAGGTAAACAAGATACATTTGTACTTGATTTTGTAAATTCAGCAGAAGATATAAAAAATGCATTTGAGCCATTTTATGAGCAAACAGTTTTAGAACAAGAAACTGACCCAAATGTTATTTATGATATAAAAAATACATTAGATGAATATTGTGTTTATCAGCAAACAGAAATAAATCATTTTGCAGAAATTTTCTATAAAAATCAATTAAATAGTGGACGTTTACAAGGCGAATTAAAACCAGCCTTAGACCGTTTTAATGCACTTTCAAAGGAAAAACAAGAACTTTTTAAATCAACACTTGCACGTTTTAATAGAATTTATGCATTTATAACACAGGTTTGTAGATTGTTTGATAAAGATATTCATAAATTTAGTATATATGCAAAATTTCTTTATAATTTCTTACCAAAAGGCGGACAAGATAAAGTTTTTGTAGATGATAAAGTATTTTTAGAATATTATCGTTTAGAAAAAGATTTTGAGGGTGAAATAAAACTGGAAAGCGGTAAAGAGGAAGTTAAGCCTATTACTGGTGAAGCAGGTCGCAAAGAGAAAAAGAAAGACCAATTAAGTATTATTATTGATAAAATCAATGAAAAATATGGAACTAGCTTTACTGAAATGGACAAAGTGATATTACAGCTACAAAATGACTATGAAATACAAGATAAATGGCATAGTTACGCTCAAAATAACGATAAAAAGACATTTATGTTACTATTTGAAAAAGATTTTCCTAATATGGCAGCTGCAAGGTATGAACAGAATGAAAAATTCTTTGTACAAATGTTCTCAGAGCCAGAAATGATGCGATATGTTATGGAGAATTTAGGTGCAATACTTTATGAAAGATTGAAAAAGTAAGTTTATTTTTATCTTTTTTGTTTTGAAAGGTGGATGAAATATGATTGAAAAGATTAAAGGATTATCTGTGCAAGGTCGTTGTTTTGTGGATAAAACGAACTTTAAGTTTTATAAAAATAATAGCGACAGAATTTCTGTAATCTATGGAAAAAATGGAAGTGGTAAAAGTACAATTACAAATGCTATTTATTCAATTACTAACAAACAAGATTTTAGTGATATTTCAGCACAATTTTTAGATGAATTGGACAAACCTATTGAAGGAATAGGTAAAGATAAAATATCTGTATTTAATGAAAGGTATATTGATGAAAATGTAAAAATTGATGGTGATGGATTAGGTGCAATAATTTTACTAGGCAATCAAGTAGATTTGCAAGCTGAAATAGATAAATATACTGACTTAGAAAAAGAATTTTCTGAAGAAGTGGAAAAAGCAGATGTAAAGTTAAGAGAAATGAGCAAAAAAGAAAATATATCAAGTCCAGAATATCATTTGTTAACAATAAAAAAGAATTTACAGGAGTATTGGGCAGTAAAAGATGCAAAGATAAAAGGAAATAAAGTTAATTCAAGAGTTACTGATTCTATTATCAATGAAATATGTAAATTATCAGTAACAGAAAATATACAAGAATTGCAGCAAAAATACGAAAGTGAAAAAGAATTATTGAAAAAAATTTCAAACTCGGATAATCAAATACCTCAAAATATAAAAAAGGTTGTTATTGAAAAAGGATTTGATGAAATACTTTGTAATCTTTTATGTAAAAAAATTGAAAAACCTGTTCTATCAGAACGCGAAAAATTGATTTTGCAAACAATAATGGAAGGAAATCAAGGTTTTTTAGAGTCAGCAATGGAGAAATTCAGCAATGAAGATACCCATATTTGTCCATATTGTTATCGTGATATTGACGAAAATTATAAACAAGAACTAATTAAAAATATAAATAGGGTTCTAAATAAAGATGTTGAAATCTATAGAGAAGAATTAAAATCAGTAAAGTTGCCATCTTTTGAAAAAACTATAATGATTATATAAATATTGATAGTTATTTAGTTAATGAAATCACCAAGCAAAACCAAAAATGTATAGAGTTACTAGATAAGTATAAACAATATATAGATAAAAAAGATAATAATGTATATGCTCCATTAACTATTTTAAATCATAGATTGGAAAATGAAGTAAAAAACCTTAATGATTTATTAACAAAATTAGAAAATAAGATATATGAATTTACAAATGCTATTAAAAGAGGTAAAGAAATACAAAAAAATCTTCTTGATTTAAATAAGAAGATAGCTCATTTACAGGTTGTTGAAACATATAAAAATTATTTAAAACAATCTGAAGAAATGAAAGGTTTAAAGGAAGATTTGGAACAAAAGAGAGATAAACACAAAAAAATAAAAGAACATTTAGATTCATTAAAACAAAAAAAATCTGATATGTCACTTGCAATAAATACTATAAATAATGCATTGAATTATGTTTTCTTTTCAAAAGAAAGACTTTCTATTGAATTAAAAAACGATAAGTATTATTTAAAATCTAGAGGTAAAAACGTTCTTCCAAAGGATATTTCAATGGGAGAAAGAAATATTATAGCATTATGTTATTTTTTTACTCAGATGTTTTCAAATCAAGATATAAAAAATCTTTATAAATATGAACAATTAGTTGTTATAGACGACCCTGTATCTAGTTTTGATTTTGAAAATAGAGTTGGTATTATAACTTATATAAGATATGAAATCAATAAAATAATAAAAGGGAATAACAATAGTAAAATTTTAATATTTTCACATGATCTTGCAACGATTTATGACTTGCAAAAGGCTACAGGAGAAATTTGTAAATCAATAGGAAAAAATAAACATGGTGTTAAAGTTACATCTAGTATAATGAAGTTAGATAACAAGAAATTAGATGATTTTAAGAAAAATGCAGGAGAATATAGAGAGTTATTGTTGAATGTATATGCGTATGCAAATGGTACTTTTAATGGTGATGAGATAACAATTGGAAATTCTATGAGGAGAGTTTTAGAGGCTTTTTCAACATTTAATTATTGTAAAGGTGTGCAAGATGTGTTGATTTCTCCTAATGTATTACAGGCACTAGGTAATAAGTCATTATACTTTGAAAACTTAATGAGTCGTTTGGTTTTACATGGTGAAAGTCATTTTGAGGAACAAATTTATAATTTACATGATGACGCCAATTTTTATCAATTTATTTCGAATGAAGAAAAGAAAAGGACAGCTAAAGATATTCTCTGTTTCATATTTATATTAAATAAGTATCATATAAAGTCATATTTTGATGAAAATCAAAAAGCAATAAAAAATATAGAATTATGGGTTAATAAAATACCCAACAATAGTGAGTTTGAGATTGATGAATTAAATAAAGAAATTAGCCCAAAAAGAAAAATTAAATTATTTGATATTTCATTATCAGCAGGAACAGGAAATCATATATTTGATAATGTTGAATATCAAGAGTATGAAACAGATTGTGAAGATTGTGATTTCGCACTCAAAATATCAGGTGATAGTATGCAACCTACAATTCCAGATAGTAGCATAGTACTATTGAAGAGAAGTATAGAAATAAAAGCTGAAGATATAGGTGCGTTTTACCTAAATGGAGAAGTGTTCTGTAAAAGAATTAAGAAAGAAGGAGATTTTATTTTACTTTGTTCAGATAATACTAAATATAAACCAATAAAGGTAAAAGAATATGATACATTTGAAACATATGGAAAAGTTGTAAAAATAGTTAAATAGAATTTTATAATATCTTTGCTTAAGTGATGCTTTTGGTATATAAATAAACCGTTTGCTCTTATAAATAATATGTGCTATAATATACTTAACGTTTAAGCCAGCCGCAACGACTATCAAGTAAAAATATTTCTTGATAGCAGTTGATGATAGAATTTTGATAGCAAAAAGTTATACACTATATACTATAGGTATAAATGGTATCAAATTATAGAAATAAGAGCACAAACTTTAAACTATTTAGTTTAAGATTTGCTTTTATTTGGCGAGTGGGAATAAGTAAAAATATATTGAACTATTTTAAATAGTTTCAATAATTAATAAAATTTATAAAAATACCCCTATAAATCACGATATAAAGTTCTGTGATTTGTAGGGGCTTTTTATTACCGTACTATATTCGTACTATATAATTAAAAACGTACTGAACTTTTAAAGTTATTCAGCATTTTGTGTACTGTTGCGTACTTCTTCAATTAAGGCTGCAACTTCCGAATGTTTGTTTGGATATAGGTGTGAATATGTCTGAAGAGTGGTTTCAATATTTTCATGTCCTAGACGGTCAGCAATAAGCAAAGGGGAGAACCCTTTTTCAATCAGGAAAGATGCATGGCTATGACGAAGGTCATGAACTCGTATTCGTTTCACGCCAGATAACTTACAACCTCTATTCATTTCATGTAAAAGATAATGTTTTGTTTGAGTGAATATTCGTCCATTTAAATCGGTGACATAGATTGTATTTGAATAATCTTTGACCATATCAGACAAAAACTTTGGAAGAGTAACCACTCGTTTGCTTTTAGGAGTCTTAGGCGGAAGAATTAAATCTTCTTTGTTCTGTCTGGCATAATTCTTTGATATACTTACAGTGTGATTTTTAAAATCAAAATCATCAATCGTCAAGGCAAACATTTCACCAGAACGAATACCAGTCCAAAATAGAAGATTAAAGATAACAACAGAAGTTGGTTTATTAGATACAGCCTCTATAAATTTATCAAATTCTTCTACTGTCCAAATGTTCATTTCATCAGCATTTTTCTTGCCCATGCTTCCAGCAAGGCGACAAGGATTTTTTTCTAATTTATAATACTTTACAGCAAAGTTAAAAATAGCACTGGTTTGATTATGAACAGTTTTTAGATATGTAGGGGAATATCCATTTGGATCTGATAAAAGTTCGTTTTGCCATCTTCTGATTGTTGCGGGAGTAATGCTATTGATTGGCATATCTTTAAAAAATGGTAGAAGTTTGGTGTTAATCAGGAATTGCTTATTTGCATATGTGGTAGGTTTTAAACGGTGTTTACAATCTTCCATATATAGTTCTACCATAGAACCAAATGTCATATCACATGAAGCATTAGCTTTAGAAAGAAATGCTCGTTCAAATTCTTGGGCTTCTTTTTTAGTTCTGAAACCTTCTTTCTTTTTTTGCTTTTTAGAGCCCGTCCAGTCAGTGTAATAAAATTTACAGAACCATGAACCTGTTTTTTCGTTCTTATAAACTGGCATAAAATTAACCCCTTTCGTCATTTTAAAAATTATGATAAAATAAGGGTACTGATGGTTATGCAAGATTATCAGTACCCAGTCCCGTTTTTGGTGTGTAAGACCAAAGCGGGATTTTTATTTTTTAAATAGACTGTGATTGTCTAAATTCAGTAGCTAACATAGTGGTCTTAAATTCAGCAGCAGGATTGATTTCTTGAACAAGTTTTTCAAGCTCATCAATACTTACATCAAAAAATTCTTTTCGTAGATTGATTTTGTTCTTGCGTTTATTATTAAGACGTTTATGCAATTCGCTTTCAAGTCCAACTGCATCATCAGAGAAAATGAAACTATGTACATCAAATGGGAATGGAACTGATGCATCACCAAGCTCCTTAACTCTATCCATAGGGTCGAGTCTTCTAGTCATACAGACCTTAAAAGTATTTTCACCAAAAGAACCAAGATTACTAATTACATATACATAACCAGCTTTACCATTTTGTCTACTAATGATTTGTTCTTTTTGTTCAGAAATATTGGCAAGTCGTGCTTGTAATTCTTCAATCTTCTTTAATAACGCTGCATTCTTAGCATTATCATCAGAAGAATTAATTTGTTGCTGAATATTTGAAATTTCAGATTTATATTTAGATTCTTCTTTTTCAATTTTCTTTTGTTCAAGCTCCATGGCTTTACGTTCTTCAGCTTCTTGACACATTTGTTCACGCAAAGCCTGTTGTTCAGCACGAGCTTTTTCTTTGCGAATATAATATTCATATTCAGTTTTGATAAGAGCTTCAAAAATTACATGAATTTCAGCTATAAATTTATTTAATGTTGGTGCAATGCTTTGGTTGCCATCAGATGTAATTTTTAAGTATCTTGCAATCATTTCATTAAGCTGAGCTAAGCAGGAATCTAACTTAACCCGTTGTGCTAGATAAAAAATAAAAAAGAACCTCAACAATATGCTATGCTATTTGTAGGAAATACAAATGAAAAGAGTGCATAGAAAATGTTGAAGTTCCAATACAATAATAACACCAAAATAGAGAATTTTGAAGAGTTTATTTTAAATGTTTATGCAATAGTTGATGAATTATATAAAAAATATGCTCCAGATAATATATCAAAAAGACGTAATAAAGACAAAGCAAAATTATCAGATGCAGAAATTATAACTATATCAATTTGTGGAGAGCTTATTGGAATTAATTCAGAAAATGCATAGTTTAACTTTATAAAAAAGAATTATAGCCATTTATTTCTGAATTTATGTAGTAGAAGTAGGTTTAATCGAACAAGAAGAGCACTTACAAAATTAACAGATTTTTTGCGTCAAAAATTATTATCCGAATTTTCAGCAACATTAAAAAAGTATTTCATAATTGACAGTTTTCCACTTGCTGTGTGTAAATTTGGCAGAGCTCATTATTGTCGTTCTTTTCGTACAGAAAATGCAAATTATGGAGTATGTCCATCTAAAAAAGAAGTATATTTTGGCTATAAAGTCCATGCTATAATTACACTTAATGGTTTTATAACCAAATTTGAAATTACACCTGCCTCAATTGATGATAGACAAGCTTTACTTGATATGATTGATGGTGAGTCCAATATTGTTATTCTTGCGGATAAGGGTTATGTTTGGAGTAAAATTATCTGAAAACTTGAAAAAACAAGGTATTTGTTTAATGGCACTCAAACGTTCAAGTAGTAAGAATAATTGGTCAAAATCCTTTAGACAGCTTATTTTTAGATTTCGTAGAAGAATTGAAACTGATTTCTCTCAATTATCTAGACAATTAAATACTTAAAAAGTACTTGCAAAAACATTTACTGTATTATGCACTAGACTTGTTGATA
>JAGHIZ010000102.1 GCA_017886875.1 Butyricicoccus sp. | reverse complement strand
TGATGAAAGTTATGTTGATGAAAACATAAGAAAGCTAAATCAGTTTAATGATGTTAATAAATCTCACTGGGCTTATTATGAAATAATGGAGGCTGCAAATTCTCACACAGCAGATATGCAAGATGAGGAAAGCTGGATTTAACAGCCTCTCGGCGTGTTGCAGATAAGCAACATGCCTTACATAGTTTAAATAGACAATGAAAAGGAGATATGATATTATGAGAATAATATTTATAAACAAAAATATAGAATATAGTTCGGCTTTATTTACAAAAGGTTAGAAAGATATTATAAATTTAAAAAATTGCATAGTATATTTTTATATGATATATTATTACAAATTGTTATATTATTGCTTTATTAGGAAATTTAGAGTTTATTATGTAAAAATAAAAATGAGGATAAAATTATATGTTATATTTAAAAGAAGCAAATTTTCAAGATATAGAAAAAGAATATGAATTTATAACTCAATTACCAACAAATGAAAATGGATTTACTAATCCAGATTATGGGGTTTCAAGAATTGATTTTGAAAATATCGTGTTACCAAGAATCATAAATAATTCAAAAGGAATTGATTTACCAAATGGATATGTTCTATCAACAGAATATTTTTTATGGAATGATGATATTATAGTAGGACTTTTTCGTATAAGGCATAAATTGAATGACTTTTTAAGAAATGGCGGAGGACATATAGGATATGGTATAAAAAAAGAATATCGTGGTAAAGGGTATGCAAGCAAAGGTCTTAGCTTAATAATAGAAAAAGCATGGTCTATTATAGAGGAAGATGAAATTTATATGTCAGTAAGAAAAGATAATATTGCCTCTCTCATTGTTCAAAAGAAAAATGGTGCTTACATTCATCATGAAGATGAAACTCATTTTTATACAAGAATAAAAAGAAAGTAGAGTTTAAATGAAAAGAAAAGTTATATTTTTTATAATATTATTACTATTTATTGTTATTGCTTGGCTTGTATGGAGTAATAAAACAGTTAAAACCACAGATATTATAGTGTCATCAAATAATTTGCCAACAGAATTTAATAATTATAAGATTGCACACATATCTGATTTCCATAATGCAGAGTTTGGAGAAAAGAATAGTAAAATAATTGATATATTAAAAAATCAAAATCCAGACATTATTGCGGTCACAGGAGATTTGGTGGACTCAAACCATACTAATATAGATATAGCAGTTTCATTTATGAAACAAGCAGTTAAAATTGCACCATGTTTTTATGTTACAGGAAACCATGAGGCTTGGACAGAACAGTATGATGAACTTGAAAGTAAACTCATTGAATGTGGTGTTAATGTTTTACATGATACATATTTTTATTTAGAAAAGAATAGTACTAAGATAAAACTTGTTGGTATAGATGACCCATCATTTACAAAAGGATATGAATTAACCGAAGAAAGTATAATAGAAACAAAACTTAAAGAATTTGAATTAGAAGATTCATATATAATTCTTTTGTCACATAGACCAGAGTATTTTAAAACTTATGTAAACAGTAATATTGATTTAGTTTTGACTGGACATGCTCATGGTGGTCAATTTAGATTGCCATTTATAGGCGGTTTAGTTGCACCAAACCAAGGCTTATTCCCAAAATATGATTCAGGTTTATTTACAGAAAATAATACAAATATGGTTGTAAGTAGAGGTATTGGAAATAGCATTATTCCAGTTAGAATAAATAATCGTCCAGAAGTAATAATTATAAAATTACAAAGTACAAATAGCAAATAGAAAATTGAATTACATTGTTTATAAATCAGGAAATTAGCGTTTCCTGATTTTTTTATACCTTTTTTAAAAAATAGGAGGTCAATATGATAAAAAATATTTTGACTAAAGTTTTCAAAAAACATATTCGTACTAATCATGCATACATAAATCCAGAATATTTTCCAGAACAAAAAGAATATAATGCAGGCTATGAAATTATAGCAAAAGCATGTATAAATGATACAGAAATTGTTCTAGGTCAGCATATAGAAAACTCAAAAAAATATGTAACATGGAAATGTACTCATTTAATAGGAGATATAAAAGTATATTGTTGGGGCAATTATTTTTACGATAGAAATTCAGCAATATTAGATTTTAACAGACGAATGATAATATATAAAAATTGAGGTATAAAAAACAATCAAGTTTTGAATTTTTGTAATAATTGACACTTATAAATAATTTATGGTAAGATTTTGTTAGAAATAGTGAGGTGTTTGAGTTGAAGAAATTAGTAAATAAAATAATGCTTATTTTATCAATTATGTTTTTTATCATCGCTATGATAATGGTTGTTAATTTTAGTTTTATAGATTTATATATGTTTTTTAGTAGTATAGCTGTATCAGGCTTATTTTTAGCACTATATAGAATAATTGATATATTAGAAAATAAGTAATATGAATTATCAATAAAAGTATTTCAATTTAGAATGAATACTTGTGTAAAGATAACAATTATGAAAGTATAAATAGGAATTAGAAAATTAAATTATATTGTTTACAAATCAGGAAATTAACGTTTCCTGATTTTTTTATACTATTTTTTAAGACGAAGGAGGAAAACAAAATGCCTAGTAAATATCAGAATATTTTGCAGTTAGAAGAATTTGTAGCTAGAGATATAACAACAAACAGAGAAAAATACACAAGTTTTCTAACAACAGCAGCGAATAACTTTAAATATTCATTTGAAGAACAGCTTTTAATCTATGCCCAAAAGCCAAATGCAACAGCTTGTGCAGAAATTTCATTTTGGAATAGATATGGCAGATGGGTTAATAAAGGTGCAAAGGGCATAGCACTTTTGGTAGATACTGATGCACCATATAAACTGCGTCATGTTTTCGATATTTCAGATACAAATATCAGAAAAAACATAGAAATTCCTATGTGGAAAATGCAAAAACACTATGAAAATGAAGTTTTAGAAGGACTTGCTAACTCTTTTGGAGAATTTGAAAGCACAGATTTTGTGGACGGAATTATTAAAACAGCTGGCATAGTAACACAGGATAATATAGATGATTATTTTGTGGATTTAATAGATAATAAAAATGACAGTTTACTTGAAGAAGTGGACGAGGTTAATTTAAACAGTTGGTTTAAAGCCATAGTTTCAAATAGTATAGCTTTTATGGTGCTTACAAGATGCGGATATAATGCACACACATATTTTATGCCTGAAGATTTTGAGCATATAGGAGAGTTTAGCACACCTTTTACCATTTCTATCTTAGGAAATGCGATTAGTGATGTTTCAGAAATGGTTTTAAGGGATATAGCTAAAACTGTGTCAAGTCTGCAAAAAGCAGAAAAACAGCAAAATCGCACAGTTGAACAAATTCAGTCAAAAGACTATGATAATACCACAGAAGAAAAAACAATGATTGAAAGGAGCGAGCAAAATGGAGATTACTTACAAAATGCAGGGGGATTATCAAATTCCAAATCTGAGCCTGCCAGACAGTCCGAAGATAGGCAAATATGGAATGATGAGAAAAACATACATGATGAGTCATCGCAAGGGGATTTACACAGGAATGAAACTTTCGAGAACTCTGAACAGCCACTTGGAGGAAATCGACCAACAGGCGAGCCAGATGGTAGAGGAGATAATCAGCCAGATGGCACAGAGGGAGAACGTGAACGAACAAATGAAACAAGAAAATCAGATGCTTTGGGTTCAGAGAATGAACAGCTTTCAAGCGACAGCAGAGGAAATAGTGTTAAATCGACTGATTTACAGTTAAATAATGAGCAAGCGGAGGTAGATAATACTTCCGCTTTTTCTATATCCGAGCAAGATATTTTTAATGTTTTGGTAAGTGGCAGTAATTTTTCAAACAGTAAACTCCGAATTTATGAGCAATATCTTAAAAATGAGCTAGATAACAGCGAGTTTTTGAAAAATGAATATGGTATAGGCGGAGTTTATCCTCTTATCAGAGAGGAAAAAATAAGTGTAAACTATGACAGCAAAGGTATTGAAATTCAAAAGAAAATACCAGATAATAAGCCTTTAAAGCTATTGCTTTCATGGAAACAGGTAGATAAACGCTTAAAAATTATAATAAAAGAGGGCAAATACTTCACTGAGAGTGAAAAGCAAAAGCTAAATATTAAAATCGAGCCAGAAACTACACAAGAAACTGCACAAGATGCTCAAATATCATTGGATATAGAAAGTTTACAGCAACAAACGATAAGGCAAGATATAGAGGTTGTAGAGCCAAAACCGCCAGATATAGTGCGTCATCAATTTAAAATAACCGATGATGATTTAGGGGTTGGCACAAAAAGCGAACGCTATGCAAACAATATAAATGCCATAAAAACCCTAAAACAAATTGAGGGGGAACAAAGACTTTCTACACCAGCTGAACAAGAAATTCTATCTAAATATGTGGGCTGGGGCGGTCTAGCGGACTATTTTGACGATAAAAACCCAAAATATCTTGAACTTAAAAGCCTGATGACTGAAGAAGAATATTCGGCTGCCAGAGAGTCAACATTAACCGCATTTTATACTCCACCTATTGTTATAAAAGCTATGTATAAAGCGTTGGAAAATTTGGGTTTTGAAAAAGGTAATATTTTAGAGCCAGCTTGCGGAACTGGTAACTTTTTAGGCTTAATACCTGAGAGTATGCAAAAGTCAAAATGTTATGGTGTAGAGCTTGACGATATAAGCGGACGAATTGCAAAACAGCTTTATCAAAATTCAGATATTTCTATAAATGGCTTTGAGAAAAACACTTTTCCAGATAGTTTCTTTGATATTGCAGTTGGTAATGTGCCTTTTGGTAACTTTCAAATAGCGGATAAACGTTATGATAAATATAAATTTATGGTGCATGATTACTTTTTTGCCCGCACTTTAGACCAAGTAAGAGCAGGAGGAATAGTTGCATTTATAACCAGTAAAGGCACTATGGACAAAGAAAATCCAGCTGTTAGAAAATATATAGCTCAAAGAGCGGACCTTTTGGGTGCTATAAGATTGCCAAACAACACTTTTAAAAGTGCAGCAGGTACAGAAGTAACATCAGATATTTTGTTTCTTCAAAAACGAGATAGCATAATAGATATTGAGCCAGACTGGGTGCATTTAAACACCAATGAAAAGGGCATAAAAATGAACCAGTATTTTGTAGACCACCCAGATATGATTTTAGGTGAAATGTTAGAAATAACTGGTCAATATGGTATGGAAACCGCCTGTGTGCCTTATGAGAATGAGCCATTAGATGAATTGTTAAATGTTGCAGTTCAAAATATAACAGGTTCAATTTGGGAATATGATTTTGACGATTTAACAGATAGCGAACAAGATACAGCTATTCCAGCCGACCCAACGGTTAAAAATTTTAGTTATACAGTGGTTGACGGTCAAATTTATTATAGAGAAAACAGTAAAATGAATAAAATTGACCTTTCAGAAACTGCACAAAACCGTATAAAAGGCATGATAGAAATTAGAGATTGTGTACGCACTCTTATTGAATACCAAACAGAGGATTATTCAGATGAGCAAATAACGCAAAAACAGCAAGAACTTAATAAACTCTATGATGATTTTTCTAAAAAGTATGGGTTAATCAATTCACGAGCCAATAACTCGGCATTTCGTGCAGATAGCTCATATTTTTTGTTATGTTCGCTTGAGGTGTTAGATGATGAGGGCAACTTTCGGCGAAAAGCAGATATGTTTTCAAAACGCACAATCAAGCAAAAGGTCAGTATTTCAAAAGTTGATACAGCTAGTGAGGCACTTGCATTATCTCTTGCAGAAAAAGCAGGAATAGATATAGAGTATATGTCAAATCTCACAGGAAAAAGTGAAGAAC
>JAGHIZ010000011.1 GCA_017886875.1 Butyricicoccus sp. | reverse complement strand
ATACAATTTATGAGATATATGGTTCAGAAATTTCACAGGGGTTAATTTCACGTATAACAGATAAAATACTTCCAGAAGTAAATGAATGGCAAAATCGACCTTTAGATAGCGTTTATCCAGTGGTTTTCTTTGATGGAATAGTATTTAATTCACGAAAAGACAATAAAATTGTAAGTAAATGTGTATATTCTGTTTTAGGCATAAATATGGATGGTAGAAAAGAGATTTTAGTAACATGGATATCTGAAAAAGAGAGTGCAAGTTTTTATGCAGGTGTATGCTCAGACCTAAAAAATCGTGGTGTAACAGATATTTTTGTAGCTTGTCATGACAATTTAACTGGATTAAGTAATGCAATTAACGCTATTTTTCCAAAAACAAAGAACCAACTTTGCATTGTGCATCAGATTAGAAACAGCTGTAAGTTTGTGCCATATAAGGACAGAAAAGCTGTTTGTGCGGACTTAAAGAAAATCTATGCTGCTGTTAATCTTGACGATGCTGAATATGCTAAAGAAGAATTTCGTGAGAAATGAGACAAAAAATATCCAAATATCTTAAAGTCATGGGATAAAAATTGGGACGAACTTACAACATTTTTTGAATATCCACAAGAAATTAGGAAAATAATATATACTACCAATACAGTTGAAAGTTACCACAGAATGGTTAGGAAATTTACTAAATCTAAGGCTATTTTCCCTACTGATGATTCTATTCGTAAAGTGATTTATATGAGTGTAATGCAGATTTCTAAAAAATGGACTATGCCTGTTCATAACTGGGGATTAGCTTATTCTCAACTCTTTATCTTCTTTGAAGATAGATTTGCTTCTTAACTCAAAATTTAACCTATTCTTTGATATTTTCTTACCGTATTTAGTGTAGTTTATTTCTTTGGGTTAATTCCATTTACACAGTTTATTTTTCATACTCAAACAAATAGATTATTAAATAACATTTAAGGGGGTTTTAACCCCCTTTTTTTCTTGTAATTCTTTTTTAATTCCTAAGGAGAGAAAATAAAAAAAGTAAGAATATATAATAATAAAATATATATAAGAAATTAAAACAAAAATACAATAATTGCCATTAAATGGAATAAAAGTTTAAAGTATATATAACATTTTGACTGATTTATATAGTTTGGAATAGAAAAAACCCCAGAATATAAATTCTGGAGCTTCCATATTCTTATAGGTTTTCTATATACATTTCTTTTGTGGTTTGCTGAGCTGATTTTAATTTATTTATAGCATCATTTGTATTTGGGAATATTATACCATTTTCTAATATTTCAATTACATCTGTTATAGTATTAAATAAAATAAAGTAAGCCTTTTTATAGTCCATAGTTTTCACTCCTTTCTATAATATGCCGTATATTGAGTATAACACTATATGACCATTATAAGTCATACTTAAAAGATAGTAAAGGAGAGAAAGATATGATTTCTTATAAACCATTATGGGAAACCATGAAGAAACAAAATGTTACTACTTACTATCTAAGAAATAAATGTGGAGAGAATAATATAAGCGGTTCAACTATTTTAAGAATACAGGCTGGTGAGTCAATATCAACCAACACGATTGACGCTCTTTGCAAAATTCTAAAATGTCATGTTTCAGATATAATTGAGTTTGAGGAAGAATAAATTCTTGTGGTTGATTTTTACTATTTAATTTTAGAAATTCATACCCAAGAAATACAGTTATAATACTTCTACTGGTATGAAGCAGGTGAATGGACTAAGTATTAGCAAGCAACGAATTAGCACGGACTAATTCAAAAAAGTGGCTTTCCCCTTTAACCCCTTAATTAAAAATGCATAATAGCTTTCATACTTCTTGAAGTATGATTTTTTTATTTTAGCATTTTTAAATGCGTAGCCACAAAATAAAATTTTGTGTTCAAAGGGGATTGAGGAAACTATCCTCAACAAGCGAAATTTGCATTTGGACGTCCAGATGCATTGCTTGTTACAATATACCTGCCATTTTGTGAAGGCGTCATTTTGACACCTAATTTAATATCAGCATAAAAATAGACGTCATTTTGACGCCTTAATTGTATTTTTCTAATTTTATGTTATAATGATTAAGTTGTCGCACCCAATCTGGCAACAGAAAGGGGGTGTTAACTTGGAACTTGTTATAACCCTTATGATTTCTGTTATGGCAAATATCATCAGCTACTTTATTTGCAAATGGTTAGACAGAAATGACAGCGATAACTAACCTAACGGTTGCTGAACCGTAAAATCAGAAGAACCCCCCAGAGTCAGCACCTCTGGGGGGTTCGTTTTGTGTTAACTTGGCTAGTTATAACCCTTGCTAGCTACTCTAATTTTAACATATTTGAGTAGCTAAATCAAGTATACCCTAAAAATATGAAAATATTATCTAAATCGCATTTCTTTAGGAATAATATTCAAGGCTTTAGTATGCATGAACACTATTTCCCAGTAACCAGACCTATAATTTGCTTTAAAATGTGGTGTAAACATTACATTATAATTTTGCATATTATCTCTAAAATCTATATTTCTCAATAGTTCTTCAAACTTTCCATTGAAAATTTGAGTTATACCTATTTTACCGATGAGCCAAGAATTTTTATCTTCATAATTAAATAGTTCTT
>JAGHIZ010000101.1 GCA_017886875.1 Butyricicoccus sp. | reverse complement strand
AGATGTTTATAGCTCATAAGTAAACTCCTTTTGTGTTATGTTGTGTGGTAACTTCATTTTACACTATAAAGTTTACTTGTGGGCTTTTTTGTCGCACTTAATTTTACAATCCATCATATAAAAAAACGATTGTAATATTCATGCCATACTCAAACAAAAATTAAAAACTATAGAAATTTTATCTAAGCAGCATAAAATATCTGCTATTTGTAGTGTTTTGAATGTAAATTGTAGTACCTACTACAAATATGTAAATCATAAACTCTCTAATATAGAACAAGAAAATCTTAAAGTCTATGCTAAAACAGACAAATGTTTAGGTGTAAATAAATTTAAAATCTATCTTGAAAATGAATATTGCTTGTTCATCACTAATTGGGTGTATTATCTTATGAAAGAAATGAACTTAGCTAAAATGAGTACTGTAAAACCTCCTAAATTTAAACAAAACAATCCTGAAAATGAGAATTTTCATAACAAATTAGCTTAAAATTTTAATATCTCTGCACTAAATCAAGTTTTGGGCTATGATTTTGCTTATGTTAAGTTGGGCAACGTTTTTGATATATTATTTTTGCTATCGTTGATTTATATGCTAGAAAAGTCATTATTGATATCGTTTCTAATTATATTTATACCGTTTTAGACATTAAAACTTTATAGTATACATTATGTTGTTAAATCCAGAAAGGTTTGCAATGGTATTTTATTTCATGCTGAAAGAGGTTCTTAGTTTACTTTTCATGTCATGATTTTAGAAAATTAATTGATTATCTTCATATGATTTAATCTTTTTCATCTAAAGATTCTCCTTATGATAATGTTGTTATGTAATCTTTCTTTAAGTATTTTAAGAAAGAATAGTTAAATCGTCGCTTTTTATCATCTATTGACAAGCTCAAACTAAGTCTAGTGAAGTACATAGATAAATTTTATAATTCTATTAGACTTCATTCTCATAAGAATAGTTTTTCTCATAATCAAATGGAATTTATATTCTTTAATTAATTATAGTTGTCCACTTTATTGACTATTATGCAGTGCTTTAAAATATAAAATTCATATTAAAGCCAGATAATTACTTCTTCTAAATTTTTTCTGTTACCTCTTCCATTTAATATGGTTTAGTTTTATTCATCACACATATTTGATCCAAACTATCAACGATAATCACATTTGCATCATTAGTTATATCTGTTTCTCGCTTTTAAAGTCATTACATAATTTATAAAAGTATGAATTTCGAGTATAGAGAGTTTCATAGTCACCGATTCCAACAATCCTTCCGTTTCTCATACATATAATCTCATCATATTTCTGCAAAACTTCTTTATCTAAGTTATGTGTTACATTGATTACCATTCGCTCACAATTAATAAGAATATCTTCTATACGCTTGGCATTTGTTGCGTCTAATCCTGAAGTTGGTTCATCTGCCAATATTATCTTTGACTGTTTATATAATGCACGTGCCATTGCTAAGCGTTTTTTCTCCCCTCCTGATATATTTGCTCCATGTTCATCTATTACATAATCAATATTTTTCTCTTTTGCTAAAATAAAATCTTTCAATCCCACCAAATTTATTAAATCAAATAAATTAACATATGGATTTTCTTTTGCAAAACAAATATTATATTGAATAGAATCATTAAACAAAAATATATCTTGCTCTACTACCGTTATATTTCTACGCCATTGCTTTAAAGGTTTATTTTTCAGATTCTCATTATTTATAAGTATATTCCCTTCAAAATTTTTATAAAATCCTAAAATCAACTTTAATAAAGTAGTTTTTCCACTTCCACTATTTCCTATTATTGCATATTTTTTGCCTTTTTCAAAGCTTATATTTATATCTTCAACAATAAACTCTCTTGCACCAATTAGTTTAAAAGAAACATGTTCAAAACTCAAAGAGTTAAATACATCTTGTGTTACATTTTCTTTCTTTTCATATTCATTTTCACATATATATTTTTGAATATTATTAATTGCTGGCTTTACAGACTTCATTTCAATGATTATACTTGGAATCTGCATCAATGGATACATTACAAAGTTCATAATCTGCATAACTGCTAATACTGTTCCAATTGTAAAATATCCTTTGTAAGATAAATATCCAGCAAATACCACATTACATACAAGAGCAAAAAAACTCATTGAACTGCTTAAACACTCAATAAATGCCTGATAATTTATCTGATATCTGTGATTTTTTTCTAATTTTAAGTTTGAATCTTGAACTTTTTCTTTTATTTCATCATCCAAATCAAATATTTTAATCGTGGTTAAACCATTAATTAATTCTTTGATATTATGGACATATTCTTTATTTGCATTAAGATAACTTGCATTTACTCTCTGTGCATGCGGTATAAAAATCTGTGGAATTAAAATACTGACTATACCACTAAATAAGACAACAATAGTCAAAATTATATTAGTAAAACATAAATAACAAGTTGACACAAGAAAGAGAATAATCTCGTTTATTAGTACAAAAAAATTGATGTAATAGTTTTCAAACACCTGAGAAATATCTTTTTCCATTATTGATAATGTTTCAGTTAAATTCTGACTTTCAATATTTTTTTCAATCAGAAAAGAATCTATTAATTTATTTTTAATATGGGCAATAGCATCTGTAGTTATTTTATACAAATTTCTTTTATATAAAAGGTTAAACAAATAATTCATTATTACATACAAACACACAATCATGATAATCTTCAGGAAACCAATTGTAAGATTTCCGACCGCTGTATCAATAATAATTTGAAGCATTATTCCCTGAAAAATTGATAATAATGCTACAATAATTCCAAGTAAAATAATATAACTACAAAACAACCATTTTTTTTTGAAGTATGTCAGCATATTTTCCTCCTGCCGTGGGGTAAAACAAAAGATTAAGATTCCAATACAAGCCAAAGTTTTACTTCAAACCATTCTCCTTCTTTAGAAGAACATAATATTTTTCCATCCATGCCCTTTATCAAAGATTCTACTATATACATCCCCAGACCTGACCCTTCTTTTTCTTTTGCATTCTGTCCCCTAAAATATTTTTGTGTCAAAAAAATTTCTTCTTCCTTTTTTACTCCATTTCCAAAATCTTTGATACAAATACATAGATAATCATCTTCAAAATATGATCTGACTTCGATTCTTGTATCAGCATATTTATAGCTATTAGAAATAATATTGTCAAAGATTTGAAAAATACGTACTTTATCAATTATCACCAAACACTCTGGTATTGTAAAATCACCAGCTTTATTTTTAAAATCAGCTTGCTTTAAAGCCTTTTCTATAATAAAACTTTCTGCTGTTTCCAAATAGATTGTCAATCTGTCTAAATCACTTAACATACTTGTATGTAAATTGAAAATCATTCCATTAATTTGATTTGTTTTTTCAACAATTGTTTGAAACTCCTGCCGTAGTTCCTCAGAATGAATCGTAAGCGATTGGTATTCAGCAATAGCTTGAATAGAAGCAACCGGATTTTTGATATCATGACTAATAGAAGCTATTACTTCTCTTCTTAATTTATCTGCCTTCCGTTCTCTTTTTTTCGCATAAATCAGTTCTTCTCGCATAATATTAAAGTTCTCTGAAAAAGCTCCAAATGAACTACTGTCAATGCTGCACACAGTGATATCTAAATTACCATTTGCAATCTGTCTTGCAAACGCATTCATTTTCTGGACAGGAACAAATATGTGCTTTTTTAAATAAAGAGCTATCAGTATATCTTTTATGAAAAAGAAAGAAAATAGTGACAGTGCCCATATTTTTATTTTTTTCTTTAATTCAGAATCTTCATGATTGATAAAAATTATTTTTCCTTGTACTTTTCCATCTTTCAGAATATCTACACTATAATCTTTATGAATATAATTATAGCTATAATCTGTCATCAGATTTTCTTTTGAGGCACCGATTTCTTCCCCATCATTTCCGAGTACAATATAATCAATATTATACACCTGCATCATTCTTACAGCATATTCTACATCCGGCCAATAACTTTGAATTGTGAATACAATATCATTGGCTTCAGTATTCTTAATTTTATTTTCTGATTTCATAGAAAAAATACAAATTAGAAATATACAGGCGATAAAATATAAGCTGAAAGTAATGATAATAAAACGTTTCACTTATCTCTCCTTTAGCAAAAATATATACCCTTTTCCATACTCTGTGATAATGTGCTCAGGCTTAGAAGGATTATTTTCTATTTTTTCTCGAATTTTCCTTATATGTACATTCAGCGTTCCTTCACCTACATAAGATTCCTGCCATACCTCTTTGAAAAGCTCCTCTTTTTTCACTAGCCGATTTCTGTTCTGAATTAGGTATAGCAGAAGTTTCTTTTCCATTCTTTTCAAGAAAACTGGCTGTCCTTTTTTTAATATAATCTCATCTTGAATATTTACCTGGCAGTCGTCAAAAATAACGGTTTTTGGTGGCTGTTCATCCGAAAATCTTCTTAATACTGCTTTTACCTTAGCCAATAGAATTTGCAAAGAATATGGTTTACATATAAAATCATCACCACCGACATTTAAACCTAATAAAATACTCTCTTCTTCCGTCTGACAGCTTATAAAAATAATTGGAATCTGTGTGTTTTCCCTTATCTGCTTACACAGATTGTATCCGCATCCATCTCCTAAATTAATATCCAGTAAAATCAAGCGTGCTGTGTGTGCCTTTATAAATTCGTAATATTCTTTTATACTGAACACAGCAACTGCATTAACATCATAAAGATTAAAATATTTACAGGTATTTTCTGCCAATGGCACCTCATCTTCAATAATTAGACAATCATAAACCAAATATATCAACCTCTTTTTTGCAGATATACATTCTATTCTACCTTTATTAAATTACATGGAACTATTTTTCTTATTTTCCATGCCGAAATAAAGGCGGTCAAGCTTCCGACTACTTCAATGCATAGAAAAAGAGTAACAATCGATATAACGGGAAAAGAAAAGTTAACCTTATAAACTCCCATTCCATGGAACAGAGTGCTTATTATTGTATTGGCACAGAAGAATAAAAAGAAACTCCCCAATATACTGCCTCCTGCTACATAAAGCATAAATGTCATGACAGCTTGAGAAATTATTTGTCTAGTAGAATATCCTAATGCTTTCATTATCCCAAAATTCTTCTTTTGTGTCAACAAAATAGAATTTGTTACAAAAAAGCCCATAATGATAATCAAAAGAAATATACCAATCATGATAAAAACAACTATACCTGTTACACTGTTTATAATTGGAGAAAACTGGGAATAAAAAATCTTCTCAAATTCACCAACATATGATATACGCTCTGAAAAATGCTTTTTCAAATCAAGGCAATATTTTTCCATATTAACTTTTTCATCTAAATACACATGTATTGACTGCCATTCTGCTAAGGGCTCTATCATCTTCAATCCATCCATTGTAAGATATATATCCAGTCCGCCTGTATAGGTTCCCTGCGTCAGACCGACAACTATAAAATTTGCTTCTTTTGCATCTTCCTCAAAAATATTGGATATCTTAATGGTATCTCCAATCTCTTTTCCTAGCATTTGTGACAAATTTCCGGAAATAGTCACTTCATTCTCATGCTTAGGATAACGTCCACTATATAGTGATGGATTTTCCAAAGATGCATAGTCGCTATATACCGCTAATGAGGCATATATGCTTTCTTCACATAATAACCTTGAACTTCCAGGTTCTATCGCTGTCATGAGTTTGACATCTTCTATTTGCTTTATTTCATTTGCTATTTCATCTATTTCTTCCGGATGTGCTGCCTGAACATTTACAGAATAAACTTCTGCACCTGTAATCTGTAATAACCCATCCTTATCTACTACCAACTTTGCATATAAAATAACAGCAAAACCAGCTACAATCATAATCGCAGCCAATATCATGCTAATGAGAATGCTCTTTATTCTTCCATAATCAATCATCTTTAATGTAATGGATAAATTGATGGGAAAAGGTATTCTTTCTATCGTTATTCGGCTTTTTTTACAACCTGATATTTTCCCTCTTTCCTGAAATGCCTCTACAGGTCTAAGTTTTATAATCCCTCTTGATAAAAATAGTGTAAAAGCTGCAATCAGTAATAAAATAACCAGAATGTTTCTTATAGAAGTGAAACCTATAGGTGGATTTTCCCATTCAAAGCCAATATCGTTCGCTATATTACTTATGATTACAGGCATAATCACTTGTGAAATGACAATACCAATTATGGTTCCTGATACTCCTAATGCAAGAAACTGTAATATATACGATGTTGCAATTTCACTTCCCTTATATCCAATAGCTTTCAGTGTGCCAAGCTCTTTTAGATCTTCATCCAAAGTATTACGCATATGAAATCCAATCATAATGAAACAGATTAAGAGACCTATGAACGAAGCAATATTTATAATAGTAACATAAATGTTAATGTTATTATTTCGGCTGATTTCCACATATTCAGTATCCGAACTTGCGTAAAAGATTATTTCATCAGCTTTAGATGCTACAAACTCAGAAAATCTGTTGGATATCTCACCTGATTTCCCTGATGACAGCATAGAAACAATTACTGCTTCAGCATCTTGACCTGCTTTTACCTTTAAATCATGAAACTGTCTTTCTGGTAAATCAAAAATAAGATTTGACCGACTTCCAAAAAGCACATCTTCCGTAAATCCGGCAATTACAAATGTCTCCTGCCATTCTCCGGATAATATTTGTAAATCATCTCCTAGTTGAAAACCAAAAAAAGTTTTACAGACATAAGGGACATATATGCCATTTTCAGGTATACGATCTAAACTGCTGATAATTTTAAGCGAAGAAAGTCTTTCCTTCCTATCAGCATTACGAAAAGTCCAGCTTCCGTTAATTGCTTCTCTGTTTCCGGTCTTAATGTCCACATTTCTTAGCAATAAGGCATCCGTTATTTCCAATTCTGAAATATCTTTATTTTTCTTTTGAAATTCAGTTATTTCCATTCGATATTTTTCGTAGAAATCATACGGCAAAACTGCGGCAAAATCAGCACTGTTTGTTTCTGCTATTTTTTTTTCATACAGCCATTTCAATCCTTCTGTCAGTTGATTTCCTGTATATGACAGTAGTATTGTAACTACAATTAACAAGAAAAATGCCACAGATGTTTTGATACTCTTTTTTATATTTGATTTTGTTAACAACAATATATTTTCTGTCATAATCTTACCATCCCATTTCTTCAAGAAAATATATCAGTCTGTCTCTTCTTTCCTCTGATTCACCTGTATAATTTCCCAGAATACATTCACCATTGATTCTTCCATCTTTTAGATAAAGAATACGATTTCCACGCAAGGCAGATTTTAAATCATGTGTCACCATAATGATAGTCTGACCATCATGATTAAATTTCGTTAGAAGATCCAAAACAGCTTTTCCCGATGTAGAATCAAGTGCCCCTGTGGGCTCATCTGCAAATATAACTTCAGGATTGTTAATGAGTGCTCTTACAATTCCCGCTCTTCCCATTTGACCACCTGAAATTTGAGACGGATATTTATTCCATTCATTTTCTGTCAAACCTACCTCATGAAACAGTTTTTTTGCTCTTTCTAAAACTTGTTTTTTATTTTTTTGGGAAAGTAGTCCGCTGATCAGTATATTATCCATAAGACTCATGCTGCTAATCAGGTGTATCTGCTGAAAAACATATCCACAATTTAATTTTCGAAACTGAGATAACTGTTTTTCCGAATATTTGGCGAAATTCGTATTTTTAAAATAGATTTCTCCCATACTCGCTTGATCCATGCCAGACAAAATATGCAGCAATGTAGATTTTCCAGAACCTGATGGTCCCATAAAAACAGTAAAGTCTTTTTTAAAAATCTGAATATCCATATTTTTGATAACATATTGTTGCACTTCACCATTTATATATTGTTTACACAACTTTTTTGTATCAATCACAACATCTGAACATTTTTCCATTATACTGGCTCCTTATTGGATTAAATATAAAAAGAGATTACGTAAGCTTGCAATATTTTTTCAAAAGCAGCATCATAAAGTTTTTTATTACACTCCTTGGACCATTTACATCCACCAAAACAAATTGGAGCATACTCACATGTTTTGATACAATCTGAGTTATCATTTAAAAACTCATACCACTGTTCGTCCTTAATAATAATTTGATTATTATTTAAAACCGCACAAGGTTTTTGATATAAAACGCCAGGACAGGCATATACATTCAGTTTTTCATCAATTGTATATCCATTTTGCATCTTTCCTACACATAAACCATTATCGAAATCCTTAAATGTCCTTAATCCTTTCCTAGCAGCATACACATACAGGTCACCTAATAATTCTGGCATTAAACTATCTTGATTTGAATCGCTATATTCTAAAATCTCATCTTGAGTAGAAAAAATAGGTGCGAATTTTGTCGCTGTAATATTATTATTTATACCATTATCACACAAAAAATCAACAAACTGATACACTGATGATAATGTATTTTGATTCAGATTGATTCTCAAAGTTAATTCCTGAACGCCATGTTGTGCCAAAAGCTGGATATTGTTTAGAATAACATCAAAACTTCCTCTACCATCTATATATGGCTTCAGTTTATCATGTGTTTCTTTCATCCCATCCATTGTAATCTGAATAGAATCTATGTTCTTACAATAAAAGTCAACATTATTTTTATTAAATAATGTTCCATTTGTAATTAATATCAAAACTACCTTTGTTTCTAAGGTTCTTATTTCTTTTATATAATCCTCTAATATATCACTCTTCAACATAGGTTCGCCACCAAACAAAAAAACTGTTAAGACTTCAGCCTGCATCTCGTTTACTGTCTTTTGCAAATAGCCAAAGATTTCTTCCCAGTTTTCAGATAATAAAAATTGATTACATTCCCCTAAATTTTTTCTTGCATCCTGATAACAATATGTACAATTTAAATTACAGGAAGGGGTCAAAGACAAGAAAATACTTGGTCTTTTTGTATCATATTTTACATTATTCATGTTATTTATCATTCTACCTAACTCAAAGTTATGTGATTCCGTTAAAATACCATTATTATATAACAGTTCATTAAGCTCTTCATTAACTTCTTTTGTTTCTCCCTTTAAAAAAGACTTTATCTCACTATCTATTTCTAATAATGCTTTAGATGACGAATTATAAACAAAATATCTACCATCTACTTCAAACAACTTATTATATCTTGATACTATCATATTTTTTCCCCTTTTGAATAATATAATAAAAAATTTGAAAACTATGTTAATTGAATTTAGCTGTTGACACTTGTGTAAAAAAAGTAAGTATCAACAGCTATTTTCTTGGTATAACTAATCTTTGTATTCACTTACTTAATCTTAAATACACAGTTACTGTAAACACAGAAATTAGGCTCACCAAAAGACAATACGCCTTTTTCTAATACCTTAATCATATTATTTTCCTCCTTGTGTTATGTATTTTTAATAATCATAGACTTAAATAATCTACAATTAATTAAAGCAAAATTAATTGTTAATGTTTGCTTTACTTTTTTTCGAATTCAGACTTCATTTGACCTATAACATATTCCAAAAAAAATTTGCTATTCTTGTTGTTGATAAATTTTTATTATTTCTCATTCTATAAACAATATTTCCAATTTTAATCTTACTAAAAATTGTGTTAATCAAATAATTATGATTTAAATATTCGGTTTTATTCTGTTCACCTTTATTCATTTTGACAAAGGGGCACAGTTAAAAATTCAGACAGTTTACTAAGAGAATTCTTTCATCAGAAAACCAATTTAATCAAAATTTCAAATAAAGATTTACAAACAGGTTTATATCTTATAAATTCTAGACCTCGCAAATGTCTAAGTCGGAAATCTGCTTACGAAATTCTTCTACATAAACTGTCTCTTTTATCTTGACAATTCATCATAATCTAATAATAACATCTTAATCCTTAATTATCTTTAAATAAATCTTAACAATTCTTAATCTTTTGGAACTTATATTCAGTAGCTATGTATTGAGTGAGCAAATTAGTAACCCTTTTATTTGATTAATTCAATGGTTGTACCACAGAAATGGATATAGAATATAATTTTGTATTTTATTCAAAGATTATACTTGATATTTTTATGCAACTTTCTTAATTTGTTCTTTTATAGTTTTTATGTAACAATTTATTAAAATTGTTACATAATTTTTATATCAACCAATTTTCAATTTTTAAATCTGGTACTCTTTCAAATTCTCTTACATTGTTTGTTACAATAATAAGATTTTCTGTTTTTGCATGAGCTGCAATTAACATATCCATTGTTCCAATAGGAGTTCCACGT
>JAGHIZ010000100.1 GCA_017886875.1 Butyricicoccus sp. | reverse complement strand
TAATGTAGTAACTCTTTGTTTTGGCACTTTCGCAACGTGGCAAGGTTTGTTGTTTGGTGGTTTGTTCATGTTCTGATGAAGACATTTCTTCTTCAACTTTATTTTTGATTATACTAACTATTGCTTGATTGATTTCTTTTTTTGTTAAATTTTCATCATTCATTATAGTGGTAAGGTCTATTAAAATTTTCTTATTAACAGGAATATTCTCTTTGTTATAAAATTCAACATCAAATTCCTTAATGCAAATATTATCTGAGTTTAAATAATTCACCTTTATTCACCTACTTTCGTATTTTTTGCTTTTCTAGAGTGTCGTTTTTCTCGCTGTAGTCTGTTCTCAATCAAATTATTTATCAAGTCTGATAAAGTGCAACCGTCCTCTTTCGCCCATTCTTCAAGTATTTGTTTGCGGCTTTGGGGTATTCTAACCGCTATAAGTGCGTCACGTTTCAAGGTTCTTCACCTGCCTTTTATTGTTTATTTTCTGTGCTTAAATTATACTACTTTGTATAACAAATTACAAGCGGGGTAAGAGAGGAATTTAAAACTTTTTATGCGATATAAAACGACATTATCGACCTTAAATGTTTAAAATATGTATCAATTAAACGACTTTATAAAATATATTCATTTCGTCATGTAGCTATATAGATTGAAGCTTAGTATTAAAAGTAATATATGATATCAAAGTATTAAAATTGATATAGATTGACCACGACACGCAACACAAAACAGTATCAAATTTAATGGTCATTTGATTTAATACTAAATATCCATTTTTTGAATTATGGTCTGCTTGTTATCCAATTTCCTAACTTTTGCTAATATGTAAGTATTGTTCTTATATGAAAATTATGCTTTTTAAAAATCTTTTCACCAATTTTTAAAAATAATTTTCTAATTACATTTAAACTGTTTTAATCATTTTGGAAATAAAACATTTAATATAATTATTCTGTTTTTTAGATATTGCATATATTCTGATTTTATTGTATGTTTTGTGTAATATTTCTACTATTTAGCTTTATTTTGCTTTAAATGTTAAATAAAATTCATATTATTTGCTATTTTCACGCTATATTTTAAAATATGACTTATTTTAAGAATATACCATAATATAGCATTACAACATTTAGAGTGATTGATTAAATAATTAAATACAACATTTTATTGTTTATAATATTTTGACATTGCATGCAATAAAATAATTATCTTGTAACATGCTCTATAACCCCATATATAGCTATTTATGGCGGTTTTAATGGTCGTTTGCTCTGCTATGCTCAACGGCTCAAGGTTGTAACTGTGGGTTATACCCTTTAACGCTTTCTAATGCCGTATAATGCCCTCTAGCGTTGTTTATGCCCCTTGTGCGTATAAAGTTGACCTCTACACCCTTAAAAGCTCATACAAGGCAAATAAACCGCCTTAGCGTTAATGCTTGACTAAAAAATATAAATGCACAGATACGACTTTCATTGCATTTTTATCTTCATGGAAATATCTTTTTCCGCTGATACATCAGTATTGATACAGCTTTGTTTTTGGCTCAACGGGGCAAATATAGGCTATTCACAAGGAAATAACATAGCCTTGCTGTATTTCGTCTTACTTGCCTTTAGTGGAATTTTATCGGAAAAACGGCAAAGAAAAAAAGTTTCAAGCGTTATTTTTCGTTATAATCTGCTGTCGCACTCTGCGACATTAGCAATAAATCATTATTTTAGTTTTCGGCTGTCCACTTTACGGACTTCTAAACCGCTGATGAAGTGCTATATTGTTTTTTCTCTGTTGCGTTTAGTTGCATATTTAATTTTTTTATGTTCGTCATTTCTCCCCTTTTCGCCCCACGTCATAACATCTTTGCACCATGTGAAAGTGTTATAATGGGTTATTACACTTTATAAAGTGCCTTGTCTTTCGGCTTTGGGTTCTCTCATGGTATCAGCAAAACCTCAAGTTTTCACAACATCAAACGACCATGTTAATTTTGGTACTGCTTTTTTTATGGTGTCGGTTTTGTCCATAAAATCAGCGACTTTGGACGGTCTAGTTGTGTTTTGGTTAAACGTGGTTAAAGGGTGTCGTGTTTCGCTACTCCCTTAATAAAGCCGTTAATTTACATACATTCAGTAGGCTTGTTGTATTTCGTGCTTATACGTCCACAAAACGGGGGTTCTGTTTTGGAACGTCCTCAAAGGTTGCCCTGCTTTAGGGTGTCCTTTGCAATAGGGAATTGTTTGGACTTATTTATTTTACTGGTTTATACCGCCATAATGTCGGCTCTAAGGCTGTGATTTTAAATCACACCTGTTCATGTTTTGAATACGCTAATATCTGAGTAAGTTCACAATATTTTTTTATAAACCACTCGTAAAATTATTACGACCATTTGGGAAAGCGTTAATTTCCCCTCTCCTACAACATACTACATATAGTATAAATTATTGATTAAAATACTATATGTAGTGGTAAAGGTAAGATTGTAATAAATCTTAAATGTTAGGTTATGTAAGGTTTAAGGCACAATAAAAGACAGCTTGCACACTCTCGCACAAACTGCCTTTAATTTATAACTCCCTTTTGCTTTCCATTCATAGCACCTTTGTTTCAAACCTCCTGTTATATAGCTGTTACAAGGCTATTAAGCCAATTACAGCACCAACTAAACAAACGGCTAATACACATGATAACACTTTTAACTGTCGATTTTCCTTGTTTCTAGCTCTAATGGTATCGTTAAAAGTTTCTGCTATGCCGTCCAATACTTCACGCTGTACACAGCCTTTTTTTATGCCTTTGCAGTTTTCGCACTTTTCATTGTTTCCGCATTTACACATTGCTTAATCCTCCCTAATTGCGTCTGGAATTGAATTATTAAAATACTGGTCATCTGTGAAGAAGTCCATGTATCGACCTTGCGACACTGCACATTTTGCCCAGTAATTTAGAGTGTTAGCCCCTTGTATTTTGTCCCATGCCGTATAATATGTACGATTGATAGGCAAGTTAAACTCTTTTGAATAGTCTGTTATAAGTCTTAACATGGTTCTATTCTTTGCTGTCATTGCTCTATCAAACATTGCTTCAAGGTCTTGCTTTTTTAGCTTTATCTTACCATCTAACAGTTTAACATCAGCGGTTAGTTTTTCACCGTCTAAAATATCAAGGTCTTGTATACTCTCTTTGTAGTCATTTATAACAAGGTCAATCATAAAATTAGCTTTTTCTATTATTTCGGCTTTTTCTTTTTGTATGATGTCTATACATTGTTTTAAATAATCATCAGTGTATTTTTCCTTATTTGCGTTGAGTTCTTTAATTTTTGCGTCTTTAACTCCAATTTTATCAAGATATTGCTTTGTTGTTGCTCTTAGGTCTTTTGCAAATGTCATATTTTAGCTAATCCTTTCGTTTAGTTTAATATTCTTTACAGCTCTAGCGGTCTTAAACACTTCTAAAGCTCTGTGACGCATGGAATTATAAAACATATCAATATCATGTTGACACGTTGCCATGTAATAACCGTTCACATTATCGCTGATAATCGGTTCACCTTGCTTTCTTGCGTCCTGTACAGCTTTCTCAACCTCTCTACGGGATAAGCCTAATAAACTACCTAAATAGCTATTGGTAACTGCATTTCCTCTCCCATAGGGAATATAATCAGCAATGTTCAATCTGTTTCACCTCACTTTGTAGTTTTTCCGCTTGCTTTTTCCAATACCTTTCTTGATATTCTTTGACCTTTTCGGGGTTGTTCTTTCGCCATTCTCTAGCATATTTGTTTTTAGCTTGCTTTGCCGTATCTGTCATAACTTTCACGCTCCTTTATACGGCTATTTTCTTTATTTACATATATATTATATCATTTTTCTTTCTATTTTGCAAATAAAATAGAACATTTGTTCGTATAAAATATTTTGTTTTTTGCCATTACTCTAATATACTTGTAGCTGTACAGATTAAAGGCTAGTTGTTAAACTTTTTTATGGGTTTGGTGACTGGCTTTTTTATCTAATAAAAGAAAATGACGGGGTTCAACTGCCCCGCCATATACTTACATAACATTATCTGGGTTTATGTCAAATGGTGTCTGTATGTGAATTTCTTTGAAATCGTTTTCTTGTTCAGAGAAAAAGTTGAATACAGGATAATAAGTAAAGTTTACTGTCTGGTCTTTCTTCCCGTGTCGATTTTTCAAAACTTTAAGCTGTATATCAATTCCGCTATCTGTTTTTGCCTTAACGCTATTTATTTTATTTATTTCTCTAATGCGTTTTAGGCGTTCTGCGTCTTTTTCACCCTCAATATAGTCCATACCGTTATATTGCAAACCTAATAAAATATCGCTGCCGTATTCTATAGCACCACTTTCTTTGAATGACCTCATACTTATAGGCTCTGTATAACTTTCACGGTTCAAACTCGATATACATATAACAGGTAAACTAAAATCACGACTAAGGCGTTTAAGTTCCAATACTGCTTTATCAGTGTTTTGTTTGTCTGTTGCTCTAATGTCAATCGGTGCTAAAATCTGCACATAATCAATTAAAACTAAGGGTTTTCGACCTTTTAAAGAAATATGTCGGCTTACTTTCTCCTTAACTTCATTAACTCCAACATTTCCCACGCCCTCAAATATCCATATATTTGGTGCAATCTGGCTTTCATATTCTTTCATACTTTGGGTTATAAGTTCTATTTCTGTCTTGCTATAATTTGCCCATCTACGCCCATCTGTAATACCTCTAACAGCCTTTGCATTGCTAGTATTTATATTTTGATTTAAAGCGTTCATAAATGTTAGTCTGGATACGCTTTTAGCCATCAATTCACTTCTTGCCATTTCAAGCGAAAATATTAAAACATCTTGTTTCTGTCGTGCTATTTGGTCAGCAAGTTGTAAGCAAAATGTTGTTTTTCCTAGTGATGATACTGCACCAATAAAATAAAGTCCAGAGTATAAACCGCCATCAAATACACTGTCTAAACTGTCAAACCCTGTCGGAATTGCTTGTATATCACTACTAGCCTTAATATTATTTGCAAATTCGGCAAAGTATCCCGCTGCGTTTTGTTCCTCATATTCTGCAAGCTCTGCGGGTAAAATGTTTAATGCTCTACGCTCTGCCATGTCCACACACTCTATAAAAATATCACGATTTTTCATTAAAGCTGCATTTAAATCTTTTAATTTTGTTTTCTCGTCTTTTCTGTCGGTATCGTCACAATTTTCTATAATGAAACGCCCGTCTATAAATCTAAGATTTCTCTCTTTAAATGCATTTTTTAACTTTTCTGTTGCATTATCTCCTGCTTCATCAGTATCTAAACATAGAATAAAAGGTGGTAAATTCTCTAAACCATCTATCATTTTTATGAGTAAATCAGCGTTATTTGTACTGTTAAGTCCTACAGCTTCCCCGCCCGCTTCTATGATTGATAAGGCATCAATAGCACTTTCAGCAATAAAAACAGGGGTGTTTTGTTGATTAGTTAGCGGTTTACTGTTAAAAAGATTACTTGCACCGCCTTTAACATTGCTAAACCTTGCCCCGTTCTCTATATTACGCTTGATATAAAAACTTGTACCCACAGGAATTATTAAAGCGGGGTGTCTTTCATTATTTGGGAAATACTCATTTTCGCTATAGCCTAAATTAAAACGCTCTGCAACCCTTGTACTAATACCACGATTATTTATATACGTTTCAGCTTTACTGCCTTTAAATTTTTCACTGGCTGTTTTTATATATGCTGTATAATCGGCTCTAGGCTCGCTCTGTGGGGCGTTTACTTTTAGGGTAGTATTTATATTACCTTGACCGTTTGCGTGGCTCTGTGGGCGTTCTGTGCCGTCTACGGCATTTATACCAATTCCATACTGTCTATACACTGCTTTCATAACTTCATAATTGTTTTGTTTATCTGCTGTAAAGTGAAGTCCTAACTGTTGTGCTGTTATAGATATTGCGTCGGAATTTGTGAAACAACCTGTCCAACAAGTAAAGCGATTTGGCTGTTTTGGGTTTTCTGTTATACCTGTTCCAGTCTTGCCCGTGCCGCTTTTTTTGCATATAGGGCAAATATAGCCTTTTCCGCTTTTGTCTGGCTGTAGTCTACGTTTAAAGCCGTCAATAACTATCTGTCGTGCTTGCTCTCGTGTCATGTTTATACATTCCTTTCAGTTGATATACGCCTTGTAGTATGATAAACTGAAAGGGTAAGGCGTAACCCTTTCGGTTCGTCTGTTTTATTGGTGGTAGTTGCTCGGCTGGGGGGTTGAGTAACTACTTTTTTTTACAAGGATAAAGACAAGGCTTTAACCTTTGCGGTTATCATAATAGCATGACCGCCCCTTGTAAATAGGGGGCGGGCGTGCTGCTACAGTACTTACAGTATACTTACAGTACTTACCGCTCATTTTCGGCAAAAATTTTTTCATGCTTTAAACCTTGCAAAATTGCAAAATTAAAGATTTTAGATAATTTTTATGGTCGAAAAGTGGGGGTTTTTGAGTTCGTGGACAGTTGTCCATAGTCCCGAAAAATTGCCCTATAGTCCCGAAAAATTGCCCACATAGTCCCGAAAAATTGCCCTATAGTCCCGAAAAATTGCCCAAAATTTAAGTACCTAGAGTATGATTTTTATACTGGAAATTGTTCGCCCATCTTTCAAAAATTCATATCCTTTTATGTACTCGCACTCTTTCCAATAGTCTAAATACTTAACCGCTGATTTTCTTATAAGGTCGGTTTCTTTCTTGTCTGTGTTTGGGTTTTGGGTTACTTGTTCGTATAAACCTTGCTTGTGTTCACCGTTCTTTGTGTAGCTATGCAATCTGATGTTTTGCTGTTTCATGTTGTTTGTGCCTTTCATTGTTGCAATTCGCCTTAACAGACAATCTCTTATGATTAAATTTGTTTCTGTGTTAGACTGTATGCGTTTAGTATCCAAAAGATATGACGGAATATTTAAGATTTGCCCGCTGATTTCGGCATAACTAAGTAGTACAGGCTTTTCAAATAATTTTAAGGCTGTTACTTCATTTCTACCAGATACGGCTGTAACCCAACTAGCCGCCAATAAATAAGTGTCGTAATAAAATCTTTCATTCTTTCCCGAAACACGTAAACCGTCATATTGACTTGCTAAATGTGTTTTCTTGTATGCTTTCACCTCGTTTGTACAGTCTATTTTTACTAAATGCACACGCATTTTATCAATAAACTGTTTTATCTGTCTGATTTGCTTTTTGCTAGGTGTTGCGTTTTCGGTATCTCCCACCATAATACGATGAATATTTTCTAGCGTTATCGGCTTATCTATTCCGTAGTGCATTGTATATGTAGAAATGGCGTTGTATATTGACATTTCATAGTTGCTAATTTGTGATGATAGTTCAACATTATTGTCATCAAGTGCGATAATACAAGCGGTATAAATAGGCTTTTCTGATTTCTTATCTGCTACATTTAAGTTCATGCCGTCAATCCCTTTAGCCATAACTGGATTTATACGGTTTGCAAGTTTGTTGTTAATAATGTAGTAACTCTTTGTTTTGGCACTTTCGCAACGTGGCAAGGTTTGTTGTTTGGTGGTTTGTTCATGTTCTGATGAAGACATTTCTTCTTCAACTTTATTTTTGATTATACTAACTATTGCTTG
>JAGHIZ010000099.1 GCA_017886875.1 Butyricicoccus sp. | reverse complement strand
TATTTACAAAGTGAATATGCAAAACTTGGTATTTCTATCAATATTCATGGTGAAGAAGAACAGTCATATCGTGATAGTATGAAGGCTGGTAACTTTGATATGGTATTTAACATTTGTTGGGGCATGCCATATGACCCACAATCATCACTTGCTGCTATGAGAGCACCTGTTTATGGTGACTATGCTGCACAGCTTGGTTTAGAGGATAAGGCTGAAATTGACAAGGCAATTACAGATATTTTAACAAGTACAGATGAAACCGAAAGACAGGAGTTATATACATTTGTATTAACTCGTCTGCATGAGGACGCTGTGTATATTCCACTAACTTATGAGTGCAATAAAGCTCTTTATACTTCAGACCTTCAGGGGGTACACTTTGGTACTGACCAATATGATGTACCATTTGCAGATATGTATTTTGAGTAAGTTTAATTTACAGCCGTTTCTATTATTGAAACGGCTGTTTTAATCAAAAAATATTTATAGAAAGGTAAAATATATGAAAAGATATGTTGTTCGCAGATTGCTGCTTGCAATACCTCTGCTGCTTGCAATTTCCTTTGTGTGTTTTATGTTTATAAACTTAATTCCATCAAATCCAGCAGAAGTTGCACTTAGAGTTCAGCAAATGCCTGTTATAACAGAAGAAGCTATTGCTGAAATGGAGGAAATGCTTGGTCTAAATAAACCATTTATTGTGCGTTATTTTGATTGGCTTGTAGGCTGTTTAAAAGGTGATTTTGGAATAAGTTATGTAAACCCTGCTCGTACAGTAGCAGGCGAACTCTTAAGGTCTTTACCAGCAACATTACAGCTTGCAGGTGCATCATTTGTTATTGTTTTGGTGCTTAGTATTCCAATTGGTTTTCTATGTGCAGTCTATAAAGACGGTGTATTTGATAGAGTAATGAGAGGTATTGTATTTGTATCCACCGCAATGCCTCCATACTGGGTAGGTCTGCTTTTGATGTGGGGAATTGGTGTAAAGCTTGGCTGGTTGCCAACCAATGGCAGTGGCACACCACAGCATTTAATTTTACCAGCTTTTACAGTTGCACTCAGCTATATTTCTACATATATCCGTTTAATTCGTAATAATATGCTTGAAAATATGAAGCAAGACTATGTTTTATATGCAAATGTTAGAGGACTTCCTCAAAAGTCTATTTTAGTTAAACATATTCTTAAAAATTCAATGCATACATGTATAGTTGCTATGGGTATGAGTATTCCACAGCTTATTTCAGGTACTATTGTAGTTGAAAATGTATTCTCATGGCCAGGGCTTGGCACTCTTTGTATAAGCTCTATTTTCAATCGAGATTATCCAGTAATTCAAACATATGTATTGCTTATAGGCGTATTATTTGTATTGTTTAACCTTTTATTTGATATTTTACAGACAGTATCCGACCCTAGACTTAGAAAGGAAAATTAAGAAAAATGGGAAAACGCTTTTTGCAAAATAAAACCGCTGTTATAACTGTTCTTATTGTGCTTTTAGTTGCAGTTGTTGGCATTTTTGCACCAGTTATAGCACCAAATGACCCTTATGAAACAAATATTATAAATAAATTTGCAGATTATAGCTTAGAATATCCTTTAGGCACTGACCAGTTAGGACGTTGTGTGCTTTCTCGTATGATTTATGGTATACGTCCGACACTTGGACTTGCAATTTTAACCATGCTTGGAACTATTGGTATAGGTGCTATTTTAGGCATTATTGCTGGTTATTTTCGTGGCATTGTTGAAGAAATTATAATGCGTGTAGTTGATATTATGCTTTCATTTCCAAGCCAAATTATGGTTTTTGCGGTTGTTGCTCTTTTAGGTGTAAGTGTACAAAATGTAATTATCGCTAATGTTTTTATTAAATGGGCATGGTATGCACGAATGATTAGAACTGGTGTTATGCAGTACCGAGATAGAAATTTTGTTCAGTTTTCAAGATGTGTAGGTATGCCAGAGCGTTTTATATTATTTAAACATTTGCTTCCATCTATAACATCAGATTTAGCTGTTTTAGCGTCCTTAGATGTAGGCTGGGCAATTATCAATATCTCCACACTTTCGTTCTTAGGTTTAGGTGTACAAGCTCCAACTCCTGAATGGGGTGCAATGCTTAACGAAGCAAAAGAGGTTTTAACAAGCAATCCTGTACAGATGATTGCTCCAGGTATTGCAATAGTAGCACTAGTTTGCTGCTTTAACCTAATGGGTGATGCTCTGCGTGATGTATTAGACCCTAAGGAGGTAAAGCAATAATGAGTGCAGTATTTGAACTTAAAAATATAAAAGTATCTTTAAATAATAAGCAAAAAACCGAACTTGTAAAAGGTGTATCATTTTCAGTAAATGCAGGCGAATGTTTAGGCATTTTGGGCGAATCGGGCAGCGGTAAATCCATGTCAATAAAAGCTGCTATGGGACTTTTAGATAAAAACTTTAATGTTTCGGGCAGTGCCAAGTTTAAAGGCGATGAGCTTATAGGAAAAAATCCAGAGGAGCTTAGAAAGCTTAGAGGCGGTAAAGTAGGTATTGTGCTTCAAAATCCTATGACTTGTTTTGACCCACTTTACAGAATAGGAAATCAAATTTCCGAAACATTTTTAGCACATAACTCATGGTCATCTAGTGAAATTAGAGAGCGTTCAATAGCTATGCTAAATAAAATGCAGATTAGAAATCCTGAAGAAGTGCTGGAAAAATATCCTCATCAGCTTTCTGGCGGTATGCTTCAACGTATTATGATAGGTATTGCAACCTCTATGACACCAGATTTACTTATAGCTGATGAGCCTACAACTGCGATTGATGCAATAACTCAGTTTGAAATTTTAGATGAGTTTATAAGAATAAAAAATGAACATAGTGTTGCTATGATTTTTATATCACATGATTTAAACGCTATTTCAAAAGTTGCTGATAAAATAGTTGTTTTAAATAAGGGTTTAGTTGTAGATAAGGGCGATTTTAGCCACATAATAAATCATGCAAAAGATGAATACACTAAGCTCTTAATTGAAAAACGATGTGATGTTATGAGAAAGTATAGACAAGTACTGGAGGGCGGAAAAAATGCTAAAATTAGAAAAAGTATGTGTCAGTTTCAAAAGTGAACGACAGGATAAAATTTTTGGTCATACAAGACAGCAAGTGTTATTTGATGTGTCATTAGATGTTAAAAAAGGCACATGTTTAGGCGTTTTAGGCGAGTCTGGTAGCGGCAAATCCACTATGGGGCGTGTGCTTTGCGGGCTTTTAAAACCAGATAGCGGTGAAGCTTTAATTGATGGTGTATCTGTATACGCCTCTCGCAAGGGTAAAAAAACACTTCAAAATAAACTCAGTATAGTTTTTCAAGATTATACAACCTCTGCAAATCCACGTTTTAGAGTTTGCGATATAATAAACGAGGGGTTAATTGTTCGTCAACGTCGTGAGAAAGTAAAGCTAGACAAAAAACAGGAAATTATAAAATTACTTGAACTTGTAGGTTTACCAGCTGATTTTTATGAGAGATTTCCACATGAATTATCTGGCGGACAGCTGCAAAGAGTATGTATCGCAAGGGCAGTTGCTTGCAAACCAGAAGTTATTTTATTTGATGAAGCAATTTCCTCACTTGATGCACATACACAGGTTCAAATTATGGATTTACTTATAGATTTAAAAAGTAAATTAAATCTTACTTATATTTTTATAACCCATGATTTAACTTCTATTACATATTTATGTGATGATGTACTATTTTTATATCAAGGTCGTGTTACTGAGTATTTACCTGTGGATAAAATAGGGCAAACAAAAGATGAATATGCAAGAAAACTGCTTGAGTCTATTGTTGTCTTTGATGTTCAGGAGGAAGAAGCTGTATGATTCTTTGTGGACATGAGATAGCTTATGGACAAAAGAAAGAAATTGAAATTCCTGTTATAAATTCAAATCCAATAAAAGCAAGCATTTTTTGTGGTGAAAAAGAGGGTAAAACACTTGTTATAACCGCTGGAGTTCATGGCTGCGAATATGTAGGTATTGAAGCCGCTCAAAGGCTTAAAAATATAATAAATCCAAAAGAATTATGCGGAAATATTATTTTAGTGCCAATAGTAAATGAAAGCGGATTTTTTAGCGGTGCAAAACAGGTTGTACCAGAAGATAATCAAAATTTAAATCGAGTTTTTCCAGCAGATGAAAATGGTACACTCTCAAAACTTATTGCACACGCTGTACAAACATATTTATATCCATATGCTGATTTTTTAATTGATTTACATAGTGGTGATATAAATGAAGAATTATTTCCGCTTGTATTTTTTCCAGTAGCAGGAGAACAAAGAGTAAATGAAAAAGCTCTTGAGGCGGCAAAATGTTTATCTGTGCCATATAGAGTCAAATCTACTGCAAAAAACGGCTTATACAGTTATGCTGTACAACAAGGTATTCCATCACTTTTAATTGAACGTGGTTTTGGCGGTTTATGGTCGGAAAACGAAGTTTCAGCTTGTATAGAAGATATTTTTCGCATTATGTCATATCTTAATATAATAGATAAAAGCTATGATAATATAAACCAAACAGAAATTAGTATAGCAGTGTATGAAGAAACAGAATGTAATGGATTTTGGTATACAAATAAAAAAGCAGGCGAAGAAATAAAACAAGGGGATTTATTGGGAGTGTTCCAGACTGCAAATGATAAAAGATGCATTTTTGCTGAATTTGACGGAGTTGTTTTATACTATACCACTGCACTTGGTGTTCAAAAGGGTGACGCACTTATAGCTTATGGACGAGCGTAAAAAGTTTTGGTTTCTTGCAGCCCCTGCCGCTTTGGAGGGGCTGTTTTTAATGCTTTTATCAGCAGTTGATTTATTTATGGTTTCTTCATTGGGGACATTGGCAGTTGCAGCAGTTAGTATTTTTTCTCAACCTCGTATGGTTATATTATGCTTTTCTAGGTCTTTTGCAGTTGCACTTACTGCATATGTTGCAAGACTTAAAGGCGAAAGAAAAGATAATAATTTTTCAGCGTGTGCAAAACAATCGCTTTTTATAGGTTTTATTGGTTCTGGTATTTTACTTATATTTACACTGATTTTTTGCAAGCAAATTTTAATACTTGCAGGGGCACAACATAATTATTTATCTCTTGCAACTAAATATGCTGTTTTAGGGTTTTTTAGTCTTTTTTTCTCTGCACCAGCTATTATACTTCATGGAATTTTAGCAGGCTTAGGAGATACTAAATCTGTTTTAATTTCTAATGTGCTTGGAAACGCTGTAAATGTATTATTTAATGCGGTTTTTATACCATATTGGGGCGTTGTTGGTGCTGGTATTGGTACAGTTATAGGCACGTTTTCCACATTAATTTTTACATTAATTTTATTTATAAATAAAAATCATATTGCATCATTAAAAAGAAGTGGAAAATGGTTTCCACAAAGGGAATATATAAACTGTATTTTACCAATAACAGGTGGGGTATTTACTGAGCAAGCAGTAGAAAGAGTTGGTATGTTTATATATTCCCGTATGATTGCCAATTTAGGAGCATCTGCCTTAGGAATACATAATATATGCATGGGTTTATGTGATATTTATTATAGTTTTGCTCAGGGAATGGGAAAAGCCAGTTTAATTTTAGCTGGCAATGATTTTGGTAAAACAGGCGGAAAAAATATAAAAGTTATCACTAAAATATCCAAAACAGAAAGCCTATGGACAGCTTTAATAGCTTTTATAATATGCTTTATATTTAGAAATAATCTATTAGAGTTTTATCATTTAGGCGGAAATGAGCTTGTTTTAGGTGCAGAAATAATGTTATTTGTATCGCTTGTCAGCTTTCCAGAGGCTCAGGCAATGACTCATGCGGGTATTTTGCGAGGGGTTGGACAAACCGCATTTGTAGCTAAATATTCGCTTATAAGCATAGCTGTTTTTCGTCCAATCATAACATATATTCTGGTTTACACTTTGAATTTAGGTTTACATGGTGCTTGGATTTCTTTATTCCTAGACCAAAGTACCAGAGCTTTATGTTCTATAATAAAATGTAATATTTTTAATATTAAACAATAAATCATTATAATATAATTATAAAAATCACCTCAAACTAATTAATAAAGTCAGAGGTGATTTTTTCATATCAATTTTCTTTTTTCTTAAACACATCTGATAATATAACAGTAAATACAAATCCAGCTACTAAAGCTGCAATATGTGCAATAATATTATATTCTATGTTTGTCAATATGAAATCTTTAATAATCAATTTGTAATTATTCATATAAAATGCTATAATTTTGTTTATCGTAAGAATAAAAGGAGTTTAACCCGATGACAGATGTAAAAACTCTACTAAATAAAAGAAGATTTACAGGCTCAGACCTTGGACGAATAGAAATAACAAATATGTCATTGTCTTTTAAGGACGCACTAGAGGGCAACCCAAATTCAAAACCATTTATTGAGATAAGCAAATTACAAACGCTTATAAATGCACTCGATAAAAAACAGCTAAAAATGTACAATAATTATATAGAAGTGCATGATTGGATAACAGTTAAATACAACATTTCGCAAACTCATTTTCAGCAAGCTCAGTTGCAACTAAAAATTTTATGGGAGTTTTTATCAGAAAGCGTGCTTGCAGAAGAATTTTTCACATATATTGCAAAAATTGACGCAGATAACAAACCGCCTATACCAGAAATGATTGAAGAAAACTCACTCAAGGTATTTTTTGAAGAAAATGCAGAGTTTGAAAACAGTGTTGATATAGTAACCTTAGCTAGAGAGGCATTTTTCACAAGTTATTATTTGCTTAAAGGTTATAATAAATCTTTAGAACTGATTGCGGAAGAATATGGAATACCAGATATATGTATTTTTAAACGTGATTTTACAAAGCTGCAAAATCAGATAGATAACTTTAATGAGTTAACAAAAAGCCTATTAGATAAAATACAAAGTGGCGAATATATCAATACACCAGAGATTAAAAAACGCAAACTTGAAGTGTTAAAAAAATATTTTTATTCTATTGATGTTAGTGATATTAAACCACCACAAAACAAAGTAAATGAAGTAAAATCACTATTAAAGGATTTTAAAGCGTTTAGAATGCCAGCACAAGACCCTATTTATTCTATACTTTTTATCAAGTAAAAAGGGGGAAATTTTGTGCTAAAACGAAAAAATAATAACTTAATTGATGTTATTATGCAGCCTAACAAGGCACTAAAGGCGGAAGAAGATAGTTTTTATAATGTGCCTGATAGCTCTGCAAGCAATCTTTTAATGGAAACCCTTTCTGCTGGAACTAATATTGCTGATTTACCTGCAAGAAAACGCCAAATAAACCATAATACTAAATTAGAAGTCTATGAAGATGGAAAAAGGCGTCAAATAGTTATGAGTACAACCAAATCAAATGTTATAATTGAGCTTAACGACATAGACGAGCTTGCAGGCAGTAATAAACCAGCGAAAAAGTTATTTATATTATCGCTTATTAAAGCCAATCAGCAGGCTTTACATAATGGTGAACTCACAAAAGATTATGTAACATTTCCACTTAGTGAGCTTATAGATATAGGATTTTATAAAACCCCACAAAGTGCAAGAAAAGGTTTTACTTCTGGCATGAATATCTTAACCAGTTTAAAACTGCGTGGACAAATTGAACACTCCAACAAAAGTAAAAGTATAGTCGAAACGTTGGAAGTTTTATTTACAGGTGCTAAAATAGAGCGTGGACAATGCACAATTTATTTAAATCCTCGTATAAATTGGGGCTTTATCGCCCAGTATTTTACCATTCTTCCACTATATTATTTTAGGCTTTCCAATAGAGCAAGCGATTTGTTATATTATATCTTCTATCTTGCACGCCAAAACACCAAACAGATAGAAGAAAAAGGCTATTTTAATATAGGTTTAAGGGCAATTCAGCACCGTTTGCAACTGCCGAGTGAAATCAATAATACTAACCCTTATCGAACAATAAAACAGCCTATTGAAGAATGTTTGGAAGAACTAGAAACCACACATTTCGCATTTTTTAATAATAATGAATTTAATATGCTGATAGTTGCAGATGATGACGCACCAATTAAAGATTATTTGGACAACGGTTATTTAAAAATCAATTTTACAGGCTCTTTTGCCGACTTTTTTATAACAATAAGCAAAGAAACCAAATTTCAATTAAAAACAAATGAACGTAAAAAAGCAAGAATAACTGAAAAAGCTATGATTAAAAATTTAGAAAAAAAGCTGGATAATTAAATTTTATAAAGTTGGCAAAGTCCCCCAAGAGCTTTCACTTTTTGCCCAACTGTAATCAGGTCTTTTGTTATATTCTTTGTCAATAAAATAATTAAACATAGGATAAAATTCTAGTGTGCAATCTCCTTTGCTACCATTTCTATTTTTTAAGATTTTAACCTGTATTTGCTGTGTTTTACCCTGTTTTGCAAGTAAAATATTATTTTTTGACAGTTCTCTAATGCGTTTTTCTCTGTTTTTTTCGGTTTCGCCCTCTTGATAGTCCATTCCCTCATATTGTAAACCGATAAGCACATCACTTGAATATTCTATTGCACCACTTTCTTTAAAACTGCTTAAATTTACCGGTGCAGTGTAGTTATCACGATTAAAACTCGATATACCAATAACAGGTGTATTGTAATCTCGACTAATGCGTTTAAGCTCCAAAACCGCTTTGTCAGTGTTTTGTTTGTCGGTCGCTCTAATATCCGCTGGTGCAAGAATTTGCAAGTAATCCACCAAAATAATTGGTGCTTTGCCTGTGATATTTACAAAGTTTTCAACTTTTTGCCTTATCTCTTTTATACCTATATCGCCCATACCCTCACTAATATAGATATTTTGTGCGTATTCTGAGTAATCATTGATAGCTTTTTGTATTATTTCATTATCAAAAGTGCTATAATCTTCATATTTATCGCCTGTAAGTATACCTCTTGTTGTCTTTGCCTTTTCGGTATTATCAAAATAATTTATTGAATTTATAGCGGTTAAACGGCTTAAACTTTTGGCAATTAGTTCATTTTTCGCCATTTCAAGCGAAAATATTAAAACATCTTGACCATTTTTTGCAATTTGTTCGGCAATTTGCAGGCAAAATGTTGTTTTACCTAGTGAAGAAATCGCACCAACTATATATAAACCCGAATATAATCCACCATCTAAAATGTTATCTATTGACTGAAAACCCGTTGAAATCGCATTAGTATTTTTTCTAATTCTAACATCTTCTAAAAATGAGCTTAAAGAGTGCAATACAGATTGCCTTTTTAGGCTCTCTTTTTTTTCATCTAATAACTTTTTCTCTGTTTGCTCTGCACCTAAAACCTTTTGTTTAAATGTTTCTTTATCGGCATTTAAAGCTTCGTTTGCGTCCTTGTATGGGCTTGCAATATCCAACATAAAGAAAGGTATATCAAGCTCATTTAAACCGTCTATAAGCTGTGCTGACGCTTTGCCGCCTGCGGTGTCGTTATCCATTGCAATTATAAGCGGTTTGACCGGCTTATGCTGCTCAAGCTCAGATAAAAGCAAGTTAACATTTGATGTGCTGCCTAGTGCGATAGCCTCGCCCCCAACATCAATTATACTTAATGCGTCAATTTCACCTTCAACTATAAAAATCGGTTTTTGAGCGTTATAAATCGCCTGTAAATTAAAGATTTGCACCTTTCCAACCTTGCTTTTGCTGTATTTTTGCTGCTCTGCGGTTAAATTTGAGCGTGTATCCCTTGCAAGATAGCTAAAATCACCAGTGGGAATAATAAGCCTAGGAGATGGCGGAGCATTTGGGGCTTTTGGGTGAACCCATTCGGGGTCATATCCAACATTAAACCTGTCAAGTGTTTGTTCGCTAAGTCCTCTATGGTATGAAGTGTTGTTTATAAGCTTTTTAACCTCGGAAAAATAAAGCTTAAAATACTTTTTTTGTTTGTCGTCAATATTGCTTTGCATATTATTTTGTTTATCTGTATATTTATTTACGTCTAACTGGAAAATTTGTGCGGCTTTTATCAGCTTATCATTATAATCTGAAATGTTATATTCCAAGCCTATAATGTCAATTATATCCGCAGACTGAAAACACCCCCTCCAACAAGTGAAATGCACACCGTCCTTTGTTGTAATGCCTGTACCATGCTTACCAGTGCCACTGGAGCATATAGGGCATATATAGCCCTTTTTGCTGCGGTCTGGCTTTAAATAGTCCTTTGCACGGGTTTTAAGTTGCTCTTTTAGCTGTTTTTTATTCATTTTGAACCTCTTTTCTAGTTTTGAAATTATTGTTTTTTATATGCCTGTAAGTGTTAATTTGTTTCCAGTTTTTGCTATTTGATTTAATTTTACTTTCAGTTCTAGTGTAATTGCGTTTTGCAAATGCCTTTTACGAGAGCGAGAACGGGGCTAGATTTAATTTTACCCCTTACCCTAACCGGTGAATACCTTTGAGGGAAAAGAGCGTCATACGGGCGATTTGCGGGCATTTGGCAAAATGGGGCAAAATCATGGGCGTTATAAAAACCTGTAAATGGGGAATGGCTCTGTTTGGGCTGTAAGCCATTCTTTTTTTTATAGGCATTTAAAACCTAGGTAAAAGGCAACCATGGGCATGGTCGCCGCCTCACAAATATTATACACGATGATGGCAGCTCTAAGAAGCTGCCATCGCGCGATTAATAATCAATTAATAGTCTATTGATTATATATTGGGATTTAATTGGAAACGCAACTAAAATTTTTTTAAGAGCTTTTCGGAAGTTTTTAAGGCTGAAAACACATTTTTTTATCTGCAAAAACCAAAATTTAAAAACTTTTAGATTGATTGGAATAAAATGTAAAAAATCAAGTTTTCCGGAGTAAAATGTTCTTTTTCCGGAGTAAAATGTTCTTTTTCCGGAGTAAAATGTTCTTTTTCCGGAGTAAAATGTTCCTCTATTTTTTTAACATTTTGACTGTTTTTGACTAATGAATTTAAGCTTTTTTTTAAGAATTAAAAAATTATATACTCTTATGTTATTTTTAAATTAAACTAAAAAACAGCAAATCTTATTTATTTGCTGGAAATTGTTTATTTATATTTATGCAAAAAAATTAACTTCACAACATATAGAATTAGACTGCTTAAATAAAACAAGTTGAGGAAGATAAACCGAAAACAGCATAGATATTATAACAGCACTTATTATTAGAATAAAAATTGTTCCAGCAGATGGTTTAATACCTGTCCACATAAAAAGCATAAATATAAACGCAAATGTTCCTAACAATAAAAGCAATACAAACGGTAGCTATTGCTATAAATATATTATTAGGGTCTTCACCAATAAATGTAGGCAGTGCAGGAACACCAGGGGTAGCAAGTGCATAACGCTTTAAATGGAATATACCT
>JAGHIZ010000098.1 GCA_017886875.1 Butyricicoccus sp. | reverse complement strand
TTTTATTCCTTTTTTCAAATCTGATATTATAATCTTTCTTATGTTTACTGGCACCATTTTTCTCACCACTTGGTCTTTTTTTTATTATACCATATAATTTCGCTATCTGTCATGGAATTGCTCTAAACCATTTTCATCTGTATATTTTACCGCATTATCAAGCAATATAGAAAATAACTGTCTTATATGCTCACTATTTGCATTTAATATAATATCAGGCTGTATTTTAGTTTCAAATGCAATATTTTTTAATGAAATAGGTTCAAAAAAACTTTCCGATATCTCGCTAACCATTTCACTTAATGAAAATTTTTGATAAACTATCTTACTTTCTTCCATTTTAGCTAGAAGTAATAAATTTTTCATAAGACCATTTAATCTGTCAACTTGTTTTTTAATATTTTTTGTCCATTTATTTTCACCGTTATAAAGCTCCATCGCTTCTGTATTAGCTGAAATTATAGCAAGTGGTGTTTTTATCTCATGACCTGCATTTGTAACAAATTGTTTTTGCTTTTCAATATTTTCAGCTATTGGACAGATTGCTTTTTTAGATAAAACAATAACAATTATAAGCATAAAGCCCCAACATATTAAACCTAAAGCTCCTGAAAGCAATAATACTCTTACATATGAAATAATTTCTGCTGAAGTATCAAGGAAAATAATGATTTTTTTATAATTATTTTCTCTTACTTCATATCTAAATTTTCCTATTCTGCCTTTTGAATTATTTATGCTTTGTGCAAGCTCTTTTGCTTCAGTTTCATCTACTGATGGTATTCGGCTTGCATCTATATTTATAATCTGATTATTACTATCATATGTTATAATAAAAAAATTAGATGACATAAATGCATCTTCTTTTGGTCTTTGAAAGAAAATTGGCTCTTGCTTTGGTTTATTAGGAAAAGTATATATTCCAAGCTCTCTATCTGCAATCATAGACAGATTTCTTTCGACATCTCCACTTACAAGAAGTATATTAGCTATATTTATGGCACCAAGCAAAAATAATAGCAAAATAGATATAGCTATCATTGCAGTGAAAATAAATTTCCTTTGCAATGATTTAATCATTATTTATAACCTCCAAAGAATAACCTGTGTTTCGCTTAGCGACAATTTGTATATTTGCATTCATAGAAAGCAAGCGTTTTCTAAGATATGAAATATATACCCATACTATACCGATTTGAGCATCTGTATCATATCCCCAAATTTTAGTTAAGATATCCTCAGATGATAGATAAATATTTTTATTTATCATTAAAAGCTCCATAATTTGATATTCAAGTTTTGGAAGTAATATACTACTATTGTTTACACTCATAGTATGGCTTTGCATATTAAGCGAAACATTGCCCAAGCTTAAAATATCAGGCACAAATTGCTCTCTACGTCTTAACATAGCTCTAACCCTTGCTATAAGCTCGCCCATTATAAAAGGCTTAGGCAAATAATCATCTGCACCCATATCAAGTCCTTGTATTCTATCTTGTACTTCTGCTTTTGCACTTAAAAGCAAAATAGGAGTTTTAACGCCTATTTTTCTAAGCTCACAAAGCACTTCAAGTCCATTCATTTTAGGCATCATTATATCCAGTATTATGCCATCATATTGACCTGTTTTTGCATATTCAAATGCATCTAAACCATCATAAACCGCATCAACCGAGTATTTATGAAACTGGAGTATATCAACTACTGCTTCTGACATACTAATTTCATCTTCAGCGTATAATAATTTCATAATATAAACTATCCCTTTGATAAAAATTTAAATCTCCATAGTATATTTTACTACAGAGACCTAAATTTTTACATATTTTTTATTGCATATGTACCTTTGTTAGATTTTTTAATTTCATATAAAACACTATCAGCTTTTTTATAAAGTTCTGTAAATGTTTTTACTCCGCTTGTACAAATACCGCCAAATGATACACTTGAATTACTTTCTGGATAATTTTGCTTAATCATTTCAGCGTATTCTTTTATAACACCTCTAATTTTTTCTTCTATAGGTGCTATATCTAAACAATCAGAGACAAATAAAGCAAATTCATCTCCACCTATTCTACAAACAGTATCTGTTTTTCTAAATGAGCTATTAAGCTTGTCTGCTATAAAGCAAAGAGCTTTGTCACCTTCTGCATGACCATAAACATCATTTAGCATTTTAAAGTTATCTAAATCGACCATCATAAATACATACTTTTCTGATGAATTATTTAAAGCCTCAGCAATTCGATTTTCAGCACCTTTTCGGTTATATATACCAGTAAGACTATCTTTAGTGCTTTCATCAATAAGATATTGTGTGGTTTTAACTTGGTCTGATACATCAACAAGCATACTAATTATAGCATCTCTGCCATCTTGAGCAACAGTTTTTCTGCCAATATCGTAAACCCAAATATATCCGCCATCTTTTGTTTTCATACGATATTGAACCTCATATTGATTACTTTTTGCAAGTGCTTTAGCTACAACATCTACTACCATTTGGCGGTCATCTTCATACATAGAATTTATAACAAGTCCATTTGTATCTTTAACAAACTCATCATATGAACTATAGCCTGCCATTTTAAGTAAATATTCATTTACCATATACAGAGGAAACCCATCTTCTATATATCCGCCAATAATACCGCCCGGAAGCATTTGACAAAAAATTTCCCAAAGATTATGTTTAGCATCTTTATCAAGATATTTTGTTTTTTCTGATGCAAATTTAAGCGGGAAAAATTCACCTTCTTCTTGATAGCTGCTTGCCTCTGACATGTGAGCAGATTGTAAAAGCATTTTGCCATTTTCATTACAAACACAACCGGTAAATCTTGTACTATAATGTATTTCACTACCATTTGATATTTTCATAATCAACTTCATGTTGCAAAAGCAATCAAAACAGCCATCTATCTTACTTTTATCATGATAATTTTTAATTTCATATTTAATAGGAGTTGGCAATGTTTTGATTTCTTGTTGTAATAATTTAGCAAATTCATCTTTACCTATTGCTATTTCATCTTCACCTGTTCCAAGGCTATAAATATCATCAGAAACAATAGATAATACTTTATCAATATTTCTTTCAGTTAAATAATAATCAAAAAATTGTTTTACTGTGTCATATGCCGTAGTATTATTCATGTTTCTTCCTTTCCTTCATATATTTTTCACCAAACTCTTTTGCACTTATAGGTCTACTATAATAATATCCCTGTCCAAAGTCGCAACCAAGCTCTTTTATCATTTGTTCATTTTCTTTAGTTTCCACGCCCTCTGCAACTGTGTACATATTCATTTTTTTAGCAAGCACTATTATTTGCTCCATTATAAGCCTTTGTCTATGACCATTTGTGTTGGAGGCAATCATTAAGAATGATTTATCTAGTTTTAATTCATCTATATCTATGTTTCCTAAGGTATTAAGTGAAGAATATCCACTTCCAAAATCGTCCATAGATATTTTAAAACCCTTCTGTTTGAGTTTTCTTATTTTATTATTTAATTCATCTACATTATTAAGTGCTAAACCTTCCAAAATCTCAAGTGTTATTAAACTTGGCGAAATATTGTACTTTCTTGTTATATTGCATAGCCTTTCAACATAATTTTCCTTATAAAAAAGGAGTTTAGATTGATTTACCGATATATTTATAGGTTTATATCCTTTATCAATCCATCTTCTAAGCTGTTTACAAACTTTTTCAACCATATAAAGGTCTAATTTTGTACAAAATCCATTTTCCTCAAATAATGGTATAAATTGGTCTGGAAAAATCATTTTATCATCGTTTGTTTTCCATCTAACAAGAGCCTCTGCACCATATAAACTACCATCTTGAAGTTTAAATTTTGGTTGCAAAAATAACTTAAATTCCCCAGAATTTAAGGCTTCTTGCATATGGCTTTCAATATAATTTTGCATTTGCTCTGTTTTATGAAGTTCCAAATCATAAAATTTTATATTATTACTTTTACCGCTAAGTTTTGCACGATTAAGTGCAAACATAACCCTAGTCATAAACTGCTGCTTTTCGCCAATAAAATCCGATGTAAAAGCCATACCACAACAAACACTAATAGGATATTGTTGATGTCTACTTAAAACAATACTCTTTATTTGAGAAATTAAAACATTTACTCTATCAACTATTTTTTGTTGTTCAGCTTCACGCATAAATATAAAAAATAAATCTGCATTTTCTCTACAAAAAAATTCATCTTCCTTATGAATATTTTTATCAATAATGGTTTTTATTTGATACAACAATTTATTTGCCATATCTTCACCAAAAATCTCATTTACAAACTTAAATTGTTTTATATCTATTGCTACAACTGCACTATTTTTGTCTTGTTTATCCCACATCTCATCTAATAGCATATTAAACTTTTCCATATTATATGCACCAGTAAGTCTGTCATAATATGCAAGTTTTAAAAGATTATCATTGCTTTTTTTAATCTGTCTATAACCAGAGAAAATACATATTATAGCCAGTGCAAGGGATATTATACTTGTAACTCTTGTTATATTAATGTTCTGATACATAGAACGATTAATACCAGTTGCACTGTCAATTATAACAAGCGACCAACCTTTAATATCTACAGGCTCAACAATAGCATAGCATAATGAACCATTTATCTTGAGTGGTATATTAGATGATTTTAAATTTGATATACCTGAAATTATTTTATCTTTTGTTTTATCATCTATAGATTTCAAATCCTTTACATCTTCTATATTTTTATTCAAAAGATTAGTAGAGCTTGTTAATACTTCTCCATTTTTATCAACAAGCATAACTATTCCATTATCACTTAAAATACCTTGATTATCTAAAGTTTTGCCAAATGTATCTATACTTTGACTTGCTGCAACTACACCTGTTACTTTATCATCTTTTTTTACAGGCACAACATAAGCTATAACGTTTTTTTCAATACCTTCATCATAGTAAATATCAGAAATGATAGTTTCACCAGTCCATGCTTCTTTTATTGCTTTTTGAATGTTTTCATTCATATCTTCTGGTTTTACATTTTTTTCTATATCACCATTTGTAGTTACTCGTATACCATCTCCATTAGTATCAAAATAAACCATACGAAAGAAAACTAACTTATTGTTTGACTCATATAATGCATTTTCAAAAACTTCTGGCTGTATATACTCACTAAAACTTATTAGGCTATTTAAAGCATAGAGTGTTTGCAATCCACTTTGTATCTTTTTATTTATACTATTTTTATATTGTATTGCCTGAGCATTTATCTGTTGATACATTGTATCTTTGAATACTTGGTCTAATGAATATGATGCAACTGCACCAAAAGCAAATATGAGAAAACTTATTATAACAAAAAATATAGTTATTTTCTTGAGGTTTTGTTTAAGTTTTAGTTCATTCAAATATGTTTCTCCTTTACTATTGATACTGTTAATTTCAATTATACGCCACAAAATATTTCATGTCAATAAAGCTCTAAAAGGCTTTATATAACACAAAATCTATATGCTTTTTTTATAAATAACCTCACCATTTTTTATTGTTTCAAGTACAATTATATCTTTTATTTTATCTGGCTCAACTTCTATTGGATTTTCATTTAAAATTACAAAATCTGCTTGTTTTCCAGTTTCTATACTTCCCTTTATGTCTTCCTCAAAATATTGATATGCAGCATTTATTGTAACTGCTTTTAATGCATCAATAGGTGAAATTCTTTGATTTTCGCCCAAGATTACACCGTTTTTTGTTTTTCTATTCACCGCACACCATATAGTTTCAAGCATATTAGGCTCAATAACTGGGCTATCTTGATGGAAAGTAAATAATATTTTATTTTCTAACGCTGATTTTGCAAGGCTTATTTGACTTGCACGCTCTAAGCCCAAATTTTTTATATGCGTATCACCCCAATGATATACATGAGCTACAAAAAATGACGGTATCATACCAACTTTTTTAAGTCTTGGAAGTTGGTCTGCTCTAAGCATTTGAGCATGTATCATAACGGGTCTTATATCTTTATCACACTTTAACTTTTCATAAACTTTTAAATATTGTTCTGCTGCTGCATCTCCATTACAATGTGCTAATATTTGTTTATCCTCATCTATTGCACGCTTTATATACTTATATAACATATCATCTGTCAATGTAGGATAACCACAATCATCACTATTTTCATAAGGTTTAGTAAGCCATGCAGTTTTAGCTTGTGGTGAGCCATCTAAAAATACTTTATAACCACCTATTTTAAAATGTTGTTTATATTTATTTATATGCTCTGAAAACCTTTTTAATGTTTTATCACAATTTCTTAAATCCAAATAACCAATTAAATCTATTTTAAGCAAATAACATAAAAGCTCAAGCATATCGTCCATAGCGTCCATTATCATGCCTTCTTGTACGGTTGTTATACCATAAGAAGCATAACGTTCTTGTGCTTTTAAATATGCTCCTTTTATTTCTTCCATTGTAGGCATTGGCATTTTCTGCATATAAGCTATAAGTGCATTTTCTTCAATATATCCTGTAAGCTTGCCATTTTTTTGTTCTATTTTACCTCCTTCTGGCACTGATGTATTTATATCTATATTTAATTTTTTTAATGCAGAGCTATTAAAAACACCTGTATGACCTGATTTATGCTCTAATAAAATAGGGTTTTCAAATTTATCTAAAACCGAAACATCTGGATAACCTTTCTCCTTTACTTCGTTAGGGTCAAAATCCTTTATAGTTATCCATTTATCTTTTGGCATATTATTTTGTTTTATATAATTATCTATAACATTTAAAATATCATCAAAGGATTTACAATTAGCTACTGATGGTTGTAAAAGTGATATAGCATAACTTGAGAAATGACTATGTGCATCTATAAATGCTGGAAGCATAGTCTTACCATTTAAATTTATCTTTTCATCTGCCATCTTTACTAAATCATTATAATTACCAACCGCTATTATTTTATCATTTTCTGTTAATACTGCTTGTACACATGGGTTTCTATCGTCCATTGTTATAATATTTCCGTTAAAATATAATTTTTTATTCATATTTTACGCTTCCTTTCAGGTTATAATATAACACCATATGTTTTAAGTATATCCTTTATTTTTTTAAACATCACTTTATTATTTAAATTATCTAATCCTTTTATATTTGCAATTTGCTCTTGAATATATAAAGGTGGTATTGGTATTTTTATATCCTTTATTTTATCAATAGACGCTCTATTGTTTCGTGAAAACTTATATTCATAACCTATAACAAAAAACACTAATGCTAAATAATATGTGTTTATTTCATTTGTATTTACCCTTAATACTCCGCAATGGTCTGTCGGATAAAATTTTATATTAGCTGGAATATATTTTACAATCCAATCACCATCTATACCCCAAAGCACTGAATTTTTTTGAAAATCTTTTATTAAAAGCTCGTCTATAAATCCAAGTGGTTCTATAACATTTGCACTATATACTGGTATATTACCTTCTTTTTTTGTTTGACTTATTTTTATTCTCTTTCCTATAAATAAAGAAAAATATCTTTTATCATTTAAGCTTACAAGTTTATATCTACTTTTTATGCTAAAATCATTTATTTTAATTGCTTTATTTATACTAGGTTTTGTAAAATCAAGCAAACTTGATGTATTTACAATATTAATATAAGGCTTTAAATCATTATTTATTTGAGGATTTTCATTATAAAATGCCTGTTTTATAATATAAGCTAGTGTATTTTGTGCATTTCTATCATTATCACAATACATTTTACCGCCTAAAGATAAAATTTTTATTCCTTGTGAGCCTTTGCGATTAGACCAATCATACCCAAGTATTTCTTTTTGTTTATCATCTGGAATATTTATTATAATAGTTTGGTCATTATTAGTTAGATTAAAATAAAATAACTTTTCATCTTCAATAGCTTTAGCAAAGCTGTAAAATCTAGCTTTTATTTCATTTTTTTGTTCTTTTTTGCTTAAAAGCTTATATTTTTTAGATTTGATAAGATTTTTTATCTCTGTACTTTGCATTAACTCATCATAATACATTTTAAAATAATCACAATAAGCTTCTATATCACTTATTCCCGCTAAAAATGTTTGATATTCACTATCTGAAACACCTATTTTTTCTAAATACTTACTATAATATTGATTATCATATATCTTTGATTTTTTCTCTAAAAACAATATAACTGTATTATTAGATGTATCTGAAAAAGTTTTACTTGTAAGCTTGACAATAGCTCTTATATAGAAATTTTTTAAAATTTGCTCTCTTGCACTTATATAACTATTTAAATCTTTATCTAATAAACTTAATGGCAATATTATAGATGCTATACCGTTTTCTTTTAGCAAACTAACCATTCTTTCAACAAAAAGAACTTCTATTTCTCCGCTATTATCACCTATTTTATTAGTTAACTTTAAATCTATATTTTCTAAATTCAAATAAGCTTTAAAGCCTGATATTGAATAAGGTGGATTTGATACTAAAATATCAAAACTATTATTTTTTATTTCAGCATGGTTTTCAAGTCCATCACCTAAAATAATATTACTATTTATAGCTGACTGCATAAAAAGTGCTATTTTTGACACTCTAGCTAATCTATAATCCTTTTCTATTCCATAAATATTATTACTATCGGCTAATACTTTTGATGCTTCGGTTAAAAAATGCCCTGAACCACAGGCATAATCGATTATTTTAGGATTTTTAAATTTTTCTAGCGGTAAGCTATGTAATATAAATTTAACAATAGGTATAGGTGTAAAAAATTGTCCTTCGTCTTGTTTAAAACCTTTATTTAATATTTTTTCAAATAAATCACCTAAAAACTGCTTATTAGATTGGCAAATAAATCTATAATTTTGAAATAGTCTAACAACATCAACAAGTATTTTACCGTTTTTATTAAAGCTTTGTATATCATAGATTTCTATAAACGCAAAATGATTGTTAGAATAATACTTAAAACTATCTAAGTCTTGTATTTCTTGATTTAAAATATTTTTCATACCAAATTTATAGAGTTTATTTAAACGCTCATATAAACTTTCATATGTATCTATGTTATCCATATACTGAAAGTCTAATATATTATTATTCTGTATCTCATCAGCAAGCTTGCATACCAAGAGTGCTATAAGTCTATTAAAAGCATTTTCTCTATCACTTATATTGTGAACTCTTAATATTTTTTCAAATTTATCTACGATTTTATCATCTATGGTAAAATCTATTAAATCTCTTTTAGATAAAATCGGGTTCATAAATACTCCTATAACAATCAATTTTACATAATTATATCATATTTTTATTATATTTCCATTATATAAGCAAAAAAATAAACAGCCAAAATTTGACTGTTTATTCTTATTTACAAAGAGGTATTATGTTGGATTAAAATCCACCATAGTAATATTTATTGGCATTTTTTTATCTTCCACTGTAACCTCAATCTTTGGTTTATTATCATTAATTGATATCATAAGGCTGTATAAACCCTCTTTATTCTCTGTTTTCCATAAATTTATTTCTGTTTTTGGCGATAATAAACCTGCACTCTGTCCTAAAGATATATCCTTTGCCCCGCCACCACTAGGTGTATAAATTAAATAATAATAATCCTTATTTTCTTCATTAAGCGAGTATTCATAACACAATGCATAAACATTATTTTCACTTGCATTTTCTAGCCAATTTTTAACATAATCTTTTGTATCCTCAGATATAAGTTCATCATTAAAATATTCATCAAATCCTACTTCACTCATTGAGCATGAACCACTGCTTGGAATTCCAGATAAATTTATAATAATAATTAAAAATATAACAATTAAAGGTATTAAAATTATGGCTAAAAGAATTTTCCAAAGAGCTTTATCTTTTATATGATAAGGTGGGGTAAAATCCTGTTTTGTAAAACTTAAATCGCTTGCACATTGTGGACAAATTTTCCACTCTGGATTTACTGCTATTCCACAACTTGGACAAGTTGATTTTAATTTATTTCCACAATTTGGACACACTATATATTGTTCTAAAACTGTATTATCACATTTTGGACATTTTAAATCTGAATAATTTGTTCTTACTAAAAGATAAATTATAAATCCAATCAGTGATGGAACAATTAAAGCTATTAAAGTCCATAAAACCGCATTCATATTTCTTTTCTTTGCATCTTGATATACATAAACTCCAACCATAACTGGAATACATATTACAATAACAATAGCTATAAATATTGGAATAAGTGCATAAATCATACTATAACACCTCCTGCGTATATTGCTGCGACTACACTACCCCCAATAATTGAAACTAAAACATAAAACATACTTATAATCATAAAAAATGGATATATCTCTATTGTTAAAACACCTAGCATTATTATAGCAATTTGTAAAAGCAGGGCTGCAATAGCAATGATACAAGTTTGATATTTAAGTTTTGTTTTTTTCAATTTCTCATTTAATATATTTTCATTTAAAACAGGTGGTGAATACAATTCAAAATTGTAAATCTGTTTCATCTTTTAACACCTCTCTTAACATTTTTCGTGCTTTGCTAAGTCTGGATTTAACTGTACCTTGTGGAATTGACATAACTTTTGCAACTTTATTGATATCCATATCCTCAAAATAATACAAAATCACTGCTAATCTAAATTTATCTGGAAGGTTATCAATAGCACTATGTAAATTTGAATAATCGTTCTTTTCAGTATAAGCAATATTATTTATTATAGCATCTTTTTCTTAATTGCTGCTAAATGTATTAAAAATTGGACTGCGTGAAATTCTTAGCCATGTGTTTTTATAAGTATTTACACATATTCTTGTAAGCCATGGCTCAAACTGTTGGCTATTATCATACTGATTTATATATCTTACAACTTTAAGCCATGTATCTTGATATAAATCATCTGCATCATATTTATTTTTGCAAAGCACCACACATAAACCGTATAACCGCTTACCATATTGCTCTATGTATTCATTTATCATGCCATCTAACCTCCTTTCACTTATATATACAATCAACAAGTTAATTTGGTTCATTAAAAAAAGCTCTGTATGATTTTTATTTTATCATACAGGGCTTTATTGTTATCTAACGTAATTTTCTATGCTTCCTCTAAAATCTATGGATATAAAATTATCACCTTTTGGTGGCTCAGTGTCTTTTACAATCTCAGGAACTGCAAGCGGTGTACCACAACCATTTTTAAGTTTTTGCGGTGTATCGGCTATTTTACAAACCTCCTCGCCTTGTTCGGAGTAAAAATATTTTCTTTCTGTTTTTGTGCCATAACAGCCATATATACGGCTTTCTGCGTATACTTTGCAAAAACGAGCGAGTGTGTTTTCTGCTTTTTTATTAAAATCTTTTATTTCTTGCCTTTCATATTTAGCAAATAAAACAGATTGGTCGGGATTTTTGTCATATGTTACCTTTCTTATAAAGTCAAAACCTTCATTTAATTTTTGTATACAGTACGAATTACACAAAATAATTTCTATATAACTTACCACATCATTTTCATGATAAACTGGTTTATTATCAAAAAAGCTCTGCAAACGCTGTTCAGCGGTGAAAATATCTCCATCATCAAAATTTGCACCATCAAATGTAAAACCAGCCTGTTCAATTATGGAATTTATAGTTCTTTGAAGTGCTGGCTCTGAAGATGAAATATTTTTATTCTCATCTAACAGCTTGTCAAAATATTTATGTGGTTTACCTAGATTTTCAAGATATTGCTTATCAATTTGTTCTTCGCTTAGAAATGGTTCTTCATCATCTGCATAATCGTCGTTTTCTTCAATATCTTCGTCTTCTAATTCGTCCCACAATTCCTCCGCATAAATATCTCTTTCAACTTGAATATATTCCATTTTAATATTTTGCTGACCAACTTCCGAATAAAATGCATTTATATACGGGTCAGTTTCTTGTATACCGCCCTCATTTCTAACTTCTGCATAAAATTCAAGTTCTGGATTTTGTTTTACTATCTCATTAAATATATCTTCAAAAGGAACATGACTAGCGAAAGCTCTTATTGTGCTTCCCGATGAAACAAACTGTGTAATTTTTTCATCAGAAAGATTATCAAAGTCTTTTGTTAAACCATAATCCTCATGATATGCTTCTATTTCGTTAGGTCTGAGAATTTGCTCATATAAATAGCTGTCATATGCTCTTTCGGACGCTTTTTTTGCCATCATCTGCAAAAATTTCTGCATATAACGTTTTTGACCTTTAACACCAATTCTTCTTGAAATTAAATCAGGCATAATAAAAACTCCTTTTAATAGCCGTATTGCTTTGCGATTTTTTCAAGTTCTTCATGCGATGCATTTTTGATTTTGCTTTCATCAAGTATCATAGCAGGTGCACCAGAAAATGCACCTGCATACACATCATCAAGCAATTTTTCTCTTAACTGTTCGGTTTCATCTTTTTTCATATAAATCACCATTTATTCAACAAACACAAAGCGAATATGATTTTTAACAGCGTATTTATGTGCGGTTGAACCTTTTACAACACGCAGTTTAATTTTATACTCAAATACACCAAATTTATCTTGAGCCGCTGCATATCTTGCAAACATCGTTTCCCCTGCACTGCTTATCTTTTTAAGGCTTTCTGGCATTGTAAACTCTCTTAAACTATAACCCCATTCGCCTTCTGGTACTTCGCCATGATTAAAACCACAGTCATATAATGCCTCTTTATCCAAAGCATAAATGTTACTTGGAAGTTCAAAATCCACTAAACTTGAGCAGTTTTTAAGTGCTTCTGCTTTAATACGCTCTACTGTCTGAGGTAAATCTAGCTTTTTAATCGAAATACAGTTATAAAATGCTTTTTCTGGAATTTCTGTAACTCCATCTGGAATATTTACATATGTAAGCAGTTTACATTCTTCAAATATTGACTTTCCAAGAGTTTTACAGCTTTCTGGAATGGTTACTTTTTTGAGTGATACGCAGTTTTTAAAAGCATTGTCTTTAATTTCGGTAACACCGTCTGGAATTTGCACATTTATACAATAATAGTTATCATTAAATGCCTTTTCACCTATTGATACAACTTTTTTACCGTTTATCTCGCTAGGAATTTGTATATTTTCATCTTTGCCTATATATTTTTTGATTTCAACTTCTGTATCAGTTAAATCATTTATTTTAAATATGCCCTTTCTGACTTTTGTCTGTGGTTTTGTGCTGATTAGATAATCAAGTATCTTTGGAAATTTACCGAGCTTACAAGCTGCCATAAATCTTTGTCTATTTTCATCAAGTTTAGGGAAAGTTTTAACTTCTTGAAGTAAAAAACCCTCTGAATAGTGGTCAAAGTACTTTCTAATTAAAAGTTCTTCTAAATGTTCAGCATTATCTCCATATATAGAAGTAATTTTTGTATTGCCCTTAAATTCAAATTCTTTTACATTTGAAACAAGTTGGAAAGTACTTTCTTCTATTTCCTCCACACCCTCTGGTATAGAAATAGAAGTTAAATTTTCACAACGTTCAAATGCATAATCTTCAATTTCTGCTAAATTATCAGGCAGTATAATTTTGCTTAATTTTGATTTACTAAAAGCATGCATACAAATAGTTATAACACTTTCTGGAACTGTATATTCACCTGTCATCATAACAGGAGCTTTTATAAGTTTTGTCATATCTTTGCTAAACAACACACCATCTTTTGAAGTTAAATATTTATTTTGCTCATCAACAGTTATTTTTTTCAGGCTTTCATTTCTGTAAAACATGCCAAGCCAAATAGATTTGACGTTTTTAGGAATTGAAATGCTTTCTATCTGCTCACAATCTGATAAAAATCTTATTTCGGCATCTTCTCCTGCCTGTGCTATCAGTTCTTCGGGAATAACTACATCTTTATCAGAACCATTATATGTAAGTTCCCAATCATAACCTTTTTGAAATTTAAAATCCTTAAAATCAGACATATAAAATACCCCTTACACAAATTTAAACATATCATATTCAGATATAATCTTTATATCGTCACGTTTTTCTTTTTCTGCCAAAGCCTTTTTAATTTTGCTTTCGCCTGCGTTGCCAAAATCACCGATTACAAGATAATTTGTTTTTCCGCTTATAGCTGCTGTGCATTTTCCGCCTTTGCTTTCTATAAGCTGTTTTATATCATCTCTGCTATCTTTGATATTTTGGAAATCGCCTGTAAGTACAAATCTTTTACCTTTGAAATCAAGTGAAGTTATTTCTTCTGTTGGATAGTCTGGCAATTCATCAAACTCATCTTCGCCATTGCATAAAATGTCATACCATTCATCAAATTCTTCATCACTTCCCAAATAGTCAAGTTCAAATTTTTCATCAAAATTATCCCAACCATAAGTACTGCTTGCAAAATCCTCCATGCTAGACCAATAACTGTCAGTGTCGATTTGAAATCTGCTCTTAAAATCGCACATAGAACTGCGATAATCCACAAAAGGAACATCAAAAAAATTATCCTCTAAGAAATCATAAATTTCTTCCCCTATTTCCACATAGTTATAACAATCATTAGGTAAAACAAATTCTTTTACCCATTTTTGTAGTTCTTTTTTATTAGGATTGACTACAAACTGTGCAAAAAAGTCAACCGCTGCATCAAAAGTTTCACAGCCCAATGTTTCCCAAGTGTCTTCCACCTCCTCACAGCTTATGGTTTCATAATATAGCTTTTCACCATCACTTGTGAAAACACCTGTTTCCTTGAGCCTAAAGCCAACACCTTCTTCATCATCTTCAAATGTTATTTCAATTTTCAATTTTTTATCAGACATAATTTTGAGAAATTCATCATACTGCTCGGCTGTTAAAGGGTGACTTTCATCAGGATTTGTTTTAATCCAATCTCTAGTCCAATCGTCAAAAGACCCAAGTGTGCCAGAAAACGACCAACGCCCACAGCCATAAAAATCTGTTGTTTTATTTTTCAGCGATAGCTCACTATAATAACTTTGAATACCATACTCACCATAAAATTCCCAGCTATCCAAAACAGGTATAAATGCGTCAATAGCTTTTTGTGTCCAATTTCCTTTTAGTGTAATTGTTCCGTTTGCACTTGAAATGTTTGCCATAATTTTCTTCCTCCTTTAAATAACTCCTAATATTTTGGTTATTGTATATAGTATACACCCGTTTTATATCTTATACAATTATGAAATATGTTTAAAATATGTTAAGTTTATTTTATGACAAACGTAATTGCTTATGAACCAACCGTTAATATGCACAGCGAAATATTTTACTTAAAACTGCTTTTTAAGCAAATAAAAAAAGCGTCTGTTTTTCCAACAAACCTTGGAATACAAGACGCTTTTATAATATCAATTATTAAATATCTTCTTTAAAAATATATTTTCCACATCTAATCATACGTAATAATCGACGTGCGGCATCAAGATATAAATCCTCACTATTTGCCAAAGCTTCATCAATAGTCATAGCTCCATTTATTGTTGTTATAACGCTTTCAATTCCGCAACTATAAATGCTTTCATAACCAGATAACAATCCGCCAACAATAGCAACAGTTGGAACACCCATTTTTTTGCATCGTTTTCCTATTCCAGATGGAACTTTTCCAAATGCTGATTGATTATCCATACGCCCTTCGCCTGTTATTACTAAATCTACATCTTTTAACTTTTTATCAAAATCTAATAAATCTAAAACTACATCAATACCTGATTGAAGTTTTGCACCTAAAAATGCCATTAAAGCAAAACCCAATCCACCAGCTGCACCAGAGCCTTCTTTACCTGAAATATCTTTTCCAATGATACTTTTTATTTTATTTGCATAGATACTCATACCATATTCAAGTTCAGCTAACATAGTATCATCTGCACCCTTTTGACGTCCAAATGTATATGTGGCACCTTGATTTCCAAGCAATGGATTTGTCACATCACACATAACTGTAAAATTAGTTTTTGCAACTGCATGATGTAAATTATCCAAATCAATATTTTTTACTTTGCTTAGGTTTTCCCCACAGCCAGTTAATTCATTGTTATTTTCATCTAAAAACTTTATACCAAGTGCTTGCATCGCACCCATACCGCCATCATTTGTTGCACTGCCACCAATAGCTATTGTAATATCAGTTATCCCGTTTTCTAGTGCATCACGAATTAACATACCTGTACCATAAGATGTTGTTTTTTGGGGATTTCTTTTGTCTGAAGGAACGAGTGGAAGTCCAGAGGCTTCCGCCATCTCAATAATAGCTTTTCCTTCTGGTAGTATTCCATAACGAGCTTTAATATTTTCTTGTAAAGGCCCTAAAACATCAACTGTTTTCCATGTACCACCTAAAGAATTAACCAAGCTATCCATTGTTCCCTCGCCACCATCTGCAACAGACATAGAAACAGTTTGTGCATTTGGAAAAATCTCACTTGTAGCCTGTTTAAGTAGATTGCTTATTTGCATAGATGTTAGCGAACCTTTAAATGAGTCTGATGCAAATAATATTTTCACTTATATCACTTCCATTAATTTAAAAATTATTCTTTAAAAGTAAAGTACGTGTCTGATTAGGATTGAATATTAAACTTTCATTTGATTTTACTTCTTTTATAATGCTTTCGTCAAGTGCAGTTTCATTTGTAATTTGTAAATCTGTACTAAAATCAACACTCTGTTTGTTATTTGTACCATTGTATAGACGAACTAATAACCCTTCGCCTTCTTCTTCTTTCTTTACAACGCTTAATGTAACATCAGAATTATACAGAATGTATAAGCTGCTTTATTTACAGGACCACCCAAATCAAAAGAAACCATTACACCTAAAATTGCACCAAGTAAAGCACCATTTGAACCACTCATAGAACCAAGTATTTCAATAAGTGCCATATTTATCGCCGCTATTGGTTTACCAATGAGTAAAAACATTGCTACGCCAACAATCAATGTACTAAGCACAGGATAAACCCAAAATGAAACGAAACCAGCAAGTGTGCCTTTTGCTGGAATTGTCTTTCTAAGCCAGCGAACAGAGTAACCAGCAACTAAACCGCCAAGCATACCACAGAGGAAACCGCCACCGATTAAGTTAGATGCAATACCAGCCGCAAAACCAGGAGCTAATGCAGTCTTATCACCTAAAGAGTAAGCCATATAAGCAGAAAGTACAGGAATCATAATTGTTCCTAATAAGCCACTGCCCATTTGCTTAAAAGACCATAACCAAGAACCTTCAGTTGCTAATAAATCATTTAAACCAAAACCTTGTGCAAGTAATACCGCGAAAGCATTAATCATACCACCTGCAACAATAAGAGGAATAATATAAGAAATACCAGTTAAAACAGCACCCTTAATATCCTCCATTACGCTGTTTTTCTCTCCACTGTTTGTGGTTTCAGTTTGCTTATATTCTCCCTTTTTGCCTGTTTCTGCAAGTTTTAATGCTGCTTGAATAACTGCTTTGCCGTCCTTAATATGAGCTGCTACACGAGTCTTATAAGTTGGCAAATGTTCAAAACGTTCACTTTCTTTAACAGCAACCTCAACAGCGAAAATAGCAGCATCGGCTTGATTTAATCTCTCAGCAGTATGGCGGTCTTCTACACCATTTGCACCCTGTTTTTCCACATATACTTTAACGCCTAGTTCTTCTCCTGCTTTAACCAGTGCGTCAGCTGCCATATAAGTATGTGCAATACCAGCGGGACAAGCGGTTACAGCAACAACAGTATGATGATACTGCTTTTGCACTGTTTCTGTTTTTTCTTCTTGCATGTCAAGACAGTTGTAAATTTCTGCTGCACTTTTTGCAGTTCTTAATTTATTTAAAAATTCTTCTTCTTGAGCATAACCCATAAGTGCTGCTAAAATATCCAAATGAGTGCTACCTGCCTGTGCACTTGGAATAGTTAAAAGGAATACCAAAGTTACTTCATTATCTTCATCTAAACTTTCCCAATCTTCAACAGGTTTAGTCATTCTTGCAAATGCAAAAGATGCTTCTTTTACAACTTCACTTTTACCATGTGGAATTGCTACACCATCTGAAATACCAGTTTCTGATAATTCTTCTCTTGCTAAAACTGCTTCTAAAAACTTCTCTTTTGATGAAATTTTTCTCTCTTGATAAAGTTTATCTACAAGAAAACTTATAACTTCATGTTTGCTATTTAAATTGCAATCAATAGTGATAAGTTTTTCACTTGTGATTTTCTTTAAATCCATTTATAACACCCTTTCTCAATTTATATATCAGCACTGATTTTTTTATCTGTGTTCATTCTATCATAAATTTTTACAATACAATGGATATTGTAAAAAAGTACACACACAAATAAATATAATTACAAATATACACTTGGGTATTAAAATAAATTACACGTATATGCAGCATATTGCACAAAAAGAGGATAGACATACATTGTCTATCCTCTTTTATAAAAAGCTGTATTTTCTCCAAAACACTTCACAAATCATTCTTATAAGCAACATTAATCCAATACGGTCTGTAACATTATATCCTTGAACAGTTCTATGTTCTCCCCAAAAATATAGATTATATGCAGCAAGTGAAGATAATTGATTATCTTTCATATGAGTTATACTAACTACTTTCATTTTTTTCTTAGATGCTATTTTAGCAAGCTCATTTAAACGTTGATTTTCTCCTCTTGCACTAATTATTATAACAATATCATCTTTATGACCATGTTCAACAGCATAAATCATATCATGTATTTGAGAATAATACTGTACATTACAATCAACACAACGCAAATTTTTACCTAAAAGTTCACAAAAATAATTTGAATCTCCTACACCCGCTAAAATACAACATCTTGATTCATAAATAAGTTTAGCTACAAGCTCTATCTGCTTTGTATCAATAATATCCATAGTTTTAACAACATTTTCTGGTAACATATCCATAAGCTGTCTACCGAGTGTAATATCACGAGGTTGTTGTTCATTTTGAATAGAAAACTTTAATTCTGCAAATCCACTATAACCTATTTTCTTTGCAAATCTCATAATAGAATTAGGAGCTATAAACAATTCTTTTGACATTTTTTGTATTGTTAGTGATGAAATTTTTGAAATATTCTCACGTATATAAATAAGAATTGCATCATCAGTTTCATTTAAATATTCTTGTCCATATGCAACTCTTTCATCAAAAGTCATAATATACTCCTACTTTCTCAATATAAATAATTTTAATAATTATATCATATGAAAAATTTTTACTCAACATAAATTAACTTGTTGTGCTATTTAAAATAAAGAATAATTTTAAATTTTAAAGGATTAAAAGATAAGATGTTTAATTTTAGCGATATAAGAATTAGGATAAAAAATATGGTTTAAAATAAGACACAAATTATAAGCAAAAATCTTATCAACAAGTCTAGTGCATAATACAGTAAATGTTTTTGCAAGTACTTTTTAAGTATTTAATTGTCTAGATA
>JAGHIZ010000097.1 GCA_017886875.1 Butyricicoccus sp. | reverse complement strand
TTAAAAGATTATCAAATTGCTACTTGTGAACCAGTTATTCAATCACGTAGACCAAATAATCGAATAGATAAAGTACGCCATATGTTTAATAAAAAAGAAAATTAAGTTACTATTCGCTAAATTACAAGTTGTAGGAATAGTGATATGAGCAAATCAGAAATGGTTTGTTCTTTTTTTTGCGTTTAAATCCGAAACACTCACAAATTTTTTCTTATTACCAAGTTGAAATCCTGTTCACTCACAATTTTTTGTTGTATTAAGAATGGTGTCGTGATAGACCCTGCTTGTGGTTCAGGCTCTTTACTTTTGAAGGCTGAAAAAGTACTTGGTCACGAAGCTGTTCGTAATGGTTTTTATGGACAGGAGATAAATATAACAACATATAACCTTTGTCGTATAAATATGTTTTTACATGATATAGGTTATGATAAATTTAGTATAGCCTGTGAAGATACACTTATAAATCCACAGCATTGGGACGATGAGCCTTTTGAACTTATAGTATCAAATCCACCATATTCAATAAAATGGGCAGGTAGCGACAATCCATTACTTATAAATGACCAAAGATTTTCACCGGCGGGAGTTTTAGCACCAAAAAGCAAAGCCGACCTTGCATTTATAATGCATAGTCTTTGTTGGCTTGCAGAAAACGGAACAGCTGCCATTGTATGTTTTCCAGGGATAATGTACCGAGGGGGAGCAGAACAGAAAATACGAAAATATTTGATTGATAATAATTTTATTGATTGTATTATACAGCTTCCAAGCAATCTATTTTTTGGAACAAATATTGCAACTTGTATAATGGTACTTAAAAAGAATAAAGTTGATAACAGTGTACTTTTTATTGATGCTACAAAGGAATGTATAAAGGTAACAAACAATAATAAATTGACAGAGTATAATATTAAAAAAATAGTTGATACATTTGCAGAGAGAAAAGAGGAAAAGCATTTTTCATATATTGCAAAGTATGACGAAATAAAAGAGCAAGAATATAATTTATCTGTAAGCACATATGTTGAAGCAGAGGACATAAGGGAGAAAATAGATATTGTAAAACTTAATGAGGATATAGCCCAAATAGTGGCAAGGGAGCAGGTTTTAAGAGATGAAATTGATAAGATTATTTCAGAGATAGGGGTGGAGTTATGAGTATTAGTGAAGAAGCTAAAAAATATTTTGATTTAGGAGTAGAATGTTATAATAATAATGATTTTGAAGGGGCAATAAATAATTTTACAAAAGCAATAGAAATAGATCCTAATTATAAAGAAGCATATTTTTATTTAGGAATACAATGTTGCGAAATTAATGATTTTGAAGAAGCGATAAATAATTTTACAAAAGCAATAGAAATAGATCCTAATTATGAAGAAGCATATTATAATAGAGGAATTATTTATAGGATTTTACAAAAATATAAAGAAGCCATAAAAGAGTATAAAAAAGTAATAGAACTAGATCCTAATTATAAAGATGCTTATAATGAGAGAGGTCTTAATTATAGTTATCTTAAAAAACATGAAGAAGCAATAAAAGATTTTACAAAAGCAATAGAAATAGATCCTAATTATGAAGAAGCATATTGTAATAGAGGGTTTGTTTATGATATTTTAGAAAAATATAAAGAAGCCATAGAAGATTATACAAAAGCAATAGAACTAAATCCTAAAAATGAAGAAACATATTATAATAGAGGGCTTATTTATAATAATTTAAAAAAATATGAAGAAGCAATAAAAGATTTTACAAAAGCAATAGAAATATATAAAAATTATAAAGAAGCATACTATAATAGAGGTTTTAGCTATGATAATATTAAAAAATATAAGAAAGCCATAGAAGATTATACAAAAGCAATAGAACTAGATCCAAATTATAAAGAAGCATATAATAATAGAGGTTTTATTTATAGTAAACTTAGAAAATATGAAGAAGCCATAGAAGATTTTACAGAATTAATAGAACTAGATCCAAAGTTAAAAAACCCCTATAATTATAGAGGGGTTAGTTATGGTAAACTTAGAAAATATAAAGAAGCAATAAAAGATTTTACAGAAGCAATAAAAATAGAGCCTAAATATAAAGAAGCATATAATAATAGAGGTTTTGTTTATGATATTTTAAAAAAATATAAAGAAGCAATAAGAGACTATACAAAAGCAATAGAAATAGAGCCTAAATATAAAGAAGCATATAATAATAGAGGTTTTATTTATAGTAAACTTAGAAAATATAAAGAAGCCATAGAAGATTATACAAAAGCAATAGAACTAGATCCAAATTATAAAGAAGCTTATTTATATCGTGCATTTGTTTATATAAATATAAATGATTATGAAGAAGCAATAAATAATTTTATAAAAGTAATAGAAAATAATAAAATTTTAAGTTATCAACAAGAAAAAGAAGATAATATAACAAATAATACATTAAATAAAATAAAATTGACAGATAATATATTAGATTTAATATATGATATTTTAAAAAGTAATGCATTGAATTGTTTATCAGATGATGAAAGTATAAATTTAATAAGACTTATTTGTTTTTGTTATCAATTAATGGAAGAAATAAAAATAAAACCTTCTGAAATGAATAAAAATTTTGTTCACTATACAAAAGCAAGTACATTACAATTTTTACTTAAAAAAGATTATACAGCAAAATTAAGGCTTAATAATGCTGTTTATATGAATGACCCAGAGGAAGGGCAGATATTAAAACAGATAATTCATAAATTAGATGAAAATAATGATTTAGTAAATTTATTTGAAGATAATGATGATATTAAAAATTATACATATTTAACTTGTTTTTCTCCTTATGATAAAAGAGATGAATTGCCTATGTGGGTACATTATGGGGATAATACAAAAGGTGTTGGATTGGTATTTAATAAAGATTTTTTTGATGGAATTGATTTATATAAAGTGCAATATGTAGATATTAAAAATTTTAAAAGTAATGATTTGAAAAAAGAAGTCAAAGAAAAGTTAGAAGATATTTTAAAATTTTTACAAGATAATAAACTTATAATAAACGATAATAAAGAATTTAAAACCTATGTAAACATAATTTTAAATTATATATCTTATCTTTTTAAAGATGATGCATATGAATACGAAAATGAAGTAAGGATTTTAAATTATAGAGATTATAACAGTTCTGATATAAAAACAGTAATTTCTGAAAGTGGTATTCCAAAATTATTTATAGATTATAATAAATGTATAAGTAATAAAAATTGTGTTGAGGTAATAGCAGGACCAAAAGCAAATTATACAGAAATATCAGCATATTCAAAGTATACAGGAATTTCAAAAGTTAGTAAATCAGAAATAAAATATAGATAGATAGTAGGGATTTATAATTGAGTAAATTACAAAATTTAATAAATGAGCTTTGCCCTAATGGGGTGGAATATAAAACATTAGGCGAATTAGGGTATTTTTATGGAGGTTTAACTGGAAAATCAAAAGAAGATTTTACTAATGGTAATTCAAAATTTATTACATATATGAATGTATTTTCTAATTTATCATTAAAAATAAATGTTGATGATATAGTTAAAATAGGAGAAAATGAAAATCAAAATATTATACAATATGGTGATATTATTTTTACGGGTTCATCTGAAACACCTGATGAATGTGGTATGTCATCTGTATTAACAATTAAAACTGATGAAAAATTATATTTGAATAGTTTTTGTTTTGGTTTTAGATTATACGATAATAATATTATGATACCAGATTTTTCAAAATATATTTTTCGTTCATCAGAAGTTAGAAAGCAAATTAAAAAAACTGCAAGTGGTGTAACAAGATTTAATGTATCTAAAAATAAAATGGAAAAAGTCAAAATCCCCATTCCACCAATACCAGTACAAGAGGAAATTGTCCGAATTTTGGACAATTTCACAGAGCTTACAACAGAGCTTACAACAGAGCTTACAGCAAGAAAAAAACAGTATGAGTATTATA
>JAGHIZ010000096.1 GCA_017886875.1 Butyricicoccus sp. | reverse complement strand
AGATTTAATTTAATATGAGAAAAACTAAGCAGGAGGAAGCAGTAGTGGAAAAAAAGACAACAACTCGTCGCACTCGTAAAACTGCTGCTACAAAGACTCAGGCAGCTAAAACTGCACCTGCAACAAAAACTGTTGCAAGTTCAGAAAAGAAACCTCTTGCACTTATCATTATGGACGGCTTTGGTCATCGTGATAGTGACAAGGGTAACGCAATCCATGCGGCTAAAACACCTAACATGGATAAATATATGAAGGAATGCCCACATGTTCTAATTGGTGCATCTGGTATGGACGTAGGTCTGCCAGATGGTCAGATGGGTAATTCTGAGGTAGGTCACACTAATATCGGTGCAGGTCGCATTGTATATCAGGAACTTACCCGCATTACAAAGGCAATTCAAGACGGCGATTTCTTTGAAAATGAAGCATTTAAGAGTGCTGTTGACCAGTGCAAGTGGTTTAATTCTACTCTGCATATCTTTGGTCTAATGAGCGATGGTGGTGTTCACTCACACATCGACCATATCTGTGCACTTTTAGAGCTTGCTAAGAGAAATGGTCTAACTAAGGTTTGTGTACACTGTTTTATGGACGGTCGTGACACTCCTCCAACCTCTGGTGCAGATTATGTACAAAAGGTTGTAGATAAAATCAATGAGCTTGGTATCGGCTGTATTTCTACTATCTCTGGTCGTTATTACGCTATGGATAGAGATAAAAACTGGGATAGAGTAGAACGTGCTTATGATGCTATCGTTCGTGGCAAAGCTCCAGTATATGCTGATGCTGTTGAGGCTATTAAAACTTGCTATGCAAATGGCAAGACAGACGAGTTTATTGAGCCAATGATTATTACTGAGGGTGCAAATATTCAGAAAGATGATGCTGTTATCTTTGCTAATTTCCGCCCAGACCGTGCAAGAGAAATTACTCGTGCAATCGTTGACCCAGATTTCAATGGCTTTGCTCGTGAAGATGGCAACTTAAAGGTTAAGTATGTTTGTATGACTCAATATGATGCAACCATGCCTAATGTTGAAGTTGCTTTCAAACCACAATCTTTAACAAATACATTCGGTGAGTACATTGCAGAAAAAGGTTTAACCCAGCTGCGTATTGCTGAAACCGAAAAATATGCTCATGTTACTTTCTTCTTTAATGGTGGCGTTGAGCAGGAATATAAGAATGAAGACCGTGCACTTATCAAGTCCCCAGCAGTTGCAACTTATGACTTAAAGCCAGAAATGTCTGCTATTGAGGTAACAGACGAAGTTGTTAAGCGTATTAACTCTGATAAGTATGATGTTATCATTCTAAACTATGCTAACTGTGATATGGTTGGCCATACAGGCGTTTTTGATGCTGCTGTTAAGGCAGTAGAAACTGTTGATACATGTGTTGGTAGAACTGTTGATGCTATCCTTGCTAAGGGTGGTGCAGCACTGATTACTGCTGACCATGGTAATGCAGACCAAATGCTTGAAGATGATGGAGTTTCTCCATTTACTGCACACTCTACTAATCCAGTTCCACTTATTCTGGTTGGTAGAAATGATGTCAAGGCACTAGCAGAAGGCGGCGTACTTGCAGACCTTGCACCTACAATGCTTGAGCTATTAGGTCTTGATAAGCCAGCAGAAATGACTGGTAAGAGCTTACTTGTGAAGTAATTTAGCTGTTTAAGCTATTTACGATAAATTCAAAGGAGAAGATATAATATGAAGGGTTACATTGAAATTGTTGACGTAGTTGGCAGAGAAGTTATGGACTCTCGTGGCAACCCAACCGTTGAAGTTGAAGTTTATGTAGAGGCTGACACTGGTGCTTATATGGGTCGTGCAGCAGTTCCATCTGGTGCATCTACTGGTATTTTCGAGGCTTGTGAGCTACGTGACGGTGATAAGGACCGTTACATGGGTAAGGGCGTGCTAAAGGCTGTTGACGCTGTAAATGGCGAAATCGCTGAAGCTATCATTGGTATGAACGCTCTTGACCAGCAGGCTATCGACAAGACTATGATTGAGCTTGACGGCACTCCAAACAAGACTAAGTTTGGTGCTAACGCTATTCTAGGTGTATCTATGGCTGTTGCTAAGGCTGCTGCTGAGGCTCTAGGTATGCCACTTTATAACTACATTGGTGGTTGCAATGCTAAGACTCTACCAGTTCCAATGATGAACATTCTTAACGGTGGTGCTCATGCTACTAACAACGTAGAAATTCAGGAATTCATGATTATGCCTGTTTCTGCTCCATCTTTCCGTGAGGCTCTTCGCCGTTGTGCTGAAGTATTCCACACTCTAAAGAAGACTCTAAAGGAAAATGGTACTCCAGCTGCTGGTGTAGGTGATGAAGGCGGTTACGCTCCAAACCTAAAGAAGGACGAGGACGCTCTAAAGGTTATCGTTCAGGCTATTGAAGAAGCTGGTTACAAGCCAGGCGAGGACTTTAGGATTGCTATTGACGCTGCTTCCTCCGAATGGTGGAACGACGAGGAGAAGTGCTACATTCAGCCTAAGTCCGGCAAGAAGATGACTCAGAAGCAGCTTGTTAACATGTGGAAGAACTTCGCTGAGAAGTATCCAATTATCTCTCTTGAAGATGGTATGGCTGAAGAAGATTGGGAAGGCTGGGAAATGCTTACCAAGGCTCTTGGCGACAAGATTCAGCTTGTTGGTGACGACCTATTCGTTACTAACACTACCCGTCTAAAGAAGGGTATTGATATGGGTGTTGCTAACTCTATCCTTATCAAGGTTAACCAGATTGGTTCTCTAACTGAGACTCTGGACGCTATCCAGATGGCTAACCGTGCTGGTTACACTGCTGTTGTTTCTCACCGTTCTGGTGAAACTGAGGACGCTACAATCGCTGACCTAGCTGTTGCTCTAAACGCTGGCCAGATTAAAACTGGTGCTCCTAGCCGTACAGACCGTGTTGCTAAGTACAATCAGTTACTACGCATCGAGGAGGAACTGGGTGAAGTTGCTCAGTACCTAGGTCGTGACGCTTGGTTCAACCTAAAGTAATTTAAAATTTATAAGTCGAGTCGGTTTTATTACCGGCTCGATTTTTTTTGTTCTCTGTGGTATACTAAATTCATAAATTATAATTGGAGTGAAATAAAATGCAGTTTATTAAATTCGGTCATGAAACCGAATCAAACATCTTTAATCAGCTTGATGAGAAAAAAAGAGAACTCATAGAGCGAGGTGTAGATGTTATAAATCTATCTATTGGCACACCAGATTTTAAACCTGATGATTTTGTTATGCAGGCGGTAGCTGATGCTGCAAAAAATCCAGAAAATTATAAATATTCTATGTATGATACAGATGAACTAAACAAGGCTGTACAAGATTGGTATTTAAGACGATATAATGTAAAACTGGATAAAGAACAAATTATGTCTGTCTGTGGTTCACAAGAGGGTATAGCACATGTTGCATTTCCATTTGTAAAAGAGGGCGATTTAGTTTTAGCTCCAGACCCAGGATATCCAATTTTCACATTTGGCCCTATGATGACAGGTGCAGAGCTTGGACTTTACCCATTATATCCAGAAAAAAACTGGATTTTAGATTTTAATGATATTCCACAAGATGTGGCAGATAGAGCAAAGATTATTATTGTTTCTTATCCTAATAACCCTACAACCGCACTTGCAAATGTAGAGTTTTATGAAAACCTAGTTAAATTTGCAAAAAAACATAATATTATGGTTATACATGATAACGCTTATTCAGATTTAGTTATGGACGGTCAAAAGGGTTTATCTTTCTTATCTATTGATGGTGCAATGGACGTTGGTATTGAGTTTAATTCTCTTTCAAAAACATATAATTTAACTGGTATGCGTGTGTCATTTGCAGTTGGTAACAAGCAAATGATTGAAAAGTTTAGAGCTTTCCGTTCACAGATTGATTATGGTATGTTCTATCCAGTGCAGGCAGGTGCAGCAGCCGCTTTAAATGGTAATCAAGATATAGTTACACGAAATAGGGAAGGATATCAGGCAAGGCGTGACGCTCTTTGCGGTGGACTTCGCAGCATAGGTTGGAATGTACCAGATAGCAAAGGCACTATGTTTGTGTGGGCAAAAATCCCAGATGGTTATAATTCATCAGCCGAATTTATACTTGAAATGATGGATAAAGCGGGAGTTGTAGCTGTTCCAGGCGAAAGCTTTGGTCAAATGGGCAAAGGTTATATACGTTTTGCACTTGTTGTACCACCAGAGCGTATGAAAGAAGTGGTAAACCGAATTGATAAAAGCGGTTTACTTAAAAAAGGAGAGAATAAATGAAGTTAATTTCATGGAATGTAAACGGTTTAAGAGCATGTGTAGATAAAGGGTTTTTTGAGTTTTTAAAGTCGGAAAACCCAGATATTATGTGTTTACAAGAAACCAAGTTACAACCAGAACAAGCACCACAAATTCAAAATTATTATGAATATTGGAATTCAGCCGATAAAAAAGGTTATTCTGGTACAGCTATTTTTTCAAAAAATGAGCCTATAAAAGTAACATATGATTTAGGTATAGATATCCATGACCATGAAGGTAGAGTTATAACCGCTGAATATGATAAATTTTATTTAGTTACTGTTTATGTTCCAAACTCGCAGAACGGCTTAAAAAGACTTGATTACCGTATGCAATGGGAAGATGATTTTAGAGCATATGTAAAAAAGCTAGATAAAATTAAGCCTGTTATAATCTGCGGTGATATGAATGTAGCACACAAGGAAATTGATTTAAAAAATCCTAAAACAAATCGTAAAAATGCAGGTTTCACTGATGAAGAACGTGGAAAAATGACCGAGCTTTTAGGTGCAGGATTTATTGATACATATAGATATATTTATCCAGAGGCAGAGGGTAAATACTCTTGGTGGAGTTATCGTTTTAATGCTCGTAAAAATAATGCAGGTTGGCGTATAGATTATTTTATTGTGTCTGAACGTTTTAAGGATAATATAAAATCAGTTGATATTTTAAGTGAGGTTTATGGTTCTGACCATTGCCCAGTGGTGCTTGAAATAAATGAAAAATAATGAATTTGAACGCCCAGATTTATATTTATATGAGCAAAATGAAGATGATGAATGTTTAGATTTTTCTTATTTTTATGAGCCTGAAACGCACCCTTGTCAATGTTGTGGTGCGGAAATAAGTGGTTTAATATGCCCTGTTTGCTCATGGGAATATGAAGAAAATGAAAATCCATATATACCAAGCAAGCAAAATCATAATATTTCGCTTTATGAAGCAAAACTCAATTTTGGTGTTTTTGGTAGTGCTTATCCGCCTAAGTTTTGGAAAAAATAAAAAAATTATGCCCTACATCTTATTATGTAGGGCAATTATTTTACATTTGATTTAGTTTTTCAAAATGATTGTGAAGTTGTTCAGATGCAACATTAATTTGTTGTGCAGATGCGGCAATTTCTTGATTATTAGCGGCTAGATGGCTAAGACGTTCATTTACATCAACAGCAATTTTTCTTAACTGTTCAATATCACTAGTTAATATATTTAATACACTAGCAATTTCTTCTTTATTACGATTGCTTTCACGTGCTGTTTGCTGAGTGGATTTACTTAATGAGCGTACTTCATTTGCAACAACTGAAAATCCTTTTCCAGCAGCACCCGCACGAGCAGCTTCAACAGATGCATTTATAGCTAATAAATTTGTGTTACTAGCAACTCGTTCTATGCCATTATTATTTTCTTCTAACGCTTTTAGTAAATGATTTATTTTATTTAGTATATTAGACATTTTAGAGCTACATTCAACAACTTCTTGCATGGAAGCATTTATACATACACTTTCTTCAGCAGTATTGGCATTTTGTTCTGCCATATTGCTAATTGAACTGCTTAACATTTCAAATTGTTTATTTGCGTCCTCAACCATAGTATGTATAATATAATTTTTTTGTTGTATATCCTGAGAAATAGTTTCTATTTTATCTTTTTCATCTTCGACTACTTGTTTTATATAATGAATACAGCTATTAGGAATATTACAGTTATTAAAAATAGCAGTTGCCATTTGGTTGCAAGTTGAATATCCACAAGCATTACAGTTAATATTTTGCTTATCTAATGAATGCTTTTCCATTGTCTCAAAAATTTGTTGTTCTTGTTGCTTGTTTGGAATATTTATTTGATTTTCATGTGAACGGTCGGTATATTTTCGCATAAAATCTGATAAATCTAACTTGCTAAACATATTATTAAGCATACGCAATCTAGCAGCACAACTTTTCTTTTCATTCCAGATTTTATCACGTGATTTATGTTTAGCCCTTTTTTGCTGATGAACAAAATAAATCATTTCATCATCACCACGTTTAGTTTCTTCTATTGCAGAGCCATCAATACAGCCATTTTCACAATTAAGTATATCAACTAAAAATGGAAGTGGTTTGTTAGATTTTACACGTTCAGCATATTTTTTAAGAAATTCATAAGCCTTTTTTTCACCCTCAACCTGCTGAACAAATGCTTGTTCTCCACAAAACCATTTTACATTTTCTTTTAATCCGCCAGGCATAGGGTACAATGTTCCAAGTCCTGCAACCAATTCATCTTCAACTGGTGAGGCATGAATATTATTTTCACGCAGATATTTAACTAAATGGTCAAAGGTGACATTATAACTAACTAAATTATTTGTATTTGGGTCTGTAATTTCGATTTTTTTAGCAATACATGGGGATATAAATGCAAAGCTATCATTTATACCCAGATATTTACGTGCATAGATTGCAGCACACATAAGAGGGCTATGTATTGGCATAAGCTTTGGAATAAGTTCAGGAATAAAATTTTCTATATATCTAACAACAGCAGGACAAGGCTGTGAAATTCCGCCTTTAAAAGAAGTTTTTTCAATATATTTTATATATGCCCAAGTGGTTATATCAGCACCAAAAGCAACACTAAAAATATGGTTTGCTCCCATTTGTTTTAATGCACCTAATATATTTTTATATTCATTAGGATAATTAGAGACCAGAGCAGGGGCATATAATATAGATATACGTTTTCCTTGTTTAAGGTCTGATAAAAATCTTTGTGTATCATCATTAAATTCACGTGCATTATGTTGACAACCATCTATACAAGCACCACAGGCAATACATGGAGATGGATTAACATGAATGAACTGTTTTCCATTATCCTCGACAACACAGTTTGCAGTCAAAACAGGACATGATGAAATACATTTATTACAACCTATACATTTATCATTAGTATAGACTAACTCATTTAATTTTATATCCATATTTTTCTCCTTTTCTTATATTTAAAGCAAATACCAAATATAAGTTTTTTTCGCTTTATCTGTCTAATATATAATAATTATACGCTGTATTATATAAATTGTAAAGGATACATATATTTAAATATAAAAAAACACCTTTTTTACTAAATAATACACAAGTAAAAAAGGTGTGATATTTAATATTTATTGATTAACCCTCGTAATCGTCCTCATTTTCCCAGTTATGCCAAACTGATTGTACATCATCATTATCTTCAAGATTATCAAGCAGCTTACGCATTTTAGCCATATCATCTTCATTTGAAAGTGAGATATAGTTTTGAGGAACCATTTCAATTTCAGCAGATGCAAATTCTAAACCAGCCTGTTCAAGAGCTTCACGAACTGCACCAAATTCAGCTGGGTCAGTGTAAATCTGGAAAGTTTCCTCATCAGCTTGGAAGTCATCAGCACCAGCATCAAGAGCTATCATCATGGTTTCATCTTCATCAAGCTCTCCACGCTCTATGATTATAACGCCTTTACGGTCAAATTGCCAGCCTACACAACCAGTAGCACCCATACCAGCACCATATTTATCAAGCAGATGACGTACATCAGATGCTGTGCGGTTACGGTTATCAGTTAGGGTTTCAACGATAACAGCAACACCGCCTACGCCATAACCTTCATAAGTGATTGCTTCATATTCAATAGTGCCATTAGCACCAGAATATTTATCAAGAGAACGCTTGATATTATCATTAGGCATATTATTAGCCTTAGCTTTAGCGATTACATCTCTTAAACGTGAATTGTTATCAGGGTTTGCAGAACCGCCTTCTTTAATAGCAATAGCCATTTCACGACCAATTTTGGTGAAAATCTTAGCTTTTTTAGCGTCATTTGCACCCTTTTTCTTGGCAATATTATGCCATTTGGAATGTCCACTCATATTTAATACGCTCCTTATATAAAAAGAAAAAATAATAGTTTTAGCTTATTTTATCAAATAAGCTTAAAATGTGCAAGTCTAGCTACTTTAAACACAAAAAACCGCAGATATTAAAGTGTCTACGGTTTATATCTGGTCGAGGTGACAGGATTTGAACTTGCGGCGTCTTCGTCCCGAACGAAGTGCTCTACCAAACTGAGCCACACCTCGAAAAATTATTATATTTGAATTATATATTAGCACAAATTAAATGTCAACTTAATGCATAAACACATAAAATATTATAAAAGGGGTGTGATATCTTATGTATATTATAATTAGCATATTAGCAGCATTAGGTGTTATTTGCATTTTAAAAGAAGTATATGCTATAATTATGATAAATTGTGTAAATGATGAAAATAATATAGTTTTAATTATAAATGGTGATGGAACAAAAAGTGAAATAATGCTTAGAAAAGCACTTTTAATACGACAAAAATATTTTAATAAAATGCAGATAATATTTATAGAGAATAATATATTAGAGTCAAAACAAATAAAAAGTATGGCTCAAAAGTATCAGATGGTCTATGTAAACAGGAAGGAATAAAGATGACAGAATATCAAGTTGTTTGTGGCAGATTATCACAAATAGTGTTTCAAAATGAAGAAAATGGCTATGCTGTAATACGCTTAATTGCAAAAGATGGTGCAGAGATAACCGCAACAGGTTGTATGCCTGCACTTGGTATTGGGGAAGAATTAACCCTTTATGGAAAATGGATTACTCATCAAACTTATGGTGAACAATTTACAGTAGAGAGTTTTGAAAGACATTTACCTGAAACAGTGAGAGGTATTGCTGATTATTTAGGTTCAGGCATTATAAAAGGTATAGGTCCAATACTCGCAAAAAAAATAGCACAGGCTTTTGGTGAACAAACATTTGATATTTTACAAAGTGAACCTGAAAAACTATGTCAAATAAAGGGTATAACAATTAAAAAAGCAAAAATTATAAGCTCGCAATATATAGAAATGAGCGAAATGCGACTTTTAATGGATTTTTTAATAGAAAATGGTTTGCCTGTTTGGCTTACACCAAGGCTTTATAAGCGTTTAGGTATAGATGCTATGGACGCACTTAGTGAAAATCCATATTTATTATGTGATGAGTATTATGAAATAGATTTTTCTATTGCTGATAGTTTGGCTCTTAATTTGGGGCTTTCTAGGGCTTCTGCTGAACGTATAGATGCAGGTGTGCTTTACACTATGACATTTAATTTATCAAATGGTCATACTTTTATACCTATTGAAAAATTAGTAATAGCCGCAAGTTCACTTTTATCAGATGATGAAGTTGAAATATCTTATGAAAATATTTTAGATAGTATAGATAGGCTTGAAATGCGAGCTATGATAGTAAGAGAGCAAATAACAGGGCGAGATGCGGTTTATTTAAGGCAAATGTATGAAGCAGAGGACTTTTTAGCGGGTGTATTAAAGCATTTAGCAAATAAACATTATAAATATGATTTTAATTTAGAAGATTTGTTTATTGCACTTTCTGAAGACTCAGAAGTTGAATATGCACCACTTCAAAAAAAAGCTATTATACAGGCGGCTGAGTGTGGAGTTTCAATACTAACTGGTGGTCCTGGTACAGGTAAAAGCACAACTGTTAGAGGTATGCTTAAATTATTTGAGGCTTTAGGGCTTTATGTAGTGCTTGCAGCTCCAACAGGTAGAGCAGCTAAACGTTTATCTGAGCTTTGCGATATGGAAGCTAAAACTATACATCGACTTCTTGAAGCGGGTTATGGTCATAATGGTAAACTAAGCTTTCAGCGTGGGCTTACAAATCCGCTTGATTGTGATGTTGTAGTGCTTGATGAGGTTTCTATGGTTGATATATCACTTATGCAGGCTCTTGTAGCTGCTATGCCTAAAAATGCAAGGCTTGTTTTAGTAGGTGATGCCGACCAGCTCCCACCAGTAGGCCCTGGAAACTTTTTAAGAGATATGATTTTATCTGGGAAAGTGCCAGTTACAGAGCTTACTGAAATTTTTAGACAAGCACAAAAAAGTGATATTGTTATGAATGCTCATGCAATAAATTCAGGAAAAATGCCAGTTCAATCGAGTAAAGATGGCGACTTCTTTATTATGCGTAAGGCTGATACAGAAAGTGTTATACAAACGGTCACTGAGCTTTGTAAAAATAGATTGCCTAATTATTATGGTTTAAATCCATCTCAAATACAGGTGCTTTCACCATCACGCAAACAGGGTGCAGGCACAATGCAACTTAATCGTTCACTTCAAGAAGCATTAAATCCAGAGTCACCAGATAAAAATGAAAAACGTTTTGGAGATATTATTTTCCGTGAAGGCGACAGAGTTATGCAAATTCGCAATAATTATGATATTGTTTGGGAACGTGTGGACAGTAACGAACAAGGAACGGGAATGTTTAACGGTGACGTGGGCGAGATATTACAAATTTTCAACATGCAAGAATGTTTAATAGTTAAATTTGATGATAAAATAGCAACTTATACATTTGATATGCTAGATGAATTAGAGCTTGCTTATGCAATTACTGTTCACAAGGCACAAGGTAGCGAATTTGATGCGGTTGTTGTTGCACTTTCAAACGGTATTAGTAAAAAACTTTTAACAAGAAATATATTATATACAGCTATAACCAGAGCTAAAAAACTGCTTGTTATAGTAGGTTCACAGGAAACCATTAGCATTATGGTAAATACAAATAATAAAGGAAGAAGATATAGTGCATTAAAGGCTCGTATGAACATAGAGGAGGAATAAATCATGTTTGATTTACTCTATCCGCATAAATGTCAAATTTGTGGCAAAGATGCAGATATATTATGTGATGATTGCCTTGAAAAAGGTGATTATTATTTTTATCAGTCATTTAAACTTGATAATATAGATGATGTAGATGCTCCACTTGTTTATAGAGATTTTGTGCGTGAAGCTATGCATAGATATAAATTTAATGGTAGACGTTCATATGCAGATTGGTTTGCAGGATTTACAGCTGAATGTATAAAAAGTAAACTGGATATTTGGAAACCAGATTTTATAACATATGTGCCATTATCTTTTGGTAGATGGTTTAAAAGGGGATATAATCAGTCTGAGCTTGTGGCAAAAATTATATCTAAAAAGCTTGATTTACCGCTTGAAAAAACGCTTGTAAAACGTGCATTTATAAAAAAGCAATCAAGTATAAATGATGAGCAAAAAAGAGCAGAAAATGTAAAAAATGCTTTTAAAATAAAAAGTAATGCACATGTGGAAAACAGACGAATTTTGATTATAGATGATGTTATAACTACAGGTGCTACAATCTGTTCTTGTGCTAATGTGCTACGAAGTGCGGGAGCAGAAAAGATATTTGTAGTAAGTATGACAAAAACTCCTATAAAGTCCAAAAAAATTTAAATCTTGTAGAAAAGTTATTTAAAATATTACTGTTTTGTTTCTTGCAATACGTCATGAATAAGGTATAATAAATCTAAAGGAAAAGTTCTGGAAAGCAGGTTACAAAAATTATGAGCACACAAAATATGCCAAATATGCCAAAAAGAAAAAGAGGCTCTTTTTACTTTTTTTCAAATGATGTCGGCATAGACCTTGGTACAGCATCTGTACTGGTTTATGTCAGAGGTAAAGGTATTGTTTTAAATGAACCATCAGTTGTGGCGGTTGATAAAACCACTGGTAAGATTTTATCTGTAGGCGATGATGCGGAAAAAATGCTTGGTCGCACACCAGGAAATATTATCGCTATTCGTCCACTGCGTGAGGGTGTTATTTCTGATTATGAAATGACCGAACGTATGATTAAAGAATTTATACGTAAGGTTTTGGGTATGCGTCTATTTAAGCCGAATGTTGTTATGTGTGTACCATCAATTATAACTGAGGTTGAAGAACGTGCAGTTATTGATGCAGGTACTCAAGCAGGTGCAAAAAAAGTATTTTTAGTTGAAGAACCTGTTGCGGCTGCTATTGGTGCGGGTATTGATATTTCAAAAGCTAACGGTAATATGATAGTTGATATCGGTGGTGGTACTACTGATATAGCTGTAATTTCATTAGGTGGCATTGTAGAGTCTACATCTATTAAAATTGCAGGCGATAAATTTGATGAGGCAATAGTTAAATATATCCGCAGAAAGCACAATGTGCTTATTGGTGATAGAACAGCCGAGGCTATTAAAAGAGAAATCGGCTGTGTATATCCACGACCAGAAGAGGCTTCAATGGAAATCAAAGGTCGCTGCTTAATGACTGGTTTGCCACGCACATTTACAGTGGAGTCACATGAAATTATGGGTGCATTTGATGAGGTTTCTTCAACTATTGTTGAAGCTATTCATGGTGTACTTGAACGTACTCCACCAGAGCTTACTGGCGATATCTCAACTAATGGTATTGTTATGACTGGTGGCGGTGCATTGATTTGGGGCTTTGATAAGCTTATTGCAGCTAAAACTGGTATCCCTACCAGAGTGGCAGAAGATGCTATTTCATGTGTAGCACTTGGAACAGGAAATTGCCTTGAAAATCTTGATAAAATGCAAGATGGCACTATGAACTTATCTCGCAGACGTCAAATGATGAACTGAAAAGTAAAACACACTGATTTTTAGTCAGTGTGTTTTTTTGTACCTAAAAATAGTTTAGTTTGTTTATTTACTATAGGTGCTAAAATCCATAAGCCATATAAGTTAGGAAATGCCATAAGTGCAGAAGCTATATCACATAAGATTAGTAAATCTATAAGTGGGAAATGACTTGCAAATGCAACTGAAATAGCTATTAAAATAGGGTAAAATGATATGTTTTTAATATTTAGCCATTTAAGACATGTAAGCCCATAAAAACTCCAACCAAGCACAGTCGATACAGCTAGAAAAACAACCGTTATTGATATAAATTCATTTGCAATATTTCCAAAAAGTGAGGAAAAAGCAAAGCTTGTCATAGAAAGACCATATAAACCGCTATTATCTGCACCAGTGACAAGTATAACAAGCGAGGTCATTAAACACACAATAAATGTATCAATAAAAACTTCAATAGCACCAAGCATACCTTCATCACATGGTTTAGCACCAACTGTACAACCATGTGCAATAGGTGCAGAACCCATACCAGCCTCATTAGAAAATACACCTTTTGCAAAACCGTCAGAAATTGCTCTGCTTGTTATAAAACCAATTAAACCGCCACCAGCTGCAAATGGTTCAGTCACTCCATAAAATATTTTTAAAATTGCATTTGGTATTTCATTTTTATGAATTATAAGCACGATTAATCCAGCAGTTAAATAACAAACAGTCATAAAAGGAACTATTACAGCTGAAACCTTTGCAATTCGTTCAGAACCACCATATAATATAGGTAAAAGCAAAATCCCTGTTATAATACCAATAGATACTTTGGAAATGGGTAATACATTGTTTACTGCCTCAGCTATTGCACTACCTTGAGCTGCTGCACCTGTGCCAACTGCGGAAATAACACAGAATATAGCAAAAATTTTAGCAAGCAAAGGTAAATTTGCTCCTTTTGATAAATAGACCATAGGGCCACCAATAGGGCTTTTATCTTTGGTTTGGTAATATACAGCAAGCAGTAATTCAGAATATTTTGTTGCCATTCCGAAAAATGCTGCAACTAACATAAAAAATACTGCACCTGCTCCACCAAGTTGTATGGCTATTGCAACTCCTGCAAGATTTCCTACACCAAGCGTACCACCAAGCGAAGTGCAAAGGGCTTGCCATGGTGAAATACCATTTTTTGAAGTGCTGTTTTTTAGCTTTAGCAGTTTTGGAAAACACCAAAACTGTACAAAACCCGATGAATATGTTAAGTATATACCTGTAAGTAAAATAAGAAGAACAGTAAAAGGTCCCCAAAGTGTATAACGTATTTGATTAAGTAATGTCATAAAATAGATATCCTCCTTAGATTAAATTTATGTTTTAATTTAAGGAGAAAGAACGAAAGAGGAAAATATAAATGGATAAAAAATATATGAAAGCCGCTTTAAAACTTGCACAAAAGGCGGCAGATGAGGGAGAAGTGCCTGTTGGTGCGGTTGTTGTATGTGATGGTAAGATAGTAGGTCGTGGCAGAAATCGCAGAGAAACAAAAAAAAGTGCAATTCATCACGCAGAGATAGAGGCAATAGAAAAAGCTTGTAAAAAGCTAGGCGGCTGGAGACTTCATAAATGTGATTTATATGTAACTCTTGAGCCTTGCCCAATGTGTACAGGTGCTATTATAAATGCAAGAATTAAAACTTTATATTATGGTGCTAAAGATGAAAAAGCAGGCTCTTGCGGAACTCTTGTCAATCTTTTTGATTTACCATATAATCATAAGCCTGAAGTGATTTCTGGAGTTATGGAAGAAGAATGTGCCAATATACTAAAAAAGTTTTTTAAAGATTTAAGAGAGCATAAGAAAATAGAGCGTAAAAAAAGACGAGCTGAACAATAAAAATTCAGCTCGTTTTATGTTTTTATTTATAGCGTGATTTGTCAGGTGCCCAACCATCAAGCGGATAACGCTGTATTGCACCAAAAACTCTTTCTCTTAGTGCTGGATATTGCTTTTCTAAGTCTTTCAGCAGAGTTTTAACTTCTTCGCGTTTTGTATTTCCATCAGCGGGGCATGGATTATGAACTATTGGCATATTATAACGTCTTGCAAAAGATTTAACATTCTTTTCAGGTACATATAAAAGCGGGCGAATAAGTGTAACGTCCATTCTATCAAGATATGTTACAGGCTTAAAACATGAAATTCTACCTTCATAAAACAGTGATAGCATATAAGTTTCAACAACATCATCAAAATGATGACCAAGTGCTATTTTATGGCAACCGGCTTTAATAGCTGCATCATGTAATGCACCACGGCGAAGTTTAGCACATAGTGAACATGGATTTTCTTCATTTCTAATATCAAAAACAATCTGTTTAATTTGTGTTGGGATTTTAATATATTTCACATTAAGTCTGCGACAAAGCTCATCAACATATGAAAAGTCCATGTCATTATATCCCATTTCTAATGTAATAGCTATTACTTCAAATTTTTTAGGGTAAAATCTGCGAAGTTCTGCAAGTGCTGTTAAAAGAGTGAGTGAGTCTTTACCTCCAGATACACCTACTGCTATGCGGTCGCCTTCTTCAATCATATGATAGTGGTCAACTGCACGACGTACTAATGATAGCATTTTTTGCATATATTCATTCCTCTTTAATAAAACTTTTTATATCATAGTATTATTATATAGATATAACAGAAAATTATAAAAACTGCAAATAAAAATTTTGAAATTGAAAGTGAGTATTAAAGAGTATTAAAGAGAATAAAAGAGTATAAAAGAGTTTATTTAGGGGTAAATTAAAATATTAAAAAAATCGGTTGACATTAGCTTTTGAGTGTGGTTTAATAGTTAAGGCTCAAGAAAATGTGAGCTTTTAGTTTTAGTTATTTGTAAATCATTAGATTTAATATATTATGGAGGAAATGCACTATGTCTACTTTTATGGCAAATGCTAATAGCATTGAGCGTAAGTGGTATATCATTGATGCTGCTGGTAAGCCACTTGGTCGTACAGCTGCTACAGCTGCTATGTTACTGCGTGGCAAGCACAAGCCTACTTTCACCCCTCATGTTGATGGCGGTGATTTCGTAATTATCATCAACGCTGAGAAGGCTGTTCTTACTGGTAAGAAGTTAGAGCAGAAGTATTATCGTCATCACACTGGCTGGGTTGGTGGTCTGAAGGAAGTTCAGTACCGCACAATGATGGCTGAAAAGCCAGAACTAGCTATGCAGTTAGCTGTTAAGGGTATGCTTCCAAAGAACAGCATCGGTCGTCAGTCTGCTACACGTCTTAAGATTTTCAAGGGTGCTGAGCATAAACATGCTGCTCAGATGCCTGTAGCTTGGGACAAGTAATTCTTGTAAGGAGGAAATAATCAATGTATACACCTAAGAAAGCATATTTCTACGGTACTGGCAGAAGAAAGTCCTCTGTTGCAAGAGTTCGTCTGTTCCCAGGTGGTACCGGTGAAATCAAGATTAACAATCGTACTATTGACAACTACTTTGGTCTAGAGACTTTAAAGCTTATTGTTCGTCAGCCACTAGAGGCTACTAACACTCTAGGCAAGTTTGATATCGAATGCACAGTAACTGGCGGTGGCTTCACTGGTCAGGCTGGTGCTATTCGTCATGGTATCTCTCGTGCTCTGCTTCAGGCAGACTTTGACGAGTACCGTCCAACTCTAAAAGCTGCTGGCTTCTTAACTCGTGACCCTCGTATGAAGGAACGTAAGAAGTATGGCCTCAAGGCTGCCCGTCGCGCTCCGCAGTTCAGCAAGCGCTAAACTTTATCAAAAGTGGTCAAAAACCCCGGAACTACGCGGTTTCCGGGGTTTTTCCTTTTCAAATGGTTTGACGCAATTT
>JAGHIZ010000095.1 GCA_017886875.1 Butyricicoccus sp. | reverse complement strand
AAAGCCAGAACTCCTGAATCTCTTACTAGCTCTATTTCTCGTGCCTATAAACTTATTTCTTTATCTGATATTTCTGGTTGGTTTAACAAAATGGATTATTTGCATTCTTAACAGGAATTGCTCTAATGAAGGGGTTATGTCGCTTAATATTCCTGTTTCTGGTGAATATGTTCTGAAATACAAGGGAAAAGAATTGGCTACAATTACTCTCAATATTATTGAAGAGACACTGCCCACAATTGGTGCAGACACTGAATTGTCTATGGTCTACATTGGTGCGGAAACGATGGTTATGGATACCATCGATATCACAGAAGGCAATATTCCGTTTGATGTGACCTATGCAAAGCTGGTATCAGCAGACACTTCGGAAGAAATAAAAGATGTAGAATTTGGCACATATCAGAACGGAAAATTGGAAATCACATTGCCTAATACAGTATTGGAAGGTAACTACAAGCTGCAGTATAAGGGAAATCTGCTGGATACCCCCATTACAGTTTCTCATAAAGTGATGATCATTAGTGAGAATGATAGTATTCTCAATATGGTTTATGTTGGTGAGCAGACAGAGGCGGTGGATACCATCACTCTTGACACCAATATCTCTATGAAGGATGCGTCAGGATTTTCCCTGAAAAGTTCCGGAGAGCCGTTCGTAGCGACGGATATTATGTTGCAGGATTCCAATACGCTGCAAATTACACTGCCGAAATCTGACTATGATACTGTGGAGCTATTCTATCAGGACATACTGGTAGGAACAGTGACGATTGCTCAAAGTGAAGTTATTTTGGGAGCAGATGGCGAACTGACTCTGGAATATGAATATAACAGTACCCATGATTCTGAAGCGGCGGATATTGTCACTGTTTCTCCTGAATCAAATCTGGATCCAGAAACTGATGGGAATAAATTTTCCATAGAGACAACTGATGGAGTACCAATTGAAGCAAAGATCAGTATGGATGATGCAACAAACATTCGTATTGCTATGAAAAAGTTGGATGCACTCGCCAATGATACTGTTGTGTTGAAGTATAATGGGAAAAAACTGGGCAATCTGACTATCAATGATACAGTCACAGAAGAGCCTTTGAAAGTGGGACTGGGTTTAGACAAAACACTGTCGCTGGTCTATGAGTCTGGTGCAGATGGATCTGTCACATATAAAGATTCCATTGAATATACATCCAATCGAAACCTGACGGATGTTTCTCAGTTTGAACTGAAAACACAGACTGGTGATGAAGTTTTTGGGATTACTATTGCGTTTGGTGTAAATAAGACACTGGACGTGACGGTTCCCAACTCCGTGGAATCTGGAACCTACCAGATGTTTTTCGATGGTTCGTTTATTGGAGAAATCACAATTGAGAAGAACGGACCTACTGTGACACTTGGCAAAGATACTGAGGTAGGTGTATCTTTTAATGATTTTGGAGAAAATGAACCCAAATCCGATTTCATTGATTATTCTTCCAATATTCTTCTGACGGATGCCTCACTGTTTCGTGTTGTATCTTCCGGTACGGATGATAATGTTGCGGATATGGTAGTGTCCATTGCATCAGCCAGTACCTTGAAGATTCAGATTACAGATGCCGTTGAGAACGGTTCCTACGACCTGAAGTATGATGGTCAGGTCATTGGTCAGATTATGGTGAACAAAGAAGCTGTTCAGCCAGTTTTGATGAAAAACGGAATGGAATCTTTGGCTGTTGGATTCAAGGATACAGACACCAATAAAAAAACCAGTCAGGTTGAGTTGGTAACAAATGACCAGACGATCACTGTTGATCAATTTGAACTGAAGGATTCCGAAACCGGAATCGCAGTCAATGAAGAGAATTGCAGCTTGTCTCTTACAGGTGGTTCGAAAAATTGGTTGATGTTGCATATTTCCAAGGATCTGCCTTCTGGTACTTATAACCTGTATCATAACGGAAAGGTAATTGGCACAATCGAGGTAACAGTTACCATTTCTGCCGTTCAGAAAATCACGCTTGGCACAGACAAGACGCTTTCTGTGGTGTTCAGGGAAACGGATGGCGAGGATGTCACTGATTCTGATACCATTGACTATGTTTCTACACTGCCGTTGGAGGATGCAGGTTCTCTTGTATTGCGTAAAAATGGATATCCGATGGATAGCAGCGAATATTCTATTGATGTAGAAGAAGGAAATAAGTTGCGTATTACTGTAAATGCGGTAATCGATGCTTCTGCTTCTTACTCTATCTGGTACAATGAAACAGAAAAAGTTGGTAATATTGTTCTGGACAAGCAGATTTTGCCAAAAGATGCAGTTATCACTCCTGGTATTGACAGTAAACTCGTTCTTGATTTTCGAACTTCTGATTCTCAGAACACAGTAAACTCTGATACCATTGACTACAATTCTGACCGACCTTTGGTTGAACATGACCTGGAGATGATGCGGGTACAGAACACCCATGGTGATCCGGTTGATGCTGAAATCCTCATGGGCGAAGAGGAAAACACTCTCCGCATCCGCATGAAGAAGTCGATCCTCCCTGGAAAGTATCAGTTGATGTATGCTGAAAATCCCATCATTACGTTTACAGTGGAACACAACATCTTCAACGACAATCCGAACCTCTCTATTGGAAGTGATTCTGTGGTTGCAATTGTTATAGAAAACAGTATGGCAGCACAGGATGACAAATATACCGATACCATTGATTTGGTAACAGCAGATGCGATTATGTCTTCCTTATTTGAATTGAGACAAGGAGATATGGTTATCGATAATGTGGAGTTTTCACAAAACAATGGAATTTTGAACATCACAGTTCCTGGTAATATTCAGGGAGGCGAATATGATCTCTACTACAATGGGCATCTGGTAAGTGGAAAAGTGACAATCAAGAAATCCTCTCCGACAGTTGTTGTTTCTGGAATTGCTACCGTAAAATTCAACCAGTTTGATTCCGATTCCAGAACTGCTTCTGCTATGGTTGATTATGTGGCAGATTGTGTACTGACGGACAGCACTTTATTCTCTTTGCATGATACTGACGGTGAAGTTGTGGCTGGGGCAGTTCTCAATATCGGAACACAAGAGAATGATGGGAAGCTGGTTCTGACTGTTCAGAAAACAGTTCCTTCTGGAACATATCACGTCATGTATGATGGAGAAAATGTTGGTTCCATTGAGTTTTCTCAGACGCTAACCTCTGTTATTATTACTGGCGATACAGAAGTGTCGTTGGTATTCCCGGAGGGTGCTCCTTCTGAAGCCTTGGCAACAGATACTGTATCCTATGTCATCGAAAACGGCACAGAAAAAGATTTCGATTTCAGCACAGTCACCTTGCGAAAAGACGGTATCCCAGTGGAAAACACCTCCGTGGAAACTTCTTCTGTCGGCTGTTTTGATGTTTCAGCCAGCAAGTCTCTGAAAGATGGGTCTTATGACCTTTACTATGGAGAATATAAATTTGGAACTGTGACAATTTCCAAGGAGGAGAAGGTCCCCAATATCTCACTGGATGAAAACACCGTTCTTTCTGTAGCATTTTCTGAAAATGCAGAAGCCGACAAGAAAGAATTCGGAAAGATTGCTTATACTTCTGATGTTAGGTTGTATGATGCAGCAAGATTTTCTATGCAGAAAGATGGTTTACCTGCCAATGAATTTACATTCGAGTTGGGTGAAGATAATACCCTGATTGTTTCTGTGACGAATGCAGCAGTTGCAGGAAAATATACATTATTCTATAATGGCGTAGAAGTCGGAACGGTGATGCTGGAGAAGGCAGAGAAAGTTGCTCCGTTTACACTGACTGATGACAGAATTGTTGATCTTCAGTTCCCTTCTGATTCTCCCGATGCCTATGCTTCAGATATGATTACCTGTACGGCAACAGGAGAGGTCCAGAATTCCATGATTCATCTGAAAACAAAAAGTGGCGATCTGGTTCCTGGTGTGATGTTCTATCTCCGCGAAGATGGGAAGAACATTGATGTGACAGCCTCCAATGAGGTTGCTGCGGGAAGTTATGATGTATGGTATGATGATGTCATTGTGGGAGAAATCCAGCTTTCAAAGAGACAAATGGGTAATTCCATGTCAATGAGTATTGGTCAAACTTCTCTTATTCTTGAGTATCCGCACTATGCAGACACAGAAATGATTGCCTTTGGTACAATTAAAATCAAAGTTGCTAATGAGTCTGAGCCTTTGGAGATGGAGAAATTCTTCCTTACTGGTACAAATGCCGAAGAATACACGATTACAGATCTGAAAAAAACGGAAAATGGTGTGTATGAACTCACAATTTCACGTCTGTATCCTGGAGAGATGTATGTTGATGAACTCTGCGTGAAGTATGATACACTGGTGGCTGGTTATCTGAATATTGCAGGAACACTGATGCCAAACATGGATTCTACCATCGTGCATGATATCAATGCTGCACTTGGTCAGCTCAAAGGTGAGGATGAAGAGAATGGTGTACCTCCTACGGCAGAGCTGCCTTATAACGAAAGCTATCTGGAGGATAAGACTTTGCAGGCCGCAGCAATCCAGACTGCAATGCAGGATTATATCAATCAGGTTGCCCAGGTTGAAGGGTATGAGCATTGGGCTGGTGCAACAGTCAGTTTCTTCTATGATTCCGATACTGACCAGTTCAAGAGCGTTATTATGCTTCGTGGAACGACCTCTTCGGCAAAGGTATGGAACGTTGTGATAGGCGAAAAGCCGGCAGATCCTGAGAAGCCTTCTGTCAATGTATCAAATATTGAGTTGATGCAGGGGTCTACCTATAAGATGACACTGGATTTTGGAGCCGGTACATCCGAGGCCAAATCTGCGACAATCACAGTAGCTGATTCCAATACAGCAACAGTCTCAAAGATGGTTGTTACAAGAGAAGAGGCTGCAGGCGGCGTTGTTATTACTGGCATAAATCCTGGCACGACAAAGATTACGATAACATTTGATGATATTGACAATACAACCCATGAGGTGAATGTCAAGGTCAATCGTGTCTCCTAACATGTTGATGTTATTACTAATGGTTCTTCTTATGGCAGCGTAACGCCCTCTGTGCCGTTTGATGGCTCGTTGTATGAGGGGGAATCAATTACCTTTACCATCACGCCAAAGGCTGGCTATAAGATCGATAAGGTTCTTCTGAATGGTGTATCTCAGACGTTGGATGGAAACAAAATTTCTATTGAGAATATTTCTCAGAATCACAAATTGGAAGTTGTATTTGTTCCAGATGGTAATAAACATGAAGTTCCGAGTGTGAATTATGACATAATTAAGCGGTATGTATCAAAAAGTACAACGGTAAGAGCATCGTTTGGTCTTGGTGTCCATTCCAGTACATCAGCTACAGTATTTGTGAAAGATCCGAACATTGCTACCGTGGATACGTCACGTATCAGCAATGGTTCTCCGGAATTTACTGTTACTGGACGCAAGGCTGGTAAGACAACCATTGTCCTGACTTTTAACAACAATGCTCACACAAAGATTGAGATTCCTGTTATAATTCAGTCTGATTCTTCCAGTGGTGGATCTGGCGGTTCTTCTGGTGGGTCTGTGTCCTATAAGCCACAGGTCTTCCACAATATTGGAGGAACTGTTACGGTTGGTTCTGACAATCGAACAATTAAGATTACGCCTTCTAATGGCTATCGGATTGCCGATGTAAAAATCAATGGCAAAAGTGTTGGCGTGGTCACAGAATACAAGTTGTCTTCTGCATCCTCTTCAAATAAGGTAGAAGTCATTTTTGAAAAGATTTCGATTGACGGAAATTTTGGAAATACCAATCCTGGCGGAAGCTCCGGTTCTATCGGCAGCAGTCAATTCACCGACGTTGCCGGTCACTGGGCCGCAGAAGCCATCAACTATATGGCTGAACGTGGTTGGGTAAATGGAGTTGGAAACGGAAGATTTGTTCCTGATATGAATATGACAAGAGCAATGTTTGTTACCATTCTGAGCCGCATGGAAGGAAAGAGTACTGGTGAGACAATCTCTTATTTCATTGATGTTCCACAAGATTCCTATTATGCAGAACATGTGAAGTGGGTCAGCGAGGTTGGAATCGTGAATGGAACAGGCAACTATAAATTCAATCCGGATCGTAATATCACCAGAGAAGAAATGGCTGTCATGGTAAATCGATACTTGGAATATAAGGGAATTTTCCTGGAGAATGATTCCAATGAGTTTGCCGATTCCAATAAAGTTGATACTTGGGCCAGTGTTGCAGTCGAGAAACTGGGTAAGGCTGGTATTGTGAACAGAAAGAACGATGGAAAGTTTGATCCGAAGGATTTTGCAACCAGAGCAGAGTTAGTCATGATTCTGTATCGTGTAATGCAGACTTATCTTTGATAAAATCATACACAAAAACTCCCACGGATTATCCGTGGGAGTCTTTGTTTTTACTTTTTGGATTCGATAATCTTGTCCAGATCTGATTCCCGCAATGTCTTCTTTTCCATAAGTTGCTTTGCCGCAATGTGCAGCAAATCAATGTGCTCCTCAAGAAGTTTTACGGTTTCATTGTAAAGCCTATCACTCAGCTCCTTTGCCTCATTATAAATGTCAGCATTGTTACCGAGCAGTTCAGAAATATTCAGCATACCAGCATTCTGACTCATACCATAGGTGCTGATATACTGCTTAATAATCCTGGTTGCTTTCTGAATATCAGACGATGCACCAACAGTAATATCTTCACCATTTATCAGCTGTTCCGCAGCACGACCCCCATAGGCAATCATAATTTGTTTTTCCATATCCAGCTTTGTGGGCAAAGAAGAAGATTCTGAATTGATAATGAATCCACCAACTCCACTTGTGGAACCAACATTCGTGATAAAAGGAACATTTCTGCCGAGAAGTCTGGCAGTCAGAGCATGACCCATTTCATGATATGTTACAACGCGAAGGTCATTGCCACTGTTTTCTTTCTTTTCACCATTTGTCATAGCCGCAAAATATGCGGTATCGAAATCGGCAACTGTAATTACAGAACGTCCCTCATATGCAGCTTGCAGAGCAGCTTCATTAGCCATAGTTGCAAGCATTGCACCAGAAAACCCAGAGGTTGCTTCTGCAAGACAGTCAAAAGATACGTCCTGGGAAATTCTTTTGTTTTTGCAATGGATCTCAAGAATAGCCTTTCTCTCGGTGAAATCCGGAAGTGGAATTCGAATCTTGCGGTCAAATCTTCCGGCTCTGACGAGTGCAGGATCCAGTTCATCTGGTGTATTTGTTGCTGCAATAGTGATAATACCAGAGTTGGAATTCAACCCATCCAATGCAATTAATAGGGCATTAAGGGTGTTTCTGCGTTCCGAATTACTGTCCCCTATGCCTCTTGCTCCACCAATTGCATCGATTTCGTCAATAAATACGACACAGGGAGCAGCTTTTCTCGCAGCATCAAACAATACTCTGACATTCTTCGGGTCTTGTCCAACAAATGTATCCTGGAACTAGGAGCCATCCACTGAAAAAAATGGAATTCCACTTTCCCCGGCAATCGCCTTTGCAAACAGGGTTTTGCCTGTACCTGGAGGACCATCCATCAGAATGCCTTTAGGAAGGCTTGCACCAACAGTTTTGAGTTGTTCCTGATTTCTCATACACTGAACAATGAACTGCAAGCTCTTTTTTGTATTCTCATATCCAGCAATATCAGAAAACCTGGTAGTTGTCTCTGTCGGTTGGATATTACCAAGAGCCGGAGCCCCAATTTGGTTTTCGCTTCCAGAATTGCAATCATTCTGCTGTTCATTATTTCTGCTGTTGCTGGACTTTCTGGAAAAACAGGTATTGTGTGCCGGATTGGGTTTTCTGATATTACTTACAACCCGTGCAGAAATTGCCCTTGTCTGAAAAATCACAACAAGGAGGATAATTACCAAATATACAATGTTGGATTCAATGTCGGTTAGGTAAATAACAACCTGACCGAGAATTAGGATAAGAATTATCTGAATAATCAGTCGTTTAATAATTTTCATTGCGTGTTTCCCCTTAAATTTTGTCACAAATTGATTCATAAGTAGCAACACACCACTCTTCTACTCTGGATTCCGATTTTTCAGAATCCGGATAATCTTCCTTTGGAAGAAATGGATTAGATTCCAAGCCAAGATGTCTAAGTTCATGGATTAACGTGGTGAGAAGTGCAAACTTCAGCTCTTTCTCAAATTCTTCATCTCGAAGAATAGTTGTCTTTGCAACATCAATATGAGAAGAGAGATTGATGATAATATTGCCATAAAAAGACCACTTGAGACCAAGTAGATCCCCGTCAAAAGACGGAAACTCATATGGTTCAATATCAAGGAGCTTACAGACATCATCCTGTTCTTCTTCGTTTGCTGCATTATACATGATTATAATGTTGTTTAATGGAATCAACATATTCCAATCAATTAAGCAGGCAGTTTTAGCAAAAATGGACTCCCATTTTTCCTTGTATTGCATTGATTTTTGCGTCCATACCATGCGATTTTTTATCCAGTTTTCTGTTGGTGGAGCAAAATGGTATCGTATATAACATAGCTCTTCAAGATCATCGGTAAGAATGAAATCTTCGCCTTGATCACAAATGAGCAGGCTATTTTCATTCTCGCTTTCTACATCAATTCTCAGTTTTTGCAAGTCCATAAGTTTTGGGAAATTCATAGTAATATCCTCCTGAAGTTCAGAATCAAACTAAATAATTTGATATATTGTATGCATTTTGTCATTATACACTCCGTTTAAATTTCTAATCCTAAATATTGAAAGAGAATTAGGTCGTATCTGAAAAGTCTATGCTAACTGTCATTTTAACAAAATGGTAATAGCAGCGATGTAAACAAAAGATAAAAAGGACACAGCAAGTTTATCATATCTGGTAGAGATATGACGAAATTGTTT
>JAGHIZ010000113.1 GCA_017886875.1 Butyricicoccus sp. | reverse complement strand
TTTAGGATAAAACATAGCTTGGAGCAAAATGCTTTTACAAGAAATAGAAAGCTATCTTTTCAAGATATTATCTATTTTATTTTAGGACTTCCACGCAAATCATTATCAACAGAACTGGATTTATTTTTTGAAGAACAGGAATACTCTGTTTCTAAACAAGCATTTTCTAAAGCACGATACAAAATGTCATCACAGGCTTTTGAAGATATTTTCAGAATGTCAACTGATATTTTTCAGTTTGCCAAACAATCAAAAACTTTAGATGGATATCGTGTTTTTGCTATTGATGGTTCAGATATTGCTGTTGACCATAATCAAAATAATGTTGCTGAATTTGGTGTAAAAACTAACAATCATTCTTCATATCCAATGGCAAGGTTAAGTGCGTTATATGATATAACAAATGATTTGATTGTAGATGTTCAATTCACTGGCATATCTGTAGGAGAAAGAGAACATGCCCATAGACTCTTATCTTCAAAAGCATTAACTTCTAGTAAAAAATATAAAAATCTAATCATATTTGACAGAGGATATCCATCAAGAGCATTAATACACGAACTTGAGGACAAAGGATTATTCTATCTAATCAGATGTTCTCATTCTTTCCTTTCGTGTGTAAACGAGTGCCTTGATGGAGACCACATCGTAGTGGATACATATAAGCAACGAAGTACAAAAATTCGTGTTATCAAAGATACTACTGGCAATGAACCTCACATTTTTATCAGCAATCTTTTTGATACAACTCAAGATACAAAATACCATCAGGATTTGTATCACAAACGATGGGAAATAGAAACAAAATATGGTGAGCTAAAAACTCGTATGCGTATAGAAAACTTTTCTGGTAAAAATCCACAGGCTATTCGTCAAGAATTATATGCAGCCTTATTTATATCAAATCTATCTGCATTGATTAAATCATTTATTGAAGCAGATATTGAACAAAAATTAACTAACGACAAACATCACTATCAGTTGAATAGAAGCTTTATCATAGGAAAAGTCTGTCAATATATTAAACGTTTGTCATCTTTGTCAACACCTATGAAGAAATTTAAGATGTTAATTTTTCGCATACAAACAATGCGGTCAATTATTCGTCCCCAACGACACTTCAAAAGA
>JAGHIZ010000094.1 GCA_017886875.1 Butyricicoccus sp. | reverse complement strand
TTTTTTGACTTTTTTCTAATCTTTTCTAGTAAACTCGCCATCTCTCAAAGACAGCTTAATTATTATATCAAAAGCAGTTTATCTTGTCAACATCTTTTTTGAAGTTTTTCAAGTTTTTCTCTTTTGACTTGCTGTCCTCATCAGACAGCTCAGTTAGTATACGACATTATACGTCATTTGTCAACATCTTTTTTAAATCTTTTTGAACAATTTTATTTTACCCGTATTTCAATCTTATATACAAAAAATCGGTCAGTATTTTACCGACCGATTTCGACATCAAAGTATAGTTTCAACTGTTTGACCGTCATTTAAAAAGTACAGCACAGTTTTATTAACTTTCTTTCTAAAAACTTGTTCAACCGCTTGAGCATAAGCTAACAGTTGAGGTTTATATTCTTCTGCACGTTTTAAAGTCATATTTCCCGTAACTCTATCAGTTTTAAAATCAACAACTGTAAAACCTTCATCTGTTTCAAGCAAACAATCTATAACGCCTTGAAGTAAAACTTTTTCATCAGAAAAATCTACAAGTTGAGGATAATAATCACCAGCTGGTAAAACAACAGAAAATTTAAACTCACGTTTTACAGTAGAATTTGCAAACTCATCTGTGTATAGTTTTGATTTAAAGAAATTTTCTATACGCTCTATTTTAATAGCCTTAGCCTGCTCATTAGATAATATATGCATATCACATAAACGATTTAATTCTGTTTTAACTCCATCTAGCTTTTCACATTCTTTAAAATCACAAAACTGCATAAATAAATGATGAGCAGTACCTTTTTCAGCTGGAGTAAGTCCTCTAATCTTTTGTGTGAAATCTGGTTGACGCAAATTTTTACTTGGTCTAACTGCATTTGTGCCTTCTGATGTTTCATGAGCTTTAAAACTTTCTTTTAGACCTGTTGCAGTAAGCTTTGCAGGAATATCTTTTAAAGCATCAGATTTTTCTGGCAAATTAAAATCAAGCTTAATATCCTCAGATGTGAGATTTTTAAAATCTACAACTTCATTTACCCTATCTAAAGTCTCTGGTTTCACTATTTGAATATCGAATACATCGGGAGAATTTATATCAATAGAACATGTTCCCGATTGTTCCCTTAGATTATCAGCTTTAGGGTGTTTAAGCAGTGGTAATAAAATCCAAGGTAAATATGAATGCATATTAGTGAGTGGATAAGTTGGAATAGGTGACATCTGCGAAATAACAGAAAGTTTTTTAATTTCATTTATCATTCTAGCACTTGATGCAGTTATGATTAGTTTTTCTTTTGCACGGGTTAGAGCTACATATAAAACTCTTAATTCTTCACTTACCGCCTCACGTCTTGACCTCACTGTTATAGCTTGACGCCATATTGTAGGATATTGCACCATTCTTTGTATATCTCTGCATTTTGGACCAAGACCTAATTCTGGGTGCACCAATATAGGAGCTTTAAGGTCTTGCTCATTAAATTTCTTTGCACAATCAGCAACAATAACAACAGGAAATTCCAAACCTTTAGATTTATGAATAGACATAATTTTTACAGCACCGCCACCCTTTACTTGAACAGCTTGCCAATCTTCACCACGTTCCACCATACCACGAAGGAGTGAAGTAAATCTAAATAAACCTTGAGTAGAATTTTTTTCAAACATTCTTGCACGTTCAAAGAAAGCTAATAAATTTTGCTGACGTTGTTTACCATTAGGCATAGCACCAAAAACGCCCATAGCGTTAGTTTGTTCAAATATTTTCTGTATTAAAGTGCACACAGGCAAATCGGCTGATATTTTTCTCCAATTACCTAGCATATCTAAAAAATCTATTGCTTTTTGGTTTCCTTGCTCAGCTAAATTTTTAATAAGGTCATAAAACTCAGCTTTTTTATCAAGTGTTCTCATATCTGCTAGCTCCTGCTCAGTAAAACCAATTAAAGGAGAACGAAGTGCACCTATAAGCTCAACATCTTGTCTAGGGTTATCTATAATATGCAAAATAGATATAATAGAACTAACTTCACTTGAAGAAAGTAAACCAGAAGTTTCATCGGTTTCAACAGATAAACCAATTTGTTCAAGAGCTTTTCTAAAAATATATGCTTTTCTGTTTATTGAGCGTAATAATATTACAATATCACCTGCTACAATATCTCTTGTAATATTTCTATCTCTATCATAAATAGGGAATTTATCATCAAGCAGTTTTTTAATGCGTTTTGCAACTAATTGGGCTTCAAGCATAATTTTTTCTGGTGCATTATCATCTGCAACTTGAGTATCTAACAATATTACTTCTGTTTTATAACGCTCATCTTCTGGATTAGGATAATCAGCACCAGTATAAAGTGCCTCTTTTTCTGTATAATCCAAATCGCCTAAAGCTTTACGCATTATATTTTTAAAAATATAGTTAGTAGCCTCAAGCACTTGCATACGAGAACGGAAATTACGTGTTAGGTTTAATTTTCTAGGCTGACCATCTTGTGCATTTTCTTTATCTTTCCAAGACTGATATTTTTCAAGGAAGATATAAGGATTAGCCAATCTAAAGCCATAAATACTTTGTTTTACATCGCCAACAAAGAATAAATTTTGACCATTCTTGCTTACAGCATTAAAAATAGCCTCTTGGACAGAATTACTGTCCTGATATTCATCTACCATAATTTCATCGAAACCGCTTGCGATTTCTAAAGCTAAAGGCGTAGGCTTACCATCTTTAATAAGAAGTTTTACAGCAAAATGTTCAAGGTCATTAAAATCAACAGCATTTCTTTTTAGTTTTTCCTCAGCGAAAACATTAGCAAACTGTCTAACAGTATAAATTAACGCTTTCATTGCGGGTGCAATAAGCTTTGCAGATTTTTCATGCTCATTATCATCTTGACAGATAAGACGAGATTTTATTTTTTCAAGATTAGTTTTCCATTCATCACGAAGATTTTTTATATAATCTTGAAAATCTTTATTTTCATAACCTCTTATAGAACCAAGTCTTGCATGTTTAATTTCATTTACGGTGTTTATCGCACTTTCCCAACCTGAATTTATAGCATTTATAAGCTTTGTAGCATTATTTACATCATCATTAAAAGCGTCCTGATAAGCGTTTTGTAAATCTGGCTCGGTTTCAAGCTCTGCAAGAGCTATTTTGATACATTCTAAACCGTACTGAGCTGCATTTTTGGCCTCTTCAAGCAAAACAGCCTTATGAATATCAGCACCATTTTCCTTTATAAACATATCAGCAACTTGAGATAAAAATTCGTCTGGGTCTGCGTGGCTTTGAATTTTATCAAATATTTCTAAAATAACATCGCTAAAGCGTTTATCATCACGACCAGCAGAAAGCAAATCACTTAATAAAAGGAAACCTTCATCGCCATTTTCATAACCGTTTTCAAGTGTTATTTCAATGGCTTCTTGTTTAATTTCAGCTACTTCACCCTCATCAGCTATACGAAAATCTGGATTTAAACCTATAAAAGAACATTGTTCACGAATTATATTAAGACAAAAAGAATGAACGGTTGTTATTTGAGCCTTATGAATTAACATAAGTTGTCTGCGAAGTCTGGTGTCATTAGGCTCAAGAGCTAATTTTTTTGTCATAGCTGCCGCTATTTTGCTACGCATTTCTGAGGCTGCGGCATTTGTATATGTAACGAGTAAAAATCTATCAATATCAGTTGGGTTTGTTTTGTCGGTTAAACGTCTGATAACACGTTCTACTAAAACAGCGGTTTTACCTGAACCCGCAGCAGCAGACACAAGCAAAGCACCTTTATTTTCATCTATTGCACTTAGTTGTTCATCAGTCCAGTTTGGCATTTACTCATCACCTCCGATTTTATCCCAAAATTCATCATCTTTTATATTATCAAGTGCTCTTATATGGTCACCTAATGTTTCATCAAACTTACAAGCAGATTTATATTCACAATAATCACATCTAACTGATTGACCTTGTTTGCAAGGAGCAGCAGGAATATCACCTGTTTTCATTTCCTTTGCCATCTCAAGAAGTTTATTTTGAGCAAATCTTGCCAGTTTACCAAACTTTTCAAGGCTTGCAATCGCAGAAGTTACAGCCAATTCAGGTGTAGGCTCTGGATTTTTCTTGGTTGGCTTAGGAGTTTTAAATTTAACAGGTAAAAATTTACTTTTATCCTCAATACCATTTTCCATAGCATCTAATATAGAAACATCATCACAAACTAAACCACTTCTTTTAAGTGCTTTTTCTCTAAGAGCTTTTATAACTTCATCAGGTTGGTTTTGGTCAAGGTCTAAAAACTGCTCTTTAGTTGGAATATACAAAACAGCAGCAGGATTTATTTCCTTTATATCCTCATTTAGTTTATTTTTATAATGTTCTAAACCGTTTTGCTGTATTGCATACAAATAAAGTATCATTTGCAGATTAAGACCATTCCAAATATCATTAAGGGAAAATGATTTTGTACCACTCTTATAATCCATAACTCTTATATTTAACTTGCCATTTTTAATATATCCGTCCACTCTGTCGGCTGTACCAGAAAGAGTTATAGTATTTTCATCATCATTACATCTAATTTCTGGTAAATCTCCATTAAATCCGAATTTAAGTTCATAATCTATTGGCATAAAGTCGGAAACTTTAAGCTCATCTAATACATTTTGGAGAATTTGCTCCATAGTTTTTATAAGTCTGCGGAAAAGATATCTAAATCTAGCGGTTTGTTTTTCTAAACTTCCGCCTAAGTATTCTTTTATATAGTTTTCTATGCAGTCCTGCATTATTTGTTTTACTTTATCATCATCTGTTATATTTTTAGCACTGCCAAACTGTTTTGAAATTTCATTTAGAGTGTTTTCAAGCACATAATGAATAAAAGTACCCGTTTGAGGTGCAGCAAATTCAGCTTTTCTTCTTGGTTTAGCTTTTAATCCATGACGCATAAAGAAAGCAAATCTGCAAGTATTAAATAAATCTATACGAGAGGCGGTAAGGCTTGGAACTTCACCATAAAGAGCATTTATAGTATCTATACTTGCGATTTTTCTGTTATTAGTCTTTTTAATTTTAGCAATATCATCTTTAAAATAATTATAAGCTGTAATAGCGGCAGGGGTATCCAAACCAGAAAGAGCAGAACAACCAAGCTCAAAAGCGGGACGCTTTGCACAAAGTCTTGCGTTTTCAAGTGCGTTTTCGCCTTGCTCTATTGGAAGATTTATAAGTTTGTTTTCTATTGCCCCCAATAAATAAGACGGTCTAGTTTCTTTTCCGTCTGAGCTTGATGTATGACAACATAAAAGTATCTGCTTAGTTGCACATGATAAAAACCTGTACATAATTTCCTGCTCCATAAGCATACGCTCAGTAGCACTAGCAGAAAGGTTTAATTCCTCACATTCAAGTAACATACGCTCATGGTCACTTAGCACACCGCCAGTTTTAGGAGCACTTGGGAGCACACCATCATTAACACCTAAAACAATTAAATATGGGTAACGTTTAGCACCACAAACTCTATCTATTGCACCACAAGTAACTCTATCAAGAGATACAGGAATAGAGCTTACATCATATTGTCCCAAAACCAGAGAGAAAAGTTCACTAAAACGCTGACTATCTGTTTCAGAATTACCGCAAATCCAAACCATTTCTTCCATTGCTTGAATTATTATTTCCCAAAGCTGACGGTATTCATCAGCAAGCTGTAAATCACCATTATTTTCATAAAAATCAGCTCTTTCAGTCATACGTTCAGGGGTTTGCATCATCACAAGAAAATCATATAAAGCCTGTATATGCTCAGTGGTGTTTTTAGCATTTTTAAGGGCATTTTCTAAGCTTTCAAAAGGCTTAATCATAGCTTTTCTTATGTTTTCTATATTTTCTAATTTTTCATTAGCCTCATCATCTAAACTCTGACCATAGCCATCAGGGTGATAAGTGAAAGGCTTAGTCCACATATTGCCTTTTATACGCCAAAAAAGAGCATAATTTTCTAAAATATCAATCTCATCTGGTGATAAATTGCAAAGTCCAGTTTTAAGGCAAGCAATAACATCTTCTGTTTTAAAACCGTTTGTTATAACTTTTAAAGCGGTTGTAAGAAGTGCAAGCGGTGGACGAGCAAGCAAATCTGTTTTATTACTATAAAAAATCGGCACATCATAACGAGCAGCCGCCATACGAAGTGCAGCTTCATAACTTCCACCATCACGGGAAACGATAGCAAAATCACTCCATTTAGCATTTTTAGTTTGCATAGTTTTGCGAATAAAAGCCATAGCATACTCACATTCAGCAAAAGGATTAGCTGCATAATAATGCTTAACGCTTTGACCGTCCGACTGTTCAGGCTCACCGACAGGCAAAAGAGCCTGTTTTTCAAGTAAATCTAAATCATGCGGTTTAGGAATTTTACAATCGCCAAAATTTAAGATTTCTACTTTTTGCCCATTGCGTTGAGCCATTCTTTTAAGTAATTTAAGTGTATGAGCCGAGGAAACAAAAATAGATTTATCTTTTTCATCAAAAGTCAAAGCTATTGTTATTTTCATTCTACGTTTTACAAATATTTCAATTATATTCATTTCTTGAGGTGTAAACGATTGGAATGCATCAATAAAGAGTTCTACACCATCAAGCAGTTTACAGCTTGGCAAAAGCTCAGCCATACGGGTTAACATATCTCTTGGGTCAGGCAAACTTTCATTACAAAGTTTTTCATAAGAAGTATAAACTTGAGATAAGTCTATCATTTTTTCAGCTAAAGCTGGAGATGTTTCTTTTAACTTTACAGCTACATCAAAAGTGTGTTCAGGTTTTACACAACAGGTTTTGCACTCATCAAAAAGCTCTAAAAACTCCTTTAATATAGCAGGTTTTTGATAAAGTCCATGATAAAGTTTTAAACCGGCATCAACTCGTCTTGCAGCTTCTGTAATAGTTAGCAGTCTACCAGCGGGAGTTAATGATTTATCAGCAAGACCACCCATTTCAGCAAAAACACGTCCTGTAAGTCTGGTAAAGCTGATAACTTCAGCAGTTCTTCCGCCTTTATTGTCTGTAGCCTCAGCAAGTCTACGTTCATATGTATGAGAATAAAGTTCGGGCACAAGTATAAGCTGTTTACCTTGGTTTTGTTCAGCTTTAGCGGCAATATTACGAAGAATTGCTTCAGTTTTACCACTACCACCACGACCTATAAAAATATTCATAGAATTTCCTCCTTAATATATTGGGAGAATAGTTTATAGAGATATGATAACATAAAAAAAAGACACCGTCTATTGACAGTGTCCTTTAATATGGAGCGGATGACGAGGCTCGAACTCGCTACCTCCACCTTGGCAAGGTGGCGCTCTACCAGATGAGCTACATCCGCATTTTGGTGCCTCCGGGCGGAATCGAACCACCGACACGGGGATTTTCAGTCCCCTGCTCTACCGACTGAGCTACAGAGGCAAATTGAAAATGGCGACCCAGATGGGGCTCGAACCCACGACCTCTAGCGTGACAGGCTAGCGCTCTAACCGACTGAGCTACTGGGCCATTTGCAAAGTGCTTATTTATAATACTTCAAAAAGCGATATTTGTCAACAGTTTTTTTAAATTTTTTAAAATTTTATTTTCATACACTTTTATTTACTTTTAAATGTTATAGTAAAAGCGTATAATATAAATATATTAAATGTTAATTATATTCATAAGAAGGAGGCGATTTTTATGAATACAAACAAAATATTAAAACTGCTAAAAAGACCATTAAAAATTGATGAACTCAAAAAATTTTTCCCTCAGACTAGCAAAAAAGAGCTTTTATCAGCACTTGATGTGCTTATGGCAAACGGTGAAATAGTTAAAAACAAAAAAAATAGGTATGCCCTTTCATCACATTTTGGCTATGTCTCAGGCACATTTCTTTCAACCTCCAGAGGATTTTCTTTTGTAGAGCCAGATGAAAAAAAAGATGATGAAAAAGATATATATATCCCAGCGGGGGCAAGCTTAGATGCATGGCATGGTGACCATGTGCTTGTAAAACTTACAAACACACGAACTTTCAAAGGTAAAAAAGGTCAAGAAGGCGAAGTTATAAAGATTTTAAAACGTGCTACAACCGAAGTTATCGGAAGTATAAGAAAACAGCGTAAATCATTTATACTTGTTCCAAATTCAAATAAATATCCTACAATGCTTATACCAAAAGCACATATGTCAACCGCTATGGTTGGCGATAGTGTAGCTGCAAAAATAATGTTTTATGGTGATAGACGAGTTTTACCACAAGCGAGTGTAACTCAAGTTTTCGGTAAAAATGGAGCTATGAAGGCATCTATTGCTGCAATTTTGCATGAAAATGGAATTATTGTTCCATTCCCTGAGGAAGTTTTATCCGAATCTAAAAGTTTCGGCGATAAAATACCGCCTAACTCTATACATGGTAGAAAAGACCTTAGAGATGAACTTATTTTTACAATAGATGGCGATGATGCACAGGATTTCGACGATGCAGTATCGCTTGAAAAACTGCAAAATGGAAATTTGCTATTAGGTGTTCATATAGCAGATGTATCGCATTATGTAACAAAGGGTAGCAAGCTTGATAATGAAGCGTTTTATAGAGGAACATCTGTTTATTATCCAGGGCATGTAGTGCCAATGTTACCATTTGAATTATCAGCCGGACTTTGTTCACTTAGACCAAATGAAGATAGACTTGCGTTTTCTGTTTTTATGGAGCTTAATCCAAACGGGCAAAGAGTGAAAGCACATTTTTATAAATCTGTTATCTGTTCAAAAGCACGAATGACATATCGCAATGTCAATTTAATTTTAAATGATGACAAAGAGCTTTGCGAAAAATATTCATTTTTAGTTGATAAAGTTAAGGAAATGGGTATTTTAGCCGATACACTGCATAAAAGACGTATTGCACGAGGAGCATTAGAGCTTGATATACCTGAGTCTGAAATTTTAACCGATGAAACAGGCGAACCTGTAAGCCTATCATATAGAGCCAGAGAGCGAGCAGAACGTATGATAGAGGAATTTATGCTTATAGCAAATGAAACGGTTGCAGAATATATGGAGCATAATAACTATCCTACTGTTTACCGTGTGCATGAAAACCCAGACCCACAAAAGCTTAGAGTTTTTGCACAGTTTGCCAAACCTTTTGGGCATAAAATAGATGCCTCAAAGCCTAATGATACACATCAGTTTCAGCTTGTGCTAGATGCGGTTAAAAATGACCCAAAACAAAAAGCACTTCCAACCTTGCTTTTACGTTCACTTGCTCGTGCAAGATATTGTGATGAAAATTTAGGACATTATGGCTTGCAAGCTAAGTATTATTTGCATTTTACCTCCCCTATCAGACGTTATCCTGATTTAATAACCCATAGAATGCTTACAAGAGCACTAGAAAATGATACTTTTACAGCAAGTGATATAATGGCAGTAGACAATGCGGCTTCACAATCTACTACAAGAGAACTTGCAGCAGATAATGCCGAAAGAACAATAGACAGACTTTATATAGCTGCTTATATGGAAAAGTTTCTTGGTGAAGTTTTTGATGCAGAAATTTCTGGTGTACAATCTTTTGGTGTGTTTGTAACACTTGAAAATAGTGCAGAAGGTCTAGTTAGAATAGAAGCTTTATCAGGATATTATGAATATGATGAAGAACGAATGCAACTTATAGGCAAAAATGGAGTTAAACTTACTATGGGCACACCTATGAGAGTACGTTTAATCAGAGCCGACCGCATTTCAGGTCAAATAGATTTTGCACCAGCAGCAGAACAGGAGAAAATATGCCAGCACTAATTTTAGAGGGCGGAACAATGCGTCCTATCTTTACTTGTGGTGTGTTAGATGCACTACTTGACCATGATTTAATGTTTGATTATGTATCCGGTGTATCAGCTGGAATAACATATTCATTTTCATATTTATCAAAACAAAGAGGCAGAAATTTAGGGGTTTTCCTTAAATATCGCAATGATAAAAGGTATTTGTCACTTCATAATTATAAAATATGCAAATCAATGTTTGGTCTTGATTTTGTGTTTGATGAAGTACCAAATAAGCTTTCACCATTTGATTGGGAAACATTTAGAAAATATAACGGTAAAATTTTAGTAGGTGTAACCAATGCCAAAACTGGCGAGCCTGAGTATTTAAACGGAAAAGATTTAGATAAATCATGCACAATGCTTAGAGCAACATGTGCAATACCGTATTATTTCCCAGAAATCGAGCTAAATGGCAATATATATTATGATGGTGGACTTGCTGACTCTGTGCCGATTAAAAAATCATTAAAAGATGGCAATACAAAACATCTTATAGTTTTAACTAGACCAGATGGATATTTAAAAAAGACCTCTTTAACAACAAAAGCCGCAGCAAAAAAGATAAGTTATAAATATCCTAATTTAGCTAAAACAATGTTAAATAGAGCTAAAATGTATAATGAAACAATAGCATTATGTAAAGAGCTAAAAAAACGCAAACCACAAGATACTGTTATATTACAGCCATCGCATAAATTAAAATCATTTGAAAGTGATACAAATGTTTTAAGAGATAGCTATGAATTAGGTTACCAAACAGCAATAAATAACTTAGATGCAATAAAAGCGTTATTTAATGATTGATATTGAACTCCCTGAAAAGTTTTTCAGGGAGTTGTTTTTTAGTTATATTGTTGACACTAAAAGCATAGCAATTTATAATAGAAACGTAATCTGACCGACCAGTCGGTCGGAAATATATATTAAGATTGGAGGACACTATGTATATAAAAAATATATCAGCTGTTTTGTTATCTGGTTTATTGCTGTCTGGTATGTCAGCACAGGCATTAACCCCACAGATGACAAATAATATTATTTTATCAGCTGGTTTTGCTTCTATTAAGGGTGCACTTGAAGCAAATAACGTTCCTACTACCCCACCAGTACAAGATATGCAAAGTGTTACATTTAATTCACTTGAAAACAAAATAAGAACTTATAATCAAAGTATAAAAAGCTTTGAAAAAACACTTGCAAGTATAAATTCAACTGATGTGAGTTTACAGTTTTTCCAGCAAAAACTTCAATATGACCAGCAAAATAATGTTTTGAAAAAACAAGCAGATGCATATACAGCCTCTGCAAATCAGCTAAGAAGTGCCGCTGCTGCTGAGGATATTGACGAAGCAACAAAAAATGCATTAATTGCTCAATCTGAAGCTATGAGTATGCTTGCAGCACAAGCCCAAGCAACTATTACTATGAATAATGCTATTGTAGCTGGTTTAGATGATGCGGAAGAAGATGCACAACATCAGCTTGACGATACATATGCTTCTACAAAAAAGCAACTTAGTAATGCCGCTGACCAGATTGTTATTGGTGCTCAAACACAATATATAACACTTGTGACTATTGATAACAATATAGCTGCACTTGAACGTTCAATCGCTGCGATTGATAGAACTATACCTGTTATGCAAACACAACTTGAAATAGGCATAGCGTCAGAGCTTGATTTAAAAACTCTGCAAAATCAACGTGATACTGCACAAAGCAGTCTTGAAAGCATAATAACCCAAAAGGAAAGCCTGCAAAATAGTCTTTCTGTTATGTTAGGAAATGATGCAAGTACAACTGTAACAGTCGAAGATTTGCCTGATATCTCCTATGATATGAAAAAGATAAATTATGCTAATGATTTAGAAAGTGCAATGAAAAACAGTTATACAATATGGGAAAAACAAGATGCACTCAGAAAAGCGTCAAATGATTATGAAGATGATGTAACATCAACTCTTGATGCATATGATGCAGCAAAACTTGATTTAGAAGCTGCAAAAGTGCAAACTGAAAATGGCTTTAAAGCACTTTATCAAACACTTTTAGAAAAACAGCGTTTACTTGAGCAAGCTAAAGAAAATTTAACTCTTGCTGAACAGAATTTTGAAGTAAGTAAAGTTAAATATAGTATAGGCAATATTTCAAAACTTGAATATGAAAATGAAAAAGATACACTTGAAAATGCTAAAGATGCTATAAAAACTGCAGAAGTAGAACTTTTCACCGCTTATAATAATTATCAGTGGGGAATTAAAGGTGTAATCTAATAAGGAGAATAATAAAATATGCAAAAAAAGAATAGATTTTTAGCTATTATTTTGTTTTGTGTCATGCTTTTAAGTGCATGTGGCAATAAAGAAACCGAGCAAAAGCAAACCGAAACTGCAACAGCGGTAGAAACTCAAGTAGTTTCAAGCGGTGAAATGTCATCATCAAATAAAATTGCAGGACAAGTAACACCTGTTGAGTCTGTACAAGTTTTCCCAATGTTAGCAGGCAAAGTAACCAGTTTAAATGTTAGCGATGGCGATATAGTTTCGCAAGGTCAAGTACTTTTCACAGTTGATACATCAACTGTAACATCAACTCTTGGAGCATTGCAACAAAGCTATAATGCAACCAAGGCAGCAACCGACCAAGCGATAAACACAGCATCACTTGGTGTACAAAATGCCGAGCTTGCAGTAACACAGGCACAAACTGCACTTGATAATGTCAATGCATTATTTGCAGTTGGTGCAGCATCAAGCCAACAAGTAACACAAGCTGAACAAGGAGTTCAACAGGCACAATCTGGACTTGAGCAAGCAAAAACAGCAGTTGAACAAGCTAAGGCTTCACAACAAGCCTCACTTGCTCAAATACAAGCGTCTATTGACCAAATAAACGCACAAGTGGCACTTGGAACAGTTACTTCACCTGTAAGTGGTAAAATATCTAGTTTAAATATTACAGTGGGTGGTATGGCATCACAAACATCACCTGCTATGATAATCGCAGTTAATAACGAGCTTATGCTTTCAGTTTTTGCAAGTGAAAATATTAGAAGTGGTGTTCAAGTCGGTGATATAGCTGATGTAACCATTAGTTCTGTATCAAGTGATGCTATGAAATGTACTGTTAGAAGTGTATCAGAAAATGCAGATGCACAAACAAATCTTTATGAAATAACACTTTATTTACCTGCTGATTTAAATGTCCCAGTTGGAGCATTTGCAGATGTTGTATTATATACAGATAAAAAAGAAAGTACAATACAAATTCCAACCGAATGTATTTTAACTGATGGTGAAGAAAAATATGTATTCACCATAGATGATAATAAAGCAAAAAAAGTTTTAATAAGCACTGGTCTTGTAGGTGATGGCGTGACAGAGATTACTGAAGGACTTGTAGGCGGAGAAACCTTGGTTACCAAGGGGCAGAGCTATCTTTCTGATGGTGCAGATATACGCATTGTAAATGGAGAGGATAGTGCCGAATGAAATTTGCAGATTTTTGTATAAAACATAAAGTTACAACTATCATGGCATATGTAATGATAGTAATTTTCGGTATATTAGGCTTTTCATCACTTCCTCTAGCATTAATGCCTGATATTGAGCTGCCTATGGCTGTTATAATGACAACATATACAGGTGCAGGACCTGAGGAAATTGAGAATTTAGTTACAAAGCCTATTGAAGCAGCTTGTGCAAGTGTTGCAGGTATGGACTCCTTACAATCACAATCAAGTGAAAATGTAAGTACAGTTATGGTAACATTTGCTGATGGCACAAATATGGACGAAGCACTTGTTGATGTTAGAGATAAAATTGACCAAGCAAGTGCAATGCTTCCTGAAGATGCTTCAACACCAATGGTAATGAAAATGAATATAAATTCATTGCCTGTGGTTGAAATAGGGCTTAGAGGTGCAAGCCTATCACAGTTACAGCAAATAGCGGAAGATGATTTATCCCCTACCCTTGAAAGAATAGATGGTGTAGCGTCTATAACTATATCTGGCGGTTATGATAATGAAGTCGCTATTTACACATATGCTGATAAAATGAATGGCTATGGGCTAAGTATTTCTTATATTTCACAAATGCTTGCAGCTGAGAATATAGCAATTCCAGCGGGTGATGTGCAAAATGGCTCACAAACATTATCAGTAAGAACAACAGGCGAATTTAAATCGGTTGATGATATAGCAAATATGCTTTTACCACTGCCAACAGGTGGTTCAGTGCGTTTAGGTGATATAGCTGATGTATCCATGCAGCCAACCAAGCAAGAGCAAATTTCTAAAATAGATGGAGAGCCTTGTGTAACAATAACCGTTCAGCAGCAATCAGATGTAAATACTGTGCAAATAGCAGAAAAGGTAAAAAAACAGCTTGAAACTTTTACTTCTGAAAATCCAACCTTGCAAACTACTTTACTTATGGACCAATCAGAATATATAAATTTATCGGTTGATTCAGTAGTTCAAAATATTTTACTTGGTGTTATACTTGCAGCTATAGTATTGTTTGTATTTTTACGTGATATAGGTGCAACTACAGTTATATCTATATCCATGCCTGTATGTATTATATCTGTATTTCTAGTTATGATAGCTATGGATATAACAGTTAATATGATGAGCTTGGGCGGACTTGCAATGGGTGTAGGTATGATAGTAGATAACTCTATTGTTGTACTTGAAAATATCTTTAGATATCGTTCTGATGGCTATAGCAGACTTGATTCATGCATACAAGGTACTGGTGAAGTTGCACTATCTATTTCCGCAGGTACACTTACAACCGTTGCAGTATTTTTACCTATTGGATTATCTGGCGGTATTGCAGGTATGATGTTTAGAGAGTTTTCTATTACAATTTCTGCACTGCTTCTCGCTTCATTGTTTATTGCTTTAACTCTTGTACCACTAATGTGTTATCTTTTACTTGATAGAGGTAAGGAAGGCAGAAGGCTTATAAATAAAAGTGGAGATATAGCGGATAGACCACTTATGCGTAAATATAAAAGTCTACTTAATTTATTTATAACCCGTAGAAAAATAGGTGTTCTTTCATCTATTGCAATGATTTTAATATTTAGTTTATCTATTGCTATTGCAGGTTTTGAAATGATACCAGCAGTTGATGAAGGTGGAATTTCAATTACTATTGATATGCCTGTAGGCTCAGAGCTTGAGGAGTCAGCAAGCATTGCAGATAGAGTAGCAGATATAGCAGTAAAAACAATACCAGAAATTCAAACACTTTCTTATACATCAGAAGAAGATACAACTATGAGCATAGATATTGGTTCTAAATCTGATAGAGATAGAGATGTATGGGAAATAATAAATCAGCTTAGAGATGATACTGCAGATATAGCAGGCTGTAAAATTTCAATATCATCATCAGGCACAATGGATATGTCTGCAATGAGTGGTGATGTTATATCTGTAACACTTCGTGGCGATGATTATGAGCTTTTAACTGAAACAGGTGACAAACTTGTTGATGAATTATCAAAAATTCCAGATGCAACTAATGTATCATCATCAGCAGGTGAGCAAGTGCCACAAGTAGAAGTTACATTAAAGCCAACAAGTGCTGTAAGATATGGACTTACTTCCTCATCAGTAGGTCAAGCGGTCAGAAGTGAGCTTGCAGGTGCAACAGCCACACAGCTTAAAGTATCAGGTGATGAAATAAATGTTAGTGTTAAAGGTGATGTAACATCAGCACAAAGTCTTGACGCACTTAAAGCAGTTGCAATACCTACACAAACAGGCGGTACAGTACCGCTTAGCTTGGTTGCAAATGTAGATGTAGTGCTTGCACCACAAAATATAGTAAGACAAAATCAAAGTAGAACAATTACAATAAGCGGTGATAGTCGCTCTAGTGATATTGTCACTATAAACCAAAGTGTCAATGATGTTCTTGCTGATTTTGAATTGCCAAGCGGTATAACTATAGAATCCGGTGGCGAAATGGAAGCAATGACTGAGTCATTTGTAACTCTTGGTAAGGCTCTTATTGTTGGACTTGTGCTTATTTACTTTGTGCTTGCAAGTCAGTTTGAATCATTTATAATGCCTATTATGGTAATGATGATTTTACCAGTAGGTTTAATGGGTTCACTTATTGGTTTACCACTTACTGGACAAAAAATCTCTATGATAGCATTTATAGGTGTTATAATGCTTTCGGGTACGGTTGTAAACTCGTCTATTGTACTTGTAGACTATATAAACACCCGCAGAGGTCGAGGCGAAAGCAAAAATGAGGCTATTTTAAATGCCTGTCCACGACGTATAAGACCTGTGCTTATGACCACACTTACAACTATTTTAGGTCTTATACCAATGGCAGCCGGCACAGGTGAAAGCTCTGAGCTTATGATACCAATGGCAGTTGTAATGATAACTGGTATGATTATTTCAACCATTGTTACATTGTTCTTTACTCCTGTTTATTATTCAATTATTGATAGCATTTCCGAATGGTTTAGAAATCGTAAGAATAAAAACAAGCCTGCTTTTGCTGAAATAAAGCAAGAGGAGGAGGATACTGCCAATGTCTGAAACAAGAGAAAATAGACGCTTAGAAATCTTAAAATCAGCATGTACAGAATTTTCTGAAAATGGCTATGATAGTGCCAAAATGGAGCAAATCGCAAAGCGTGTAGGCATAGGAAAATCGACTATATATGAATATTTTCCATCTAAAAACGAGCTTTTAAAAGCATCATGTGAATGGATTTTTGACAGTATACTTTGTGATGTAAATGATATAATGCAAAATGATATTTGCTTTAAAAACAAAGTCATAGATTATATTAAGTATGCTTGCAATGTTTTAAACTCTATAGGAAGCGGCATGATGATTTTATATGGTAAAAGTGATTCTGTACAAATCATTAGAACTAATGCTAATATGTTTCACATGAAACTTTTAGATATTATTGAAAAAGCCGTTTTTACAGCTACTCAAAATGGAGAAATCAGAGAAAATATAAATCCACGTAATATAGCAAAAATAATAACATTTTTGCCTTCTCCTATTTTGTGTGATGAAATCAAAAAGAATGGAAATGCTGCACTTGATGATATAATATCTATACTTATATATGGTTTTGCAAAATAAGTATTTGACAAATAATTATTTTATATTTACATTATAAGTATATTTTAAATTAGCGAGGTAGATATAAATGCTTACTACTGGAATTAAAGGTACAAAAGAACTAAAAGTCACTGATGAGCTTTTAGCAAAAAATGTTGGAAGTGGCATTGTTTCTGTTTATGCAACTCCAATGATGATAGCTGGAATGGAAGGCACAGCTGCCGAGTCTGTCTCTGAGAATTTAGAAGCTGGCAAAACAACCGTTGGTACACTTATGAATGTAACTCATGTTGCAGCAACACCATCAGGAATGAATGTGCGTTTTGAAACTGAGCTTACTGAGATTGCACCAAATGGCAAGATTTTAACCTTTCATGTTGCGGCTTATGATGAAGCTGGACTTATTGGCGAAGGAACACATCAAAGGGCTATAGTAGATATAGAGCGTTTTGAACAGAAAGCTCAATCAAAGTTAAATAAGTAAACATAAAAAAGCTAGACATTTAAAATGTCTAGCTTTTTTTTATCGCAAAAATAATGTATAATTAATATTAATTTAATACTTTTATATTGAGGTGATTTATTTATGATTTACGGATATTGCAGAATAAGTACAAAAAAACAAAACATAGAACGCCAAGCACGAAATATCAAACAGTTATATCCAAACGCTCTTATAATAAAAGAAGTTTTTACTGGTACAAAGCTTGAGCGTAAAGAATGGAACAAACTCGAAAAAGCTCTAAAAGCTGGTGATACTGTGGTGTTTGACAGTGTAAGCCGTATGAGCCGTAATGCTGATGAAGGCTTTGCAGCTTATGAAACCATGTTTAATAATGAAATAGAGCTTATTTTTCTAAAAGAGCCGCATATAAACACAAGCACTTATAAAAAAGCCATGACAAATCAAGTGCCACTTGTTGGAAATAATGTTGACTTTATTTTAGAGGGTATAAATAAATATTTATTATCTCTAGCTAAAGAACAGATTAAACTAGCTTTTGAACAAGCCGAAAAAGAGGTTTTAGACCTAAAACAGCGAACTAGAGAAGGCATACAAACCGCTAGACTTAACGGCAAACAAATAGGTCAAAAGCAAGGTGCAAAGCTTATAACTAAAAAGAGTATAGCAAGCAAAAAACTTATACTAAAACACAGCAAGACTTTTAACGGTACACTATCAGATATTGACACTATGAAATTAACTGGACTTTCACGCAATACATATTATAAATACAAACGAGAGTTAAAAGAAGGCTAATTTACTTTAAAATCATATATACACTACCATAGATGCCCGCATTATTGCCTAAAGTAGCTTCTTTAAATTCTGTTTCTCTGCAAGCATGGAAAGCAAGCTTTTTGTAATTTCTGCGTATAGACTCCATCAGAATTTCACCTGCACGAGCCATACCGCCGCCAATAACAAAAGCTTCAGGGTTTACAACAGCAGAAATAGCAGCAAGTGCTTTACCTAAATATTTGCCCACTTGTTCGCCTTGTTGGATAGCTACATTATCACCCTGCTTTGCTGCATCAAAAATATCCTTTGCTTGCAGGTTTTCAATATCTCTTAAAACAGTTGTAACCTCTGGATTTTGCTCTAAATATTTTTTGGTCATTCTTACAATGCCAGTAGCTGAGCTATAGGTTTCTAAACAGCCTGTATTTCCACAGCCACATACAAAATCATCGTCATCATTTACGCACATATGACCAATTTCACCTGCTGCACCATTTGCACCAGATAAAATATTGCCATTGATGATAATGCCACCGCCTACACCAGTGCCAAGTGTTACCATAACTATACTTTTATAGCCTTTACCGCCACCTTGCCACATTTCACCAAGTGCAGCCACATTTGCATCATTTCCTACTTTTACAGCAAAGCCTGTAAGTTCAGAAAGTGTTTGTTCTACATTGAATATACCCCAACCAAGGTTTACACACTGAAATACAGTTCCATCATCGCCAATAGGCCCTGGAACGCCCAAGCCTACACCTTGTACTTCATCTTTTGAGATGTTTTTTTCATCAAGTTTATTTTTGATAGCCTCTGTTATATCTGGTAATATAAATTTACCGTTTTCCTCTTTGCGTGTAGGAATTTCCCACATATCAGCTAATATTCCATCGGTCTTAAAAAGTCCCATTTTCACTGTAGTGCCGCCTAAATCAACACCAAAAGCATAATTTTTCTGCATTTCTCTTAATCTTCCTTTCCTATTATATTAATTATATCTGACCATGCTTCATCATCAAAAGTATGGTCTTTATAATAATATTTTCTATCTTCATCTGTGATTTTTTTAATCACTTTTGCAGGATTTCCACCAACTACTGTATAACTAGGTACATCTTTTGTGACAACGCTTCCAGCAGCAATAACTGCACCATCGCCAATATTAACCCCTGGACAAATAACACTGTTACCACCTATCCACACATCATTTCCTATGGTCATATCTATACCATATTCATACATAGTGTTTCTAATTTGTGGGTGTATTGGGTGACCTGCTGTATAAATTGATACATTTGGTGCAATAAAGCAGTTATCACCTATTTTAACTTTACCTACATCTAAAATAGTGCAGTTATAATTTGCAAAAAAGTTTTTGCCAACCTCAATATTAAAACCATAATCACAATAAAAAGGTGGATTTACAAAAGCTCCTTCTGCTTTACCAAAAAGCTCACTTACAATTTCACTTATAAGCTTATAATCTGAACGGTCAACCATATTTAATTTTTGTGTTAAAATTCTAGCTCTTTTTTGCTCATTAAACACATTTTCATCGGATATGTAAGGAAGATTTTTATTTCTTCGTTCTATATTATTCATAATATCACCACAAATACTCGTTTTTTTATAATTATATATTAGATTATTATAAATTGCAATAAAATACGCCATTTCTAAGCAAACACCAGATTTAATATCAACTTGTTTGTGAATAAATAAATAAGCGTAGCGGTCAATTAAACTACTACGCTCTATAAATAATAATTAGTTTAGAAATCAACCTCTGTACCATAGTAAATGCAAGTAAATAGCTTTTCCATAGTAGCAGGGTCAATCGGACGAGGATTAGAGCCTGTGCAAGCATCATCAACAGCATTTGCAGAGATTGTTGCGATTTTCTCCTTAAATTCTTCCTCGATAACACCAAACTCCTTGAGGGTGTTTGGAATACCCATATAATTATTTAGCTCAACAATCTTAGCACATAGTGCTTCAACGGTTGGTTCAAGACCGATTGACTTAGCAATTTCAATATAACGAGCCTTAGCTTCCTCCACCTTTGCATTATACTTAATAACATAAGGTAGATACATAGCATTGGCAAGACCATGGGTGATATGACCTGTAGAGAATACAGCACCAGTCTTATGAGCCATAGAGTGAACAATACCAAGCAGAGCATTAGTAAATGCCATACCAGCTAAGCACTGACCATAATGCATTTCTTCACGGCTTGTCATATCGCCATCATAAGACTTAATAAGGTCATTCATAACAATAGATATTGCCTTTAAAGCTAATGGGTCAGTGAATGTACAATGTAAAGTTGAAACATAAGCTTCAATAGCATGTGTCAAAGCGTCCATACCAGTGTAAGCTGTTAAGCTCTTAGGCATAGTTTCAGCTAATTCTGGGTCAACGATAGCAACATCAGGTGTGATATTAAAATCAGCTAGAGGATACTTAATACCCTTTTGATAGTCAGTGATAACAGCAAAAGCAGTAACTTCTGTTGCAGTACCAGAAGTAGAAGGAATAGCACAGAACTTAGCACGCTGACGCAGCTCTGGGAAACTAAAAGGAGTAATTAACTGCTCAAAAGTGCAATCTGGGTACTCATAAAAAGCCCACATAGCTTTAGCAGCATCTATTGGAGAACCGCCACCCATAGCAACAATCCAATCTGGCTCAAATTCACGCATCATAGCAGCACCAGACATAACTGTTTCAACAGATGGGTCTGGCTCAACATTTTCAAATAAACGGGTTTCAATGCCAGCTTCCTTTAAATAAGCAACAACCTTATCAACAAAGCCAAAACGCTTCATAGAGCCGCCGCCAAGAACTAAAACAGCTTTTTTACCCTTTAAGTTTTTCAAATTTTCCAGAGCACCTTTACCCCAGTAAAGGTCACGAGGTAGAGTAAATCTTCCCATCTCAAAAACCTCCTATTATAAAAATTATAATTTATTCTATGTTTGTTAAATCAATAACATACTTGAAATATAACATTTTTTTTTGTTAGATACAATATATAATTTCAAATATAAAAATCTTAGTATGATATAACAAAAAGACAATATTTATTTTATGTATTTTTACTAAATATTACTCTACTGAAAAACGATAAACAGTCTTATGGCTCCAAGTTTCACCCTTACGAACCACAGGCTGATACCAATTCTTATGATGAATAGCATCTGGATAATATTGAGTTTCCAAGCATAAACCACTTCTCTTAGGATAGTCAGCGTTGTTCTTGCCAGCTAAAGCAGAACATAAAAAGTTACCTGTATAGAGCTGCACACCAGCCATAGTAGATAAAACTTCCATATTAATACCAGAATTTGCAGCTTTAACATTTGCAATAGTGCGAAGTTCACCCATTTTGCCATTTAATACAAAGTTATGGTCATAACCAGAGCCATTTTTAATTTGCTCATTGTCATCGTCCCAATGAGTGCCAATTTCGGTAAACTCACGCAAATCAAAAGGAGTATTGTCAACCTTTTCATTTTCGCCTAATGGTATAGAATGTGCATCTATAGGTGTATAGTAATCAGCATTTATTTTGACTTTTTGTTTGCAAACACAGCCACTTTCATGACCATCTAAATTAAAATAAGAGTGATTAGTTAAATTACAAAGTGTAGCACCATCAGTTGTAGCTTTATAATCAATTACAAGACCTTGATTTTCTAGTGTATAAGTCACCTGCATAGTTAAGTTTGAAGGATAACCCTGAGCTCCATCTTCACTTACAAGTGTAAATACAACTGAATTATCTTTTATTTCACTATCCCATATAGATTTATCAATCACACCGCCACCATGAAGGCTGTTATTACCGTCATTTTTAGGCAGTGAATATGTTGTACCATCAAGTGTAAATTCAGCATTAGCCACACGGTTAGCACATCTTCCAACTACCACACCTAAAAATACGTCCTGTTTTTCATAGTTTTCTACATTATCATATCCCAAAACAACATCTTTTATATTGCCGTTTTTGTCCTTCAAACAAATAGATTGAACTGCACAGCCTAAGTCTAACACCTTAACTGTTATAAAATCATCAGAAAGTGTAAAACAGCTTACAGGCTCATTATTTTTAGTGTAACCAAACAATTCTTTGTTAATACTGTACATTGGTATTACCTCCAAACATTCTTCTCTTGTGCATAAATCATGCTAATCTAAGCATATCACAATAAATATCAAATTAAAAGAAAAATAAAAAAACAGAAGGCATTTTTTACCCTCTGTTCACAAAAGCTTAAAAATATCTATTTGTCAGTATAAGTCCAAGTGTTGAACAATATTCTCTTATATAGCTTACTGTCCTAAGTGCAAAATATGGTGTAGGTGCTGGGATACCGTAAGGATTAAGACCTGCTTGTTCCATAAGCTTTCTAGCTCTTGCTAAATGAAATTCATTTGTTATAACTGCTGTTTTGTACTGCTCAAGATTATAAAGCTCTTTTGCATTTTTAATATTTTGAATAGTATTTCTTGATTTATCTTCTACTAAAATTTTATCTTCGCTTACACCATTTTGTAAAAGATACTTTTTCATCATATGAGCTTCGGGCATAACTTCATTATCACCCTGTCCACCACAAACTATTAAAATAGCATCTTCATTTTCATTTAAAAACTCTATTGCAGTATCTAATCTACTTTGAAGTGCCGCAGATGGAGCATCAGGATAAATAAACGCCCCTAAAACCAAAATACGCTCTGCTGAATAAGCTTCTTTATCTGTGTAATCACCTGATTTTATAAGCCCTTGAATAAGAACAAAACTAATCAGAAAAACAATAAAAATACATCGACCTAATATGGCTACAAACTTAAAAATTTTGTGTTTATCTTTTAATTTGATGGCTATTGCTTCCCCTGTGCAACCCACAGCAAGAGCACCAAAAAACAAAGTACCAAATCTTATAGGCTGCCAAAAAAAGCAACTTATAGCTAATAATATTGAAATTATAGCAAGTGATAACCAGAATTTCAGTTCATAACGCTTCATTAACTTTCAAGCTCCTCACTTAATTTTTCCCATTCTTCCATTTTTTCAAGTAAATTCATTTCAAGTTCTTCTTTTTGATTTAAAAGCTCCATAAGCTTATTGGCATCAGCTGCTGATTTATTTATAAGCTCATCAAGTTTAGTTTGCTCATTTTCAAGATTTGTTATCTCTCTTTCAAGCACATTAAGACGTTTACTTATATTTTTAGTGCCGCCTTTTGGTTTTGGCTTTTCTTTTTTCTCCTGTTTTTTTATAACAGGCTCACTTGCCTTTAATCTTTCACGATAATTTAGAAAATCAGCATAAGAACCAGAAAAATCTATATATTTACCATTTTCCAAATAAATAACTCTGGTTGCAAAACGCTCAACAAAATATCTGTCATGGGATACAAATAAAAGTGTGCCTGTAAAAGCCTCTACAGCCTCCTCAATCCATTCTCTGCTCATTAAATCAAGATGGTTAGTAGGCTCGTCTAAAATAAGCATATTAAGAGGGTCATACATAAGTTCACAAAGTCTTAAACGGCTTTTTTCACCGCCTGATAACTTGTTTACTATTTTGAGTTGGTCTTCACCTGAAAACTGAAAAGCACCTAATCTATTTCTAGCTGTTTGCATAGTTACATTTTTATCATAAATAAGTGTATCTATGAGGTTGCGATTTTCATTTTCAAATTTGACTTGCTGAGGAAGATATGCGGGACGTAAACCAACCCCCTTTTTTATTGTGCCATCATCTGCTATTTCTTCACCTAATAAAATTTTAAGAAGTGTTGTTTTACCTGCACCATTATCACCTAATATTGCAACACGTTCACCATTTCGCACATTAAATGTTACATTTTGTAATATAACTCTATTATTATAACTTTTGGTAATATTTTTTACTTTTAATACTTCCTCAGTTTCATAATTAGGGTCACCAAACGAAACATTCATACGTTTATTTTTCTTTGGTCTATCCGTTACTTTCATTCGTGCAATACGTTTATCAATAGATGCAGCACGTTTTGCTAAATGCTCTGTTCCATGCTCATGCATAATTCTGGAAACAGCTTCAAGACGTTTCATTTCTGCCATTTGATTTTCATGCTCACGCATTTTCTGCTCATATCTTCGTTCACGCTCAACAGCATAAAACGAATAAGAGCCTGCATAAAATTCAATTTTATGGTCACTTACTTCTATAATGCGTTCACAGCACTGGTCAAGAAAATAACGGTCATGAGATACAGTAACAATAGTACCTGCATAATTTTCAAGATAATCACCAAGCCAGCGAACAGCGTCCATATCAAGATGGTTAGTAGGCTCATCAAGTAATAAAATATCGGTTTGCTCCAAAATAATACGAGCTAGATTTATTCTAGTTTTTTCACCGCCTGAGAGCTGGTTAAAAGGCTGTATTCTACGCTCTTTTGGAATATCTAAGCCATTACAAACCTTATCTATTTCAAAATCACGGTTATAACCTCCCATAGCGTCCAGTTTTTGCTGACAAATGCCATATCTTCTGAGCAAATCCTCATTTTCAGGCTCAAGGCTCATTTTATACTCAAGCTCTTTCATTTGAGCTTCTATAACATGAGCATCTTTAAAAGCGGTTTTTAACACATCTTCAACTGTTGTATGCTCTGGATAAGAAGGCATCTGGTCAATCATTCCGACTGTTCTTCCATCACCTATTGAAACAATGCCGCTATCATAATCAAGTCTACCAGCTAAGATATGCAAAAGTGTTGTTTTTCCTGCACCGTTTGCACCTAAAATAGCGATTTTTTCACCTGACTGCACATCAAATGTTATATCAGATAAAATAAGCTTATCGCCATAATATTTGGTCAAATTTTGTACTGTAATATCAGCCAAAATATAATCAATCCTTTTCTTTATATTGTGACATACTCTCACCTCCTATGCAAGCATAGAGAGGTGGGGCTTCTCGCTCAAGTATACTACTGTATACAGTATCAACGAGCTATCCCCATGTGTCCCATGGTTCTATTGTGTTATGCGTTTACTAATCGCACACCCTCATTTCTAATATTAATTGCAGCATTTACATCTCTGTTGTGATGTGTTTTGCAGTTTGGACAATCCCATTGTCTAATGGATAGTTTTTTGGTATCGGGATTTTTATAACCACATGCATTGCAAATTTGCGAACTTGCAAAGAATTTATCAATTTTTACAAGCTGCTTTCCCATATCTTCTAGCTTATATTTAAGATATGTAGTAAACATACCCCAACCATTATCATGTACAGATTTGCCAAAGTTTAGCGACTGTGACATAGCTTTCATATTTAGATTTTCAATACATACACAATCATAGACATTGGCTATCTGTCTTGATAGCTTGTGCAGAAAATCTTTTCTTTGGTTTGTAACCTTTTCATGCAGAATTGCAATCTTTTTACGTTGTTTATCACAGTTTTTTGAACCCTTTTGCATTTTAGACAACTTTCTTTGTTCTCTTTTTAGTGTTTTTTCTGCATTTCGATAATATTTAGGGTAACAAGGTTCACTCCCATTGCTATCTACATATAATTCGTGCATAGAGTAATCAAGTCCTAAAAATGTTTTAGGTTCTTTCTTTGTTGTTATGCTATCGTATTCAAAAAGTACGCTTGCAAAATATTTACCGCTAGGACTTTGGCTTACTGTTACAGATTTTAATTTGTAATCTGCCCGTATATTGCGATGTTGTTTTATTTTTACCTTGCCAAGTTTAGGTAGAACAATACAACCATCAATAAGTTTTATATTGCCATTTGTGCAGTTGGTTGTATAACTTCTATTATTAGATTTCTTAGACTTGAATTTGGGAAAACCAATACTTTTAGAGCGAAAAAAGTTATTATATGCCGTTTGTAAATTTAGTTGTGCATTAGCAAGTGCAAGGCTATCAACTTCTTTTAACCACTCGAACTCTTTTTTATATTGAGCTGGTGTGTTATTAAGTTTTTTACCTGTATTTTTATAATGCTCAATCTTATCGGCAAGCATTTTATTATAGATGAAACGAACACAGCCAAATGTTTTGGTAAGTAACTCTTTTTGTTCTGTATTTGGGTAAATTCTAAACTTATAGGCTTTGTTCATATCTTTTCACCTTGGTTTTCGATATACTTTTTATTATATCTATTGATACACCACATTTATTCAGCCTTTTTGATATTATCAACTGAATTTAGTATATCGCAATTTTTGTATGTTTTCTAGTAATATGATGTAATTAATCACACCACTTTAGAAGTAAGTACAGGAATTCTTGCTAAGTTTAGTTAAAAAAAGCCGCAGCAGGCAAAAATAAACCTGTGCGGCTGTTATCTGCTTTTTATTCAGCATTCATAATTTGAGCTAGTTGTGGTAGCAGTGCTGAAGCTACATCAGGTCTATCAGTTTCGATAAAGTTTACGCCCTGACGATACATTTTAGCCATTTCCTCTGGGTCAGATGTAGACTTAGAAGCGAGGAATAAACCACAAAGTAAAGCCTGTTCACAAAGTGTAGGGGTTAAAAGTTTAGGTTCGGCTCTAATGCCGAAAAGACCTGTTTGCTGGGCAAACTGAACAAGAGTTGCAGTTTCCTCCATAGGAGCGTTAAGCTCTGCCATAACATGCAGCTCTGGGTGTTGATTTACAATTCTTGCAGCATTTGCAGGGTCTAAGCCGCCTATATAAGACTGCTCAAGGTAGTTAGACTGACGCAATGCAATCATTGCCTGCATACACACCTGAGGGCTTTTAATTTCAATTCCAATTTTTCTTCCGCAGGATTTAGCAAGCTCTACTGCTTGACCTACTGCGACCATTTTAGGAAACATGCGACGCAGTGAAAAGAAATCCGTTTCATTTACTGCATGGAAAGTGCTGTCATCAGTGGTAAAGCCACCATTTGTGCAAAGTACAGCAATGCCGTCCTCGGTGGTGTCCAGTGCAATAATGCAGCCGCTCGCCCCGTTTTCATTGCCCACCATAATTGATTCAAGGCTATCTGGATTTGTATTCATGCAACCATGTGCGGACATAATAAATTGATTTCGATTGGTGTAGTGCATCATGCTCTGTACGCCTCTTTTTAATTAGATTTTTTCTGGTTCTGGATAAGTTTCGCCGAAAGTATCAACAGTAACCTTTTTCATTTTCTGCTCCTGACGAGGACGGTCATGCCAATCTCTAGGAGTGTTAACGATTTCGTCAGCAACTTCCATACCTTCGATAACCATACCGAAAGAAGCATAATCACCATCAAGATGAGGTGAGTCCTCTGTCATAATAAAGAACTGAGAACCAGCAGAATCTGGAACAGCAGTTCTAGCCATACTTAAAACACCACGAGTATGGTTTAAATCATTTTGGAAACCATTAGATGTAAATTCACCCTTGATTTCATAATCTGGGCCACCCATGCCAGTGCCTTGTGGGTCACCGCCTTGAATCATAAAACCAGGGATAACACGATGGAATATAGTACCATCATAGAAACCTTTGTTAATAAGATAAATAAAGTTATTTACTGTATTAGGAGCAACATTAGGATAAAGCTCTGCTTTAATAATGCCGCCATTTTCCATCTCGATAGTAACGATTGGATTTGCCATTATATTTTCACTCCTGAATATAAACAAATTTCACCATACATTTTTAGTATAGCCTATATTAAGTATTTTAACAAAGGTTTGCCTATGTTACAAGTGAAACTATATTCTTTTTTTCTCTCTTTTGCATAATTTGCGTATTTCGGACGTATTCACGCCAAAATTTATTATAATCGTGTTTGTAGTTTTGGCACAGTTGACAATATTTTATAAACCTTATTTTTGTTATAATGTACATATCTTTGTATGGATATTTATTTTGGAGGCGATATAATGAATTTAATCGTTTTTCTGCCGATTTTTGCCGCTTTATTCGGTATATTGGGCGGAATTTTTAGAGGTCTAAGCCTTTTAAATGGTTATGAACCTCAGACACATCTTCCGATACCTAATAATAATTTTCAGCTAATGCTTATTATTTTATCGGTTGTTTCAGTTATTATTTTCTTAATTTTATGTTCAAGAGTTAAATTTTTAAATGTTCCGGAATTTGAAAAAGCATTTATAAATGAAACCGCTGGTTATAAAACCATTTGTGTGTTATCTGCTTTAATTATAAGCTTATGTGGTGCAGGTGGTTTTTATTTTGCATTAACAAGCAATCAAAAAAGCGTTTATTCACATATAACTGAGTTTCCCTTATGGATACTTGCAGTATTTACAGGTATTGCAATAATTGGTTTAACAAGCTCAAAAAAGAATATAACTGAATCAAATGCATATTTTACACTTATTCCTATGTTTTGGGCAGCTTTTGACCTTATAGTTATTTTTAAAAACAATTCTTCTTCGCCATTTGTAGGTTATTATAGTTTTGAGCTTATGCCATCAATCTTTTTAACACTTGCTTTTTATGCCTTTGCTTCATTTTTATATTCAAAGCCTAAGCCTAGATTTATGTTATTTGCAAGTTCTCTTGCAATAGTTTTTAGCTTAGTTTGTGTTATTGGCACTGCTATGGCTCATATTTCAAATCCTTCTCTATGGGCATTTAATATGCAAACACTTATGCGTGTTGGCTGTCTTTTAGGCTCAGCATTATATTTATTAGCTATCAATCTAAATCTTTGTAAAAACATATGAAAATAAGAGAAACTTATACATGTCCACTAGAGCTAGTGCATGATATGATAAAAGGCAAATGGAAACCTATAATTTTATGGCGATTGCGTTTAGGTAAAACCAGTTTAGCACAGCTTGAACGTGATATAGAGGGCATAACACAAAAAATGTTGCTTGAACAGCTCAAGGAGTTAACAGAATTTGGTTTTGTTGATAAAGAAGTATCCTCTGGTTATCCTTTAAAAACTGAATATTTTCTAACAAGCGAAAATGGTGAAAAAATACTCTGTGCTCTTAAAATAATGCAGGAAATCGGTATTGATTATATGAAAAAACACGATATGCATGATGTGCTTCGTGAAAAAGGACTGATTTAAACCATACCCACAAAAAAGTGGGTAATTTACTAAATTTAAAACGCTTGATATAATAACCTCACTTAAAGAACTTAAGGAGGTTATTTTTTATGAAGATTATAAGCGATGCTATTAAAAACGGAGTAATTGAAGATAAATACGGCAAACATGGTGAGCAGTTTAATGTAAATGGTGTACCTAGCTACTCAATACCTTTTGAAATTGTAGATGCACCAGAGGGCACAAAGAGCTTTGCACTGTTTTTAGAAGATAAAGACGCATGTCCAATCAGCGGTGGTTTCTCTTGGGTACATTGGGTTGCTGCTAATATCACAAGAACCAAAATCGAAGAAAATGAAAGCCTAACCGCAACCGATTTTGTACAGGGCTTAAATAGCTGGATTAGTATGCAAGGTGGTCAGCAAGACAAAGAGCTTTCACGTTTCTATGGCGGTATGGCACCACCAAACGAGCCACACACATATGAACTTCACATCTATGCTCTTGATTGCATGTTAGATTTACAAAACGGCTTTATGTTCCATGAGATGTTCAGACAGATGGACGGTCATGTGCTAGAGCAACAGACCATAAAAGGAGTGTATAGACATTGAGTATCTTAGAGGCTATCATGTTACTTTGCTTTGGTGCTGCATGGCCTTTCTCAATCACACGCTCTATAAAGTCCAAGTCAACCCAAGGTAAAAGCTTAGGATTTCTCATTATTCTTATTGTAGGTTATATTGCTGGCATAACAAATAAGATTTTATATCATAATGATATTATTTTATATCTTTATATTTTAAATTTAATTATGGTGTCAACCGATGCTGTGCTTTGGTTAAAAAATAGGAAATACGAACTTTCAAATAAATAATGAAAAAACGGTGTATAGATTTTATCTGTATACCGTTTTTTTATTTGCTATAATATACTATAATATGATTACATAAAATAAAGGAGATATAAAACCATGGGATTATTTATTTGTTATGAAAAATGCTCTACTTGCAAAAAGGCTCAAAAATTTTTAGATGATAACAATATTTCATATGAACTTCGTGCTATTAAAGAGCAAAACCCTACTGCTGACGAGCTAAAACAGTGGCATAAAATAAGCGGCTTACCTCTTAAACGCTTTTTTAACACCTCTGGTCAGCTTTATAGAGGTATGGAATTATCAAAAAAACTGCCTGAAATGAGCGAAGAAGAACAGTATCAAATACTTGCAAGTGATGGCATGCTTGTAAAACGCCCATTATTTATAAATGGAGATACTGTTTTAGTTGGTTTTAAAGAGGCTGAATGGTCTGAAAAGCTAAAATAAATATATTAGAGAAAATCTAAATTTTAGGTTTTCTCTTTTTTATTTCACATAAACTACACATAAACTATATTGACTTATATTTATAGATATAATAAACTATGTTAATAGTTAACTATGTTTACTATTTGAAAGGAGGTTATAATTTGAAAATCGGCATGGAGCTTTTTATAAGAATGCATAATTTTAAACAGCTTAGAATTGCAGGTAAACTAAACACATTACCAAGCAATGGTCATATGATACTAGGTATGATTATTGCAAATGAAAAAAAGCAAGGCACAGCTTGTATTTCATGTACAGACCTTGCTAAACATATGTCAGTTAGCACAGCTGCGGTTTCCAGAAGTTTAAAGCATTTAAGAGAAGCTGGACTTGTTGAAACCAACATAGACTCAAACGATAGACGAGGTGCGATTATTTCAATAACCGAGCTTGGAAGAAAAACTATGTATGATGATTGCAAACGATTAGAGGAGGTTATGCAAAAAGCAACTGCTAATATACCAAAAGAGCAGTTAGAAAACTTTTTTTCTACATTTGATATGATATATAATGGCATTTCAAATGAGCTTAACAAGCTAAACTAATTTTTTGAAAGGAATATATTATGCGAAGTATATTTAAACGGCTTGCAAGCCAGAAAAAACTGGTATTTCTTATTATAATCTTGCTATTTGTGCAGGCTATTTGTGATTTATCACTTCCAAATTACACTTCTGCACTTATTGACACTGGTATTCAAAATAGCGGTATTGAATACGCTGTACCAAACAAAATAAGCTCTAAAGCTTATGATATGATTTCCGCTAATATGAATGAATCAGAGCTTGAACTCTGGGAAGAAAACTATGTTCCTGATGGCGATAATTATATTTTAAATGAAAAAGCGGATATAAAAGCTCTTGATGAAGTTTTTGCTTATCCAATCGCCCAAACAGTAATGAACATGCGAGGAATGACCACATCAAGAGAAAGTCTTGATACACTTGGTTCTCAGATTGTACATTCAACCGCTGTTTCATTTATAAAAGCTGAATATGAAAACCTTGGTATGGATTTAAACGCCATGCAGACAAATTATCTTGTTAAAACAGGCGGTAAAATGCTTGTTATGGCTCTAGGTATGGCGATAGCTGCGGTCTTAAGCAGTTTACTAGCTGCAAAAATCGGTGCGTCTATTGGTCGTGATTTGCGTGGTAAAATTTTTGAAAAGGTTGTTGGTTTTTCAGGTGCTGAATATTCTAAATTTTCCACCGCCTCACTTATAACACGCTCAACAAGTGATGTGCAACAAATACAACTTACTTTAACAATGCTGCTTAGAATGGTAGCCTATGCCCCAATACTTGCAATAGGCGGTATAATTATGGTTATACGCACACATTCTGGTATGGAATGGATTATACTGCTTGCTGTTGTTATACTTTTTGTGCTTGTTGGCACACTAATGGCGGTTTCAATGCCTAAATTTAAGAAAATGCAAACTCTTGTTGACAATGTAAACAGAGTTGCCCGTGAAATTTTAACTGGTCTTTCAGTAATAAGAGCATTTGGCAGAGAAAAGGTTGAAGAAAACCGCTTTGATAAAGCTAATACAGACTTAACACACAATATGTTATTTACAAGTCGCTCTATGAGCCTTATGATGCCTTGTATGATGCTGCTTATGAATGGTATATCTGTGCTTATTGTTTGGACTGCATCACATAGAATAGATTTAGGCGTAATGGGTGTTGGTGATATGACCGCATTTATAACCTATACTATGATGATTGTTATGAGCTTTTTAATGCTTGCAATGCTTAGTGTTATGCTTCCTAGAGCAGCGGTTGCAAGTGAACGTATTGATGAAGTGCTTGCAGTAGAGCCTACCATTCATAACCCTAAAAACCCTGTAAAACCAGAAAATATAAAAGGTGTTATCAGATTTGAAAATGTATCATTTAGATATGATAATGATAGTGATAATGTATTAAGTAACATTGATTTTACCGCTGAAACAGGTAAAACAACCGCTATTATCGGTTCTACTGGTTGCGGTAAATCCACACTTATAAATCTTATTCCACGTTTTTATGATGTTACCGAGGGCAGAATAACACTTGATGGAATAGATATTCGTGAATTTGATTTACATGATTTAAGAAAACAAATCGGTCTTGCACCACAAAAAGGCATATTATTCTCTGGCACTATTGCCTCTAATATTCGCTATGGTGCGGAAAATGCACCTGATGAAACCGTTCATAAGGCGGCTGAAATCGCACAGGCTACCGAATTTATAGACAGTAAGCCTACAAAATATGAAAGCCCTATTTCACAAGGCGGTACTAATGTATCAGGCGGACAGAAACAGCGTCTTTCTATTGCCCGTGCCATTGCAAGAAATCCAAAAATCTATATTTTTGATGATACTTTCTCTGCACTTGATTTTAAAACAGATGCTACACTTAGAAAAGCTCTTGCACCTTATACCAAAAACAGCACAGTGTTTATTGTGGCTCAAAGAATTTCAACTATAATGTATGCTGACCAAATCCTTGTGCTTGATGAGGAAGGCAAACTTGTAGGTAAAGGCACACATAACGAGCTTATGGCAAATTGTGAAACATACAGACAGATTGCAAGAAGTCAGCTTTCTGAAAGCGAACTAAACCAAAAGGAGGGCATGTAATATGGAAAAGCAAAGACATAATAGACCTATGCGTGGCCCTGGAGCTGGCTTTGTACCAGGAGAAAAAGCTAAAAACTTTAAAGGCACAATTAAATCATTATTTCACTATATAGGTGCATATCATTTAGCTTTAGTGCTTGTGGCATTATTTGCAATAAGCAGCACAGTTTTTAATATTTTTGGCCCTAAAATTTTGGGTAATGCAACAACAGAATTATCAAGCGGGCTTATGGCTCAAATTGCTGGCACTGGCTCAATAGATTTTTCAGCTATTGCTAAAATACTGCTTACAGCACTTGGTTTATATGTTATAAGTGCACTTTTAATGTTCTGTCAAAGCTTTATTATGACAGGTATAACCCAGAAAATATGTTATCGAATGAGAAAAGAGATAACCGAAAAAATCGACCGTATGCCAATGAAATATTTTGAAACTCGAACATATGGCGAAGTGTTATCCAGAATAACAAATGATGTTGACTCACTCGGCACAGGTTTAAACCAAAGCATAACACAGCTTATAACCTCGGTTTCAACTATTATTGGTGTGCTTGTTATGATGCTTACAATCTCCCCTATTATGACACTTATTGCGATTATTTTACTTCCAATAAGTATTGGTCTTATAGGTACAGTCATTAGATTTTCACAAAAGTATTTTAGAGCACAACAAGAAACATTAGGTGATGTAAACGGTCAAGTAGAAGAAATATATAGCGGTCATCATATAGTTCAAGCTTTTGGTCAAGAAAAAGCTGTTTGTGATACTTTCCATGAAACAAATAATGCACTTTATAACTCTGCATGGAAAAGCCAGTTTTTCTCTGGACTTATGCACCCTATTATGATTTTCGTTGGTAATTTAGGTTATGTAGGTATTGCTCTTTCTGGTGCACTATTTGCAGCTCGTGGAGTAATTTCAATCGGTGATATACAAGCATTTATTCAGTATACAAGAAACTTTACTCAGCCAATACAACAAATAGCACAAATTACAAATATGCTTCAGTCTATGGCGGCAGCGGCTGAAAGAGTATTCCAATTTTTAAGCGAGGAAGAAGAACAACAAAGCTCAAAGAATGACTATCACCCAGCAAAAATTACTGGTGATGTTGTATTTGACCATGTGCGTTTTGGCTATAACCCAGAACAAGTTATTATTAAAGATTTCTGTGCAAATGTAAAAGCAGGTCAAAAAATAGCTATTGTAGGGCCAACTGGTGCTGGTAAAACCACAATGGTTAAACTGCTACTGCGTTATTATGATGTAAATAGCGGTAATATTCTGCTTGATGGTCATAACATCAAGGAATATGGTAGACGAGGACTTAGAGATGCCTTTGCAATGGTTTTACAGGATACATGGCTATTTGAAGGCACGATTATGGAAAATCTGCGTTATGGTAGAATTGATGCAACTGATGAAGAAGTTATTGCTGCTGCAAAGGCTGCACATGTTCATCATTTTATTAAGACCTTGCCAAATGGTTATAATATGATGTTAAACGAGGAAGCTTCTAATATTTCACAAGGACAAAAACAGTTATTAACTATTGCCCGTGCAATTTTGGCAAACAGACCTGTGCTTATTTTAGATGAAGCGACTTCTTCAGTAGATACACGAACCGAAGTGCAAATACAAGAAGCTATGGACAATTTAATTAAAGGCAGAACTAGCTTTATTATTGCACATAGACTTTCAACAATTAAAAATGCTGACCTTATTTTATGTATGAAAGACGGCGATATTATAGAGCAGGGCAATCATGAAGAATTGCTTGCTAAAAACGGATTTTATGCTAATCTATATAATAGCCAATTTGAAAAAACATAAATTTATATTTCCCTTGATAGAAATATCAAGGGAAATTTTTTGCTTGAAATTTCTCTCAAAATACATTATCCTAAGATAGTATATAAAATCTTTTAGCATGTTGCAGTATTACACTGATATAACATGAAATAAAAGGGAAAAAGGAGGCGTTTTGCTTGAAAAAGAAACATTTTAGAGACTCATTTGCAAGCCGTTGGGGATTTATTCTCGCATGTATTGGCTCTGCTGTAGGTATGGGCAATATCTGGATGTTTCCAATGCGAGTTTCTAAATTTGGCGGTGGTTCATTTCTGCTTGCTTATTTTATTTTTGTGTTTATACTTGGTTTTTCTGGTGTTATAGGTGAAATGGCATTTGGTCGTGCAACTCGTTCTGGTCCTATAGGTGCTTTTGCAAAAGCTGTTGAGTCAAGAGGTAAAAATCCAAAAATCGGTGCTGCGATTGGTGCAATTTCTGTTTTAGGTTCACTTGCCCTTGCAATAGGCTATTCGGTTGTTATGGGCTGGATTTTAAAATATCTTATAAGCTCGGTTACAGGTTCGGTTTTAAAATCTAATGATATTGATGGTTTTTCTGCACAGTTTGGAAGTATAGCAAGCTCTTTTGGAAATAATACATGTGTAATTTTAAGCCTTGTTTTAACATTTTTAATTATGGCATTTGGTATTGCATCTGGTATTGAAAAGCTAAATAAATATATGATGCCACTGTTTTTTTGTTTATTTGTAGGTCTTGCTATTTATATGCTATTTCAGCCTAATGCCATAGATGGCTATAAATATATGTTTAGATTAGATGCTAATGCTTTAAAACAGCCACAAACATGGATTTATGCATTAGGTCAAGCGTTTTTTTCTTTATCTATTGCTGGCAATGGTACGCTTATTTATGGCTCTTATCTTAAAGATGATGAAGATATTATCGGCTCTGCATGGAAAGTTGCATTATTTGATACGCTTGCTGCTATGCTTGCAGCCCTTGTTATTATTCCTGCTATGGCAACAGCCGGTCAACAGCTGAGCAATAGTGGTCCTGGACTGATGTTTATTTTCCTGCCTAATTTATTTAAAACTATGCCTGCTAGTAACATACTTGTTATAGTTTTCTTTGCAGGTGTATTCCTCGCAGGTCTCACATCACTTGTAAATTTATATGAAGCTCCTATAGCTACTATTGAAGAAAAACTTGGACTTGATAGAAAACATGCGGTGCTTTTAATAGCTGCTATTGGTACAGTTACCGCTGTATGTATACAGGGCATTGTTGAGGACTGGATGAACTTTGTATCAATTTATGTTTGTCCTTTGGGTGCTGGTCTTGCTGGCATTATGTTTTATTGGGTATTTGGTAAAAAATATGTGCGTGAACAGTTACAAAAAGGTAGAGCTAAACCAATAGGTAAATGGCTTGAACCTATGACACGTTATGTATTTTGTATTTTAACAGTTATTGTTTTTATTCTTGGAATTGTAACTCCAGGCGGAATTGGATAAAAATAAAATGCGTGCTGACTAAAAGTCAACACGCATTTTTTATGCATTAAATTTTTGAATATATCCCATTACAAATACAAATAAAACTATAAGAGGTAAAATATAAGTTACATATAATCTTATAGCACTTGGGAATTTCAAGCCCTTACCAGCATCAGCTTCTGTAATAAAGTTTTTCCAACCCCAACCATAACGAGAGGTACAGAATAATAAATATACCATAGAGCCAAGTGGAAGTAAGTTATTAGATACAATAAAATCTTCTAAATCTTGAATTGTACCCATCTTAGGAATATTAACACCAAAACCAAATACACATGGAAGTGAGATAATTAAAATCACAAATAGATTTACAATAACAGTTTTCTTTCTATCCCAGCCCCATAAATCCATACCAAAAGAGATTATATTTTCAAACACAGCAATAATAGTTGAGAATGCAGCAAATGACATAAATACAAAGAATAAAGCACCCCAAAGTCTACCTGCTGGCATTTGGTCAAAGATATTAGGCAGTGTTACAAAAATAAGTGATGGACCTGAATCTGCTTTAACATTAAATGCAGATGCAGCAGGGAAAATAATAAGACCAGCTGTTAATGCAACAAATGTATCAAGCACACCTATGCTTATAGCTTCACCTGTAAGGCTTCTATCTTTATCAATATAAGAACCAAAGATAGCAAGTGCACCGATACCAAGTGATAATGTAAAGAACGCCTGTCCCATAGCTGCAAAAATGGTTTCCATTAGTCCGCCTTTAGCTTCATAAAGCTTTGAAAAATCAGGCATTAAATAGAATTTTAAACCTTCTGTTGCACCTTTAAGAGTTACAGAACGAAAAACAAGCAAAATCATAATTGCAAGCAGTGCAAGCATCATAACTTTATTTACTTTTTCTACACCGTTTTTAAGACCTCTTGAACAAACACCAAAACAAATAAGAACAGTTATAACCATCCAAAACAGCATATATAAAGGGTCAGCTAACATATTATTAAATATACCGCCTACCTGCTCTGGTGTTTTTCCTACAAAATCACCCATAACCATTTTAAAGAAGTAGGCTACCATCCAGCCGCCTATTGTTGTATAGTATGCCATAAGCATATAGTTACCAAGCATAGCACCATAACTGTATAGATGCCATTTAGTTCCCTTAGGCTCAAGCACATGGAATGATTTTGCGGCTGATTGCTGACTTGCACGACCTACGGAAAATTCCATAACCATAATTGGCAGTCCAAAAAACAGCAAAAACACTAAGTAAACCAATACGAATGCAGCACCACCGTATTGACCTGTAATATATGGAAAACGCCACACATTACCCAAACCGATAGCACAGCCTGCCGAGATAAGAATAAAGCCCAATCGTGAGCCAAACTTTTCTCTTTGTTTCATTTATAAACCCCCTTTACGACTTTTGTCGTGATTTTTATTATATCAAACTTTTATCTGATAAACAAGTAAGAGAGTTTATTGATAATACATAAAAACTAATAATACCACTAAATTCACCAAAACTCTTGATTTTTCTCGCTTAATATTGTATGATTTACATGTAAGTTTTATGGATAAACTTACCACAAAATAAACATATATTATAAAAGTAGGTGACTAAATATGGCTTTTTGTAAAAATTGCGGTGCTCAAATTGATGATAGAGCTGTTGTATGCCCTAAGTGCGGCGTTCCACAGAATGATACTCCTCCTGTTGTTGATAATGGCGGCTTTGGTTGGGGATTGCTTGGCTGCTGTGTACCGATTGCAGGTTTAATTCTTTTCCTTATTTGGAAGGATACAAAACCTAAGACAGCTAAAGCAGCAGGTATTGGTGCTATAGTTAGCGTTGTGCTTGGTGTGCTATACTACGTGTTAATAATGGTAATTGGTGTAGGTGCCGCATTAAGCAGCATGTAAAATGAAATCTAAAATCTATAAATATTTACCTGTCATTTTTGGCTGTCATTGCAGAGATGACAGGTCTTTTTACTATAAAGGTGAAAAATTTCCTATATGTGCAAGATGTACTGGTGAGCTTATAGGTATTTTATTAGCTTTTATCACTTTCTTTTTCTTTCATTTAAATATTAAATTAAGTTTAATTATAATGATACCTATGATATTAGATGGATTTATCCAACTGCTTACAAAATATGAAAGCACCAATTTTCGCAGAGTTATAACCGGATTTTTATTTGGTTTTGGTCTTTATACCCTTTTTGCATATTCTAATATATTTGTTTTTAATTTTGGATATAATCTGGTTAAATAAAAAACTGACACTGAAAATTCAGCGTCAGTTTTTTTATGCATAGTTAATTGCTACGCCTGTCCCTAAAATTATAAAACCTATTATAAATATAACAAAAATACATTTTAATTGTGAACGAATCCACTCGCCCCAGCTTACATGTGAAATAGCAAGCACACCTATTAAACCACCAGATGTTGGCATAATTAAATGTGACAGCCCTGTTCCAAGTTGAAAAGCCAAAATTGAAATTTGTCTGCTTACTCCAAGACTTTCTGCAAGTGGTGCCATAATTGGTATAGTAAGTGCTGCTTGACCTGAATTATTAGGCACAAAGAAATTAAACACAAACTGAAAACCATACATAACCCAAGCCGCAAGCATACTAGGTACATAACTTAAAACTCTTACCACCCAATGAAGCAAAGTATTTAATACAGAAGCGGCAGTTGGGTCTATATCTCCAAGCAAAAGTACCATACCTTGTGCCATACCTATGGCAATTACAGCACCTAAAAAGTCCGCTGCACCTGACTGAAATGCTTTTGGTATATCAGAAAATTGCATACCATTTAAATGATAAAATGTACCAATAGCACCGATTACAATAGCCATTGTAAAGAATATTGATGCAATTTCAAATAAACCATACTGTTTAAATGCTATTCCCCATATCATCCAAATGAAAGATAGCAAAGTTGTTATCATAACTAATCTGCTGCCTATACCATAAGGTATCTTTCTATCTCTAAGATTTTTAATTTTACCTCTTAGAAGTGAGTCATTTTTATATGAAATAGCTTTTTCACTACCTGTATGTATCTTCCATGCTCTTATTATCACATATATGGTGCATAAAAGTGTTACAATCGCCCATGAAATCATTCTAAAGCTTTGACCAGATTCAATCGGTACACCTGCTAATGTTTGAATTGTAACTAAATTTGATGATGATGTCCAGCTAAAAGCTGTTCCTATTTGTACCGCACCATATGTACATATAACACCTGTTACAGCATCAAAATCCATTGCAACTATCATTGGTATAATTATCATAGTTATTGGCATTATATATTCGGTAAAGCCAAATAAAGCACCGCTTAAAGAAAATACTATAAACAGTATAGGCGGTATAATCATAACATAATCTTCTGTACGTTTAGCAATACGTAAAATAACTTGGTCTATAACACCAGTTCGCATTAGTATACCAAATGAACCACCTATTACAAGTAAAAATGGTATAAGTACCACAGTTCCAGCCGCTTGAGTGCTACCTCTAAGCCCTGCAAACATAACATTCATTATACCAAGCTCTTTATGGGCTGAAACGCCAAATAATGGTGCAGGATATACAACTTTCTGACCATCTTCATCAAGAACATAACGGAAACTATTTTCATCTACCATTTTGGTTGACTGCTGAACACCATCAAGCACATATGAAACCTCTTTGATTTCATATCTTCCAAGCGGAACAATAAATGTTAAAATCATTGCAAATATAACTGCTCCAAATATTATAACAAATGGATGCAGTATTTGTATTATATTTTTTTTAGGTTTATCTTTTTTATTATTATCTGCCATAAGCTGCACCCCCTTTTTTTATATTATCTAATTTTTTATATTTTTGCAATACAAAAGCATGGTGAAATGTTTTCACCATGCTTAAATTTATACAATTTCTTTAGATGAAATTTCTTCTTTGCGTTCCATTAGGTCGCCATTGAGCAGCATATCAACTGCTTTATCTTCACCAATTCTATCAATCATTGCGGCAAAACGTTCACCTTTTTTGCCTTGGTCTCTAAACAATAGCATAGCCTTTTCAATCATATCTAAAGCTTGTTCTTCTGTATAAAGCCCTGGAAGTGCAGTACCATGACGAGTAACTCTACCCCATCTACCGCCAATATATAATTTATATGCAACTTCTTCCGAATAAATCGCATTAAATGGACATTTGCCTACACAATAACCACAGTTATTACATATGCTTGTATCACGTTGCATTTTCTTGTCTACAACCTTCATACAACCCATACGACAGAACTTTTCACAAAGCTTACAGCCTTTGCAAAGCTCCTCATGTAGCTTTGGAGGGTGCTGACCTACAATACCAAAATCATTTAAATCTGGCTTTATACAGTTATTTGGACAGCCACCAACAGCGATTTTAAATTTATGAGGTAGTCTTACATTGCCCATACCTACATAAAATCTTTCATGAACTTTTTGACCAAGTGCTTGAGTGTCATAAAAACCAAATACACAAGTTGTACCCTTACAAGCGGTTACAGGACGAACTTTTGCACCAGTTCCGCCGGTTGTAAGGTCATATTTCGCAAGCTCAGCCACTACTTCATCAATTTTATCATAAGGTACACCAGCAAATTCAACTGTCATACGAGTTGTAAAAGCACATGTTCCATTGCCATACTTTTCCGCAATCTGACCTACTGCTTGTAATTGCTTTGCAGTTAAAGTGCCATTACCTGTGATAACTCGACATGAAAACATATCAGTGTCTCTATTATGCAAGAAACCCATAAGTTTTACTCGCATAATATCTTGTTTAGATAGTGCCATTTTCTGTCCTCCTTAAATTTTTCCAATCACCATATTTTAAATTATATCATAAGAATAATTTATCTTTCTATAATTTATATATTATTTTTTATTATGCTTATATTATAATTTATTATACAACAGCATATCCTTCAACTAAAACATCATCATCAAGCCAATTTATATTACCATTTAAATCATAAAAGAATGTTTGTTCATCATTATAACTTTCAGCTATTATAACATACCTATCTTCTGTGCTATCAACTGCGGTAAGAATAGCAATAATTATATTAAAATCATCTAGGCTTATACCATTATTTAAAAGAAATGTTTCAAATTCTGGCACTTCGCCTATATTATATTCATATATCATTATATCTCCCAATTCTTCAAAGCTATCGCCATATACACAGTATGTTCCATCACTAAATATATCAAATTGAATTTTATCATTATCTAATGTATAGCTATTTGTTAAATCAATAGATATATCTGGTTCTGGTTCAACCTGAACTATATTTTCAGTTACATTTGATATCATAGGAGTAATATTACTTATTAAAGCAGGCAACACGCTTATAAGTATAATTATTACAACTGGAATAATAATATTTTTACCATCTTTTTTAGGTTTAGACCAAGAAGACTTTTTATTTGAGCCTAAATCTAAAATACTTCCCATAGGGTCAGTATTTTTATTATCACTGCTTGCAGGGCGTGCAGTTGTCTTTGCAAGCTGTGATTTATCCTTTGCAAACAGTGGTTTAGGTGCTCCACACATCGGGCATTCTCTATCCGAATCATCATAATTTATACCACATTTTGGACATTTCATAAAAAATACCCCCTCTCGTATATTTTTATCATACCAGAGAGGGGATATATATTCAAGCGTTATTAACTAAATAAAACAGTAAATACCCAATATGCCATTACAATGCCGCCTAAAACTATACGATACCAACCAAAAACTTTAAAGTCGTGTTTTTTTACATAACCCATTAAGAATTTAATTGCAAATATAGATACAATATAAGCGGTAACCGTACCAATAGCAAGTATTAACCATTCAAAAGCACTATATGAAAATCCAAGTTTAAAGAATTTAAGTAAGCTTGCACCAAACATAACAGGCACAGCTAAAAAGAATGTAAACTCTGCCGCTGCTGCTCTTGAAATACCTATTGCAATACTACCTAATATTGTAGCACCTGAACGAGATGTACCTGGAAAAACGGCTGCGATTAACTGAAACAAGCCTATAATAAACGCATCACGATAGCTTATATCATTTACGGTTTGCACTCTTGTGCGTTTGCCCTGATTTTGATTTTCGACCAATATAAATGCAACACCAAATATAATAAGTGCAAGACCAACAGTTTGAAAATTATAAAACCAAGCTGTAAAAATATCATCAAATAAAATACCAATGACCGCAGCTGGAATACAAGCGATTATAATTTTAATCCATAAACGAAATACTTTTGGGTCTGTAACTGTTTGACCTTTGCTATTTTTTTTAAGTGGAATAAATCTTTTAATATAGATAGTAAGTACAGCTAAAATTGCACCAAACTGAATTACAACGAAAAATAATTCTTTAAAAGCCTCAGATGCTTTTAGCTGTAAAAACTCATCTACTAAAATCATATGCCCTGTGCTTGAAACAGGCAACCATTCAGTGATACCCTCAACTATACCAAGAAATATAGCCTTTAAAATCTCTATCATACTTTTCTCCTTTTATCTGGTAAACACACCTGTTATTTCACCGGAAATAGTTATACTTCCATCTTCTCCATAAGTGAAAGTAACATCACGGGATATATCTTTTGCAGTGTTACCAGTTGCCTGAGCTGTACCACCGTCTTCACCATCATCTATCATATATTCAAAAGATTTATCGTCCATTGGTAAAAGCTCAAGTGTTCTTGTGCCATCGGTGAATATGCCTTCCCAATTAGCTTCCATATCAACCTCTGGGTCATAAAGCTTAAAGTTTGAATAATCCTCTATGGTGTTTTCACCTTTATAATTAAACTTTTCGCCTGTTTTGCAATCAACCGCTATTTGACCAACTGCCTTATTATCTGATTTATTAGCAATTATAAAAGTATGATATTTGTTAGAGTCAATTTCAAGATTTGTTTTTCCATCTAAAATTAAATAAGTATCAGTATCAATAGTTTCAGCTACAATTCTGCGGGCATCGGCAACAGATAATTCATCTGATATTACAGTTGTATCTTGATTATTTTCCGGTTCAACTGGTTCAGAAACTTGACTGCTTACCTCACTTTGAACTTGAACACTAGTTTTAACTTCTTCTGTTTCAGAGCTTGAATTATCTGGTTTTGTCTTATTACAAGCTGTCATAGATAAAACGCATGTAAATGCGAGCAATGCGGAGACAATATTTTTTTTCATTGCGAATTCCTCCTTATTATTCTTATGTTATAATACCGAAAATTTGAAAAAAACGCAACTGAAAATTTACGCCAAACCAAAAATGCTATAATTTTGGATTATTTTTTATCATTCGACACATTTGCAGGTGGTAAAGCTTTAGGTTTATTATCAGGCACAAAAAATGTAAATTCTATACCGTTATTTACATTTCTTGCATCACATTTACCACCTAATACTTCAGCTGTTGCTTTTACAATGCTAAGCCCAACACCTGTACCACCAAGCTCACGTGAGCGAGCCTTATCAGTTCTATAAAACTTTTCCCAAAGTTTAGGTATTTCATTTTCTGGCAAGCCTTCACCTTCATTAAACACGCTTATTTGCACACCATCAAGTTGTTTATATGCAGAAATAATTATTTTTCCTCCCTCTGGTGTATATCTTATTGCATTACTTAGATAATTATTCACAACTTGTTCTATCATGCCATAGTCACTATAAATAATAAGTCCACTTGAAATAGTCTGTATATCTTGATTTTTAGCATCAGCTAAAACCCTAGCTTTGTTTGTTGATGTATTTATAAGCTCATCTATATCTATTTCGCTTACATTTACATTTTCGCCACCAAGTTCAAGTTTAGATAAACTTAAAAGCTGCATAACCATTTTATTCATACGTCTAGCTTCATCAACAATGGTTGTACAATAATAGTCCCTATCTTCATCACTTTCGGCTATACCTTCTTGTAAACCTTCTGCATAGCCTTGTATCAGTGCAATAGGTGTTTTAAGCTCATGAGATACATTTACAATAAACTCCTGACGCATATTATCTATTTTTTCTTTTTGTTTTATTTCATGTTCTAATTTTACATTTGTACTTTTTAGCTGTGCTATTGTCTGTTCTAAATGCTCAGATAATCGGTTTATAGATTGACCTAATCTACCTATTTCATCATTTACAGTGCCTTCATATTTTTTAGAAAAATCCATTTCCGCCATAGCGTTTGCAACATCAGCAATTTCAATAAGCGGATTTGTAAAATGTCTTGCAATAATAAACGCTAAAATAATACATATAATCAGTGTTAAGCCGCCTGAAATACCTAAAAACAATAAATTAAAACTTGAATTTTGCTCTAAATATGTAAAAGGAATTCTAGCTATAATATAATTGCCTGTACTATCTAAAATGCCAACTAAGCATAAAAACTCCTCTGCTCTTGCTTTATCATATACATTTACAAAATCCATTCCAGTAGCTGCTATTTTTTGTTTATCAGCTTCATTTACTGCATTTTGTGCTATTTTCAAACCGTAAAACAGAGTTTCACCGGTTTTTTCTATACCTGTAAGCTGTTCATTCATAGTTGAATCATATATTACAGTGCCATTTTTTGAAATTACTGAAACTCTTACACCTTCGGTATCTTCACTATAAATAATTTCATTTATAAATTCTTCATCGCCTTTATTATTTGCACTACATAACTGAATATAAACATCAGTAAGAGCTTTTTCTCTTTGCCAAAGATAATAATTATCATAAAAAGTTAAACTTATAATACTTAAAATTCCTACAAAAGCTATTGCAATGGCACAAATAGCAGCAAAAAACTTTATTTTTATAGATTTCATTTTTTCACCCCTTAAAAATATTAATATTTTAAAAAAAAGGACGATTTTTTGAAACCGTCCTTTTAAATAAGTTTATTCATCATCATCATTTATTTCATTAAATGCTTCTTCTGGTGATTTTCCGCCATATATTATCGCAAAAACACCTTTAATATATTTATCAAACATATTAAATCCGACATAGGTTAATCTAATAACTGTCATATCAGCTAAACCTGTATCTTCTTCAAATGCGGCAACAGCTTTATAACTCAGCTCTCCATCTATAAAATCAAGCTGAAAATTTCCAAGCAGCAATTCATAATTTACCATTGTGAGATATTCACTCACAGGTTTTCGCATTTTTTCTGGTATATTCATAGGGAGAATTGTTGTAAACAAAGCTGTTTTTGAATTTACTATTCTTGCAATAAATCTAACATCTGATGTGACTTCTATATTCATAGAAAATCTTATCAGCTCATATTCAGGCTCATATGCAAATTTTAATTCTTCTTCTTCATAAATACGCTTTATATCCTCAATACTAAATGCCATATTTACCCCCAATTTTTTAATGATTATACCTCAAATCTATAACCATAACCACGAACAGTTTCTATTTTACTGCCGTATTCGCCAAGTTTTGCTCTTAGTTTTTTAATATGAGTATCCACTGTTCTAAGGTCACCAAAGTAATCATAACCCCATACAGCATTTAAAATTTTCTCTCTTGAAAGAGCAATACCTTTGTTATTTTTGAAATATATCATGAGTTCATATTCTTTTGGTGTAAGTCCAATATCTTCACCATTTAAACGAACCTCATGGCGGATTTCATCAATATCTAGTTCGCCAAATTTATGTGCATTTGCATCATCATTTTTACCTGCTCTAAGCAATAAATTTTTAACTCTTGCACATAAAACAAGTGGGGAAAATGGTTTTGTAACATAATCATCTGCACCACTTTGTAGACCATGAAGTTGGTCTAATTCTTCGGCTCTTGCTGTAAGCATCATAACAGGAAGTCTTGCAGTGACTTCTTGTTCTCTTATATAACGCAAAACAGAGAAACCGTCCTTTTCAGGCATCATAACATCTAAAATTGCAAGCTCTATTTCACCATGCTGCTCAATAAGTTTGATTGCTTCTTCACCATTTGAAGCTTCAAGCATTGTATGACCATCACGTTTTAAAAAATCGGCTACAAGTCTACGAATTCTAACTTCATCATCTGCAATTAAAATAACAGCCATATTTATCCCCTCCAAAATTATCAATATAGAGAAGTATAACCTAGTATTTTGAACATTTGGTGAACATATTAAAGAGAAATTATGTATATAAATAATTATCTATAGTTTGTGCAGCCTTATTCAAATCATAGACTATATATTCATCATTTTTTCCGCCATAATTCCACTGACCATCTTCTGGCACTCTATAATGCTGTATTTCAGGTATGCCTTTTGACAAAGCACCTTTCATAAGTGAAAGCATTTCGGTTTTGGTAAGTGAAGTTGTTATATAAGGCATAAGTTTAGGCATAAGTGTTACAAGTTCTGGAAGTGATTTATTCTTTACTTCATCAAACATTGCATTTAAAACTATTCCTTGCCTTTCTACTCTGCCCCAATCATCACCTGTACCACCTTTTCTTATTCTTGCATAGGTCATAGCTTGTACGCCATTTAAATTTTGATAACCAGTTTGCTCAATAAGAATTGGTTCTAAACCATATGATTCATAATATTCTGCAATATATTTATTAGCTTCTTTTCTCTCAGCATCAGATACATCAATATTGACACCACCTATTGCTTCTATAAGCTCTACCATTTGCTGAAAGTTTACCTCAACATAATCTGTTATATCCAAACCAAATGACTGATTTATAGTTTTAATTGCAAGTTTAGCACCACCAAAGCTATAAGCATGACAGAGTTTTTGTGTGCCATGGTCTTCTACTTCAACCCTGCTATCACGCATAAGTGATACAAGTTTTATTGTGCCATTATCTGAGTCTACTGACATTACCATCATAGAGTCAGAACGAACTGGTTCACCATTTGAGCGTGTATCAACACCAAAAAGAGCTATATTAGTAACCCCAGATTGTGGCTTTATATTTACTGCTAGCTCTTCATCAGATAAATTATCTAATGAATTATCATGTGTGTATGAAAAAAATGAATTATATACAAATCTTCCACCAAAAAACAAACCAGCTATTATAATAGCTAAAAATGTCCATCGCCTTACAATGCGAAAAAATCTACGAAAAGTCATATTTCCTCCCAAACTGACAAATTTACTACAATACATAAAGTCGCACAAGTAAACAATATCACTTGTGCGACCTTAATATTACAACCATATTTTATCACAAGGTTTTGAAAATTTCAAAACAAATTGTGAATTTTTTGTTTGGAAGCTGCATCATCTATATAAGAGGAAAAATTACTCCTCAATAGCAATGTTAATAGACTCCTCTGTTACCTTCATAGCACGCATGGTATTAGTGTAGTTAACATGACCTACAGGCATACCAGCAGTGATAATGATAGTGTCATCAGCCTTAACACCAGCAGTTCTAACAGCAGCATTTAGAGCCTGAACATAAAGAGCAGAACCACTTTCTGGACGCTTAACCATGCAAGGGATAATGCCCCAAGACATAGTTAGACGGTTATAAGTCTTTTCGCTTGGAGTAGCACCAACGATAATCTTACCTGGACGGTGGCAAGATACTGCACGAGCAGTAGAACCAGACTCAGTAAATGCAACAATGCACTTTGCATCAAGGTCTGCAGCAGTTGTACAAACAGCATGAGAAATAGCATTTGTTGTTCTCTCGCCACCTAGCTCCATATCCATAAATTCTGGACGGGTGATACGACGGCGGTCATAATGAATGTTAGCCTCAGCATTTTCAGCAATGCTGCTCATAGCTGCAACTGTTTCTACTGGATACTTACCAACAGATGTTTCACCAGAAAGCATAATAGCACTTGTTCCATCATAAACAGCGTTAGCAACGTCAGAAACCTCTGCACGAGTTGGGCGAGGGTTCTTAGCCATGCTTTCTAGCATCTGTGTAGCAGTTACAACACGACGACCACGGGAGATACATTTCTTAATTAGGTTCTTCTGAATAGCTGGTAGCTCCTCAAATGGAACTTCTACACCAAGGTCGCCACGAGCAACCATGATACCATTTACTTCATCAAGAATTTCATCAATGTTGTTTACGCCTTCCATATTTTCAATCTTAGCGATAATTTCAACATCTTCGCAACCTTGCTCTTTTAGGATAGCTTTAAGGTCACGCATATCCTGTGCACTGCGGCAGAAAGAAGCTGCGATAAAATCAATACCCTGAGAGCAACCAAAGATAACATCTGAACGGTCTTTCTCTGAGATATAAGGCATGTTAAGCTTAATACCTGGAACGTTTACAGACTTACGGTTAGATAGAGGGCCACCATTAAGAGCACGACAAACAATTTCTGTGCCTTCAACCTTTTCTACCTTAAATGCAATCAGTCCATCATCAATAAGAATAGTAGTGCCTTCTGTAACATCGTTTGGCAGACCCTCATAGCTAATAGAAACGATTGTGTTATCACCCTCGATATCACGAGTTGTTAAAGTAAACTGCTGACCTTCAACAATTTCAATCTTACCATCTTTATATGTCTTTGTGCGAATTTCTGGGCCTTTAGTATCAAGCATAATACCTACTGGCATACCTAGCTCCTTACGAATGGATTTAACTAAATCCATACGGGATTTGTGTTCCTCATGAGAGCCATGGCTGAAGTTAAAACGAGCAACGTTCATGCCAGCCTTTACCATGTCCTTTAATACTCCATCAACATCAGTTGCAGGACCTAGTGTACAAATAATTTTTGTTCTTCTCATTGGTATTTTACCTCACTTCATTTCACATATAAAATCGTACAATTTTTTGTACTATTTTACTCATCTACCTAATATACCATTCTGTTTTTTATTGTACATCATCGTTATATGTTTGACAATACCATGTTTAAAACTCAGTAACATAAACAACATTTTCATTATTTTGGCACAAAACTGTTCTGCAAACCTGCAATATTTATTGCATTTTGACAGTATATACTTGTAAAAAGCTTAAAAATCGTTTATAATACCACTAAAAGAGACTGTTTTTTGCTTGTGAACTTATACATTTATATCACGCTCTAATGAGTAAATATAACATTTTGACTGTTAAGCTAAATACTTGATTTATATAAATGGAGGGATTTTATAATGAAAAATGCACCTGCTCTTGTTGTTATGGCTGCTGGTATGGGCTCTCGTTACGGTGGTCTTAAACAGATTGACCCACTTGGCCCTAATGGTCAAATTATCCTAGATTATTCTATATATGATGCATATAAAGCCGGATTTTCTAAGGTGGTTTTTATTATTAAGCCTGAACTTGAAGATGCTTTTGAAAATGCTATAGGTAAAAAAGCTAGAAAATATATGGACGTAGAATATGCATTTCAAACTTTAGAAAATTTACCTGATGGTTTAAAAGCTCCTGATGGTAGAGTTAAACCTCTTGGTACAGGTCATGCTATTTATTGTGCGGGCAATCTATTAGATGTGCCTTTTGCTGTTATAAATGCAGATGATTTCTACGGTGCTGATGCTTTTAAATGTATGTTTGAGTTTTTAAATTCAGCTAAAGATGATGATAAATACCGTTATTGTATGGTAGGTTATAAAGTTGAAAACACTTTAACTGAAAATGGTACTGTTTCACGTGGTGTATGCACAAAAGACAAAGACGACTTTTTATCCTCAATCATAGAAAGAACTGCTATTAAAAGAGATAGTGACGGTGTAATTCGTTTTTCTCAAGATAATGAAAGTGGCATAATTGAAGAAGGTACACCTGTTTCTATGAATATGTGGGGCTTTACCCCTTCTTTAGTAAAAGAGCTTGAAAATATGCTATTTGATTTCTTTGAAAATACACTGCCTAAAAATCCTGAAAAAGCTGAATTTTATCTGCCTTATGCAGTTGATACTCTAATCCATGATGGTAAAGCAACTGCTAAAGTGCTTACTACTGATGCTAAATGGTTTGGTGTTACATATCGTGAAGACAAACCATCTGTTATGAAAGCTCTTAGTGATATGACTAACGCTGGTTTCTATCCAGAAAATCTATAAATACGAGGTCTTTTTATATGCTTTCTGATTTTCCAAATCGTTTTATAGATATTGTAAACCAAATAGAAAAAAATATTCCTAATGAGTTTGAAAAAATGGTGATATTTTGCGTGATACGATTAAAAATATCAAACTTAAATAACAATTTCTGCTTATAAAATCTCCTTGCAATTACATGCTGTTTATGATAGTATAAATTGTATATGTGAAATTTATATCATCATCTAAATCTGTTATATTTCTTAATGAAGCGGAGGTTTTAAGTTCATGGATACACTTCATATTGCTCTTAGTGTAATAGAAGTTCTGGCTTGTCTGTTTCTGATTGTAACCGTTTTACTGCAGGAAGGCTCTTCTCAAGGTCTTTCAGGTACTATTTCTGGCGGTGCTGAAACATTCTTTGGCTCTAAAAAAGGACATGGCATGCAGTCTACTCTAAACCGTATCACTGGTGTTGTAGCTGTTATATTCGTTGTTGTTGCTGTTGCATTAAATCTGCTATAATATGGCTGATTTACAACGTATCTTTTTGATATTATTTGCACTTTTTGCAGTGCTTACAGCTTTTTTTCAGCTTAGAAGCTCTATGAAAAGTGGCAAATTACAAAATGGTCAAGCATCAGAAAATGATGTGCAAAATATGGATAAGTATGCTCATATTTTTGCATTTGCAGCTGCGATAGCTCTTATTTTGTGTATTATTCTTGGTGTAATCTCAAGAGCATAAAAAAATCCGCCCTAAAGGCGGATTTTTTATTAGCAGCAGCTTAATATACATTTGGGGGAGTAAGGGTAGTAAAAAGGGGGATTGTAATATTTTGTCTGCTGCTTTTTATATTTGCAGTCTGAATACTGCAAATTACTTATCAAACATGATTGGCAGTATATTTGATAAAGTATTGAAAACTCAGCTAAACTGAATTCACTTCTCTGATATTATATGAAAATTAAAGAGCTTTTGCAACGTCTTTTTAAATAATTTTTTTGTTATTTTTATTTTTTTAATTATATATTTCGACTATATTCAAAGGAGTTTTTATATGAATATTCAAATTTTTGGAAAAAGTAAGTGTTTTGATACAAAAAAAGCTGAACGTTGGTTTAAAGAGCGTAGAATAAAATTCCAATCGGTTGACCTTGTAAAACACGGTATGTCCAATGGTGAATTAAGCTCTGTTATTCGTGCTGTGGGTGGTCTTGATAACCTAATAGACACAAAAGCAAAAAATGCTGCTATGTTAAAATATTTAGCAAGCGAACAAGATAAAATTGAACATGTGCTTGATGACTCTAAGTTATTATTAACTCCTATTGTTAGAAATGGTAAACAAGCTACTGTTGGTTATAAACCTGAAATTTGGGAGAAATGGGAATGAAAAAAGTTACTATATACACCGATGGAGCATGTTCTGGCAACCCTGGAGTTGGTGGCTGGGGTGCTATACTTCAATGTAATGGACATGAAAAAGAAATATCTGGTGGTGATAAGCTAACAACCAATAATAAAATGGAGCTTTTAGCAGTTATTTCAGCTCTTGAGCTTTTAAAAGAACCTTGCCAAGTGGACTTATATTCTGATTCAAAATATGTAATAGATGCCATTACTAAGGGTTGGGCAGTAGGTTGGAAAGCTAGAGGTTGGAAAAAAGCTGATAAATCACCTGCTAAAAATGTTGAGCTTTGGGAAAGACTATTAAATTTACTTGAAAATCATAATGTAACTTTCCACTGGGTTAAAGGTCATGCAGATAACCCATATAATAATAGATGTGATGAACTTGCGGTTAATGAGTGGAAAAAGTTAAAATAACAAAAGGCGAGCTTTTGCTCGCCTTTGTTTATATTAGTAGATAACTACTGTTGTACCGCTTGGAATATTATTATAAAGCCAATAAATACCTTCATCTAACATACGAACACAACCAGCAGACACTGGGAAACCAATAGATGGGTCTTTTAATTTATTAGTTCCTGGATAGTATAAACGAGAATGGAATGCATAGCCTGTTCCTGGATAGAAACGTACTACAGGTCTACAAGTATAAGAGCTTGTGTACCAACCAGTCTGTTTATATGTTACCTCTGTAACGCCAATAGGTGTTGGAGAACTTGATTTACCTGTTGCACATTGGAATTCATGAATAAGTTTCCAATTCCACTGTGAACCCTCAAAAACATTTACCATCTGTGCAGAACGGCTAACCCAAATTAAATATTGTGTTTTACTAGAATAGCCTTTTGCATTTACAAATACAGTCTTTTCACCTTGAGTATAGTCTGTATTTCCAGAATAATAATAAGGGTGTACTTTTGCTAAAACTTCACTTGCATCTGGCAAATAATGACTTGCAGGATAATTAACTATCGTTACATCTGCTTGTGCTGAAACTGTTTCAACCTGCTCTGTTACAGTATTTTTATAACTTAAAGTAAATTTTACTGTTCTTGAAAGGTCCATATATTTTTCAAAAACAATATCTTTTCTATATGTAGATGTTTTTCCTTCAGAAAGTTGGAAATTAGAATTTCCAAACTTACTATCAGCCACACCTTCATAATACCATTGAGCTGAAATAATCTTTTCCTGTGTTACTCCACTTATTGTCGCAGTTGCTGCTAAATCACCGCCTGCTTCTACTGTTGGAGCATTTATATTTATTTTTACACCATTTAAGCCATTATCAACGCCGCTATCATCATAGTTTTCATAGATAGGGGCAACACTACAATATGAACCCTTTACAATAGCACTTGTTATTCTACCACTGCCATCAACTGTGGTTTTATTACCGTTTAAATTTGCATTTACAACATTTCCATCTATTGTAAAGCTGTTGTTATTTGCACAAATCTGAACGGTTAAATTTTCAATATTACTATTTTCATTGATTATAATTTTATTATTTGTTCCTGAAATAATAAGATTATCTAGTTTAGCATCATTTAAAATTATAGTACGACCAGAGCCTGTAATTTCAAAATTCTTAGTTATCTGACCATTTAATGTAACTGCACCATTACCACTACCAACAACAATAGTATTAGCTTTTAAAGCAATGGTATTATCAAGCTCCACATCTGCTCCTGTTGTATTTATAACTAAACGCTCCATCTCGATTTTGTCCCAATAGGACTCGACAATTTCAGGAACTTTACCGCTTAAAATAACAGTGTTATAAGTTTCATCTTTATTCAAAGCAGAAATATCACTATCTACAAACATTAGAAATTTTGCTATTTGTTCTGTATCTTGATTTTCTGAATTTTCAGTTTGTTCTTCATCTGAACTTACAGGTGTATCAGTTGTTTCTGCTTCTTCATCAACTTGTGTTTCTTCAGTTGTCTGTTCTGCTGAAACATCTTGACTACTTTGTGTTTGTTGAGTTGCTTGTTCTGTTGAAGTTTCTTGGCTATTTTGTGTTTGCTCAGTTGTCTGCTCTGTTGAAACATCTTGACTATTTTGTGTTTCCTGCTCTGTTTCTGTTGAAGTATCTTCATTACCCTCAGTTATTTCTTCATTTTTCCATGGAGCATAAATTTTTACTAAATCACCGTCTATAATGCGGTAAACAAGAGTCATAAATTCAGCACGAGAAATATTGCTATTTGGATTTAACTTACCAGTATTAGAACCACTCAAAATACTATTATCAATTAGAACCGCTGCTGCTCGTCTTTCATCTAATGTCATCTCGTTCCAGTCACTAAATTTTTTCACTGGTTCGATTGATGGATTTGCTTGGGCTAAACCAAAAGCATTAACAAGCACTTTAAATACTTCGCCACGAGTGACATTATTATTTATATTAAGTGAGCCATCAACAGGTAAAAATCCTGCTGATACTGCAATATTAGCGTCCTTAGAATACCACTCATTTTGTGATATATTAGGATACACTCTTGATGTATCGCTTGTATGCAAAACTCGATTTAATATTACAGCCATTTGTGCAGCTGTAAGGCTTCCATCTGGGTTTAACTTTCCATTTGAGCCGTTTAAATAGCCATCAGCTATTGCATTTGAAAGTGTATCATATGCCCAGTGACCATTTACATCTGAAAAATCTGAAATATTTGCAGCATATACAGAGCCTGTAAACATAGAAATGGCACATAATGCAGCCATAAAACGCTTTTTTAACATAGGACTCTCCCCCCTAAAAAATGTTGTTTTAAAATATATTTTAATGGTAAAATATATTTGTATAAATGTCAAATATTAAATGATTAAATTTTGGAAACATTAGAAAGGATTTTTGGTATGCGTGCAGTAATTACAGGAGCATCATCTGGAATAGGCAAAGACATGGCATATATCTTAGCTAGAAAAGGCTATGATTTAACACTTATTGCAAGAAGAACAGATAGATTAAATGATTTAGCAAAAAATTTACCTGTTTCATGCCAAATTATATCAGCTGATTTATCAGATATTGACCAATGTAAAATGGTATATGAAAAAGCAAAGGGTAAAGATGTAGAAATTCTAATAAATAATGCTGGTTTTGGTTTATTTGGCAAATTTAATGACACTGATTTAGAACGTGAATTATCTATGATTAAGACCAATATAACCGCTGTACATGTGCTTACTAAACTATTTTTAAAAGATTTTAAGCAAAAAAATCATGGTTATATATTAAATGTTGCATCTTCTGCTGGTTTTATGGCTGGCCCTTTGATGTCAACCTATTATGCAACTAAAAACTATGTTTTAAGACTTACTCAGGCTATTCATGAGGAGCTAAGACGAGATAAAATAAATGTTAAAGTTTGTGCTTTATGCCCCGGACCAGTTGAAACTGAATTTAACAATATCGCTGATGTTCAGTTTTCAATCGGTGGGCTAAAAAGTTCGTTTGTGGCTGAGTATGGACTAGATAAAATGTTTGCTGGTAAATGCGTTATTGTTCCTAGCCTAGCTATGAAATTAACACTCGCTTCAAGACATTTAGCACCAGAATTTTTAATGCCTCGTATAACATATCACATACAAAAACGCAAAAGTAAAAACGTCTAAGGTAAAATCCTTAGACGTTTTTTATTATTCACTAATTTCTTCTTGTTCTTCATGGTCTGTTCTAACAATAGAAATAACCTTGACATCATCATTCATTCTCATAACAATAACGCCTTGGCTAGCTCTGCCACAGTCACGAATTTGACCTACTGGTGTACGAATAATTACACCATCATCAGTGATAATCATAATGTCATTATCTTCATCTACAACAGCAATACCTGCAATAAATCCAGTTTTATCTGTTACATTATGCAGATTTATACCGCCACCACCTCTGTGGTGTACTGTAAATTCGTCCACTGGTGTACGCTTACCAAAACCATTTTCAGTAATAGAAAGCACCTTTGCACCCTTTCTTGCTCTTGCAGCACCTATAACATAATCGCCCTCAGCTAAACGAATACCCTTTACACCTACAGCAGCTCTGCCCATTGCGCGAACTTCTGTTTCTGGGAATGTTATAGCCTTACCATTATGAGTTGCAATAAGAATATTTTCTGTGCCATCAGTTAAACGAACATCTACAAGAATATCGCCCTCATTGAGATTTAATGCACGAAGTCCTGCTTTACGAATGTTTTGCAGGTCACTTAATACAACACGCTTAACCGTACCCATTCTAGTTACAAATACCATATATTTATCATCTGTAAATTCACGAATTGGGAACATAGCGGTTACTTTTTCGCCTTCTTGTAGCTCTAGTAGATTTATAATATTTGTGCCCTTAGCATTTCTACCTGCTTCTGGGATTTGATATCCCTTTAGCTTATAAACTCTACCTTGATTGGTAAAAAACAGCAAATTATCATGTGTAGATGCGGTAAATAAACCTCTTGTGAAGTCTTCCTCACGGGTTTTCATTGCATTTACACCACGACCGCCTCTGTTTTGTGCCTTATATGCAGATGTTGGAATACGCTTAATATATCCAAAATGAGTTAGAGTATAAGTGCAGTCTTCTTCCTCAATTAAATCTTCAATATCAATTTCATCTGCAATATTTGCAATCTCGGTTTTACGTTCATCACCATATGCATTTTTAATTTCCTGCATTTCCTTTTTAACCACTTCTAACATGTTGTGGTCACTTGACAGGATTTCATTAAAGCCTGCAATTTTATTCTCAAGCTCATTATATTCATCGTTTATCTTTTGTTGTTCTAAGCCAGATAAGCGACCTAAACGCATATCAACAATAGCTTGAGCCTGAGCATCATCAAGATGAAATTCATAATGCTCTGAGCCGTCAGCAATGCCTAAAAGTGCAATTTGGTCAATCCAGAACGGCTCTTTACATAGGTTTGCTTTTGCCTCTGCCTCATTTTTGGAAGCTCTAATAATAGCAATAATACGGTCAATATTATCGTTATCTGTTGCAACTTTTAAGCCCTCTAGTATATGAGCTCTAGCCTGTGCTTTTGCAAGGTCAAAACGAGTTCTACGTTCAATTACGCTCTTTTGGAAAGCAATATAATAATCTATGATTTCACGAAGTGTTAATACCTTTGGCTGTACCTTATCTGGATTAGAAATAGATGGCACAAGTGCAAGTAAAATCATAGAACAGGTATCCTGCATTTGTGTATAGTTATAAAGCTGATTTAATACAACCTGAGGGTTAGCATCACGCTTAACTTCAATAACAATACGCATACCTTCACGAGATGATTCATCTCTTAGGGCAGAAATACCATCAACACGTTTATCTTTTACCAGATTTGCTATAGACTCAACAAGCCTAGCTTTATTCACCATATAAGGAATTTCAGTGACTACAATTTGACTTTTACCCTTGTCCATTTCCTCAATGGTACATTTAGCTCTGACTTTAATTTTACCCTTACCAGTTGCATAAGCGGCTCTCATGCCAGCTCTGCCCATAATTATACCGCCTGTTGGAAAATCTGGGCCTTTGATAATTGATGTAATCTCGTCAAGTCCTGCGTCTGGGTTATCAATAACATAACAAACACCGTCTATAACCTCAGTCAGGTTATGAGGTGGAATATTAGTCGCCATACCTACAGCGATACCAGAAGACCCGTTTACTAAAAGACAAGGGAAACGAGATGGCAGAACTACAGGTTCTTTCCTCTCCTCGTCAAAGTTTGGTTGAAAGTTTACAGTGTCTTTCTTGATATCTGACAACATGTAATTTGCAACCTTAGCCATACGAGCCTCAGTATAACGATAAGCCGCCGCTGGGTCACCGTCTACCGAGCCAAAGTTACCATGACCATCAATAAGCGGATAACGCAGAGAAAAACTCTGTGCCATACGAACCATAGCATCATAAACTGAAGCATCTCCATGCGGGTGATATCTACCAAGCACATTACCAACGGTTGTTGCAGACTTTCTGTATGGCTTATCTGATGTTAAACCGTCCTCATACATCGCATATAAAATACGTCTATGTACCGGTTTTAGACCATCACGAACATCAGGGAGTGCTCTACCAACAATAACGCTCATTGCATAGTCAATGTAAGAGCTTTTCATTTCCTGATATAAATCTACCGGTACTATTTTTTGATTTTCATATACTTCACTCATTATTTTCCTCCACTTTGTGAGGTAACACAACACTTTAAATATCCAGATTGGTTACATATTTTGCATTTTTCTCAATAAATTCTCGGCGAGGTTCTACTTTTTCACCCATAAGCAGAGCAAAAATTTCATCAGCAGCCGCAGCATCTTCAACATTTACCTGTTTAATAACTCTATGTTCTGGGTTCATAGTTGTTTCCCAAAGCTGCTCTGGGTCCATTTCGCCAAGACCTTTATAACGCTGCACACGAACATTTTCGCCCATTTCAATTAAGCACTGACGCTGTTCTTCCTCAGTATAAGTATATCTAACGTCCTTGCCCTTCTCATTCTTGAAAAGAGGAGGCTGTGCAATAAACACATGACCATGTTCAATAAGAGGACGCATAAAACGGAAGAAGAATGTCAAAAGAAGTGTTCTAATATGACTACCGTCAACATCAGCATCTGCCATAAGGATTATTTTACCATAACGCAGTTTATTTAAATCAAAATCATCTCCAAAGCCTGCACCAAAAGCAGTAATCATAGGGGTTAATTTTTCATTACCATAAACCTTATCAAGTCTAGCCTTTTCAACGTTTAGCATTTTACCCCAAAGCGGTAAAATAGCTTGGTATTTACGGTCACGACCTTCTTTTGCAGAGCCGCCCGCAGAGTCACCCTCGACTATATAAATTTCTGTCAGCCTTGGGTCACGCTCTTGACAGTCAGCTAGCTTACCAGGGAGAGAAGCACCGTCTAGAGCTGATTTTCTTCTGGTCATCTCTCTAGCCTTACGAGCTGCTTCTCTTGCACGAGCGGCCGTCTGAGCCTTGTCTATGATAATTCTAGCAACAGATGGGTTTTCCTCAAAGAAGGTGGTCAAACGGTCGTTCATCATTGTTTCTACAAGTGTACGCATATCGCTATTTCCTAGCTTACCTTTGGTTTGACCTTCAAACTGTGCTTCTTGAAGTTTTACAGAGATAATAGCAGTTAAGCCTTCCCTCACATCTTCTCCTGAAAATGCCTTTTCATTTTCTTTTATGAGATTATTTTTTCTACCATAGTCATTTAGTACACGAGTTAAAGCAGACTTAAAACCTGTTTCATGTGTACCACCTTCAACGGTATTAATATTATTTGCAAAAGAAATTAAAGTTTCAGAGTATGAATCGGTATATTGCAGAGCAACTTCAGCCATAGAACCGTCACGACTGCCTTCCATGTAGATAACTTCTTTATGGAGAGGATTTTTTGTGCGGTTTAAGTATTCTACAAATTGACGTATACCGCCTTCATAGTGCATAACTTGCTCTGTTACCTCATCATCACGTTCATCACGTAATATGATTTTAATTCCGCCATTTAAAAATGCTTGGTCTCTAAGACGCTTTTCAAGTACAGAATATTCATAAACAGTGGTTTCAAATATTTCAGGGTCAGCCTTAAAGCGAATGGTAGTACCTGTTTGGCTTTCAAATGGGATAGACTCCATTTGTTTTACGGTTTTTCCACGTTCAAAGCTCATAGTATGCTTTTGATGACCATCACAAACTTCAGCTTCAAGCCAAACAGAAAGTGCATTTACAACTGATGAGCCAACACCATGTAAACCACCAGAAACCTTATAACCCTCACCGCCGAACTTACCACCTGCATGTAGCACAGTAAGCACAACTTCAAGAGTTGGTATGCCCATTTTAGGGTGAATACCACAAGGTATACCACGTCCATTATCCTTAACGCTTATTATATTATCTTTTTCGATTGTTACTGTAATTTCAGTACAATAGCCTGCCAGAGCTTCATCTATTGAGTTATCTACAATTTCATAAACCAGATGATGCAGACCTTGAGAGGAAGTAGAGCCGATGTACATACCTGGACGTTTACGAACCGCCTCCAGACCTTCTAAAACCTGAATTTGATTTTCATCATATAGCTCAGTTACTTTAAGGTCAAGTATCTCATCGCTTATTTCCTTGTTAGTTTGGATATTTTCACTCATACACAATTCCTTTACCTTGTCCAAGTGGGTGAGAGCTAAAGCTATCACTTAATTTTAATAATCGGTTTTTAAAAGGGCTTTTATACCATCTTCAGCACGCTTTGCAAGTGTTCGAGAGGATATTGGGGAAATGTAAAGAATTTCGCCAAGTTCACCCATGCAAAGCACAGCAGATTTAGGCAGGTCATCGCAAAGGTCAATTATTCTGCCTTCGTTTTCTAACCGACGTAAAAGCGTTCGGGTACGTTCAGAAGTGGTTGCTGTATCCATGTCAAAAATACACACAATAGAGCCAAGTGGCACCATGTAATCTTGTCCTATATGAACATACATAAATAAGCTAAACCGCCTTTCTAAACACTGTTAAAGCCCAAAAGCTACCTTACCTATTATACCACTTTTTTTACGTTTTGTGCTAAAAAAATGAAAACTTTTTACTATATTCCTATACAATTATGACTGCTAAGCGGACATAAAAACTGTGTAAAACTTCCCTTGTTTATTTAATATTTTTGTTATCTGTCAAAACCCGACCATTTTGTACATAAAATGACATGCCTATATTTATCTTTTTTATTATATCCCTATCACAGCATGTTATCAAAACTTGACCTTTGTCTATTCGGTTTAATACAAAATCTTGTCTTTTAACATCTAGCTCAGATAACACATCATCAAGTAATAACACTGGATATTCTCCTGAGTCATCAAAAAACATTTCACGCTCTGCAAGCTTTAAAGCTAATGCACATGTTCTAATTTGTCCCTGAGAGCCAAAAGAAGAAGCAGATACATCATTTAGCATAATTTCTAAGTCATCTTTATGAGGACCAGATAAACAGCTTTTGGCGGTTATTTCAAAACGCTTATGGCTCATAACATGTTCTATAAGCTCATTTTCTATCTCCTGTGTTGAAGCGTATGGATTAGTAATACTTGAAACTGTTTTGTATTTTATATTTAGTTTTTCATTAGGTGCTATAAGACTATGCACATTGCAAGCTTTTTCTGAAAGTTTACGAATATAATACGCCCTATAACGTATTATAATTGCACCCAACCGTGCAAGCCTAAGTGAAAAATCATCTAAAAGCTCAAGCATTTCAGGTTTTTCTTCACTATCCTTTAGAATTTTATTTTTATGTGCAAGTACTCTTTCATATTCTGATAAAACCTTGTCATAATTTGGTCTTAACTGACAAAGTGCTGTATCTAAAAATTTTCTTCTTGCTCCTGCACCTGCTCGAATTAAATAAAGGTCATCAGGACAAAAAAGCACTGTTTTTAAAATTCCCCTTGCATCACTTTGACGTTTCATTTTAACGCCATTGCGATAGACTTCAGCTGGCTTTTTATCAAATAGTCTAAGCTCTATTGAGAAATCACGACCTTCAGCAGTAAAATCACCTTGAATTTTTCCTATATTTTGACCAAAACGCAAACCTTCTTTTTTTTGACCAGTACGGAAAAGTTTCATTGTAGAAATAGCGGCAACTGCTTCAAGTAAATTTGTTTTACCTTGAGCATTTTCTCCATAAATTACATTTACTCTATCACAAAAAGATACTTGTTGCATTTTATAATTTCTAAAATTTTCCAATTTTATATGGTTTATATTCATATTTATTTCTCCATAATTGCTTATAATTTAATCACACATTTTGTGTGACAGCAAAATATAGTAAAACGACACCGAAGTGTCGTTTTAAATAAAATTAAAATTTATAATTTGCAAGTTTGATTTTGTAATCTTTCATAGTTTATTATTCGATTACAACAGTTTTATTTGCTAATGAAATAGTATCACCAGAACGCAATTTTTTTCCACGTTGAGTGCAAATTTCATTATTAACTAAAACTTGACCATCAGCAATTAAAATTTTAGCTTCACCGCCAGAGCTAACTAAATTAGCAAATTTGAGTAAAGCATCTAGTTTAATAAACTCACCTGTAATTTTTATACTTTGCATATTTTGCACCTTCAATTTTTATTCACCAGATTTTAAACGAACAGGAAGCACAAGATAGGTAAATTTTTCGCTATCAATCGCATGTATAACCATAGGATTTAAAGCTCCACCAAGTGATAATTTAATTTTTTCATCATCACAAGCTCTTAGAGCGTCAAGTAAATATTTATTATTAAATCCAATTTCTAAGTTATCCACAGGGCTGTCGATAGGACATTCGTCATAGGATTTACCAATAGCTGTTATACAACTCATTTTTATAACTGGACCATCAAAATGCATTCTTACAGGGTTTTTAAGCTTTTCTGAAACTATAAGTGAAACTCTCTCAATTGAGTTTATCATCTCTTGAGTGTTTACAGTTACTTCACTATTTGATTTTTGAGGGATTGCTGCACGATAATTTAAAAATTCACCGTCAATTAAACGTGTTATAAATATTGTTTGGTCGATTTCAAATAATATATGTTTTTCATCTGGATAAATTGAAACCATTTTTTCACTGTTATCGCTTAAAATTCTTTCGATTTCTCTAAGGGCGTTACCTGGGACTACAAATTTCATATTATCAAAGGAATTTTCAAGTATTTCACGTCTTACAGATAATCTATAACCATCTACTGCAACAACATTTAAATGGTTTTGTTCGATTTCAAATAAACAACCAGTGTGAATTGGTTTAGCTTCATTATCTGAAACTGCAAATATTGTTTGAGCAATCATTGATTTTAGCATAGGCTGAGGCATTTTTATTTGTTTTGCACAGTTAACCTCAGGCATCTGTGGAAAATCATCAGAAGTTGATGCAACTAAATTAAAAATTGCTCTGCCACATTTGATAGTTGTTAATAACTTTTCATCAGTTTCAAAAAATATAATATCATCTGGTAGTTTTCTTATTATATCACCTAGGATTTTTGCGTTTAGAACTATTTCACCTATTTGTACAATGTCTGCATCTAAACAAGTGCGAATTCCTATTGCAAGGTCATATCCTGTAATAGTTAATTTTTCATCAGCTGTGATTTTTAATCCTTCAAGAATTGCTATTGTTGATTTAGTTGATACAGCTCTTGAAGCTGTGTGGATAGCGTCGAGTAATGTCGATTTTTCACAAGAAAATTTCATATGTTTTTGTTCCTTTCTTTTATACACAATGAGATTTAAAATATATTTAATATTTCCTAGGAAATCTAACAATAAAAAAAATATATATATACCTAGTAGTAGTAGTAGTACTGTGGAAACTGTGGAAAACTCGAAAAATAGCGGGAAATACGGGATTTTTTCGTCCACAGGCACTTGTGGATAAAATGTGATAAATTTGGATAATAATCCACAGGCAAAAGTTATCCACAGGTTATCCCTGTGGAATTCACAGGCTAATTGTGGATAACTTCACGTGTAAAAAATAGACTCCACCCTTATAAAATGTAACATTCTGTTACATTTCGGCATACGTTTATAAACATAAAAATAAGCTTTTAAAATGCCGACAGTGAGTGGAGCACAGATAAAAAATAATATAAGAACTATCAATTAAAAAATAAATATTACTTATATGCGTAAGGTTATATATTTTGTATATTCTCTATGAGCGTTCTAATAATGTCATCAGTTTCTGCAAGTTGCTTTCGTTCATCTTCTATTTTATTGCAAGCATGCATAACTGTGGTATGGTCTCGACAAAAAACTTTACCAATTTCTGGCAAAGAATAGTTTGTTAGCTTTCTAACAAGATACATAGCCATTTGACGAGGTCTTACAGTATCCTTTGAACGTTTGTTTGCTAAAATCTGGTCAACAGGCATTGAATAGAAGTTTGAAACAGTCTGTAAAATCATATCTGGAGTAGGGTTTAATCCTGGATTTATAGATTTTACCTCCTCTATAACATCAGAAACCATTTCTGCAGAGATAGGTTCACCATTTAATTCATGTTTAGCCTTAATTTTTTTAACTGTTCCCTCTAGTTGACGCACATTTGATTGCAGATTTTCCGCAATTTGATACATAAAATCTCTGGACAGTTCAAAACCAAGCTTCATACTTTTTGCACTTATAATTGCAAGCCTAGTTTCAAGGTCAGGTGGCTGAATATCTGCAAGAAGTCCCCATTCAAAACGGGTTTTCATTCTATCCTCAAGAGTATTCATTTCTTTTGGTGGTCTATCTGAAGTTAAAACAAGTTGTTTACCAGACTCATAGAGTGCGTTAAAGGTATGGAAAAACTCCTCTTGAGTGCGTTCTTTACCTGCAATAAATTGAATATCATCGATTAAAAGCAAATCTGCCATGCGATATTTACCACGAAAATCCTGTACATCACCTGATTGTATAGCCGTTACAAGTTCATTTGTAAAATCTTCACCTTTAACATAAATAATTCTAAAATCTGGGTGATTTTGATGAATTACATTTCCAATAGCATGTAAAAGGTGAGTTTTTCCCAAACCAGATTGACCATAGATAAAAAGTGGATTATAGTTTTCAGCTGGATTATTTGCAACAGAAATAGCTGCCGCATGAGCAAATTTATTAGATGAACCTACAATAAAATGTTCAAAAGTATATTCATCATCAAAGCTAAGTCCTACTAGGGTATTTGAATTAGGTGTTTCATCACCTACAATAATATGAATTTGTATTGAACCGCCAAGTAGCTCATTAATTGCCTCAGATAACGGGTGAAGAAAACGTTGTTCAATAATTTCCTTTTTAAACTGACCTGAAGCACGAATTATAAGCTTATCGCCACTCAAGGATACAACTTCTGCATCATCAAACCATGCTGACAGAGTAACAGGACTAATTGTACGCTCCATATGAGCAAGTGCCATTTTTAAAATATCATTTGGCCCGTTCATAACATTACTTTCTCTCCTTTATTCGATTGCTATTCATAATAGATAATAACAAAAATATAGCTAATATGCAAATATTATTAACAGAAGGCACAAAGTTTTCCACAGTATCCACAGGGAAGAAAATGGTTAAAATAAAATATTCAAAAAGCTACAAAAAAACTTGACAGATACATATAACTATGCCTATAATAAATACTGATTTAGATTGCATCGGACAGGCAGCGGCATATGCCTAAGCTGCTATAATATAAAGTGGTTTGGACCTGTGCCGGTGCCCACTCGAACAATTATTTCGTTTTTTAGTAGGAGGTGCAGAGAAAATGGTAAGAACTTATCAGCCTAAGAAGCGTCAGCGTAGCAAGGAGCATGGTTTCCGTAAGAGAATGGCTACTTCTAATGGTCGCAAGGTTTTAGCTCGTCGCCGTGCAAAGGGACGTGCTCGTCTGACTCACTAAGCCTAATCGCTTAAATTGTATCATCATTGCCTTGATGATTGGCCGTCACTTTGTACGGCCTTTTTTCATATCTGTGGTTTTTCTATTTAGTTTTCGGTTTAGCAGCAGAAAAATCACAGTAAAATCGGCTGCTAAACAGCTTATAGCGTTTTTTGATATCGTGCTATAAGGTTATTTAGTCAGGTAGAATGCTCCAAAGGGCATCGGAGCATAACGCTGCCTGTGAACGCTTTTATTTAAAAGGAGCGTTTTTTAAAATGAAACACACCTATCGCATTAAACAAAATTATGAATTTCGTAGACTTTATAGACGTGGTAATTCGGTAGCGACACCATATTTAGTGGTTTATGCTATGAAAACACGCCGAAAGGTCAATCGTATTGGGCTTACAGTTACACCAAAATTAGGTGGTGCTGTGGTTAGAAACCGCATAAAGCGTCTTTTAAGAGAGGCTTACCGTCTAAATGAGGACAAAATCTGTCAAAGCTATGATTTTATTTTTGTTGCACGAAGTAAAATGATTGGTGCTAAATGCCAAAAAGTAGAACGTGAAATTTTACGTGTGATAAAACAACTTGGACTGCTTATAGAGGAGCAGGGGGGCGAAAATGCATGAAACGTTTGCTTATTTCGGGAATAAGGTTTTATCAAAAACAAATTTCTCCATCTTTACCTGCTAGATGTCGATATATTCCAACTTGCTCACAATACGCAAAGGAAGCGATTGAAAAATATGGTGCAGTAAAGGGTAGTGTGCTTGCTACAAGAAGAATTTGCAGATGCCACCCATTTTCTAAGCATGATATTTATGACCCTGTGCCATAAATATTAAATTTGCGTTTTTTAACGCATTTAATTTTTCTATTGAAACTCAATTTTTGGAGGATAATTCTCAACGATGGGCGATATTTTTGGATTTCTCATTGTAAGACCTCTTGGTATACTGCTTAATATTATTTATAATGCAGTAGGCTCTTATGGTCTTGCGGTTATTTTATTTGCATTACTTGTAAAAATTATTATCTTACCTATTGCTTACCATGGTAAAAAGGGTATGTTGCGTATGAGCAAGCTTCAAGGTCAAATGCAGCAAATTCAAAAGAAATATGCAAATAACAAAGTTAAAATGAACGAAGAAATCAGCAAGCTCTATGAAAAGGAAGGCGTAAGCCCTATGTCTGGTTGTCTGCCATCTTTTCTACCGCTGCCGATTATGATGGGACTTTATTATGCTGTAGTAAAGCCAATGAGCTTTATGATGGGCCTTTCAGGTGGTGCTCCAGATACACCAACTGGTGATATTAACCTGTTAGCTCAAAAGGTAGGCATTGAAATCACTCAGCAAAATTCTTATACTGTACAAACTGAGATAGCTCAGGCTTGTAATCAGTTTTTCCACAATGGAAAGCTTGATGCTGAAATTGCTTCTCTTTCTGATAATATTAAAAATCTTTTACAGCCTATGAATTTTGATTTATTTGGTTTAGATTTATCTGTAAAACCTACATTAACATTGAGTGTTTTACTGCTTATTCCTATTTTATCTGGTCTTTCTGCGTTTTTATCCTCTTGGATACTTCAAAAAATGCAGAATAATAACAACAATGGTGCAAATGCTCAAATGCAAGGCAGTATGAAAACTATAATGTATATTATGCCTCTAATGAGCGTTTATTTTGCGTTCCAGTTCCCAGCTGCTATTGGCATTTACTGGATTGCAAATAATGTTTTCACCTGTATTCAGGAAATTATTTTGACAAAAATTATTCGTCATAAATATCCTGAAATGGCGAAAAAGTAACAAAAAGGGGAGGCGTAAATAATGCTAAAAAGCATTGAAATGACCGGTGCAACTCGTGATGATGCAATCCAAAAGGCACTTAATACCCTTGGATTAGACCGTGATGATGTATCGGTTGAGGTTCTCGATAATGGTAAAAGAGGTTTTTTAGGCTTTGGCTCAAGTGATGCTAAAGTAAGAGTTACTTATGAAGTTCCAGATGAAAAGCCAGAAATCAAAGAGCAGCCAATAGAGCAAACTGAGGTTTTAGAAACTCCTGAAATCACTGAGACTAAAGAGGAAAAAGTATCAAATCTTCCTGATTTAAGCGAAATCGCTTTAGATGACCCAAGAAGAACAACTCCTCATCTGGTAAAAGCGGCTCCAAAAAATCCAGAACCAACAGAAAAAATAGAAAAACCTCGCAAAGAGCGTTCAGAACGTGAGCCAATCGTGCCTTATATCACTCCTGTGCCAATGGCTGATGAGCTTATTTCTGAAGATGCTAAACAGGCGGTTAAATTTATTGATGGTTTACTTGAAAAATTAGGTATTGAAGGTAAGGCTACTGTACTTGATATTAGTGAACCAGACCATGTTAAAATTGATATATCTGGTAAAGATATGGGACAAGTTATTGGTAGACGTGGTGATACCTTAGATGCAATTCAATATTTAACTAGCTTGGTTTTAAATCAAAATTCTGATGAGCATTTAAGACTTACTATTGATACAGAAAATTATCGTGCTAAACGTGCAGAAAGTCTTGAACGTTTGGCAAGAAAAATGGCGGTTAAGGTTTGTAAGTACCATAGAGCTATGACTCTTGAGCCTATGAACCCTTATGAACGTCGTATTATTCATGCATCACTGCAAAACTTTAGAGGTGTTACAACTCATTCAACTGGTACTGAGCCAGCAAGAAGGGTTGTAATTTCTCCAGATGGTTCAGCTCGTCCACCAAGACGTGGCTTCCAGCCAAGAAAAAAGTAATATAAATTTGAGTTTACGGGCGGGCTAAATAAAAAAGCCTGTCCGTATTTTTATTTATTAGAAAGGAAGAAATGCAATGGATACAATCGCTGCTATTGCCACTGCAACTGGTGGTGCAATCGGTATAATAAGATTGTCTGGTGATATAGCTGTAAATGCGGTAAATAATATATTTAAACCAATAAACAAAAAACAGTTTGCAGATATGCCATCAAGAATGCTTGTATATGGTAATCTTTATGATAGATTTGGTAATATGTTAGATAGCTGTATGGCTGTGCATTTTGACTCAGATAAAACATATACAGGTGAACAAATGGCAGAACTTCAACTGCATGGTTCACCAGCGGTATTAAGTGAAGCTCTTTCTGCATTGTTTGAGCAAGGTGTAAGACAAGCTGATGCAGGTGAATTTACCAGACGAGCGTTTTTAAATGGTAAAATGAACCTTATGCAGGCGGAAGCAGTTTCTGACCTTATAGCAGCTCATACACTTGAGTCAGCACACAATGCAGTAGGTCAAATATCAGGCACTATAGCGAATGGTATGGACGAGTTAAGACAAAAACTGATTGGTGTGTCTGCACATTTTCTTGCGGTTGTAGATTATCCAGATGAAGATATAGACCCATTTTTCCAAAGTGAATTGAAAAACACTTTAACTTATGCAGAAAATAAACTTCATAAGCTTAGAATATCTTATGAACAAGGAAGAATACTGCGTGAAGGTTTACCTTGTGCTATTGTAGGTAGACCAAATGTAGGAAAATCAACTCTATTAAATGCACTTGTAGGCTTTGAACGTGCTATTGTTACTGATATTGCAGGCACAACAAGAGACACCATAGAAGAAGTTATTAGAATAGGCTCATTAACACTTAGATTACAAGATACAGCAGGTATTAGAGAAAGTGAAGATATAGTCGAACAAATAGGCGTAGAACGTGCTAAAAAGGCTGTAGATGAAGCAGAACTTGTACTTGCGGTAGTTGATGGCAGTACAGAACTTACAAAGCAGGATATAAATGCACTTGATAAGGCAAAGGCTGCTAAATTAGCAATTCTTGTAATAAATAAAAGTGACAAAGGATTGGCTAAACAAAATATTTATAAAGGCTTTGAACATGTAGTAGAAATAAGTGCAAAACAGGGTGAAGGTATAGACAAGTTAAGAGATAAAATTTTAAGCGTTACAGGTATGAATAATGTTGTATTTGATGGTGGCGTTATAACCAATGCTAGACAAGCAGATGCACTAAATAGAGCAGAAATTGCATGTCGTCAGGCAAGAAATGCAGCAGAATTTGGTATGACACCTGATGCAATATTACAAGATGTAGAGTCTGCTATTTCTGCCCTTGGAGAGCTTACAGGTCAGAGTGTTAGAGATGATATAATTCAGGATATTTTCAGTAGATTTTGTGTAGGCAAATAATAACCCTATATATCGTGTTTTTTAAAAAAATAGACCACATAATTTTGAGTGTTTAATAAAATTGCGTTAATATACTAAAATATTTAGAAACATATGTTCTGTGCATAAAGTTGTTGAAAAGATGTTGATTAAAAAATAAAAATTATACTAAACGTAATAAAAATAAAAAAATATACAAAAATAAAAAATTTTACTCAGAGTTATACAATGTATGCACAGAGTTATCAACAATTTGTATAAATAAAAAAATTATAAAAAGGGAGGTTTGCATTTATGTCATTTGAAGCAGGAAGTTTTGATATTGTGGTTATTGGTGCAGGTCATGCAGGTATAGAAGCGGCTCTTGCTGGTGCTAGACTTGGACTTAAAGTAGGCTGTTTTTCTATCAATATAGATAGTATAGGTAATATGCCTTGTAACCCTGCAATCGGTGGTACTGCTAAAGGTCATTTAGTGCGTGAGATAGATGCGTTAGGTGGTGAAATGGCTAAAGCTGCCGATGCATCTTGTATACAGTATAGAATGTTAAATCGTGGCAAAGGTCCAGCTGTTCATTCGCTTAGAGCTCAAGCAGATAGATTTGCTTATCGTAAGTATATGAAATGGGTTTTAGAAACCACACCGAATTTAAATGTAAAACAAGCTGAGATAACTAAAATTCATGTAGAGCATAATAAGGTAACAGCAGTAGAAACACCAACAGGTGCAATATATAAGTGTAGAGCAGCTATTATTTGTTCAGGCACATATTTGGGTGGACGTATAATTATAGGCGACCATATTCATGATGGTGGCCCAGATGGTATGTTTGCAGCGACTAAATTAACCAGTTGTTTAAAACAATTAGGGCTAAATTTAATGCGTTTTAAAACAGGTACACCACCAAGAATTGATAAAAGAACTATTGATTTTACTGAGCTTGAAGTCCAAGAGGGTGAAGATGAAATTATACCTTTCTCTTTTGAAACTGAAAAAGCTCCACAAAATCAAGTTGTATGTCATTTAACTTATACAAATGAGCAAACACACAAGGTTATATGTGATAATCTCTCAGAGTCTCCACTTTATTCAGGTAAAATTGATGGTATAGGTCCTAGATATTGCCCATCTATTGAAGATAAAGTGGTTAGATTTTCTGAAAAACCAAGACATCAACTTTTTGTTGAGCCTATGGGACTTGATACAGAAGAAATGTATTTACAAGGTTTTTCTTCATCTATGCCTGAGCGTGTACAGCTTGAAATGCTGCACACTTTAAAAGGTTTTGAAAAAGCTGAAATGATGCGTCCAGCTTATGCAATAGAATATGACTGTATAGACCCTACAGAGTTACTTCCAACATTGGAAACTAAAAAGATTTCTGGTCTTTATGGTGCAGGTCAATTTAATGGTTCATCAGGTTATGAGGAGGCAGCGGCACAAGGTCTAGTTGCTGGTATAAATGCTGCTCTAAAATGCAAGGGTGAAGAACCTATGATATTAGATAGAGCAGATGGATATATAGGTACATTAGTAGATGACCTTGTTACACGTGGAACACAAGAGCCTTATAGAATGATGACATCTCGTTCAGAATATCGTTTACTTTTAAGACAGGATAATGCAGATGAACGACTTGTTAAAATCGGTGCTAGAGTAGGTTTAAATTCAGCCGAAAGACTGGCAAAAACCGAGCAGAAATATAAAACTGTTGCACAAGAGATGGAAAGACTAGAAAAAGTAACTGTTTCACCAAGTGATGAGATGCAAGAATTTTTAAAATCAAATAATTCTACTCCACTTAAATCAGGTTGTAAACTTGCTGATTTATTAAGACGACCTGAAATTGGTTATGAAATGCTTGCTCCATTTGATAAGGACCGTCCAGAACTTCCTGCGGTTATTCGTGAGCAAGTTGAGATTAGAATAAAATATGATGGTTATATTAAGCGTCAATTACATGATGTAGAGCAGTTTAGAAAGATGGAAAGCCGACCACTTCCAAATGATATAAATTATGAAAATGTGCCTTCACTTAGATTAGAAGCAAGACAAAAGTTATCTAAAATTCGTCCTGTAAATCTAGGTCAAGCGGGCAGAATTTCTGGTGTATCTCCAGCAGACCTTACCGCACTTATGATATATTTGGAAACAGGAGGGGACAAATAATGACAGAAAGAGAACTTTTAATCAAAGGTTTAGAGCAAATTTGTCCTGAAGTTTATTCACAAACTGTTGATAACTTTCTTAAATTCTCAGATATGCTGCTTGAGAAAAATAAGGTTATGAATTTAACCGCTATAACTGAACCAATGGAAGTTATTTCTCGACATTTCCTTGATTGTGCCATGATTGCACCAGATATAATTTCCGAGGAAAAGGTCATAGATATTGGAACTGGTGCAGGCTTTCCAGGGTTGCCATTGGCGATTTTATGCCAAGATACTGAGTTTGTGCTTATTGATGCTCTTAGAAAGCGTATAGATTTTTTAAATGAAGTTATATCTCAGTTAGGGCTTAAAAATGTAATTGCTATACATGCAAGAGCAGAAGAATTAAAAGAACGTCAAAGTTTTTCGGCTGCTGTATCAAGAGCAGTTGCAGATTTATCTGTGCTTAGTGAACTTACTTTACCACTTGTAAAAGTAGGAGGCAAGTTTATAGCAATGAAAGCACAAGATTGTCAAGACGAAGTTATAAAGGCTACAAAAGCGATTGAAATTTTAGGTGGTGCAAAACCTATAATTAAAACTTATACCGTTGTAGAAAGCGATATTGTTCGTGCAAAAGTGGAAATTAACAAGATAAAAGATACTCCTTCCAAGTATCCACGCAGATTTGCAAAGATAAGTGCAGCACCACTCGGCGGGAAATAAGCAATTTATAACCCTTAGTAATAAGATTACTAAGGGTTATTTTTTATCGGAAAATATGTGGAAATATATATTTCAAAGTAAAAGCTGTCGAATTTGCAAGGGGAAATAATAATCATGCGGTCGATTTCACTTTACTTTTTGACAAAAAATGGTAGTCTATTAGCAGCAGGCATTTTGCCGAGTAAAAAAAAGGAGGAAGTTAAATGACACCGGTGTTAAACATTAGAAATGCAAACAATGAAAGACAGTTAAGGCGAATAAAACTGTCAATGATTGCAAGAAACCCAAACCAGCCGAGAAAATACTTTGAGCCAGAAGCTATAACTCAGCTTGCTGAGTCTATAAGGCAATATGGAGTATTAAATCCGCTGACTGTTAGAAAAACAGGTGAAGGGTTTGAGCTTATCGCAGGTGAAAGGCGTCTAAGAGCAGCAAGACAAGCGGGACTACTTGAAGTACCATGTATAGTAATGAGTGCAACGGAGGAGGATTCATCAGCACTTGCACTTGTTGAAAATCTTCAAAGGCGAGATTTAGATTTTTTTGAAGAAGCATGGGGTTTTAAAAAACTTATTGATACTTTTGGACTTACGCAGGAGGAGGCAGCTAAAAAAGTAGGTAAAACACAAAGTGCTATTGCAAATAAGTTAAGACTGCTAAAATTATCTCAAAAAAATATTGATTTAATAAGAAATGGTCATTTAACAGAGCGACATGCAAGAGCACTTTTAAGAATTGCAGATGAAAATAAACGTATGCAAGCAACAGCTTATATTATTGAGCATGAATTAAATGTAAGTAAAACTGAACAATATATAGATAAGTTGTTAGCTGAACCAGCAGAGGATAAATCTAAAAATGTTTTAAGGCTTATAAAAGATGTAAGGTTCTTTTTAAATACTGTTGATAAAGCAATAGATGTTATGAAAGAATCAGGTGTACAGGCGAAAGTTGAGAGAGAGGATAAAGATGATGGAGTTATGCTTAGAATTTTAATTCCAAATTGTAAAAAGCAAGGTACATAAAAAGATAAATTGACAATATATATAGATATAAAATTAGATTATGATAGGGTATGTTTTTTGAACAAGGCTTGTATGTTTCACATGAAACATATGAGTCTTGTATTTTTTTGGGGTAATTTGTTGGTAATTGTTTTATAATACATATGGAAAAACATAGGGTTTTTACTTCATTTTTATTTAATGCTGTGATATAATACAGTTTAGACATTGTTAAATTTATTATCTCATTAGGTGGGGGTGACCTTTTATTAAGACAAAAAAACAATGCAAAATTGTCGCACTTATAAATCAAAAAGGCGGCGTTGGTAAAACAACTACTGCAGTAAATCTAGCTGCGGCACTTAAAGAAAAAGGTCAAAACATTTTGCTTTGCGATTTTGACCCTCAAGGAAATGCAACTTCAGGTTTTGGCATTGACCCAAGAGAGATAGAAATTACAACCTATGATTTAGTAATTGCTGAAAAGCCAGATACTAAAAATGCTATTATACATACTGATTGGGTTGATATTCTAGGTTCAAACACCGATTTATCAGGTGCGGAAATAGACCTTCTGTCTCTTGAACGCAGAGAATATCGTTTGCGTGATGTGCTTGAACAGGTTAAATCAGATTATGACTATATATTAATTGATTGTCCTCCATCACTTGGTATTTTAACGCTTGAATGTTTATGTGCAGCAGATAGCTTTTTAGTGCCTATGCAAACCGAATATTATGCACTTGAAGGATTAAGTCAACTTATGGCTACAGTAAGAAGTGTACAAAAGGGACTAAATAAAAATATTCGCATGGAAGGTATTTTACTGACCATGTATGATGGTAGAACAAACCTTGCAGTTCAGGTTGTAGAAGAAGTTAAAAAGCATTTTGGTGAACGTGTATATTCTACTGTTATTCCAAGAAATGTAAGGCTTTCAGAAGCTCCAAGTCATGGTCAGCCTATAACAACTTATGACAAACTATGTCGTGGTGCAGAAGCTTATATTTCAATGGCAGAGGAGTTTTTAAAGAAAAACATAAACTAGGAGGCAGGGAAATTCGTGGCAAGAACCAATAAAGGTGGCTTGGGAAAGGGATTTGGAGCTTTACTAGGTGAGAGCCTAAGAGAAGATACTCAAAATAATACAGGGATTTCTACACTGTCTATGGCACTTGTAGAGCCAAACCCAGAGCAGCCAAGAAAAGTTTTCGACCCAGAAGGAATGGAAGCTTTAAAAAAATCCATTTCTACTCATGGTATAATAACACCAATAACTGTAAGAACTGCACAAAATGGTTATTATCAAATTATTGCAGGTGAACGCCGTTGGCGAGCTGCTAGAAGTATAGGGCTTACCGAAATACCAGCTTTTATAATAGAAGCAGATGACCAAAAGGTTATGGAGCTTGCACTAATAGAAAATTTACAGCGTGAAGACCTTAACCCAATAGAAGAAGCTAAAGGATATAATACACTTATTAAACAATTCAATTTAACTCAAGAGCAAGTGGCAGAACGTGTAGGTAAATCACGCCCAAGTATTGCAAATGCTCTTAGACTGCTTGCACTTCCTGAAGAAGCACAAACAATGGTTGCTTCAGGTGGTATAACAGCCGGTCATGCAAGAGCTATTTTAGCTATTCAAGATGAAGAAAAACGTCTTCAGTCAATAGAAAAAATGTCTACTATGACGGTTAGACAGGCAGAAAAATATGCAAAAGATATAAACAAAACCAATGAAATTGAAGTCTCAAATACTCCAGTTAAACCTGTCTTTGAAGTGGATTATTTAAGCGAAGTTTCAAAAGAGCTTGAAAATAATCTAGGAAGAAGAGTTCAAATAGAGCAAAGTAAAAAAAGTGGTTTAATAAAGCTTGAGTTTTATAATCAAGATGACCTTGAACGACTTGCAACAGCTCTTAAAGAATTAAAAATTTAATTTTGGAGGAAGGCATGGAAGAAAAAAAAACAGAAAACAATCCTTGTGAAAAAGAAAATAAAAGAATAAGTAAACGTTATTTAGCTTTTTATATTATTGGTCTTTTTAGCGTTGCACTTGTTTTAATATTACTTAGTTATGTAACACAGCTTAGAGCAGATAAACAGCTTGCAAGTTTAAATAGTGAGCTTGCTGAAAGGGATACAACTGTACAGGGTGTGCAGCAAAAGTTACTTGTTTTACAAGAAACAGTGGCTAGTCAAGATGAAACTATAAAAGCTCAAGAACAGCAAACTTCAGAGTTGCGTACAATGCTAAATATGACAACTGATGAAGATTTAAAAACAGTTTTAAAGCAGCGTTTAGATGAAAGAGATGCTTATTATCACTTAGCTATGCTTGAAAAGGCAATAGATGAAGAAGATAATGTGACGGGAAAACAAGAGCTTACATATCTGCAAAACACTTATAGTTTAGAACGCCTAAATGGTACAGCACAAGATGCTGTATTTACAGGTGTTATGGCAGAGCGTTATGCAGAGCTTGCACTTAAAGTACAATAATAAAATTTATTTAAGATAGGGAGTAATAAACTCATGTTAGACATTCGTTTTATTAGAGAGAACACAGAAAAAGTAAAAAATCGTCTTGCTATGCGTGGTACAAATTATGATGCTGCTGTTGATGAGGCTATCGCACTTGATGACAAGCGTAAGGCTATTATCGGTGAGGTAGAAGGTCTTAAAGCTCAGCAAAATAAGGTATCTAAGCAAATCCCACAGATGAAAAAAGCTGGCGAAGATACAACTGCTATTATGGCAGAGATGAAAGAAATCGCTGCAAAGGTTAAAGAGCTTGATGCAAATCAAAGTGAAGTTGAGGCTCAGTTAAAAGATGTGCTGCTTGGTATTCCAAATGTTCCAGCAGACCAAGTTCCAGAAGGTAAAGATGACAGTGCAAATCCAGAAATTCGTCGTTGGGGCACTCCAAAAGAATTTGAATTTGAGCCAAAAGCACATTGGGATATTGGTGCTGAAAAGGGTATTTTACTTCCAGAGGTTGCTGGTAAGGTAACTGGTTCTCGTTTCCATTTCTATCGTGGTATGGGTGCAAGACTTGAACGTGCTGTTATTAACTATTTCTTAAATACTCATACTGATGAGCAGGGCGGTTATACAGAGATTTTACCACCATTTATCGCAAATGGTGCGTCTATGACTGGTACAGGTCAATTACCTAAGTTTTCCGAGCAGATGTACCAGTTAGGTCGTGAGGATAGTGATTTATATCTTATCCCAACAGCTGAAGTACCTGTAACTAATATGTTCCGTGATGATATTATTCCAGCAGAACAGCTGCCTGTTAGATATGCTGCATATTCTGCTTGTTTCCGTCGTGAAGCAGGTGCTGCAGGTCGTGATGCTCGTGGTCTTATCCGTCAGCACCAGTTTAACAAGGTTGAGCTTGTAAACTTTACTGCTCCAGAAGACTCTTGGACTCAGCTTGAAAACCTAACTAGAGAAGCTGAACGTGTACTTGAGGGCTTAGGCTTACCTCATAGAGTTGTTATGCTTTGTACTGGTGATGTTGGTTTCTCCTCTGCTTGTACTTATGATATTGAGGTTTGGATGCCTTCTTATGGTCGTTATGTAGAAATTTCTTCTTGTTCTAACTTCCTTGATTATCAGGCTAGACGTGCTAATATTCGTTGCCGTAATGCAGATGGCAAGCCAGTATTTGCACATACTCTTAATGGTTCTGGCGTTGCTGTTGGTCGTACAGTTGCAGCTATTCTTGAAAACTATCAAAATGCAGATGGTTCTGTAACTATTCCAGAAGCACTTCGTCCATATATGGGTTGTGACAAGATTTAAATTTTACTGCCGAATGAGCTTTAAAGCTCATTCGGCAGTTTTTTAGTCTTCAAGCGAAACCGCAATATTAGAATATAAAAACGAAATAGCATTCCAAGTAGCTGCATCTAATTTACCAGTTGAGGGCAAACCAGAATTTTTTTGAAGAATTTTTATTGCTTGCTCGGTGTTACAATCATATACACCAGTATAATCAATTTTAGGTAAATAAGGAAATTCAATCGCAAGACCATTTAAAATACCTTGTAATATATAAACAAATCTGCCAGTATCTCCAAGAGACACAACATACATAGCATTTGGAAAAACTCTAACAGCAAGCGGTATTGAATTTTTACTACGTATTAAGTTAGATTCATGGACTATTTTATCCCAAGTTGTTAAATCAGTTTTACCTGTAACAGGTAAACCAAATTTTCTTTGAAATCTTCTAACAGCATCTTCGGTTAAAACATCATAAACTCCGCTGATTTTAGGAAGTGACTCATCATTTTTGGCATGAATAACTCTTAAATCCTGTTGTAAACCCCTTATATGTTCTATACGTTGTTCATCTGAATACATAAAATCACATTCCTTCCTGATTGTTTTGTAATGTATAACCAGGGAATTGTTGCTCAGCTGCTTTTGCACCCATAACAGCTGTTTCATATTCTCTAGCAAGTATATCCCAGGTTGCAGGGCCAATAGTACCTGTTATATTAAGACCAAAAAGTTTTTGAGCTGCGATAACAGCATCTTTTGTCATTTCTCCAAAATAGCCTGTAACTGGTATTTGAGGTATTTCAGGATAAACAGATGATAAAAAGGATAAAAATGTTTGAGCTTGCTCTACATCATCACCTGACATACCTTCAATTAATATTCTGCCAGGGAATACAGGTACTCCTTCAGGCGTTCTTGCATTTGGGTCAGAACTAACAATAGATAGATATGCTGAGTAAAGTGCATTCCATGTTTGCTCACCGACTATACTATCAGGAGTTAAACCAAAAAGTTTTTGAGCCGCAATAACAGCGTTTTGTGTCTGAGTGCCGAAAAATCCATCATCATCAATAACAGGTATTTCAGAATAGTAAGCACCTACAACAGAAAGATAATACTGCATAAGTCTGACAGCTTCACCGCTATCACCAAATTTTAATAATCCTGGATATAGTGGACTTACTTCTTGTAAAGAAAGTCCTTCACTATTTAGTTCTGCAAGGTGTTTAATAGCCGTATATAAATATGCTATTCTATACCAAGTGGCTTTACCAACTATACCATCAGGAGTTAAACCAAATGTTTGCTGAAATACTTTAACAGCATTTTCGGTAGATTCATCATAAGCACGGTTTACAGGATAGATTTTAGGTATAAGCGGATAATTAGTGGAAATCCTATTTAATCTTAATTGAATAGTTCGCACATCTTCATTTACATCTCCAAGCCTTAAAGCCTTTCCAGGGTAGGTACCAAGATTGGGCACTACTGGGGTATCGGTTACAATTTCAATATCATTTCCATAAAAACGGGTTAAAATTTCATAAGGTGTAAGACCTTGTTCGGCAAGTGGAACTGTACCCCATTGGCTAAGTCCGTCACAAGTAACAGTTGTACCATTGCAATACTGAGCAAATAGTGGTTCTACTGAGCCAGAACGTACTATATAATCGGTAAATAGTTCATCAGCAATACGAGAAACATTATCAAATATATCTCTATCATGTACATATGCTTGGTCAAATGCTGTTACATTTGTTATATCAAAATCATAACCTTGTGAGCGATACCATTCAGTATACACTCTGTTAAGTGCAAAAGATATTTGAGCATACATATTTGCACGAATAGCATTTTCAGGCCAAGTAGGATATATTTCTGAGCTTGCAACATTTTTGATATAGTCAGGAAAAGGGACAGTTACATTCCTAGCATTTGATTTTGGAGAACCTAAATGCACAGTTATATTTTCAGGAATAAAAGGTAAAGACAAGATTTATCACTCCTCGGCTGTATTTAGACCATGATTAGGGAAGTTTCTAACTTGAGGTTCACCTGTATTTTCAAATTCATCTAAAGGTACAAGAAATACTGGTAAAGTTGCTACTATATCAGGGAAGATAGTTAAATCAGAGGAAGTAACAGGATAAAAACCATCATAATCTACACGTACAGAATATCTTGCGTAGGGAAATGGTTGATTAGGCGAAAGTGAATTTGAAATTGGTGGAGCAGGTAACGGCAAAGGTGCAGTTTGACCAGAACGATTAGTACGAATAGTATATATAAGTTCAGAAGCTCCAGTATCAGATATGGAATAAACGGTTACAAGTGCATTTTCTATTGGTAGGGCAGTTCGGGCAGTGGATACAGAAACAACTAAGTAACCAGTAGATGTATTTTGAGAATTAGACATATAATACTCCTTAGGTAAAATATTTATGTTTCATGTGAAACATTAAATAATTGATACATGGTATTTTTTAAACCATCTATCAAGTTGAATTATATATGCAAAAACTTGAGGACCACGCATTAATTGACCATACCAAGGTTCAGGCATATTATTAGGTTCAAGTAAAAGCTGCTCAATAGCTTGAGTATTAAAAATTTTAGGTATATAAGAATGCTCATCTTGTATTATCTGCCTTACATATGAGCTTACAAGCTCAGTGTAAAGAGGGGAAAATGTTTTTGGATAAGGTGACTTTTTACGCCAAACAATTTTTTCAGGTAAATCATTTTCAAAAGCTTTTCTTACAATGCCTTTTTCTCTGCCTTCATAAGCTTTTAAATCCCAAGGCATATTATAAGCATATTCAACTATTCTATGGTCACAAAACGGTACCCTAACTTCAAGCCCTGAATACATACTCATTCTATCTTTTCTATCAAGTAATGTTGCCATAAACCATCTTAGATTTAACATAAACATTTCACGCATACGAGCTTCTTTTTTGCTATCAGTAGGCAGTTTATCAGCTAGTTTACATGTATCTAAATAATGTTGTCGTACAAATTCTTGACCATTTGATATTATACCGTCATTTAATAAGCTCATTCTAAAATCTATTGAGCGTGACCAAGGAAAAGTATCCTCAAATAATATTTCCTCTCTATGATACCAAGGATAACCGCCGAATAATTCATCTGCACATTCACCCGATTGGCATACAGTAAATTCTTTTTTTACAGCATTGCAAAATAGAAGTAGAGAGGAGTCAACATCAGCCATGCCAGCTAAATCTCTGGCATCAACCGCAGGAAGTAATGCGGCACAAAGAGCAGCATTATCCAAAACAACTTTGTGATGTTTAGAGCCAATAGCAGAAGAAATTAAATCTATATAATCTGCATCACTATTTGGCTGAAATAAACTTTTTTCAAAATACTTATCATTATCTTTGTAATCAACCGACCAAGTGTGCAGTTGTTTATTTTGCTTTTTATATTCACGACTTGCAATCATAGATAAAATGGAAGAATCAAGCCCACCAGATAAAAAAGTACATAGTGGCACATCACTTACAAGCTGCCTACATGCAGAGTCTTCAATTAAGTATTTTGTTTTTTGGATTGTTTGTTCTGGTGAGTCTGTATGTTCACATGCTTTAAGTGACCAATAGGCATTTATAGTTAGTTTATTATCTTTTAAAATAGCAAAATGTGCAGGAAGTAATTCTTCAATCTGATTAAAAACACCAAAGCCAGCAGGTCGGGCAGGGCCAAGCAGCAAAACAGAACGTAGACCATCGGCATTGATTTCTGGTTTAATTTCAGGGTGACATAGTAATGCTTTAATTTCAGAGCCAAACACTAAACCGTTCTTTGTTTTTGTGAAAAATAGGGGTTTAACACCTAATCTATCACGACAAAGGGTTAAAGTATGTTCTTTATTATCCCAAATAGCAAAGGCATAAATGCCATTTAGCTTTTCAAAAACATCAGTATTCCACTGCATATATGCATGTAATAAAACCTCGGTATCAGAATGACCTAAAAATGTATGTCCTTTAGATAAAAGCTCTTTTCTAATATCTTCAGTGTTATAAAGTTCACCGTTATAAACTAAAACATATCGTTCATCTGGTGATTTCATAGGTTGTTTGCCGCCTTCTGGGTCAACCACAATAAGCCTGCGATGGACAAGACTTATATATTCATTTGTATATTCACCGCCAGTATCAGGCCCTCTAGGTATTAATGTACGAGCCATGCGATTTGATATATCTTGCATATTTCGGCAATCAGTTTGATTATCAATAAAACCAGCTATTCCACACATAAAAACAAAGCTCCTTTATAATGTTTCATGTTAAACAATCTTTAATCAATTTATTTTATGATATATAACCGAAATTTAGAACAAAAAAATCCCTGCTAAATAGAATTAGCAGGGATAAACAAGTTATTCACCACAATATTTAATTAAGGTTTTTCTAACTGCACCTTTACCAGCGATAAGTTCATTAAACATATCAGTAACTTTGTCAGCAAGACCAACTTCATAAAGATTAGCACCAAAAATAGCTTTATTAGAAAGCAGAGGATAAAGCTGTTTTTCTTTTGCAGGTTCACCACCAAGAGTTATACCATCAAGTATTTTATCTAAATATGGCATCATTGGGTCAGGGCTACGTTCAAATTTATTACCATTATCATCAACAGCAAGCAGATAACGAAGCCAACCAGCGAGAACCAGTGGAATATACACAAGATTAGAAACTCTATGCATAGGAACAGTAGAATTATAATATGCGTAAAGTGTTTGACCAAATCTTGTTGAGAGCTTTTGAGATATATCTGTTGCAGTACGTTGAGGGGTGTCAGGTAAAAATGGATTAGGATAACGTTCGCTTAAAACTTCATGCAAAAATTCAATTGGGTTTATAACACCAGGGTCAGATACCATAGGCATAGCTTCGTCCATACTCATATGAGTAATAAGGCTAACAAGCTGTTTATCATTCATTTCATCATGTACAGTTTTATATCCAAGCATACAGCCATATACAGCAAGAGCTGTATCCATAGGATTTAAACAAGTACAAGATTTCATACGAGCAGAGCGAGCAACAATATCATGATTAGTAAAGATAATACCAAGCTGCTCTAGTGGAGGGTGACCATTTGGAAAATCATCTTCAATTAATAGATATTGAGGACGCTCAGTGTTAACAAAGGCAGCAGCATGAGTACCTTTTTCGGTAACGAATGGGCGAATACCCTCAAGACCATCAGCTTCTAAAGCTTCAGTTACACGGTTATCAGGGCGAGGCGTGATTTTATCAATCATAGAAAGTGGATAAGAAATCTCATTTGTAATATACTTAGCTTCTTCCTCAGTAATAAATCCATTTTCTAGCCAAGCTTCAGCCATATCAGTCATTGCACGATGCAAACGAATACCATTATTTTCACAGTTATCAAGAGAAACAAGAGCAAAAGCAGGAGCATTTGCACGCTTTCTGGAAAGACATAGTGTTGCTAGTCTGCCAAAGAAAGAACAAGTATTATCACTTGGACCATTTTTTGCATCTTGTGCAAAATCAGCCACTAAGTTACGCTCGTTATCTCTTATAACATAGCCTTTTTCTGTTATAGTCATAGAAACCATTTGCATAGAAGGACAGCAAAAGATTTCATGAAGTCTTTGCATATCTTCGCTCATTTTAAGGCTTTCAGTGATAGAACCTATAACTTCTTTTTGAATATGACCATCAGCATAGAGTGTAGCAATAATAGATAGATTATCATTTGCACGATAAACACGCTCTATTAATTCTTCATCATAGCCTTCACAGCAGATAATACCAGTTTTAGATAAACCAGCAGTTAAAAGACGCTGAGCAAGAGCAGATGGAAAAGCGCGGAACAGGCTACCAGCACCAAAATGCAGCCAAGTAGGATTATCATGAGTTGCTTGTCTAACAGCAGCTATATCATAAGATGGGAGTCGATATCCCTTCCAAGACAGGTTATGACGTAGGCTTTCCAATGTAAGTTTCATATTGGGTTACCTTCCTTTCAAAACATTAAATTTATAAATTCTAAATTAATACTAAAAAATCTGTTATCAAGTATAGTATATCAAAAATTAACCCATACGAATAGAGGAAAGTCTAAAAAAAGCATATTTATAGCAAAAATCATATATAAAAACCGGCTTTTTGGGATAAAAATTTAACAAAGTTATTTTATCATTTTATGAAGACAATCAAGAGCATCAGAAAGGCTACCAACATGGTCAATAAGTCCGTATGAAACCGCTTGTTTCCCACCAACCACAGTACCAACATCAGCAGACATTTGGTCTGTTGCCATCATAAGTTTTTCAAAAGTATCAGCAGAGATATTTGAATGAGTTGTTACAAAAGTTGTTATACGTTCTTGAATAGATTTAAAATAAGAATAAGTTTGAGGAGATGCTATAATAGTACCACTCATTCTAACAGGGTGTATTGTCATAGCAGCACTAGGGGCTATAAAAGATTGTTTAGCAGCTACGGCAAGAGGCACACCTATAGAATGACCTCCACCAATGACAAGTGAAACAGTAGGTTTTTTCATTCCTGCAATAAGTTCAGCTATAGCAAGACCAGCTTCAACATCTCCCCCTACAGTGTTTAATAAAATCAATAATCCATTTATATCATCAGCTTCTTCAATAGCTGTTATTTGCGGAATAATATGTTCATATTTAGTTGTTTTAGTTTGTTGAGGTGCTTCAAGATGACCTTCAATTTGACCAACAATAGTTATACAATGAATATTTCCATAAGCAGAGTGAGTTGTAATAGAGCCTGTTTGGGTTATGCTATTATCATGCTGTTTTTCTTCATTTGAATTTACATCACACATGTTTAACTACTCCTTTTTTATACATTTAAATAGTGTAATAAGAGTATAATATGCAATTTATCATATAAAATTCATTTAAAGGCAATGGAAAAAAATGAGAGAATATTAAATACTATATGTAATGAAAATCATGTAAAGTTAAGGTAAAATAAAATTATATAACTATGAGTTATCAACAAGAAAATATGGTTTTCCTCAGAGTTGTCCACAAGATAAATTTTAACTGTCTAATATTGGAAAAATATTTGTTATTTTGTATAAAATTATACGAAAAGTAATAAAATTAGCGAATAATACATTTTACAAATTTGCGTTTGTGGACAATATTGTGGATAATATATACATTAATGTGGATAAAAAAATATAATAAAATCCAGAAAGGATTATAAAATCCTTATCTGGATTAAGAACTTTGTTCACTTTCAGGAGGGATAAGCTGCCATTTTGTAACTTCAAATTGACCACTTGAAATAATATGAATATCTATTTGTAATGTGCCCGCTTCATCTGCTGGCAAAGTAAAACTTAAAACTTGACTTGCTTTTTCATATATAGCAGCGATACCTTGTTCATTAAGTATATTTTCCATTTCGTGACCAGCTGTATCAGGTGCATAGCCAGAATAAGCGGACAACATACCTAATATTTGTTGTCCTTTTGTATCAGCTTTATAATATGCATTTGATATTTCAATACTATGTTTGGAGGTCATAAGGTCAGAGCGTGCATGGCTAAGAGATAACATAGATACACAGGAAAATATAAGAAGAAGTAAAATATTAATCACCGTTGGAAAACCAACTGCAAGACTACCTTTTTTATATTTCATATTTATACCTCATTTTTATATTCACAAATTGGAAGCTCTAATATACTTTCACCATTAGCGTAATAAACATTAATTTTACCATTTATTATGTTATATTCACCATTAGAGGTTGTAATTTCCAAAATATAAATACCGTTTTCTTTTGAGCAAATATTCCAGTTTTTATCATACCATATTTGCATTTTATTAGAAGTTATAAGTGCACCATTTAATATGTTAGGCATAAGTGTTATATCTCCATCGGCAGCTCTAAATGCCATAGCAGCATTTTCTGTTGCGATATTGGCTTTGGTAAGTACCCTACTAAATGCACTCATTGAATAAGCTTGTGATAATGTTGTAAAACAAATTGTAGCACCAACAACAAAGATTAAAAGATTTACAAGCATTTCAAGTAAAAATAAACGTGTTCTGCTTAGCTTTTTCAATTTGTACCTCCAATAATACCACTACGAGGAGTAAGAATAATATTTTGAACATTGTTATTTTCAGAAATATATTCAACAGAAATCATATTATCTTTTTGGTATAAATACATAATACCTGCTTTACATAATCTTTCTGCATACAATTCGCTTTTACGAGAATTTTGGGTATATAAATAACCATCTTTACAGTAATATAACCAAGTTACATTATTCTTTGTTATAGATAGTGCAGGAGTGGAGTCATCAAGCGTTGTAACAGATATACTATCTTTATTATCAGCACGTTTTACAGCACCAATTAGATGTTCTAAAACAATAGCTTCATTATGTGTGTTTTCTGCACGATTGATAATGCCATCATATACAGTTATTATTCTAGGAATAAGGAAAAGGCTACAAAGCAAAAATATAAGAAAAAATATAAAAACAAAAGTAGTACCTGCACGATGACGAGTAATTGAAGATATTCTCATGCAAAAGCACCTCCCTTATTTATGCTTATATTTATATCTGGTGCATTATCTGGAGAGGTTCTACGATAATCAACGGTAAAACGTCTATTATCAATTTCAATACCATAATGGTCTTGGATATATCGTAAATCAGGTGGATATCTGCCTTCAACAGCAAAACAATGATTTGACGCTTTTTTAAGCTCGTCATATAAAGCATAATAGCTTTTATTAAGCATAAAATCATCTATAAAATATATACCAACAGAAAATATAGCCCCAATAATAAAGGCTGTAACTATACTTTTTAAAATATTTTTCATAATTATACCTCTTTATTATGCCATAGAGGCAAGTCCACCAAGCAGAGGAAGCATAACAGATAATAAAAGTAAACCAGATGCACCACTTAAAATTAAAACAATTATAGGTTCAAGAATGACAAGAAGTCTATCCATTCTACCAGCGGAATCTTTTGCGAGCTTAGAAGCAACTTCATCAAGTAAAAAAGCCTCTTGACCATCGGTATTTAATCGACCTAAAGCACTACCAGAAATAAGCCCAGTATTTGCTAAAGCTTTTGTAAGAGAAAGCCCATTGTCTATATCTAAAAGCATTGAATTTTTTGCACTTTCAATGTCAGGGTGCTCATTTAAAGATGCAGAGTTTAAAACTACATTCTTATCAGATAAACCACATTGACGAAAAAGAGCAAGTGCAGCTGCAAATCTACCTACAGCAAGTTTTCTTGCAAATAATGTATTTTGGAATAGTTTCCAGCCGCTATTTTTAGCAAGTATCCAAAGTAAAACACCAGCAAATACTATAGCGGTTAAAAGCATACCAGCAAGACCAGCAAACCATCTTCCAGCATTCATAGCCCATCTTGCAAACGGTGAAAAGGATAAGCCAAGTGAAGAAAATTGGTCAGCAAGTATAGGAAGCACAAAACCAGCAGTTACAATTAAAATAAAACATGTTAAAGCCGCCATAACAGCAGGGTATATAGTTCGACCATGCAAGCTTTCATTTGCTGCACGCTCACGTTCAAAATAGCATGATAGATATTCTACTGTTTGAGCAAGTGTGTCTGTTTTTTCAGCATTTTCAATAAGCTCTACCATATATTCAGGGAATACAGTAGTTTTTTTCATGGCATAACTAAGCGAACCAGTTCTAACACCTGTGCGAAGTGATAAATATAATTGTTCTTCAGCTGAGCTTGTAGAACGTGCAGCCATAGCTGCGAAACATTCACTGAGTGTATGTCCACGTCTTAGATAATTGCCAACATCTTGACAAAATTCATCTAATACTATGTTGGGAAGCAAATGTTCTTTTTTTGGTTTAAAACGCATTTAAAATCCAACCCCTTATGTTGTTTATATTTATTATACCCATATTTTTAATATAGGTAAAGCGAAATAATACTTTAAATAGATTTAATACTTTGACTTTATACTAAAATAAGCTGTATAATATAAAATAAGTGAAATTTAAGAAAAGGAGGATAGAACAGTTTGAATACACAACTATTAAATCCTGACAAAGATGAAAAAGCTTATGAAAAAGCGGCAAAATATATATTAGCAGGCGAAGTAGTAGGTATGCCAACAGAAACAGTTTATGGTTTAGCTGCTAATGCATTAGATGGTCAGGCAGTAAAAAAAATATTTATTGCAAAAGGTAGACCGCAAGACAACCCACTTATAGTGCATATAGCAGATTTAAAGCAAATGGATAAGTTAGTAAGTTTTATACCTGAAAATGCAAAAAAACTTGCTGATGCTTTTTGGCCAGGTCCACTTACTATTATATTGCCAAAGGCTGAATGTATACCAATAGAAGTAAGTGCAGGACTTGACACAGTGGGAATAAGGTTTCCAAATCATAAGGTTGCACAAAATCTTATAAAAGCTGCTGGAGTACCTCTTGCAGCACCATCAGCTAATTTATCTGGTAGGCCATCTACAACAACAGCTAAGCATGTTATGGAAGATTTAAATGGTAAAATTCCAGCCGTGCTTGAAGGCGGAGCGTGTACCGTAGGTGTAGAATCAACTGTAATATCTTTAGTAGGTGATAAACCAAGACTTTTAAGACCAGGAGGAATATCTCTTGAACAATTAATGGAAGTCGTTGGCGAAGTTGAAATTGATAGAGCAATAAAAGAAAAAATAGGTGATGATGTAAGGGTTTCCGCACCTGGAATGAAATACAGACATTATGCGCCTAAAGCACCAGTAACAGTTGTATGTGGTGATGCTAACAAAACCGCAGAATATATAAAGCAAAATGCAAATAAAACAGCAGGAATTTTATGTTTTAAAGAATATATGAATGTGTTTTCTGATTATAAGTGCTTTGAAATGGGCTTTAAAGATGATGTAAGTTCACAAGCTAAAAGAATATTTGATGCACTAAGAGCTTTTGATGAAACAGATGTAACTGAAATTTGGACTCAGTGCCCATCAGATGAGGGTTTAGGGCTTGCAGTTGCTAATAGACTTAAAAAAGCAGCTGGGTTTCATGTTATAAATTTAGGGTGATATTATGAAAATCATAGGACTAACAGGCGGTTCGGGTGCAGGTAAAAGTGTGGTGGCAGCTGAATTTAAAAAGCTTGGTGCAGGCATAGTTGATGCAGATGCTATTTATAGAAAGCTTTGTAATGAAAATTTAGATATGCTCTATGAGATTGAAAATGAATTTGGTGATATACTTACAAATGATAAAAAGCTTGATAGGGCAAAGCTTGCAAGTATAGTTTTTTCAAATAACAATAAACTTAAAAGATTAAATGAAATAACAATTTCATATATAAAAAAAGCAAGTGATGAAAAATTTAAAGACTTAAAAAATAAAGGTGTTAAAATTGCACTTTATGATGCACCAACTTTATTTCAAACTGGAACAAATTCTATGTGTGATGGTGTAATTGGAATAATTGCTGATAGAAATACACGAATAGAACGCATAATAAAGCGTGATAATATATCTAAGCAGGCGGCAATAGCTAGAATAGATGCACAGCCTGATGATAACTTTTATTATGAGAGATGTCAGTATATAATTGAAAACAATGTTTCACATGAAACATTAAAAACTCAAGTTATAGAATTATGGCAAAAGCTTATCAAATAAAAAATTTATATCTTAAAGGAGAATGATAAATATGACTTCAGAAGAACTATTTTATGACAGAAAGCCAGCTTTTGATAGAATTGATGAAAATGCATCAAATGAATATGCAGCAGGCTATAAAAAGTTTTTAGATGAGGGTAAAACCGAACGTGATGCAGTAGAAGCAATTATAAAAATGGCTGATAAAGCTGGTTTTAAAGCTTATAAGCGTGGTATGGAGCTTAAAGCAGGCGATAAAATATATAAAGTAAATCGAAATAAGGCTATTGCACTTGCTGTAATTGGAAATAAGCCTATTAAAGAAGGTATTCGTTTAACAGCAGCTCATCTTGATGCACCAAGAATTGATATTCGTACAGTGCCACTATATGAACAAGATGGAATGGCATTTTTCAAAACTCATTATTATGGTGGTATTAAAAAATATCAATGGCTTGCAATACCATTAGAACTGCGTGGCGTTGTATGTGTATGTAAAGATGGTAAAACCCAAACTGTTAATATTAACATTGGTGCAAATCAAGATGACCCTAAGTTTGTTATCACTGATTTACTACCACATCTTGCAAGTAAACAAATGCAACAAAAAATGGTTGATGGTATTAAGGCAGAGGGTATGAATATTCTTATTGCATCTAAACCATCAGATGAAGAAAAAGATTGCAAAGATAAAATTAAACTTGCAGTTATGAAACACTTAAATGAAAAGTATGGTATGAGAGAAATTGATTTTCTATCAGCAGAGCTTTCATGCGTTCCAGCGTTTAATGCGTGTGATGTAGGTTTTGACCGTTCTATGGTTGGTGCTTATGGTCATGATGATAGAGTTTGCTCTTATCCAGCAGCAACTGCACTTATGGATTTAAAGGAAATTCCAGAGCATACTTCAGTGTGTCTGCTTGTAGATAAGGAAGAAATCGGTTCTGAAGGTGTAACTGGTATGCAGAGCAAATTCTTTGACACTCTGATGGAGGATTTATGCGGCGGTTTAACTGGTGAATGTTATGAAAATAGCATTTGCTTGTCAACTGATGTATGTAATGCTTATGACCCTAACTATGCAGATGTATCCGAACCAAGAAATGATGCAAGACTTAACTGCGGTTTTGCACTTATGAAATATAGCGGTGCAAGGGGCAAATCGGGTACAAGTGATGCTTCAGCTGAAGTAATGGCTAGAGTTCGTAATATTATGGAATGTGCAGGTGTTCCATGGCAAACAGCACAGCTTGGTAGAGTAGACCAAGGCGGAGGCGGTACTGTTGCAATGTATCTTGCAAATAGAAATATTGATACCATTGATGCTGGTGTTCCAGTGCTTTCAATGCATGCACCATTTGAGGTTATCTCTAAAGTAGATTTATATAGTGCATATTTGGGAATGGGTGCATTCTATAAATCTTAAATAAATCATTAAAATTAAAAAGATAAAAAAGTATATCATATAATTTGCCATATAATGAACATATTGCAAAAATTTATGTTTATTTGGCATATAGGCATTAGAAAAATATTACTATGTACTTGACAAACTAGCGGTTAATGTACAAAATAATATCAAGAGGAATTTCTTTAGTTTAAATACTAATGAAATAAGGAGAATACTATAATTTAACTCTACGCCATTATAATAGGTATGAAGTAAGAGGAAGGATGAAAGCAAATTGTTAACAATTCAGGCATTAGGTGTATCAGAAGGTTTAGTAAAAGCAAAGGCATTTGTATTAGCAGAGCCAGATTTAACTGTTACTAAGCAAACAATTACAGATGTTGCAGCAGAACAGGCTCGTGTTGATAATGCTATCAGCACTGCAAAATCTCAGATTGAAGCTATTATGGAAGAAGCAGGAGATGCTTTAGGTGATGATGCTGAAATCTTTGAAGCTCATCTTATGATGATTGAAGATGAAGATTTTATTGAAGGCATGAAAAACATCATTGAAGATGAAAAAGTTTGTGCTGAATATGCTTGTAAGGTAAACTGCGAAAACTTCCAAGCTATGTTCCGTGCAATGGATAGTGAATACATGCAGGCTCGTGCAGCTGATGTTGGCGACATCTCTATGCGTGTATTAAAGGTTTTAAAGGGTATCTCTGATAATATGATTGATACCATCAGTGAACCATGTATTATTGTTGCAAATGACTTAACTCCATCAGATACCGCTAAAGTTGGTACAAAGCCAGTTATGGGCTTTATTACTGAAATTGGCGGCAGAACAAGCCACTCTGCAATTATGGCTCGTTCTATGGGTTTACCAGCGGCAGCAGGTGCTGGCGAGCAAGCTCGTATTATTAAGAATGGTGATTATGTACTGCTTGATGGTTGTAGCGGTGAAATTGTTCTAAACCCTGAAAAGGAAATAGAAGAAGAATTTGACCGTAAGAAAGCAAAGTTTGATGAGCAACGTCGTATGCTTGAAACATATCGTACACAAGAAGGTGCAACTTCTGACGGTCATCGTGTAATTATTGAGGGTAATATTGGTACACCAGCTGACGCAGAACGTGTAGATGCTGTTGGTGGTGAAGGTGTTGGTCTGTTCCGTTCAGAGTTCTTATTTATGGACCGTTCAGACCTTCCAGGTGAAGATGAGCAGTTTGAGGCTTATAAAAAGGCTGCTGAAACTATGACTAATCGCCCTGTTATTATTCGTACTCTTGATATTGGCGGTGACAAGGAAGTTCCAGCTCTTGAGCTTGAAAAGGAACAGAACCCATTCTTAGGTTATCGTGCTATTCGTATTTGCCTTGACCGTGAAGAGCTGTTTATGACTCAGCTTCGTGCACTACTTCGTGCATCTGCTTTTGGTGATGTTCGTATTATGTTCCCAATGATTTCTTCTCTGGAAGAAGTTTTAAGTGCTAAAAAGATGGTTGAAAAGGCTAAGGAGCAGTTAAAGGCAGAAGGTATTGCTTATAACGATAATATCAAGATTGGTATTATGATTGAAATTCCTGTAGCTGCAATCTGTGCAGATATTTTAGCTAAGGAAGTTGATTTCTTCTCAATCGGTACTAATGACTTAATTCAGTATTCTTGTGCTGTTGACCGTATTAACGATAAGATTTCTTCTTTATATCGTCCATTACACCCAGGTGTACTCCGTCTTATCAAGATGGCAGCAGACGCTGCAAAGGCAGAAGGCATTGAATGTGGTGTATGTGGTGAGATGGCAGGTTCTCGTGGTATGGCGAGTGTACTATGTGGTCTAGGTGTGACAAACCTTTCTATGTCTGCATCTTCAATTCTTGCAGCTAAATCTGACCTTGCACACCATACTTATGAGGAGTGTGTAAAGCTTGCTGAAAGCTTATTAGGTGGTTCATCTGCGACTCAGAATGAAACAACTTTTGGTTAATATTTAAACCTATGTAAAGTAAAAGCTGTCTATGTTTCATGTGAAACATAGACGGCTTTTTTAATCTCCAGATTTATCTTCAGGTTTACAAATAAGACCGAAAAGACAACCAAAAATAATAGCAGCAGCTATACCACCAGCAGCACCTGTTATACCACCAGTAAAAGCACCTAAAAGTCCAGACTCAGCAACACCTTTTGCAACACCTTTTGCAAGAGAATAACCAAATCCAAGTAGGGGAACAGTTGCACCAGCACCGCCAAAATCTACAATATGTTGATATATACCAAGTGCAGTTAAAATAACACCAAGTACAACATAACTTACAAGTATTCTAGCAGGAGTAAGTTTAGTTCGGTCTATGAGTATTTGAGATAAAGCACAGATTAAACCGCCAGTTAAAAATGCAGAGATATATTGCATAAAAATTACTCCTTTCGCTCAATTACAACAGCATGGCATATACCAACAATAGGTTGACCTTGTTGTATAGATGTAGGACTCATAAGAGCACCAGTACCAGCAAATATAAGCTTTTTAAGGTTTTTATTTAACATTTCATCGAGTAAATGACCACAAAGCACAGCAGCAGAACAGCCACAACCAGAGCCACCAGAGTGTACATCTTGGGTATCACCATAAAGCATAGAGCCACAATCACTATAAACTCTTGTAATATCTATTTTATTTTCATTAAATAAATCTACAAGTAAAGTTGCACCTAAATCACCTAAATCACCAGTAACTATAATATCATAATCATTAGGTTTTGTATTTGTATCGTTAAAAAGGTTATAGATAGTATCAAAAGCCGCAGGAGCCATAGCAGCCCCCATATTGTTAGCATCTTTAATACCCATTTCTACCATTTTGCCTATAATTGCATGAGTTATACAAAAATGATTATTATTTGTTTTTTCTAGCACAGCAGCACCAGCAGCGGTAGCAGTCCATTGTGCAGTAGGTGGACGTTGACCGCCATAAGCAAGAGGAAATCTATATTGACGCTCAGCAGAACAAAAATGAGAAGAAGCAGCAGCAATTATTTTATTTGCACTTCCAGCATCTATTAAACATGCACCTGTGAGCAGACTTTCAGCCATGGTCGAGCAAGCACCATAAAGCCCTAAAAATGGTTTATTAGAATTTAGACAAGCAAATGTAGAACCTATACATTGATTTAATAAATCTCCAGCAATGATTACATCTATATCTGAGAATTTATAATTAGATTTTTGCATAGCAGTAGTTATAGCTGTTTGTTGCATTTTACTTTCAGCTAATTCCCAGCTTTTTTGATTGCATTTTGCATCTTGTTTTATTACATCAAAACAGCCTTTTAAAGGACCATTACCTTCTTTTTTTCCTACAACGGCAGCATAACCACATATTTCGGGCGAGTTATCAAAAGCAATGGTATATTTACCAATACGTCTTGCCATTTATATTATCACTCCTTTTAATACTTACACTGTTATTTTGCACGATATTTTACATAATATACTGATTTTGAAAAGTATTTGTGTTATGAAAATGACAAAAAATAATTATATTAAAAAACAATGCTATTGAAAATAGTGATTGTATGTTATACTGTTGTTGTATGGAAAATTAAAGTTTATTAAAGGAGCAATTGATAAATGTTTTGCGCTAAATGCGGAGCAAAAATGTATAATGATAATGCTGAATTTTGTAGTGTGTGTGGTGCACCACTAAAACAAAAGAATAATAGCATGTCATATCAGCCTAACACATATAAGTCATATAATTTTAAAAATGATGTAGAGCAAAAAGAAGATGATGATGAATGGTTAAATCCTGAAGCAATAAAAGAAATTTGGAATGTGCCACAAGGTAATAATCAGCCTCCAAAAGAAGATTTATTACCAGATGGTACACCAGAATGGTTTGATGAAATAAGACAAGAAGAAGAATATGAAGAGTATAAAAGCAAATTTCATATAACTGAGCACCCGCTTATAGTAACAAGTTTAGTTGCATTTTTGATGGTGATAATTTCAATTATATCTATAGTTACTATTTTGAATGTATAGAACAAACCGCACTCATATTTTTGAGTGCGGTTTGTTTGTTTCATGTGAAACATTATTTGCAAAGAGTATTTAATTCATCAGTTAAGGATTTGAAAAGCTTAAGAGCATTGTTTATAGGCTCAGAAGAATTCATATCTATTCCGGCGATTTTAAGCAGAGAAACAGGGTCACTAGAGCAACCACTAGATAAAAATTTTAAATAATCATTAACCGCAGGTTTGCCTTCTTTTAGTATTCTTTGTGATAGAGCAATAGCAGCAGAAAAACCAGTTGCATATTGGTATACATAAAAATCATAATAGAAATGAGGTATTCTAGCCCATTCCAAAGCTATTTCATTATCAAGATGAATTTCTTCACCGTAATATTGCTTATTTAAAGTGGCATATTTTTCATCTAATGCATCAGCAGTTAAAGCTTCACCGTTTTTAACCTTTTCACTGCACCAAAGCTCAAATTCAGCAAACATAGTTTGACGATAAAGTGTACCTCTAAACTGCTCTAAAAAATGATTTATTAAATATGCACGTTTTTTATTATCTGATGTTTTACTTAGCAAATATTGCATCAGTAATGCTTCATTACAGGTAGAGGCAACCTCAGCTACAAAGATAACGTAGCTTGCATAAGTTGAAGTTTGATTTTTATTAGATAGATAAGAGTGTAAAGCGTGTCCCATCTCATGAACAAGAGTAAACACATCATCAAGAGTATCAGTGTAATTTAAAAGCACATAAGGGTGAACACCATAAGCACCAGCAGAATAAGCACCAGAACGTTTACCTGTATTTTCATATACATCAATCCATCTATTGTCAAAGCCTTCCTTGAGCATTGAAATATAATCATCACCAAGAGGCTTTAATGCTTCAAGGGTTATAGCTTTCGCTTCATTATAAGATATTTTAAAATCTTCATCTGGTATAATTGGTGTATACATATCATAAAAATGAAGTTCATCTAAATCAAGTAGTTTTTTTCTAAGTGCTACATAATCATGCATACTTGATAGATTTTCATGAACGGTTTTTATTAAATTATGATATATAGAAGTAGGGACTTCAGTATCATCTAAAGAGGCTTCAAGAGGAGAATTATATTTTCTCATATTAGCCATGAATTTTAATTGCTGCATTTGGCTATTTAAAATAGCGGCAGAAGTATTTCTGAATTTTCTGTATTCCCCATAGAGTGCTTCAAAAGCAGATTTACGAAGTTGTCGGTCAGTGCTTTGAAGTAGAGGAACAAAACTGCCATGAGTTACAGGGTGCTTATTGCCATCAGCATCAATAGCATCATTAAATGTCATATCTGCATCATTTAGCATAGAAAAGATTTCATCAGGAGCCTGTCTTAACATACCAGTAGCAGCTAAAATTTCCTCACATTCTTTAGAAAGAATATGTTCTTTTTGACGTCTAATTCTATCAAGCATTAAGCGATAATGTTCAAGCTCATTAAGCTCTTTATAGAAGCCTTGCAGTTTTTCTTCATCAATAGAAAGTAGCTCTGGTATTTCAAATGCAAAGGCTTGATTTATTTCCACAGCAACAGCAGAATATTTATTTTTCATTTGCTGATACACAGAGTTTCTAGTATCTTCATCAGATTTACGATAAGCATAATTTCCTAGTTTGTCCATATTAACAGATAGCTCATCTTGAAGTTTTAGAAAATCTAAAAGAGTTTTAGCATTATCTGATAAATGACCAGAATAAGCAGTTATTTTATTTATATATTCTTTGGTTTCTGAGAGTTTATTTTCCCAAGCTTCATCACTAGCGAATAAATCAGCTAAATTCCAAGTGAACTCTGACTGCATTTCATTTCTTAATTTTGCCATAATAAATCTCCTTTTTTTAAAATTAGTATAACCAAAAATATTATATCATAAAAAAGAAAAAATTCCCTCGGAAATAATAGGGAGATATTTCCAAGGGAATGAAGATATTATTATCTTAAAACAACAGTGTTAATAATTTGGTCATTGTACATAAATAGTACATCTTTACCAGTAAAATCAACATACTGAGGAAGTAAAGAACTTGCCATATAACGTAAATCTACAAGAGTTATAGTTTTATAGTTTTCGATTAAAAGAGGAGCAAGACTACAAGCATAAGAGTCTCTAAACATTACAAGTTCTTTATCAGACTTAGCAGGGTCATTAGTTATTGTAAGTAAAGGAGTAGAGCCAGATAAAAACATATCATAAGGAGTAGCAGTTTCAAGTTTAGCAGTATTATAAACCTTAGTAAAGTCTTTATCTTGGAAGTTATCAACAGTAGCGTTGTCAATAGCTTCATTAGTTAAATAGGTCATTGTTTCATGAGCAAAATTTTCTTTGTTATAACCATGCTGACCTGTGAAGTTTGGAACAGAGTTCTTTGTAAAAGTCGATAGGTCAACAGTAAAGCCCATTGTTTCGCCTAAAGCATCTAAAACACCTTGTAGACCTTCTTGTTTCCAGTGAGGGTCAGTTTTTAAATAGTCATCAAGCTCAAGAGTGCCAGTTAAATCAATTTCTTTAGCACTTGTTATACCAGAGCGAATTATATTCATCATAGATGTGTAATCAAAAGGATTTTCAACTTTATCATTTATAAAGTATTGTTTGCTAGGAATTACAGCATAATAGATATTAGATGCACCACTTAGATATTCTTTGCAAACACTTTCAACTTTATTTGTAAAGTTTGTTACATACTCTGTGTTAATAGTGCCCATAGAGTCCATATAAAAATCGTTATATTGAATTAAGCCATCAGCATTAACAATAGGCTTATCTTCTTCAGGCTTTTCTTCTGTTTCGCCATCAAGCTCAAGAGCGTTAAAGCTATCAATAATACCTTGTGGATTAGTGTTATCCATAACAAGTAAAATTAAGTTACCTTTGTTTGTAACCATAACGTTTTCAGGGTCAACACCTACGCAAATCCACTTTTGTGGATTTACATTTTCCTTGATATCACTCATCATTTTAGTTACATCTGTACCATCTTTAACACGTACAAGACATATAGAATGTGCAGAAGAACTCATCATAGGTTCACTAGCAATAGCTTCTTCAATACCATCAATGGTTTTTAGACCTAAATAATATTCAACATTATTAGCAGTAATGGTAGTTATAGCAGTTGCAGGAGTTTCAAGCTCTACACCTTCATATATTGACTTCATAATACCTTCAAGAGAATTTGCATCTGGTACAAGGTTTAAAGAGTCAATAAGCTTAACGCACTCAGCACGAGTGATATTATTTTTAGGTCTGATAGTGCCATCTTGATAGCCGTTAGTATAACCATTTTCAACAAAAGCAGCTACAGCATCTAAAGCATAATCAGAAATTGTATTTGCATCAGAGAACTTATTTACTACACTTGTATCAGTAGCAGTTAAACGAGTAGCACGAGCAAGCATAACCATAACTTGTTCACGGGTTATATTATTTTGAGGATTAAATTTTTCATCTTCAGATATTATTTGAAGTGTGCAAAGCTTTTGAACTGCGTCAAAATACCAAGCACTTTCAGGAACATCAGTATAACGGTGGTCAGTAGGTACACTAGGGTCATCAAGTAGTTTAGAAAGAACGGTTGCAAATTCTGCACGGGTCATATTATTATTAGGGCGGAAAGTATCATCTTCATAGCCATTTATAACGCCCGCATCAATAAATTTTTCGATATAGTCTTTAGCCCAGTGATTAGAAATATCATTTACAGCATAAGCAGACATAGAGCTACTTAATAAAACAGCAGACATAGCAATAGCTGCTGAACGAGATAAAAAAGTCTTTTTGCTCATATTAAACAATCTCCTTTAAAGAAATTTTTGGTGTTAGGTTTTGTAATGTTAGACGATATAAAAAATACAAAAGTTCCAAATTATTTTAAAAAATATATCAACTGCTTTTTAATAGACGTTCACTTAATGTATCAATAAGAAAAGCACCAAAAGGAGCTGTTATTAAAATAGCAAGTACAGCAGCAGTCAAAACTGTATGACCGCAAGCAAAGCCTAAAGAAAGAGGAACAGAACCAATAGCAGCTTGCACAGTAGCCTTAGGACAATAAGCAATCATTGAAAAGAGCCTTTCTTTTCTTGTTAAAGCGGTTTTAGTAACTGATATACCTACACCAACCATTCTAAATAACAATGCACCAATAAGCATAATTACAGCGGATATTCCAAACATCACAATGTAGGAAAGCTCAACCGCAGCACCTACAAGCACAAATAATATAATTTCTGCAAATACCCAAACATTTCCTAATGGAAGTGATATGCTTTTTGCAATATCTGGTGTTTTGCGGAAAATAACAATGCCAATAGTCATAACAGAAAGCATACCTGAAAATGGTACAGGTGATATATCTTCAAGCGACATACATAAGAAACCAACGGATAAAAGAATAATTAACATAAGTATATTTGATAAATTAGTATGCTTAAATATAGCAATTAGCAAAACACCAATTATAATACCAAATATTATTCCAATAATAATGCTTATAGGAATATCAAGCAGCACAGCAGGGGAGAAGTTACCACCCTGTATCATGGTGCAAAAAGCAGAAAACATAACAAGTACAAAAACATCATCAACTGACGCACCAGCTAAAATCATCTGTGGTATAGCGTGTTCAGTGCCAAGTTTTTTATCTATGAGGTTTAACATACGAGGTACAACAACAGCAGGGGATACCGCAGCAATTACAGAACCAAGCAAAGCACCTTCAAGATAAGATAAACCTAAAAGCATAGGTGCAAGCAAAGTACAGCCTAAAATTTCAAAACAAGCGGGAACAAAGCAAAGCATAATAGCAGGTCTGCCAACTTTTTTTAATTCAGTTAAATCAAGTGCAAGACCAGCACGAAGTAAAATAACAATTAAAGCAAATCTTCTTAAATCTGATGACAGTGCCAGAAAATCGCTTGATAATACATTAGATACATCGCCAAGGAGTAAACCAGCGATTAAATATCCAACCAAAGCGGGAAGTTTAAGTTTTATACATATACGACCAAGTATAATACCTAAAAGAAAAATAAAAGCTAAATTCCATAACATAAAAAACAATCCTTTCGTATATGCAGGCAAATAAAAAAGCCGATAACTTGCCTGCAAAAATAAATTTGCAGAAGTCATCAGCTAAAAAATCTCAGCGGTTTAGGGTAAAAACCCAGAGGAGAACTTCATTCCTCGCCTAAGATTATACTTTAATATATAAATATAGTCAAGAGTTAAACTTATCTAAAAAGCTATGGTTTTCTGTTTTGCCAATACGCCAGCCTAAAACCTTATTAACATCAACGTTTTTAACAGCGTTTAAAATATTGGCTTCTATTTGAGGATTAATTGCAGCAAGACTTGCAATTAGTTTTTTAATTTCAGCTCGTTTAGTATCATCTTTTTTTTCTGATACAGGGCAACCACAGGGCATAAAAGTAAGACCACAAGTATTTACCCAATTAGTGACATCTTTTTCACGCACAAAATATAAAGGGCGAATAAGCTCCATATTTTGATAGTTTTTGCTTTTTAGTTTTGGAAGCATAGCTTGTATTTGACCGCCATAAATAATGCTTAGCAAAACAGTTTCAATAGCATCATCATAATGATGACCAAGGGCGATTTTATTACAACCTCTTTTTTGAGCCTCGCTATAAAGATATCCACGACGCATTTTGGAACATAAAAAACAAGGGTGTTCAGCACTATGTTTACTTATTATTCTTAACACATCGGTTTCAAAAAATTCTATAGGTATATTTAGCATTTTTGCGTTTTGCTCTATATGCTCACGAACATTTTTTGAATAACCAGAGTCCATTGCAAGAAAAATAAGTGAAAAATCTATACCACTATATTTTTGATAATTTTGCAGTAGTTTTGCAAGCAACATAGAGTCTTTACCACCAGAAATACATACAGCGATTTTATCGCCTGTTTCAATCATTTTAAATTCTTTTATTGCTTTGATTGTTTTATCTCTAAGCGTTTTAGAAAAATCTTTTGTAAGTGTTCGTTCAATTTCTTTAAAATTCATATAAGTACCTCGACAGAATAAAACAGTGAAAATGTTATATTGAAACCATATAAATAGAAAATTTAAGCAATACAAAAATCAATATAACAGTGAAAAAATTAACAAAAATATGTCATTGTGCAACATGCATATTTTTGATAAAACTTCTTTATATATTTAGTACAATGATATACTTGAATTTGCTTATAAATAGGAGTATTCTTATTACAGTGAAACAAACAAATAACATCTAACTGAGAACCATGTTAGATTTTAGACATGGACGACTCGCATAAAATAGCTCATATCACCTCTTTTCTCTTCTTCTCAGACAACTTCGCTGATTGTTAGCGGAGTTGTTTTTTGTTATAAATACCATGTAAAATGTTATCATAAAATTTGTGGTAAAACAATGAGTTTATATTAAAATAAGCACACAAAAAAATTTTTTAAAAAATTTGCAAAAAAGGCTTTACAAATAGAAAATAATGCTGTATAATAATCATTGTTACGCAGGGATATGCGGGTGTGGCGGAATTGGCAGACGCGCCAGATTTAGGTTCTGGTATCGCGAGATGTGCAGGTTCAAGTCCTGTCACCCGCACCATGCTAATATAAGTTATGGTGTCTAATTGATACTAAATTTATACTGACGGCTTTGAAAGTCGTTTTTTTTATGTCTAAAAAACCTCTCCCAAAAAGGAGAGGTTTTTTCGTTTATAATATAGAGCTTTTATCATTATAAGAGGTATGTAGCATTTTTTCAGCCAGTTCACTTAATGGCTTGCCATAAAATTCCTCATAGACTTTTTTAATATAAGGGTTTTCATGGCTTTTACGAATGGTCATTTGTTCATCTTTTTTATATAGTGCTGCAACTCTAGCCTTTCTTATTGGTTCGGTATCGCCAAATGCTTTTGGCTGACCACCACCACCAATACAACCATTAGGGCAGGTCATAACTTCAATAAAATGATATTGTTTATCACTATTTTTTATAATGTCAATCATTTTTCTTGCGTTTTCAGTGCCAAATACAACCGCTACATTTATATCCATATTATTTATCTTAATTGTAGCCTCTCTAATGCTTTCATATCCACGAACAGGTTCAAGCTTATAAAGTGTATCAGGAGCTTTTTCACCTGTTATAAACTCGTAGGCAGTTCGTAAAGCAGCTTCCATAACACCGCCAGTATTACCAAAAATAACACCAGCACCAGAAGCCTGCCCCATAAGGTCATCATAAGCTGAGTTTTCAAGAGAATTAAAATCTATATTTTTATTTTTTGCCCATAAAGCAAGCTCTCTTGTTGTGAAAACATAATCCATATCACGCATATTATCTATATTATGATAATCACCAGCGGAATGAAATTCTTCACGACGAATTTCAAATTTTTTCGCAGTGCAAGGGGTTAAAGCTACATTTACAATTTTACTTGGGTCAATATTCATTTTCTTTGCAAAATATGTTTTAATTGTAGGACCTTGCATACCTATAGGACTTTTTGCGGTTGAAATATTATCAAGTAATTCTGGGTAATAAATTTCAGCGAATTTAACCCAAGCAGGACAACAGCTAGTAAATTGAGGAAGTGGGCGATTACCTTTAGTTATTCGCTCTACAAGTTCGCTTGCTTCTTCTACTATTGTTAAATCAGCTGCAAAGTTGGTATCAAGCACATAATCAAAACCAAGTTTGCGTAAAAGAGTAACCATTTTACCCTCTACAAATTCGCCAGAAGGCAATCCAAAAGCTTCACCAAGGGCAACTCTTACAGATGGGGAAGTGCTTACAATAACAACTTTATCAGGGTCTTTTATTGCTTGCTCAATATAGTAAAATTCATATCGTTCTATAATGCTATCCACAGGACAAACATTGGCACATTGACCACAGTTTATACATATAGCCTTGTTGTTTGTTTGCTCAAGGGTATAAGTACCTAAAACACCTATTGGGCTAGTGCAGACATTTTTACACATACCACATTTAACACATTTGTCTTCAATTCTGAAAATACTAGGGTTATCTTGTTCAATAGGAACTCTTACATTTAAAGGCATATGGCTCATAAATTTCAATCTCCTTTTACTGTTTTAATAGGTAAAAAATGAAAAAATGACCTATTTTTTATATAATTATACGGACTAACTGTATAGTTTAAGTATAATATAAATTTTATCTCTGTCAAGTAATAATGATTATTAAACTTATTTATTATATATAAAAAAGGCAATCTGAATTTTGTTCAGATTGCCAGTAATATTAAAATAATAGTTTATCTATGAGCTTATGACCTTCTTTTATTAAAATACCAGTCTTTTGAGCATAAACTTCATTATAAATATTATTTGTTTTATCAGTTTTTGTGCTGTCAAAAAGCATATATGGAACTGGGTCAGCGGTATGAGTTCTAAGACGGATTGGAGTAGGGTGGTCAGGTAAGATTAACATTCTAAAATCTTGACCAGATGCCTTTAAAGCCTCATATACAGGCTTTATAATTCTACTGTCTAACCATTCGATAGATTGAACCTTATTTTCTATACTGCCTTGATGCCCCATTTCGTCAGGAGCTTCCACATGAATATATACAAAATCGTTATTATCATTTAAAAGAGCCTTAACGGCAGCATTTGCTTTACCTTCATAGTTTGTGTGGAGTCCGCCATTTGCACCTTCTACATTTACTACATTCATTTTAGCACCAACAGCAATGCCTTTTAATAAATCAACAGCAGAAATCATAGTGCCGATTTTACCAGTTTTAGCAGTAAAATCATCAAGATGAGGTTTAGTACCTGCACCCCAAAGCCAGATAGAATTTGCTTTGCGTTTGCCCTCAGCAGCACGAGCGAGATTTAATGGGTGATTATTTAGTATGTCATAGCTTTTTTCCATCATCTGACGCAGTACATCTTGCTTAGGCAGATAATCACCTATAACCTTACCTAAAATATCATGTGGAGGTGTGATATCTTGAACTTCTCCACCTTTCCAAATTAAGCAGTGGCGGTAGCTAGTGCCAACATAAAATTTAAAAATTTCATTTTCAAAAACAGGCTTAATTGCATCAATAAGTATAGCTGCATCTTCAGTAGAAATTTCGTCTGAACTATGGTCTATAATAGTACGCTCAGAATAAGGAATATTATCTTCCTCAGAAACGGTAACAATATTACATCTAAGAGCAATATCATCAGCCCCCATAGGAACACCAATGCTTAAAGCCTCAAGTGGTGAGCGACCAGAATAATAAACCTCTGGATTATAGCCAAGTACAGAAAGGTTTGCGGTATCGCTACCAGGTTTCATACCGTTAGGTATAGTTTGAGCAAGACCAACTTCAGACATATCAGCTAAAAAATCCATAGTTGGTGTGTTAGCATAGGCTAGAGGGGTTTTACCGTCTAGCTTTTCGATTGGCTCATCAGCCATACCATCGCCAAGAATAATAACATATTTCATGGTAAACTCTCCTTTATATAGATAAAATAATAAAATACTAAAATATTTCTGAATACAGATTATTATGAAACAAAAATAAATATTTGTCCAGTTATTTTAAAAAACTTTTGAAAATTGACCGCTTATTATAGACATAAAAAGCTAGTGTACGCACACTGAGGAAATAAAAAAGCTATCGCACAAGCGATAGCTTTAAATTTTTAAATTGTAAAGATTTTAAATACCTTAGTTGCAAGCTCACTACCAAGGATTAAAACTAGGAGTACAGGAGCAATCCATTTAACCATTATTTCATGTAATTTTTTACGATGGAAAACACCAGCTTCAGCTTCAACTTCATCAGCGATAACCTTAGTGCCAACAACGTGACCAATAAGAATACATGTTAAGAATGCTACTATAGGCATCATTACAGAGTTAGAAATAAAGTCGAAGAAGTCAAGGAACTGCATACCAATGATTGTGATACCAGCCCATGGACCATAACCAAGGCAAGATGGAACACCAATAATTAAAACAACGATTGCAACACCGATTGTTGAAACTTTGCGGTTTAAACCTGTTTTATCAATTACAACAGAAACTATTGTTTCCATTAGAGAAATGGAAGAAGTTAAAGCTGCAAACAGTACAAGTAAAAAGAATACAGTGCCAATAACAGAACCAAAAGCCATTTTTTCAAATACCTGAGGCAGGGTAATAAACATCAGTCCAGGGCCAGCATTGATTTTGCTAGGGTCACCGCCATTAAATGCAATAACTGGTGGAATAATCATAAGACCAGCAACAAAAGCAAATAATGTATCAAAAATTTCTATTTGGCTTACAGAATGCTCAAGCAGATTTTCCCTTTGCATGTAAGAACCATAAGTAATCATAATACCCATAGCAAGAGACATTGAATAGAAAAGCTGACCAAGTGCACCAAGTACAGTTGATGCAGAGAACTGAGAAAAGTCAGGCATTATATAATATTTAAGACCTTCAATAGCACCATCAATAGTGAGAGAATAGCAAGCAATAAAGATAGCAAGTATTGCAAGTACAGGCATCATAAAACGGCTTGCTTTTTCTATACCTTTTTCAACACCAAATGCGACAACAGCAGTTGTTAAAATAACATAGATTAAAAACCAAGGTGTTGGACCACTAAAATCAAGCATTGTAGCTGGAATAGAGCCAGCATCAAAGCCTATAAATCCACTAAAGAAATCACCGCCATCAGCAGCAGCAAGTGCATTACCAGTTAAGAAAGTGACAAGATACTTAATAACCCAGCCACCGATTACACAATAATAAGGTGTAATGATAACAGGTACTAAAGCTGCAATCCAGCCAAGAAAACCGAAACGTTTATCAAGAGCTTTATAAGCACCTATACAAGATAAACGGGTTTTTCTACCAATAGCTATTTCGGTTATCATAAGGGCAAAACCGAAGGTAACGGCAAGAATGATATAAACCAAAAGGAAAATACCACCACCATATTTTGCAGCGAGATATGGGAAACGCCATAAGTTACCTAAACCTACAGCAGAGCCTGCAGCAGCGAGTACAAAACCGATACGGCTTGAAAAGCTGCTTCGTTCTTTGTTCATATATATACCCCTTTTTCTGCGGGCTTAAAAGCCTGCGTATTTCCTGTTTCATTAAGTATAAATGCAAAATGTAAACAGATAAGCTTATTATGCCATATAATAAATTTTAGTGCAATAACATAAAAGCAATTTCTTTTTTTAGCACAAAAAAGATAGAAATTTTAAGTATCAAATAGTGAAAATATACACTGCTTTTCGTGGACATTTTGGCTTTATGTACACAATTCCATTAAAATAGCAATATCAAAGCATAAAAAAGCAGATGCTAAAAGCATCTGCATACTTATTTCATTTCACTTACGCTTACATTTCTTGTATGAGATATAGATTTCCATTCCTTAGTTCTAAAAAATAAGCATACTGCATTTATTGGTAACCAACTTGCAATAAAGAACCAATAACTTAAAATTCCGATTTTCATTGAACCAACCTGTTTTTTCTCAAGAAGCATAACAATTATTGATGTTACACAGCTTAGTATAAAAGAAACCACAACAGAAAGCACAATACTTGAAAGAATAGGAGTACCAACATAAATATGATAATGCATGGACAATGTGCGAACTATATGACCTAAAAGCATAGTTAAAACCCATACAAGTTGTAGAATAGGTGCAAGAAGAAATACAAGTTGGTCTAATCTCATACGTAAGCCCTTAAAACCGCTTTTAAACATTCCAGTTATAAGCGGTATAGAATAATAGTGTAAACATTGATAAATGCCAGTAGACCAGCGGCTTCTTTGACGCCAAGATTGAGCAAAAGTGAGAGGCTGTTCATCATAGGTTAAAGCTTCAGGTACCCATGAAACAGGAATGTTTGATAAAATGCATTTTGTAGTAAATTCAATATCCTCAGTCATGGTTTTGGTTTTCCAACCACCCATAGATTTTAAAAGTGATAAATCAGCCATAAACCCGCTACCATTTATAATAGCAGAAAGTCCAACATGTGAACGAGCGTGACTGTAAAATCTATTTACCATCCAATAATATATTGAATAGCTTGATGATATATATGTGTCTTTAGGGTTTTTACTATCTCTAAAACCTTGTGCAGCTTTTGCACCTTCACACCATGCGTTATTCATAGCACTTAAAAAACCAGCATCAACAACATTGTCAGCGTCAAAAACACAAATAGCATCATGTTTGTTTTGAGCTAAAAGCTGATTAACTATCTGGTCTAAAACCTCGCCTTTAGTTGAAACTGGTCTTTGACAATGTAAAATCTTTGCACCAGCCGATTTTGCCACTTGTTCGGTGTTATCCGTACAGTTATTAGGTATAACATATATATCGTAAAGCTCTTTTGGATAATTTTGAGCTAGAAGGCTTTCTATAAGATTTGCTATAACGGCTTGTTCATTTCGTGCGGCAACAAGTACAGCAAATCTGCATTTAGGTGCATGAATGTTATAGGGGCTTTGTTTACGAAAAGCAAACGGTACAAAAAATATATAGTATACCATATATATAAAAAATATAGAGCTTGAAATCCAAAGTAATTTTTCTAGGAATGCGATATAATGAAGCATGATTATTTATAATACCTCCAAAAACGGATATAAGAAATCCGTATGAGCGTACAGCATTAAAACCACAACTGTACTATACTGTATAATACAGTATAAAACCCTAAGTGTGTAGTGTCAACAAACATTTGTGTAATAAAAAAGAAAATAATAAAAAAACAATCAAAAAATGGTACTATTTTTGTGCTTAATGTAAAGAACGTGTATAAAACTGTGTATTTCGTGGGTAGACAGGCGTGTGTAACGCAAGGGGCAAAAAATAAAACTGCAAGTTTAAACTGGTTAAAAGGTAAAAGACGTTAAAGTTGCAAGATTACAAATTAAAACTTGCAAAAAATTTTTGTTAATCCATTGACGAAGTTGTTAAAACGTAGTATAGTATAATAAGTAGGAAATCGAACTATAATCTAAAGTTTGGATTTAAGTTATATTTGGCAGTATATTGGGCGTTATCGCTCTTTATTGTAGCCGTAAGGAGGAATTAATTTTACATGAACCGTTTGCTTAAAAAGTTCACCTTTTCACCTGAAATTGTGGACGTAATCGAAAACTGTAAGGGTATTTTTATCCCAACAACCAAGCAAGAACTGTATGAAATGGTATTTGGTACAGGTCGCTCTGGTAAATATGACGTTGTATACGACGTTCCTGAAAAGGGTGAGGTTGTTGAGGCAACCGTTGTTCGTGCAAAAAATGGTGTAGTTGTCAATTATGTTGAGGACTATATGCGTCGTCGTGACCCTGACTGTATGCGTATCGGTGATGATAAGCCTACAGATAAGCCACGTTTTGCCGATGTTTATGGTTTCCCATTTGCTGATATGAAAAAGCAAACTCTTGATTGGCTCAAAAGTCAAGAGCTGATTTTTATGCCATTTAATTCCGGTGGTAATGTTTATGGCTATGGCTCTATGCTTATATGCCCAAGAAACGCTGCATTCTTTGCTTTTGCATTAGCTCATCTTCAGGGCTTTGTTTCCGCTGAGGAAACAGAGGGTTATGAACCTCGTGCAATCGTTTATGTTGCTCCACCATTTAGACATACTCACTTTAATGGCAAACAGGTTGTAGTACATAACCGCCTTGATAATTGCCATGAAGTATTTTCTTATAACCTTTATCCAGGTCCATCTGCTAAAAAGGGTGTATATTCTGTTCTGCTTGATATTGGCGAACAAGAAGACTGGGTAACTGCTCACGCATCTGCTGCACGTTTGACAACTCAGTATGATAACGAACTTGTTATTATGCATGAAGGTGCATCTGGCGGCGGTAAGAGCGAAATGTTACAAGATGTAGCCCGCACAGAAGACGGTCGTGTGCTGCTTTCTGAAAACACTGTTACAGGTGAAAAAACTCTGCTAAACCTTGGCAGAACTGCTATGATTGAACCTGTATGTGATGATATGGCAACTTGCTATCCAAAACTACAAACAGGTAGCGGAAAGCTTGCTCTTGTTGATGGTGAAGATGGCTGGTTCTTACGTATGGACGGTGTAACACATTATGGTTGTGACCCAGTATATGAACGTATCTGCACAGAGCCAGACGAACCACTTTGTTTCTTTAATATTCAAGGTGTAGTTGGTGCTACTAGCCTTATCTGGGAGCATACTTTAGACTCTAACGGCAAGCCATGCCCTAACCCTCGTGCTATTGTACCTCGTGCAAAGGTTCCACATATTGTAACTGAGCCTGTTGAGGTTGATATTCGTTCTTTTGGTACTCGTATGCCACCTTCAACCCGTGAAAACCCTAACTATGGTATTATGGGTATGCTTCACTTTATCCCACCAGCACTCGCTTGGATGTGGCGTCTAGTTGCTCCTCGTGGATTTAAAAACCCATCTATCGTAGGTGGTGGAGACCTAAAGAGTGAGGGTGTAGGTTCTTACTGGCCATTTGCTACAGGTATGCGTGTAAAACAAGCTAATCTGCTTTTAAAACAAATTATTGATAATCCTAACACACGTTATGTGTTAATTCCTAACCAGCATATCGGTGTATATAAAGTAGGCTTTGCTGCTGAATGGTTAAGCCGTGAATGGTTAAGCCGTCACAATGGTCATGTAAAGACCGAAAAGCTAACTCCAGCACGTTGCCCACTGCTTGGTTATGCTATGACTGAAATGACCATTGAAGGTCAGTCTATTCGTTCTAAGTATCTAAGAACAGAGCTTCAAGACCGTATGGGTGAAGATGGTTATGACGCAGGTGCAAAGATTTTAACAGATTTCTTTGCTAAGGAGCTGGATAAGTTCTATACAGATGACCTTGACCCACTAGGCAAGCAAATTATTGATTGTTTCCGCAATGGCGGTACTCTTGAAGACTATTGCAAGTTAACCCCAATGCACTTCTAATAAAGAAAAGTGTCTGCTAAAAAAAGCAGGCACTTTTTTTATAAATTTTTTTATATTTCTTGTAAGATTAAAAGCTATTTGTTTATATATAGGGTAGAGGATAATTTAAAATGAGGGGAGGGGTAATAAATGACTGATGACAAAATTATTGAGCTTTATTGGAAACGAAACTCAGAAGCAATAGTGCAGTCAAATAAAAAATATGGTGGATATTGTTTTAAAATAGCAAAAAATATACTAAGCAATAATCAAGACTCAGAGGAATGTGTAAATGACACATGGCTTAGGGCTTGGAATATAATTCCGCCCAACAAGCCAAACGAGCTTAAAATGTTTTTTGCAAAACTTATAAGAAGAATTTCATTTAATCGTTTTAAATTCCTTGGTGCTAAAAAACGTGGTGGCGGTCAGATAGAGCTTGTATTAGATGAGCTTAATGAATGTATATCAGATACAGAAGATGTTGAAGATGAGGTTATAACAAAAGAACTAGGCGAATGTATAAGGGTTTTTGTGCGTGATTTACCAGTTAGAGAGGGTGATATTTTTACCAGAAGATATTTTTTCACCGAGTCAATCGAGCAAATAGCAAAAAGGTATAGTATTACAACTAATAACACCATGGTTATTTTAAGTAGAACACGTCAAAAATTAAAACTCCATTTGATAAAGGAGGGTTATTTATATGAATAAGCATGATATATATGAGGCTATTGAGAATATAGACAATGATATTCTAAAAAGAAGCGAAAGAAGAAAAAAACCATGGTGGATAGGATTAACCGCAGCAGCTTTAATAATAGCTATTGGAATAGGAACAATGCCAATAAATAATAAAAATTCAGCTGGTGCAGGTGCTTATGGAATAAGCGAAGCAAATTATCCTAAAATGGCAAAATATCCAGACGAAAATTCACCAACTTTTGATAAAGATTATGAAAAATGGTCAAATTCAATTCAGGGACAAAGACGAGAAACTGACTATAAAAACGGCGTGCAGCCATTTGTAGAGCTAACCGCACAGCAATTTTTATCAGATACAGAGCAAAATAAAGTTTATTCACCGCTTAATGTATATATGGCACTTGCAATGCTTGCAGAAATTACAGGTTCAGAAAGCAGACAGCAAATTTTAGATTTGCTTTCAAGTGACAGCATAGAAAGCCTAAGAACACAAGCAAATGATATTTGGAACACACATTATATTAATGATGGTGCAACTACAAGCATTTTAGCAAGTTCTATTTGGTTTGATGATGAAATAAAATTAAAAGAACAAACAAAACAAGTGGCTGATATAGTAAAAGAAAATTATTATACATCTTTATATAAAGGTGATATGAGTTCAAGTGAATTTAATAAGGTTTTCAAAGAATGGCTTAGCGAGCAAACAGGCGGTTTACTTGATGAGCTTGATGAGCAAATTGAGAATATAGAGTTTACTCCAGATACCATTATGGCACTAGCCACAACAATATATTTTAGAAGTAAATGGTATCAAGAATTTGAGGATACTAAATCTAATATATTCCATGGTGTTATAAGTGATGAAACCTGTGATTTTATGAATGTAACACAAACAGGTAATTATTTCTGGGGAAATAAATTTAGTGCTACCTATCATTCATTAGATAATCATGGAGGAAAGATGTATTTTATTCTTCCAGATGAAGGTGTTGAGGTAAATGAACTTTTATATGATAAAGAGGTTATGGACTTTATTTTCTCTCAAAACGATTGGGAAAATGAGTGGGAAAACAAAAAAGAAATAGTAATAAACTTATCTGTGCCAAAATTTGATATAACTTCACAGATTAATTTGCAAAAAGGACTTGAAAACCTTGGAGTAACCGATGTATTTGACAGTGAAAAATCAGATTTTTCACCTGTTACAGATATGAAAAACACATATATAGGCAAAGCACAACATGATGTTAGATTTGCTATTGATGAAAAAGGCGTTACAGCTACTGCATATACAGTGATGTTAAAATGTGGAGGGGGTGCTCCGCCAGATGATGAAATTGATTTTGTGCTTGATAGACCATTCTTATTTACGATAACAAGCGACGATGGTTTACCATTATTTATTGGTGTTGTAAACCAGTTATAAACAAAAACGAGCTGATTTTTTATATCAGCTCGTTTAACTTTTTTTATTTATTTTTAAACCCATAACAATTTTTTCAGCGGTTATAGGTAATTCTCTAATTCTAACACCGCAAGCAGTAGCAACAGCAGATGCAATAGCAGGTGATGGAGTATTTATAACAACCTCACCGATAGATTTTGCACCAAATGGACCAGATGGCTCATAACTGCTTTCAAATTCAACTCTAACCTTGTTTATATCAAGACGAGATGGAATTTTATACTGCATAAAGGAGTTGGAATAGTTTACACCCTTATCATCATAGATAATATCCTCATAGAGTGCCATGCCGATACCTTGAACTATTCCGCCTTCGGTCTGTACTCTTGCAAGATTAGGGTTAATTGGTGTACCACAGTCAACCGCTGCACAGTAGTCAATAAGCTCTACTTTACCAGTTTCAGGGTCAAGCTCAATTTCAGCAGCACCTGCCATAAATGGAGGTGGTGAAGTAGGGGAAGAATGGCTGACAGTTGCAGCAAGCTCTCTATTACTAAAGCACTGACCTTTATAACCGACCTGTTTTCTGGTTACAAATTTTTCAGGCTCTGCAACGACATAAACCTTTTGACCGTCAAAGTATACATCATCTACATTAACCTTTAGCATTTCAGCACCAGTTAATAGAATTTTATCTCTGAGTTCCTCGCAAGCCTTAACACAAGCCATACCAGTAACATAGGTTGTAGCTGACGCATAAGAACCAGAGTCATAAGGTGAAACATCAGTATCTGATGCATAAACTGCAATATTTTTCATATCACAATCAAGGCAATCTGCTGCCATCTGAGCTAAAATGGTATCACAGCCAGTACCCATATCAGTACAGCCGATAAGCATATTATAATCACCATCATCACCCATACGGATAGTCACAGAACCAACGTCAACATTGGAAATACCAGAACCCTGCATAGCCATTGCAATGCCAACAGCACGAATTTTACCATTAGGCAGAGTTATAGGTTTTACTTTTTTATCCCAGTCAATCATGTTTTTAACACGCTCAACACAGCGGTCTAAAGCACATGAAGTAGCAGTTTCACCATAGTATGCAGGCATAACTTGACCTTGCTTAACAAGATTTATTTCACGCATTTTTACAGGGTCAATATTTAGCATTTCAGCAAGCTCATTTACAGTGGACTCTACCGCAAAAATACCTTGTGTTGCACCATAACCACGGTAAGCACCAGCGGAAAGGGTATTTGTATATACAACGTCCCAAGTAAAGCGAAAAGCCTCTTGTTTACCATACATAGGAATAGGCTTATGAGCAGATAAACCAACAGTAGTTGGACCATGTTCACCGAAAGCACCTGTATTAGATAGAGTATATAGGTCAATAACCTTTATTATACCGTCATTTGTTGCACCCATACGAACAGTAAGCTCCATGCTGTGACGTGGAGAAGATGCAATCATAGATTCATAACGTGAGTAAACAATTTTTGCAGGTCTGCCTGTTTTGAGTGTTACAATGGCAGGATAAACCTCAGTGACAACCGTTTGTTTTGCACCAAAACCGCCACCAAGACGAGGCTTTATTACACGAATTTGAGTTTTAGGAATATCAAGAGCATGCGATAAAATACGACGAACATGGAAAGGTACTTGAGTGGAAGAAATAACATTTAATCTGCCGTAAGTGTCAAGCTGAGTATAAGTTCTAAAAGTTTCCATCATAGCCTGTTGATTTTGTTTTGTGCGGTAAGTGCGTTCTATTACAACATCACATTTAGCAAATGTTCCTTCAACATCACCATGGCTATCACTGCCAGATGCACAAAGATTTCGCATATTATCCGCACCGACAGGACAAAGTGATTTCCAGCTTTCTTCTGGGTGAACAAGTATTTTGTTGTCTTTAGCCTTACGCATATCTAAAATAGGCTCAAGCACTTTATATTCAACCTTAATAAGTTTTAAAGCCTTATCAACTGCTTGTTCGGTTTCACCAGCTACAATGGCTACTGCATCGCCTACAAAACGAACTCTGCGGTCTAAAATTAGTCTATCATATGGTGAAGGCTCTGGATAAGTTTGACCTGCCATAGTAAAACGACATTGTGGCACATCTTCATGAGTTAACACGCATACAATACCAGGAACCTTCATTGCTATATTTGTGTTTATATTTGTTATAAGGGCATGAGCATGAGGAGAACGTAAAACCTTAACGATAAGACAATCAGCAGGGGCTAAATCATCAGTATAAACTGGCTTACCAGTGGTTAATGCCTTAGCATCAGATTTTACAACACCTGTACCTACATATTTATTCATTGACAATCCTCCTTGCTCGCAAGATATGCTTTAATAGCTCTAAGCTGACTTACATAACCTGTACATCTGCAAAGATTACCAGATAAATATTCACGAATTTCATCTTCTGATGGGTTTGTAAGCTCGTCCTTCATTGCGATAATATTCATAATAAGCCCTGGAGAACAGAAACCGCATTGTTCTGCACCTTCCTTAGCTAGATAAGAGCCGATTTCCTCGGCTTCTTGCTGTTTGCCTTCAAGTGTTATAATATCATGACCATCTGCACGAACTGCAAGCATAGTACAAGAAAGCACAGGTTTTCCGTCCATAAGCACAGTGCAAAGACCACAGTTAGAGGTTTCGCAGCCACGCTTTACAGATTTACAGCCTTTTTCACGCACATAGTCTAAAAGCGGCTGGTCAGGGCTAACAGCATCTTCAATTTTTTTGCCATTTAAAGTAAAAGAAATTAAAACTTTTGACATAGATAAATTAAACCTCCTGATTTAAAGCCAGTAATGCACGACGAACAAGCACTCTAGTGAGATGACGTCTAAAATCAGCACTTCCACGCATATTACTTGAGAAATTTAAGGTATCTGCAACATAATCTGCAAATTTATTTGCACTTTCTTCAGTTATGCCCTCATTTAATATACCATTGGTATCTAAAACAAGACTAGCTCTTTGAGGTCTTGCACCAATAGCAACTCTAAAACCATTATCTCTAAAATCTTCTGGTAATTTGCTTACACAGCAAGCGATAACAGGGAAATCGGTTGCGGTTGCACGATGGGTTATATAATGGGTTTTTTGATTATTTTTTGGCAGAATAACATGTGTTAAAATATCTCTATCATGAGGCATATTTACAAAATCAGATAGTTTAACTTTTCCCGCATGATAAAGCTGAACTTCAGCACCCAAAGCAAGCATTAAAGTTAGCGGGTCAGAAAAGCCAAATCTACCCCAAATAGAACCACCAATAGTTACACAGTTTCTAAACTGTACACCTACAATATGGCGTAGGCTCTCTTTAATTGCATCACCAAAATAGCTGTTAATAGCCTCGTTGGTTTCGATTTGTCGCAAAGTTACCATACAGCCTAGTCTAAATTCGGTGTCAGTTTCTTCGATTTTATCAAGACCAAGACCCGAAAGGTCAATAGCTGTTTTAATAGAACGGTTACCCATTTTAAGCCAACCACAACCGCCTAAAATTGTGGCGGTTTTCTTTTGATTTAGCGAATAAGCCTGTTCTAGTGTTTCAGCTTTTACATAGTTATCTATTGTGAACATTCGCATTCTCCTTTTTTACAAACATAACAAAAGCCGCCAAAAAACAGTGGCAGCAAGTAGGAACGAAAACCAAACGCTGCGTTTTAAATTTGATATACAGCGAAAAAAAGAAAAGATTTTCGGGCATAGATGTATTATATAGATATTATATCAAGCAGATAAAAAAAATACAATTTTTATTGACAATTTTCTATACGAAAATTTAACCAAAATTACACGAAAATAATACTAAAATAAAATGCGAAAGCCACAGCTTATAAAAGCTGTGGCTAACACCAAAAAGAGAGAACACGAGGTGGGATTTAATCCATCCCGATGATAAAAGCGAAAAAAATTGTTAAATGTTTAACATTTCTAACTGAGTAATAGTATAACTGCTTTTGTAATAAATTTCAATATATTTTTCATAAAAAATTTTTCACTTTTTGGCATAAGTATATTATAATATCTTTGATATGTATAAAGGAGGATATTACAAATGGTAGAATATAAATTAACACCATGTGACTTAGGACAAATTGCCGACTCAGGTCAATGTTTTAGAATGACAAAACAAGATGACAATACATATAAAATTATAGCTACAGATAAATGCACTTATGCTTACATGCAAGGAGAAAATTTGGTTTTAGAGTGCAGTGAAAAAGAGTTTGAAGAATTTTGGCGAGATTATTTTGATTTTGATACAGACTACCAAAAAATATGTAATTCAGTTGATGAAAATGACGAGTTTTTAAAAGCATCTGTTGCATATGGTGGGGGTATGCGTATTTTAAAACAAGAGCTTTGGGAAATGCTTATAACCTTTATGATTTCACAAAATAATAATATCCCAAGAATACAGAAATCAGTAGAAGCCATTTGTGAAAAATTTGGGCAGCAAAAAATAGATAGCAGAGGAAATACATATTTTACATTTCCAACTAAAGAAGAACTGGCAAAAGCGAGCATTGAAGAACTTAGAGCATGTGGTTTAGGTTATCGTGATAGATATTTATATGAGATTGCGCACAGTGACTTTGATGTGTATTCACTTAAAAATATGCCAATAGATGAAGCAGAAAAAGCACTTTGTAAAATAACTGGTGTTGGTAAAAAAGTAGCAAACTGTATTAAACTTTTTGGTTTGCATGATTTAGCATCTTTCCCTATTGATACTTGGATTAAAAAAATTTGTGATAAATATTATAATGGCAGTTTTCCAGTCGAAAAATATAAAGGATATGCTGGGGTAATTCAGCAATATATCTTTTTCTATGGAAGAACTGGAATAAAACTGTAATATTTTGACCTCTATTCATAGACATTTGTTTATGATATAATTACCTGTAAAGAAAATTTTACAGAAAAGAAAGGTAAATCATGGAGTCAAAAATCAAAGAAGTAATGCATAGGTTATCATATCTTTTGGAAATTTTGGTTGGATTTTTAATGCTTGCTGCTTTATTTGCAGCTCTTGGCGGACTTGTTTATATAATAAATCCATCAAGCCTTTTTGCAGACCCAACTGTTTTTTCTAAATATCTATCAATAGCATCTACTATAGTTATTGGTGTGGAATTTGTAAAAATGCTTTGCACACATACTATAGACTCTGTAATTGATATTATGTTACTTGCAATAGCTCGTCAGATGATAACTGAGCATACATCACCACTAGAAAATTTATTTGCTGTAATTTCTATTGCCATACTTTATCTTGTTAGAAAATTCTTATACATAAAACAACTTGATAAAATAGAGCATGTTAAAATACTTGATTTTCTAAAATCTAAAAAACAAAAAGAAGGAGAAAACAATGTCACTACCAAATGACCCAATAATGCTTTTAAGCGTGGTAAATACCATGCTTCGTGACAGATATAACTCACTTGACGCACTGTGTGACGGTGAAAATCTTGCTAGAAGTGCAATTGAACATCGTTTAGCGACTGTGGGCTATGAATATATGTCGGAAATAAATCAATTTCGTTAAATTTAACCGTCGCTTTAATGCGACGGTTTTAATTTTTATAAAAAGGAGTATATAAAAATGGAAATGATGGAAAATCTTCAGAAAATCGCAAGACAATGCGGTGAAATTATGCTTTCAGCGGAGGATATTGAAAGAAACATAACTGAAAAGGAAGGTCAAAAGAATTTTGTAACTAAATATGATGTTTTAGTGCAAAAGACACTTCAAAAGGAGCTGTTAGCACTGTATCCAGACGCTCATTTTTATGGTGAAGAAGATGGTCAGCAGGAAGATGTTCACAGTGGTATTGCATTTATAGTTGACCCAATCGACGGCACAACAAACTTTATCAAGGGTTATAGAGTAAGTGCAGTTAGTATTGGAGTTGCAAAAGATGGAGAAATTATCTGTGGTGTAGTCTATGACCCTTACACAGATACAATGTATCATGCAGAAAAGGGCAAGGGTGCATATGTAAACGGAAAGCGTGTGCATGTTTCAGATTGTAGCCTTTCAAACAGTATGGTTTGTGTAGGTACTGCACCTTATTATGCTGAATATACAGATAAAACTTTTGCTCTTGCAAGAGCTTTATTTGATAATGCACTTGATTTACGCCGTTCAGGTTCAGCGGCACTTGATTTATGTGCGGTTGGTTGTGGTAGAGCTGATTTAATGACAGAGTGGGTTGTATGTCCATGGGATTTTGCAGCAGCTAAGTGTATAATTGAAGAAGCTGGTGGTATTATGACTCAGATTGACGGTTCACCTATGAAGCTAGATGGCAAATGCTCAATTTTAGCAGGTGGCAAAAGAGCACATGCAGAGTTTTTTGAAAAAGGACTGCATAAAATTTAATGAATAAATCATTTATACAGAAAAATACATTAATTCCCGCACTTATATGCACTATCCTTTGGGGTAGTGCTATACCTGTTGTAAAAACAGGCTATGAGCTTTTAGAAATAACAGACACTTTTGCAAAGTTTACATTTGCAGGTTATCGTTTTGCACTCGCAGGCTTGTTTGTGCTTTTGCTTATGAAGGTGCAAAATAAGCCTATAAAGCCAGAAAAAAGTGAATGGAGTGCAATTTTAATGATATGTGCAGTACAAACAGTGCTGCAATATGTGTTTTATTATTTGGGTGTGGGCAATACATCAGGTGTTAGAGGTTCTGTACTCAGTGCAACATCAACATTTTTTTCGGTTATAATTGCACATTTTGTATTTGTCACAGATAAGCTAACATTAAAAAAGACAATAGGCTGTATAATTGGTTTTTTAGGCGTTATAGCGGTGCTTTCGGGCAGTGGTTTTGGTGCTGAAAAAGTCAAGATAACAGGTGAAGGCTTTATGCTTATGAGTGCAGTTGGACAGGGAATAGGTGCAGTAGTGAGCCGAAAAGTTGCAAAGGGTAAAGATGCTATGCTTCTTACTGGTTGGCAACTTTTTATAGGCGGTGTATTTTTATCTGTTGTTGGTCTGATAGGCAAAGGGCAGATACATATTACAGCTAAAGGCTTTATTTTACTTTTATATTTAGCTGTGTTATCTGCTGTTGCATTCTCACTTTGGACTGTTATGCTTAAATATCACCCCGTTGCAAAAGTCACAGTTTATATGTTTTTAGTGCCTGTATTTGGCTCTATTTTAAGTGCAGTTATTTTAAATGAAAATGTATTTACAATTAAAAATTTAATAGCACTTATATTTGTATGTGTTGGCATATTGCTTGTAAACAAACAAAAATAACCCGCAATTTGCGGGTTATTTTTTATGCACTGTATTCAAGATTTCTACCGCTTGCTGAAACAGCTTGAGATAGTTTATTTAGAAAATCACTTTCTTTTAGCTGATTGGTATGAACAATGATTGTCATTTTATCTGATGACTCTGGTATATCAATCCTCAAAGGGGCATCAGTGTGTGTATTTAACATTCTATTAAACATAGTTTCTTCTGGGGTTGTATTTGAGAAAAGTGCAAAATGAAAAGATGCTATATTTGATAAATAAGCATTTTTAAGAGCTGGTGTAGGTGTTTCAAAACAAGGTTCAATACACACAAATGAACAACCGTCACTACGTCTTAGAAGTCTGCCATCATGCCAGATTTCAGAAAGACCAGATAAGGTTTGTGGAGATGCACCATCAGCCATAACCCCCACACACTTACCAGATAATAATTTATCTGTTACATCAAATAAAAGCTGTGCAGGTGAAGGCTCTAAAAGTTCATCGTTTGGTTGCATAACAAATCTTACAAGCGGATAGATTATATCGGTTTTTTCAAGAGTCCAAATTCCCGTACTTGAAAAACTTTGCACAAAAAAACCACCTTTCAAAATAGATTAGTCATACACTTAAAGTGTATGCATTTTTGTTATAAAGCGTTACTGTTAGTATTGACGGGAATTTATGGAATATACAAAAAATCCGTCTTTTTATAAAAAAGACGGATTTTTAATGTTTTTATTCAGCAGCCTTTGCAGCCTCAGCAGCTTGTTTAGCCTTTTCAGCTTGAGCTTTCATCATAGCCTCAAACTTTTCCTTTTCTTCAGGAGTAGGAATTGGCTCAATACAACTTCTTGGGCAAGCCTTAGCACACATCTTACAGTTCTTACACTTGTCATAATCGATTTTAGCAACACCATTTTCAACATGGATTGCATCAAACTTACAAGTCTTTTCACACTTCTTACAGCCAATACAAGATACTTCACAAATCTTCATTGCAACAGCACCCTTGTCTTGGTTTGTACAGTTAACATGAACCTTTTTAGATTTTGGTAAGAGGTCAATAAGCTTTTTAGGGCAGGCACTTACACATTTACCACAAGCGACACACTTTTCAGTATCAACTAAAGCCTTGCCATCAACAATGTGTATAGCGTCAAATGCACAAGCGGAAACACAAGAGCCTAAGCCCATACAGCCGAAAGCACATTCCTTAGGGCCAGCAGCTACACGCATAGCCGCATTACAGTCCTGAAGTCCTTCATATTTAGCCTTATCAATAGCTTTGCAGCCACCAGCACAATGTACATGAGCTACCTTAGGTTCTTCAGCTGTAACTTCAGCACCCATAACAGCAGCAATTTTTTCTGCACAAGCAGCACCGCCAACAGGGCAACCATTTACAGGAGCTTTTCCCTCAACGATTGCAGCCGCTAGACCATCACAACCTGGATAGCCACAACCGCCACAGTTTGCACCAGGCAGACATTCACGAACAAGTGGCACTCGCTCGTCAACTTCAACAGCAAAAACCTTTGCTGCTACGCCTAGAAGTATTGCAAATAGCAAACCCATTATACTAAGAGATGCTACTGCAAAAATAATATTTGTAAAATCCATTTCTCACGCTCTCCTTTTGCTTACCAGATTTTTAGACCAGAGAAGCCCATAAATGCCATTGCAAGCAGAGATGCAGACACCAGTGCGATTGGAAAACCTTCAAAGCACTTAGGACATTTTGCGGTAACTTCCAGACGCTCACGGATAGATGCAAAAATAACAATCGCAACTAAATAACCAACACCCGCAAATACACCATAAACAATAGAGCCAAGCAGTGAATACTGATTGTCAATATTGGTGATAGCTGCACCAAGTACAGCACAGTTAGTTGTAATTAGTGGCAGGAAGATACCAAGTGCTTGGTAAAGAGATGGCATTGCTTTCTTCATAAACATTTCTACAAACTGTACTAAAGTAGCAATAACCAGAATAAATGCGATTGTACGCATATATTCAAGCTCTAGTGGAACAAGCACAAAATAGTTTACAGCCCAAGAAACAATTGATGCAAGAGCCATAACGAAAATAACAGCCATACCCATGCCGACTGCGGTATCAGTCTTTTTGGATACGCCAAAGAATGAACAACAGCCTAAAAACTGTACAAGGATATAGTTGTTTACAAGCACAGCTGAAATAGCAAGGAAGATTATATCAGTCAGTGCCATGCTATCAGGCAAACCTGCCTGCACAGCAGCAAAGTAATTCATTTACTTATCCCCCTTCTTCTTATTCATAAAGTACTGTATTGTAGCAAGTAGAAAACCCATCATAAGGAAACCGCCCGCTGGCAAAATCATCATTGAAATTGGATTTTCATAAAGAAATGGTATTTTAATACCAAGCTTATCTGCACCTACATAACCAGAAAGAATTGTGCCTGCACCAAGTAGCTCTCTAAAGAAGCCCATTAGTATAAGAGCAAATGTAAAGCCAATACCCATGCAAACACCATCAAGAGCAGAAGGCAGAACCTTATTTTTAGATGCATAAGCTTCCGCACGACCTAAAATGATACAGTTAACAACGATAAGAGGCAGGAACAGACCAAGAGACGCAGCCAGTGAAGGGATAAATGCCTGAAGGCTTAAATCAATAATGGTAACGAAACCTGCAATAATTGTTATAAATGCTGCAATACGAACCTTTTCAGGGATAAACTTACGCAGCAGAGAAATAACAATGTTTGAGCAAATAAGTACAACAGTAGCAGCTAAACCCATACCAATAGCATTGGATAGGGAAGTTGTAGTTGCTAGAGATGGACACAGACCAATAGTCTGCATAAATACAGGGTTGTCCAGAAGGACAGCTGAATGTAATCTATCTTTGAATTTCATAAATTGTCCTCCTTAGCCTTCAAGACTTAAAACGTAATTTGCAGCAGTGTTTACAGCAAGTGTTACTGCACGGGAAGTAATTGTAGCACCTGTGATAGATACTATATCACCACCATCTTTAGTAACAGCCAGAGAGCCATCAGCAGGTTTGCCTGCAAACTGTGGAATCCATGTAGGGTCAGCCTGTGCTTTTGCACCAAGACCTGGGGTTTCTGCATGGCTTGTAACCTGTGCACCAGCAATTGTGCCATCAAGATTTACACCAACAACAACAGTTAATGTACCACCGAAACCAGAAGGTAGAACTTCCATACAATAACCAACAGTTTCACCATCAACAACAGCTTCATAAATATTCTGTATTGCTGGTGTGTTTTTATCTGGAGCTGGAACTTCGGATACTTCTGCAAGCTCAAATTCAGCACCAGGAATTAACTGTGCCATAGCAGCTGCACGAGTTGCTTCTTTATTCTTTGCAATCTGTGGAGCTGTAACCTGATTTATAAAACCAAGTAACAGTGCAGTTATAAATGTGATTAAAAACAGTACCAGAGCAAGCATGCCCATGCTTTCTTTTTTAGTTTCGCTCATGATTACTTGCCCTCCTTAGCTTCAGAATAACCAAATTTTCTTGGCAGGCACTTTTGGTCAATCATCCATACAAGAGCATTCATAATCAGAATGGAGTAGGAAACACCTTCTGGCAGACCGCCAAAATAACGGATAAATACAGTAAGTACGCCACAGCCTATGCCAAATACAATTTGTCCCTTTGGAGTGACAGGGCTTGTAACATAGTCGGTAGCCATAAAGAATGCACCAAGCATTAGACCACCAGAAAGAACTTGGCTAAGCATCCACTGAATTCTGTCAACATCACCCATTGGGAACAGGAATGTTAAAACAGCAACAGTTAAAATATAAGCAGCTGGGATATTTATAGTGATAACTTTGCGGATTAGCAGATAAATACCACCAATTAAAAGAGCAAGTGCACAGGTTTCACCAATAACACCGCCATGCTGACCAAAGAATAAATCCATTAAGGTCTCACTTGGTAAAGTTTTAGCCTTTAAAGAAGCAAGTGGTGTAGCGGTTGAAATCGCATCTGTAACTTCAACATTACCGAATAAAGGCAATTTTTGATGAGGTTGAACCCAAGTTGTCATAAGTGCAGGCCAAGAAGCCATCATAAATGCACGAGCACCTAAAGCTGGGTTCATAAAGTTTTTACCAATACCACCAAACAGCATTTTTACAACAATAATTGCAAATGCACCACCAATAACAGGCATCCAGATAGGAGCTGCAACAGGTACATTAAATGCAATTAAAATACCAGTAACTACCGCAGATAAATCGCCCACAGTAGATTTTTTATGGTTTACTTTACAATAAAGCCATTCAAAAACAACACAGGAAATAATAGTTGCCACTGTTATAGTCAGTGCACGGAAACCGAAAGTAAAAATAGCAACGGCAAGTGCAGGAATAAGAGCTAAAACAACATCAAGCATTAAGCTTTTTGTGTTGTCCTCAGCTTTTATATGTGGCGAGGAGGTGACAACTACTTTACTTAAATCATACATTCGTTTTTACCCCCATTATTTGCTTTCTTCCGAATTTTTTTCTGCCTTAGCCTTGGCTGCTTCAGCGTCAGCCTTTGCCTTAGCTGCTGCACGCTCTGCCATAACATGAGCTTTTGTCAGGCGGAAACGCTGTACAAGCTGAATTCTAGCAGGACATACATAAGCACATGAACCACATTCAATACAGTCCATAGCACCAAGTGAAACGCATGTGTTATAGTCACCTGCATTACCGTATGCATTCATCATCATAGGCATTAAATGCATAGGGCAAGCGTTTATACATTTACCGCAGCGTATACAGCTTGGATTTTCTTCACGCTTATCTTCATCACCGCAGAAAGCAAGGAAAGCATTTGTGCCTTTGAAAACAGGAATTTCAAGAGAGAACTGGGAAACACCCATCATAGGGCCGCCCATAATCAGCTTATTTGGAGCCTCCTTAAAGCCGCCACAAGCATCTATAAGGCGTTCAACCTGAGTACCAATTCTAACTTCAAGGTTTTTAGGCTCTTTAATTGCAGAACCAGAAACAGTAACAATACGACGTACAACAGGCATACCAGTTGTAAATCTACGATAAATAGCACCTGTGGTATCTACATTGAATACTGCACAGCCTGCATCAGCTGGAAGTTTGCCGCTTGGAACTTCTCTACCAGTACAAGCGTTAATAAGCTGCTTTTCTGCACCCTGTGGATATTTACACTTTAAAGGATACAGTTTTAAACGGCTATCATTGGTGATAAGCTCATTTATTTTAGCAAATGTATCGCTCTTATTTTCCTCAATGGCAATAATAGCATTAGGAACTTCCATGATATCAGCAAGCATTTTAAGTCCGCCAACCACTTCTTCAGGACGCTCAAGAAGCAATCTGTGGTCAGATGTGATATAAGGTTCACATTCAGCAGCGTTTACTATAATAGTATCGCATTTGCCAATACCTGACTGGATTTTTACATGAGTTGGGAATGTAGCACCGCCATGACCTACCATACCAGCAGAACGAATAGTTTCAATTCGTTCTTCATTTGTCATGTTTGCAAAGTCATAAGGGTGGACAGACTCATGCAAACGGTCTTCTTTGTCGTTTTCAATGACAATACTCATGATTTTGCTTCCGTTTGGGTGCAGTCTTGGCTCAACTGCAATTACCTTACCAGAAACAGTTGCATGAACTGGTGCAGACACAAAACCGCCAGCTTCAGCGATAGGCTGACCAAGGTCAACTATATCGCCAGTTTTAACTATAGGCTTTGCAGGAGCACCGATGTGCATAGAAACAGGCAGAATCACCACATCAGGTGTCGGCAGTATTTCTATGGCTTTAGTGTTTGTTGCGGATTTATAACCTGGGTCAGAATGCGGACCTGGGTGAATACCGCCACGAAACGAGTACACCATGAATTTCACCTCTCCATTTAAATTGTGTGTACAAAAAATAATAAAAGGCTGCACTAAATAAAATAAGGCAGCAGAGTAAATGTGGTAAAACGCAATTTTACTCAAGATAAATTATACTTATTTTTCTATATAATAATCAATATATTTCTTGTGTAAAAATAGAAACAAAAGATAAAATATAGAAGTTTTAACAAAAGAAATTCAAAAGTTACTCAAAATATAACAATAAATAAATGGTGAAATTTTTCGCAATTTCACCATTTATTGAGTATATTCAGTTTTATAGAACAGAAAGCTCGGTTTCAATTACATCAAGAGTAGCCATTTCTATAAATTGGCTCATTAGCGAATTGGGTAATATATTGTCTGGAAAAATAATTTGCATTGTACTACCTTCATTTTCATTTGCAAAGGCTTTAAAAACTCCGCTGTGAAGATTTGCAATACGCTTAACGACCGAAAGCCCAAAACCAGAGGCAATGCCATGGCTTTTATCATATCTAAAGCTATCCATATCTTGATGAAAAACATATTCAGAACCGATTTCATCAATACATTCTTCAGCTATACCTATGCCATTATCAGAAACCTCTATATAAATCATATCATCTTTTTTATATAATGAAAGCTTAATTTCAGTTACATTTTGTGCTGCCATTGCATTTGAAAGCAGGTTTAAAACCGCATGACTTATAAGCTTTTTATCAAAAACTGCTGTGAGTTCTTTTGGAGTATCTATAATAAAATTTATATTAAATAAGATTTTTCTGCATTCGCTTAAAATATTAACACATATTGCCACTAAATCATTCAAAGTAGGGTTCATAGATATATTTAAATCGGTATTATTTTCAAGCATTTGTAAATGTGTTATTTCTCTATGAATACGCAAAGTGTTCTTATGAATGCTATCTAGTATATCAAAATCCAATGTTTTACGGTTTTTCATTAGGTTTAACGCTATAAAATTGCGTGAAAGTGCAGTAGATAATTCATATTTTGTGTGTGCAGGTAAACCTTGGAACAAATTTTCTGTAGGCATAAAGTATAACAAAGCACCTTGTTCACATGCTCTTATGTCTAAACGATATATATTTGAATCAATAGCTTCTATGGTTTGTATTGGCTCGCCAGTTTTGAGTGTTGTTTTAAGTGAATTTGCAGCAGATGCACTTAAAACCTCAGAAATAGGACGTAATTTAGATTGTTTAAGCACTTTTTCTGCAGCTGGTGTTTGTGTTATTATATTTCCTTGTGCAGAAACAAGTACAAAAATGGCACTTTCTGCACACATCATATCTAACATTAGCTCAGAAAGCTGGAAATTTGTGAAATCTGACATATAAAGCACCTTTTTAATTTATTTTTATCTTGCATAATTATCAAAAGAGTTATACATAATTGACCAAAAATGTGCCAAGATATTATTATTATAACATCATAGCTGTATAGTTTGCAAAGAATATTGTGGAAAAAAACAAAGAAATATGACATACTTTTCACAAATTGCTCTTGCAGAAATGGTATACTATGGTTTATAATATATCCATAAAGTTCCCAAAAAGAGCTGTTAGGAGGAATTATTAACATGGCTATTAAAGTAGGTATCAATGGTTTCGGTCGTATCGGTCGTATGGTTTTCCGTGCTGGTCTGAAGAACCCAAACATCGAGTTCGTTGCAGTAAACGATCCTTTTATGACTCCAGACTACATGGCTTACATGCTAAAGTATGACACAATGCATGGTCGTTACGATGGCACCATTGAGTATGATGAAAACTCTATCACCGTTGACGGTAAGAAAATTCTGTTCCACGCTGAAATGGATCCAAAGAACATTCCATGGGGCAAGGACGGCGTTGATTACGTTGTTGAATCCACTGGCGTATTCCTAACTAAGGAAAAGGCTCAGGCTCACATCGATGGCGGTGCTAAGAAGGTTATCATGTCTGCTCCTTCTAAGGACGACACCCCAATGTTCGTTATGGGCGTTAACCAGAACGACTACACTAAGGATATGACTTTTGTATCTAACGCTTCTTGTACTACTAACTGCTTAGCTCCAATCGCTAAGGTTCTTGATGAAGCTTTCGGTATCACTGAAGGTCTGATGACTACTGTTCACTCTGCAACTGGTACTCAGAAGGTTGTTGACGGCCCTTCTAAGAAGGACTGGCGTGGTGGTCGTGCTGCTACTGGCAACATCATTCCATCTTCTACTGGTGCTGCAAAGGCTGTTGGTAAGGTATATCCAAAGCTAAACGGTAAGCTAACTGGTATGTCTATGCGTGTTCCTACTCTGGACGTTTCTGTTGTTGACTTAACCTGTAACCTAGCTAAGGCTGCAACTTATGATGAAATCTGTGCTGCTATGAAGGCTGCTTCTGAGAAGCCAATGAGCGAGGGCGGTCTAAAGGGCGTTCTTGGTTACACTGATGAAGACGTTGTTTCTTCTGACTTCCTAGGCGACCCACGCACTTCTATCTTTGACGCTAAGGCTGGTATCCAGCTAACTGATACTTTCGTTAAGGTTGTATCTTGGTATGACAACGAATGGGGCTACTCTAACAAGCTGCTTATGCTTATCGAGCATATGGCTGAGGTTGACAACAAGTAATTCCTTGTTTACCAAATAAATATCAAACACCTCTAGCAACGTGTTAGAGGTGTTTTTTATTGCAATTTATAGCTAATTCCTTTATAATTAAGTTTGATTAAAAGGCTTATATAGGAGAAGTATTAATGATGACAAAATTACTTTTGACATTAAACCGTTTGTTTCCTTTGCCCGTACACCCTTTTAACCTTCAAAATGAAGGCAAGGAAAGCTATGCAATGTGGCAGTATAAACGTGGTGCAAACACGATTGCATTTTATACAGAACATTACTCAACAAAAGAAATGTTTGAGGATAAAACTGTATTAGATGTAGGCTGTGGTGCAGGTGGTAAAACCATGTATTATGCGTCACAAGGCGTAAAAAAAATTGTAGGTATGGATATTGTAGCACATTATAAAGAGGAGGCAGAACAACTAGCACAACAGCTTGGCTATGCAGATAAGTTCACATTTGTTGTAGGCGATGCAGCTAATACAGGCTTCCCAGATAATAGCTTTGACACTATAATTATGAATGATGCTATGGAGCATGTAGACCGTCCAGACTTGGTGCTTGCAGAGGTTCGTCGTGTGTTAAAACCAGGCGGCAGATTATATGTTAATTTTCCACCATATTATCACCCATTTGGTGCACATTTGTCCGATTTAATAGCAATACCATGGGTGCATATGTTCTTTTCAGAAGATACTCTTGTAGATGCATATAAGCAGTTATGTAAAACTGTGCCTGATGGTGATGACCGTATAGAATTTCGTATATCTAAAAATGCTCAAGGAAAAGAGTATTTTTCATATATAAATCATATGACAATTAAACGTTTTAATGGACTTCGTAAAAATTCAGGAATGAAACTCGCTTATTATCGTGAAGTTCCATTGCGTAATTTTTTTGCACCATTTGCAAAATTGCCATTATTAAAAGAATGTTTAGTCAAAATGGTGGTTTGTGTTTTTGAAAAAGAATAAGATAAAAACCGTTTCTAAGTATTATTTTTAGAAACGGTTTTTTTATATGCTAATTATTAAGTATGGTGTTAAATAAATTTATATGATGCTCGGTATCTTTCATAATTCGCTCAATAAGCTGTTTTGGCTGAGTGTCTAAAATATTTGAATTTAATATTGTTTTATATTGTCTTAAAATTTGCCTTTCACAAAGGATAGATTTATCAAGCATTCTATCAGCATTTTTTTCGTAGTAAATATTGCCTGATGACCAAGAAATGCCACGTCCTCCTATATATGAAATAAATCTAGGCTCACCTCCATAACGGCATATAAGACGCCCTAAATGCCTTATATGCTGCATTTGGTCGTTGGCTGTAGCATCAAATAGCTCAGATAAAAGCATGTTGTTTTGCTCTCTTAAAACCATAGCTTGATATAGGTACTGATTAAGCAATGTAAGCTCACTATCTCTACCGCCAAAAACAGAAAATAATGCTCTAACAAGCTGTGGATTTGATGCTTGTTTGTCAACTTTTGGCCAGCCTTCTGTTAACATTTTATACACAGAGTTATTCACAAATTTTTTCCTCCATTTAATTAATTTTATAATATAGATGATGAAAGTTTAGAAATAATTTTTTTAATTTCGTTTATTGTGCCAAAACATTTTTACACTTCTTGACAAGCTAGGGTAAAGAGTCTACAATACTAAGTACCGTCTGATATATGGCACTATATATTGTGCCACGAACAGATGTTTGATACGAAATTTTGTGAATATTGCGTTTTTTTGAACTTTTTTCTGATTTAAACGCAGTATGGGTGGAAAGGACAGACTGTATAAATGGTTAAGCAAATCGTCAAACGTGACGGCAGAACAGTAGACTTTGAACGTAAAAAAATTGCAGATGCGATATTTAGAGCGGCTCAGGCTACAGGCGGTCAAGATTATGAAACTGCACAAAATCTTGCACTTCAGGTTGAGAAAATGTTAGAGGACGAATTGCTTTGTTGTCCAACAGTTGAACAGGTTCAGGATATGGTGGAAAAAGTGCTGGTTAAAACCGGTCACGCTCGTACAGCTAAAAAATATATCCTTTATCGTGATGAACGTACAAGAGTACGTGAAATGAATACAAGACTCATGAAAGTATATGAGGACTTAACTTTTAAATCATCTTTTGAAAATGATGTTAAACGTGAAAATGCCAATATAGATGGCGATACCGCTATGGGTACTATGCTTAAATATGGCTCTGAGGGTGCTAAACAGTTTTATGATATGTTTATCTTAGACCCAGAACAGGCTAAAGCCCATAGAGAAGGTGATATTCATATCCATGATATGGATTTTTTAACACTTACAACTACTTGTTGCCAAATTGATTTATTAACTTTATTTAAAGATGGATTTTGCACAGGTCATGGATTTTTAAGAGAGCCTAATGATATTAGGTCTTATTCTGCTCTTGCTTGTATTGCCATACAGTCAAACCAAAATGACCAGCACGGCGGTCAAAGTGTTCCAAATTTTGATTATTCAATGGCTCCAGGTGTTAAAAAAACATTCCGCAAATGCTTTACAGAAAATTTAGTTAAAGCAGTAGAAATATATCTTGAACAAGATGATGGCGAAATGCTTGGTAAGGGTATAATAAGCAAATGCGAAGAACAAACTGGTGTCTGGGCATGTATGGCGGGCAATAATGGCTTTGACGAGGCAGTTAAAGCCGAGCTTTTAAATCATACAGATGAAAAAACAGCAAGCAAAATCATGCATTTTGTAAGAAAATACGCTTTAAAAGAGGTAAAGAGAAATACCTATCAAGCAATGGAGGCATTAGTTCATAATTTAAACACTATGCATTCTCGTGCAGGTGCTCAAATTCCGTTTTCTTCTCTTAACTATGGTACTGATACTTCACCAGAAGGTAGACTTGTTATGGAATGCTTGTTAATGGCTACATATGATGGTCTTGGAAATGGTGAAACTTCTATTTTCCCAATACATATTTTCAAGGTAAAAGAGGGTGTTAACTTTAATCCTGAAGACCCTAACTATGATTTGTTTAAACTTGCTATGAAAGTTTCTGCAAAGCGTATGTTTCCTAATTTCTCTTTTATTGATGCTCCATTTAACCTAAAATATTATAAACCTAATCACCCAGAAACCGAATGTGCTTATATGGGTTGTCGCACTCGTGTTTTAGGCAATGTTTATGACCCATCAAGAGAAATTGTAAATGGTCGAGGTAATTTAAGTTTTACATCTATCAATTTACCAAGAATTGCAATTTTAAGCAAAGGTGATATTGATTTATTCTTTAAACAGCTAGATGATAAAATAGACCTTGTTATAAAACAATTACTTGATAGATTTAAAATTCAAAGTCAAAAGAAAGTACGCAACTATCCATTCTTAATGGGTCAAGGCGTTTGGATTGACTCTGATAAGTTAAACCCAGATGATGAGGTGGGTGAAGTTTTAAAGCATGGTACTTTAACATGTGGCTTTATAGGGCTTGCTGAGTGTCTTAAAGCTCTTATAGGTGTACACCATGGCGAGAGCAAACAGGCTCAGGAATTAGGTTTAAAGATAGTTAAACATATGCGTGAGCGTATGGACGACGCAGCAGAACAGTATAAATTAAACTTTTCTTTAATCGCTACTCCAGCAGAAGGGCTTTCTGGTAGATTTGTTAAAATCGACTGTAAACGTTATGGTAATATAGAGGGTGTTACGGATAGAGATTATTATACAAACTCTTTCCATGTGCCTGTTTATTATCCAATAAGTGCATTTGAAAAAATAAGAACAGAAGCCCCTTACCATGAACTTACAAATGGCGGTCATATAAGCTATATAGAGCTTGATGGCGACCCAACCAATAACCTTGAAGCATTTGAACAAATTGTTCGCTATATGAAAGAATGCGGTATTGGTTATGGTGCTATAAATCACCCAATAGACCGTGACCCTGTTTGTGGTTATACGGGTATTATTGGTGATGTTTGCCCACGCTGTGGCAGACGTGAGGGCGAAGGAGTACCACTCGAAAAGCTTAAAAAATTAGGGCTTTATAAAAACTACAATAGTACAACTATTGGTTATCACGGCGACCAAAACGAAGAGGCAGACCGTATACCTAATTCTATTGGATAGTATCCTGTTGATAACCGTTTTTTATAAGAAAGGAAGAGATGTAAAATGGCAAAGAAGTATCAAGTAACCGAAGTAAATGGCGTTGAAGTTGTTGGCGAAGGCGTAGGATTTGAAAGAATTCGTCGTATAACAGGTTATTTAGTGGGTACTTTAGATAGATTTAACAATGGCAAACGTGCTGAAGAACATGACAGAGTAAAACATGATGCATGTGATTGTTCTCTAACAGATAGCCGTTCAGCTTAAAGATGAAAACAACTCTTAATATTGCAGGTATAGTCAAGGAGTCTATAGTAGATGGTCCTTCTATAAGATTTACAATTTTCGTGCAAGGCTGTCCGCATAACTGTCTTGGTTGCCATAACCCACAAACACATGACTTTAAAGGCGGAAAAGAAATCTCTATAGATGAAATTATAACTACACTAAAAGATATGCCTTATATATCAGGTGTGACTTTTTCAGGTGGTGAACCTTTTTGTCAAGCAGAAGCATTATACAATTTAGCTAACCATTTAAAACAAATGGGTAAACATTTGATGTGTTACACCGGTTATACTTTTGAAGAACTTATAAATAAAAATGATAAGTATACAAATTTACTGCTTTCTAAACTGGATTTATTAGTTGATGGCAAATTTGAACAAGATAAAAAAAGCCTTGACCTTAAATTTAGAGGTAGCAGCAATCAACGTATATTAGATATTCAAAAATCTCTTATGGAGGCTCAGCCTGTTTGGGCAGAACAATATAAGTAATCATAAAAAATAAATCCCCTTTCTGTAAATAGTATGTGAAAGGGGATTTTGTTATGCTAAACTTATGATATAATATTGTAAAAACTTGGTTTTAAGGAATGATGAAATTTGTCTTCTGTAACCCTTGAGCGTGTGTCACAAACAAAACCACGTTATCTATTTATAGATACAATTCGTGGTTTTGCGGTTGTAAATATGATTTTATATCATTTGTGTTGGAATATTGATAACTTAACTGATATAAAGTTAAATTGGTATCATACAAACTTAGCTTCATTTTGGCAGTTTTCAATATGTGGTACATTTCTTTTATTAGCAGGCTTTTGCATAAGATTTTCTTCACGTATTTTAAAACATACAATTATTCTTGCTATATGTGCTATGTCAATAACCTTAGTTACCTCTATAACTGGAGATAAAACATTAATTGTTTTTGGCATACTTCATTGTATGACATTATGTTTTATAATTTTTATGTTAATTAAAAATTTTATAAATCAAATACCAAGCTCAATAGGACTTTGTATATGCATTTTGTTATTTATTATTACATATAATATTCCTAATGGATATTTAGGATTTTTTGGATTTGGTTTATATCTTCCAAAAGGTTGGTATGTTTCATATTGGTTATCACTTTTAGGGCTATTATCTCCAGATTTTAGTTCGGCTGATTATTTTCCTATTTTTCCATATTTATTTTTATTTCTAGCGGGATATTATTTATCCAAATTAAATTTTAATATTAAAAAAGATATAAATATTAAATCTCTTGCTTTTATAGGTCAGAATAGTTTGATTATATATCTAGTTCATCAGCCAATTTTATATATTTTAATGCTTCCAATTATAAAATAAAAAATCCATCTTTTTATAAAGATGGATTTTTAAAATCATTAATCTTCAAATACGCAATACTGAGCCATATATGCTTCCATCTGTGGAAGAATATCAGCATAAGTGCCTTGTTCCTTTAGATATTCATAAATATCACGTACTGTGATTAAAGAATGCACTTTAATACCAAATTCTTCGCCAACTTCCATAACAGCAGTTTTGCCAGCGGTTTGACCTACTTCACAGCGGTTTACAGAGATAAACATATCTGTTACTTTTACATCTGCACAGCCAGTAAGTACAGGCATAGTTTCACGAATAGCTGTACCAGCGGTGATAACATCTTCAATAATAATAACTCTATCGCCGTCCTGTGGCTTATAGCCTACAATGCTACCGCCTTCGCCATGGTCTTTAACTTCTTTACGATTAAAGAAGAATGGCTTATCAATGCCAAAGTTGCGAGCTAATGCACCAGATGTTGAAGTTGCAAGTGGTATACCTTTATATGCAGGGCCGAACATTGCATCAAAATTATCACCGATTGCTTCTTTAATAGCCGCTGCATAAAATTCGCCTAGACGTGAGTTTTGCAAACCTGTTTTATAGTTGCCTGTATTTACAAAGTATGGTGTTTGTCTGCCGGACTTTGTAACAAAGCTACCAAAACGCAGCACATCAGCACTCATCATAAATTCAATAAATTCTTTTTTCTGAGCAGAAAGCATTATATTCAATCCTTTACAATAAAATTATTACTTTTTTATAATATCTCGATGTTGATTTACCAAATCTTCTAAGGTTATATTATCAACATAATTATTTATAGCCTGTGCAAAACCATTCCAAAATGGCAGAGTAGAACAGGTATCATTTCTAGGGCATACTGCGGCATTTTTTTCAAGACATGCAATAGGTGCAAGTCCACCTTCAGTAACACGCAGAATTTCACCAGCAGTGTAAGCCTTTGCAGGCTTTGCAAGGCGATAGCCACCTTGTGCACCACGAACAGAGCGTAAAAGCCCTGAACGGCTAAGCTGATTTACAATTTGTTCAAGATATTTTATGGATATGCCTTGACGAGCAGAAATTTCCTTTAGCGGAATGAAACTCCCGTGGTCATGTTCCGCAAGGTCAATCATAAGTCTGAGTGCATATCGTCCTTTTGTGGAAACTTTCATGCATAATCCTCCCATAAATACACGATAATCATATCATAAAAGTTGTATAAACACAAGGTTTTAAGACATATAAAAACAGTTGGCTTTACAATATATTTGCAATATGTTACACTAAAAACAACATTTTGTAATCAATAGGAGGGAATAATGCTTAAAGAATTTTCAAGAACTGAACTGCTTTTGGGCAGTGAGGCTATGGATAAATTAAAAAATGCTAAAGTAGCGGTTTTTGGTGTTGGTGGAGTTGGTTCAGCTTGCTGTGAAGCTCTAGCTAGAAGTGGTATAGAAAATCTTACTTTAATAGATGGTGATACTATTTCTATAACCAATAGAAACCGACAGATTATAGCTCTTAATTCTACTACTGGTATGCCAAAAGCTGAGGCTATGGCGAATAGAATAAAAGATATAAACCCAAATTGCAATGTAACAGCTTTACAGCTTTTTCTAACAGAACAAAGTGATTTTGATTTTACTAAATTTGATTATATAATAGATGCAATAGATACTGTATCTGCTAAACTTTTTATGATAGAAAAATGTTATAAACAAGGTGTTAATATAATTTCAAGTATGGGTACAGGCAATAAACTTGACCCTACTCAGTTTGAAGTAACAGATATTTATAAAACTTCGGTTTGCCCGCTTGCTAGAGTTATAAGAAAGGAGCTTAAAAACCGAGGTGTAAAAAAACTAAAAGTTGTATATTCAAAAGAAGAACCTCAAAAAATACCTAAAGAGCGTTATCAAAACTGCTTAGAAGATAAAAAAGGCACTGCTGGTAGACTTGTACCCGCTAGTATATCTTTTGTTCCTCCGGTTGCAGGTATGATTATTGCTGGTGAGGTTATAAAAGATTTAATTAAATAATGATTGTGAGCTGATTTTTTGAAAAATCCTGTTATTTGGTTTTTTCGTATTCTTTGTGTAGCTTTTCTTGGTATCAATATATATCTTGAACATAGCGGTAAATTTATAATAGAACCTCAAATAAAACTTGTTTTAGCTGCTATTTTTATAGTTTTGCTTACAGTTTCAATAAATCCATTTGCAAGTTCAGTAAATAAAAGAATTTGGCTTTGGATAATGTTTTTATATTATCTTTGGGTGCTTGCAAATTTACTGTTTTTTGATATAGGTTTCGGCAGAGATGCTGCACTTGGTGGTATAAATTTAAAGCCTTTTTATACAATACGAAACTATTTAACCGCTTATAAACTCGGAAATATAACAAAAGAACTTGTTATTATAAATTTGATAGGAAATATTGCAGCTTTTGCACCTATGGCAATCTTTTTACCTGCTCTTTTTAAAGCAGAACATAATTTTTTATTGTTCTTTTTAACTATTTTTATTATGGTTTCAACCGTTGAAGGTGTACAATACTTTACTAGAACAGGTAGCTGTGATGTAGATGATTTAATATTAAATGTATTTGGTGCTATGGCTATATGGATTATATTATTGCCATGGCGTATTATCATGAAGTATAAGGGGCGTTGGAAATGAAAAAAAAGGTAGTAATCGTTGGTTTAGGTCTTATGGGCGGCTCAATGGCTATGGCTATCCATAAATATACTGATAATGAGGTTTACGGTTATAACCGTACCCGCTCGGTAGCTGAAAGAGCATTAGCTGACGGCACATTAGATGGTATTGCTGATGATAATATAATAGCTGAAGCTGATATTATGATTATTAGCCTTTATCCACAGGCAACTGTTGATTTTCTTATTGAAAAAATGCCTAAAATGAAAAAAGGTGCTATTATAGTAGATTTAGTAGGTGTAAAAAAATACCTTGATGAAAAACTAACTGAACCTGCTAAAAAAGCTGGTGTGCATTTTATCGGTGGTCACCCTATGGCTGGTAAAGAGTTTTCAGGTTATGCTTTTGCTGATGCTGACCTTTTTCAAGATGCAAGTATGATTTTAGTTCCTAACGCTTCTAGTCCTTTATGGGCGGTAGATGAGATGGACGGCTTTTTTAATGCTTTGGGTTTTGGTCAAGTTGTACGCTGCTCACCTGAACAGCATGACGCTATGATTGCTTTTACTTCTCAGCTTGCTCATGTGGTTTCAAGTGCTTATATTAAAAGTCCTGAAGCACTTAGACATAATGGTTATTCAGCGGGAAGTTACAAGGATTTAACCAGAGTTGCAAAATTAAATGAAAATATGTGGACTGAGTTATTTTTAAAAAATAAAGAACCACTGGTTAAAGAAATAGATGAAATTATATTGCATTTAACAGAATATCGTGATGCCATTGCAAATGATGAAGAAGAACGTCTTTGCACTTTGCTTCGTGAGGGTAGAGAACGCAAGGAAAGCATAGGTTAATAAAAATGATGTTAGGGCAGCGTATTCGTATGCTTAGATGTGGGTTGCAAATGACACAGGGCGAACTTGCAAAAAAACTTGAAATCTCTCAAAGTGCTGTTGGTATGTATGAACAGGGCAGACGTGAACCGCCTTATGATTTACTTATTAAAATATCAAAATTATTTGATGTAAAATTAGATTGGCTTTTATCGGATAGCTCAGAGCAGGAGTTAATAGAACTTGATGAAATGCTTGAGGATTTTTTTAAAGCTATGCGTCAAAAACGTGGTTTACAGTTTCATGGTGAGCCTCTTTCAGTAGATGATATAGAAAGCATAATAAAAGGTATAAAACTAGGTGCAGAGCTTGCTATAAAACAGAATATATAAAAAATGCAGCTGAGAAAAATTCGGCTGCATTTTAAAATTTAAGCATAAAAAAACCTGATATAATGTATCAGGCTTAGTGGCAGCCGAAGAAGGATTCGAACCCTCACAAACAGAGTCAGAGTCTGTCGTGCTACCTTTACACAATTCGGCTAAATATTCAGTTGTCTAACTGACAGAGATTATTATATCTAAATGTAAAATAAAAGTCAAGTATTTTTTTGAAAAAAAAACTAAAAATCTAACAGTTTTTTTTTGCGGTCTTTTATCAAAATTCTGTACATAAGTATATGGAAATAATATTAAACACAAGATATAATAAAATACGAATAAAAAGTTGTAATTGCGTTAATAGGAGGACACATGATTAGAAACGATTTAAGAAATATTGCTATTATTGCTCACGTTGACCATGGTAAAACAACTTTGGTTGACCAGATGCTAAAACAAGCAGGTACATTTAGAGAAAACCAAGTAGTTGAAGAACGTGTTATGGATTCAAATGATATTGAACGTGAACGTGGTATCACTATCCTCGCTAAAAACACATCTTTGCACTACAAGGATACTAAAATTAATATTGTCGATACCCCAGGACATGCCGATTTCTCTGGTGAGGTAGAACGTATTTTAAAAATGGTTGATGGTGTTATTCTGCTTGTTGATGCAGCAGAAGGTCCTATGCCTCAAACACGTTTTGTACTTCAAAAGGCTTTAGAGTTCGGTCATAAAATTATTATTGTTGTAAATAAAATTGATAGACCAGATGCAAGACTTGATGAAGTAGGCGATGAAGTATTAGAGCTGCTTTTAACACTAGATGCAACTGATGAACAGCTTGACAGCCCTATTATTTATTGCTCTGGTCGTGATGGCACAGCTTCTATGTCACCAGATGTTCAAGGTGAAGACCTTGTTCCATTATTTGAAAATATTCTTTCTCATATCCCAGGTCCTGATGTTGATATGGAAGGTGAAACTCAAATGTTAGTTTCATCTATTGATTATAATGAATATGTGGGCAGAATTGGTATCGGTAGAATTGAGCGTGGGAGTTTGAAGGTAGGTCAACAAGTTACTGTTTGTGACTATCACCAAAGTATTAAGCCTTATAATTCAAAAATAGTTTCTCTTTATGCAATAGAAGGCTTAGTTCGTACACCTGTTGATGAAATGAAAGCGGGTGACATTGTTTGTTTCTCTGGTATTGAAAACATCACTATTGGCGAAACATTATGTGCTGTTGGTACAAATGAGCCTTTGCCATTTGTTAAAATCTCTGAACCTACTGTTGAAATGTATTTCTCTGTAAATGACTCTCCATTTGCTGGTAAGGAAGGTAAATTTGTAACTTCTCGTCATCTTCGTGACCGTTTATTTAAAGAATTACTGCGTGATATTTCCTTGAGAGTTACAGAAACCGATACAACCGACTCATTTAAGGTTGCTGGTCGTGGTGAAATGCACCTTTCAATCCTAACTGAAAACTTACGCCGTGAAGGTTATGAATTCCAAGTGGGTGCACCTAAAGCTATGATGAAGGAAATTGATGGTGTTAAATGTGAACCTATTGAACGTATGATTGCTGACGTTCCGCAGGAGTCCCTTGGTTCTGTTATGGAGAAAATGGGTTCTCGTAAGGGTGAGCTTGTAACTATGAGCCCTAAGGGTGATGACCGTATGAGAGTTGAATTTTTAATTCCTGCTCGTGGTTTATTTGGTTATCGTAGTGAATTTCTAACCGATACAAAGGGTGAGGGTGTTATGAACACTGTATTCCATGAGTATCAGCCATATAAGGGCGAAATTCAAAAACGTTCTATTGGTGCTTTAATTGCATTTGAAACAGGTGAAGCTGTAACTTATGGTTTATTTAATGCTCAAGAACGTGGAACACTGTTTATTGGTGCAGGCACTCAAGTATATGAAGGTATGATTGTAGGCAGCACTCCAACAGGTGAAGATATCGCTGTAAACGTTTGTAAAAAGAAACAGCTTACAAACACTCGTGCTTCTGGCTCTGATGATGCACTTCGTTTAATTCCACCTCGTCAAATGTCTATTGAATCTGCACTTGAATTTATTGGTGATGATGAAATGCTTGAAGTTACACCAAAAAGTCTGCGTATTCGTAAAAAGATTTTATCTAATCAAATGCGTATGAAGAAAACAAAGGGATAAGAGTTTAATTTTAAGGAGTGATATAAAATGAAAAAAGTAATTTCTACAAATTTAGCACCAGCTGCTATTGGTCCATATTCTCAAGCTATTGAGGTAAATGGTACTATTTATTCATCTGGTCAAATCCCACTAGACCCAACAACTGGCGAAATTGTTGGTACAACTATTCAGGAGCAAGCAGAACAGGTAATGCAAAACCTAAAGGCTGTTTTAGCTTATGCTGGTGTTGGTATGGACTGCGTTGTAAAAACAACTTGTTTTTTAGCTGATTTAGCTGATTTTGCTGCATTTAATGAGGTTTATGGAAAGTATTTCCCAGAAAATCCTCCAGCTCGTTCTTGTTTCCAAGTGGCAGCACTGCCAAAGGGTGCAAAACTAGAAGTTGAAGTTATAGCTGTTAGACCATAAGATATAAAAGCGTGTTGCCTTGTTGGTAACACGCTTTTATTATGGTTGTCTTGTGCTTACCCTGTGTTTGTGTTAAAATAAATATATTAAAAATGCCCATGGCTTTATAGTTTAGGGCTAATAAATGGGAGGGTGTTTTTTCTTGAAAATTCAGGAATCAGCAGAAAATTATCTGGAAGCTATACTCATGATTACAAATGAAAAAGGCTCTTGCCGCTCAATAGATGTTGCACAGTTTTTGGAATTTTCAAAGCCCAGTGTAAGCCGTGCTATGGGATTACTAAGGGAAAATGGATATGTTATAATGGACGAAAACGGTCTTTTAAGCCTTACAGAAGCAGGAAAGGAAATTGCTGACCGTATATTAGAGCGTCATGAGCTTTTAACAGAATGGCTTATCCGCTTGGGCGTAAGTGAAGAAACTGCACAAGCCGACGCTTGCAGAATTGAGCATGTTATAAGTGTGGAAACTTTTGATAAAATAAAAGCTCATATTAAATAATATTTTGCGGAATACTGATGTGTTCCGCTTTTTTATACACAAAATACATTTTTTCGCTTTTTAAATGGGTATAATAGATGTATAATAATAAAAGATATTTAGTCCATTTGAAAGGAGAACTTACAAAATGGCAGAATTTATATCGCATCATTTATTTGGTCAAGAAATACTTGCACTTATGCCTAAAGCTGCTCAAAATGCAGCTAAAACATATAAAGTCGCATTTAACTGGGGGCTGCAAGGTCCAGACCCATTTTTTTATCATGCTCTTGCTTTAGGTGCTCCATTTAAAAAATATGGCAATTTAATGCACTCGCAAAAAACAGATGAATTATTTTATGCTTTTTCTCGTGCTGTAAATAGATTATGTAATGAGCGTCAGATAATAGCTCAAGCATATTTTTATGGTTTTTTATGTCATTATTCACTTGATAGCAATATCCACCCTTATGTATATTGTCGTCAACTACAATGGAAAGAAAAAATGCCTAATGTGCATGATAGCTCTATCCATTGCAGAATTGAAAATGATATAGACCATGAACTTTATATCGCAAAATTTAAAAAACCTGTAACCCATTTTAATATAGATGAACAATATAAATTATCTGAAGAAGAAATTGCGGTTATATCTGTTTTACTTCATTATGTATTAAAATCAGTGTACAATGTTAATATACAAACACAAAAAATTAGAATGAGCTTTGATGAAATGCGTGGCGTTATAAAAGTGCTTTATAGCAAAAATCAGACAATATGTGAAGGGCTTAGAAAACTTGAATGTGTAGTTGCAAAAGGTTTGTTTACAGGGCATTTTAAAACAGAAAAGCCAAATTGGGATTGTTTAAATCTTAAACATAGCCCTTGGTTTAATGCTTGGCAGCCAAACACATTAAAAACTGAGTCTGTGCCTGAAATATTTGATATTGCAAGCAAACAAGCAGCAAATCTTGCTTTGCAATATTCATCAGAACTCGATGCAGGCTGGATGTTACTTCATCATTTTGATGTTCCATTTGATAATGGCAATCCAAAAAATAGAGCTTTTAAACAGCTTAATTAAAACTATAGTAAATATGGAGGCAAAAGAATATGAATAATTTTACTTTCTGCACACCAACAAAGGTTATTTTTGGTAAAGATGTAGAAAAACAAATCGGTGAAACCATTAAACAATATGGTGCTTCTCGTGTGCTTATTCATTATGGTGGTGGCTCTGTTAAAAAAACAGGTCTGTTTGATAAAATTATAAACTCCCTTGAAAGTGCTGGTTTAACTTATGTAGAGCTTGGCGGCGTTCAGCCAAATCCTAAGCTCTCATTTATACATAAGGGTATAGAGCTTTGTAAAAAGGAAAATATTGATTTTATATTAGCTGTTGGTGGTGGCAGTGTTATTGATTCATCTAAGGCGATTGGTGTTGGTCTAGTCACTGGTAATGACCCTTGGCAATATGCCTCTACTGGCACATGCCCAGAACCAAATCAGGTTTTCCCAGTTGGTGTAGTGCTTACTATTTCAGCGGCAGGCAGTGAAATGTCAAATTCTGATGTTATAACAAATGATACTATCACACCTTGGGTAAAACAGGGCATTACATCTGAAACTGTACGCCCTTTAGTTGCATTTATGAACCCTGAAAATACATTTACTGTGTCTAAATTCCAAACAGGCTGTGGCATTGTTGATATTATGATGCATACTATGGAGCGTTATTTCCTTGGTGTAGGCGATTGTGATTTAACAGAAAGATTGGCTGAGGGGCTTTTAATTGCTGTGCGTGACGCTGGTCGAGTTGCTATTGCAAACCCAAAAGATTATGAGGCTAGAGCAACTTTAATGTGGGCTTCTTCACTAAGTCATAATGATTTAACTGGTTGTGGTAAGCCACGTTATTTCCCAGTTCACAAGCTTGAGCACCCTGTATCTGCACTGCATGATAATATATCTCATGGTGCAGGTTTATCTGTATTATTCCCAGCTTGGTGTGAATTTGTTATGAAATATGACACTATGAAATTTGCTCAGCTTGCAAATAGACTTTGGGGCGTTGAAATGAACTTTGACCACCCAGAAAAAACCGCTATAGATGGTATAAAAGCTATGAGAGCATACTTCAAGGAAATTGGTATGCCTATTACTATGGGTGAATTAGGTCTAAAACCAGAAGATTATGAAGATATTATAAATCTTACAACTAAAAACGGAACAACTAAAGTTAAAAGTTATATTGACCTTGGTAAAGAAGAAATCAGAGAGATTTATAAACTAGCAGAGTAAAAATAAGGCGTATCACAATAAAGGTGATACGCCTTTTATTTTTAAGCCTCTGGGTCAACAGGAACGCCATCTGCATCTAAAAGCTCAAAGTGCAAATGTGCACTTTGGCTTGCTTCAGCCGGCACTAATTCGGCAATAGTGCCGATAACATCTCCAGCACTTACTTTGCTACCTGTTTTAACTTTTGTATCTTCGCTAAGTCCACGATAAATGGCTGTTCTATTGTCAGAAAGCTTTATTGTAATACATGAACCCCATAGAGAGTCATTTGTAACATCGGTAACTTCACCATTTTGAACAGCATAAACATGGTCACCTGCATTACCTGAATAATCTGCACCTGCATGCACACGCCAATCACCAAATGTTTCTTGATAAATTAGTTTAGAGCCTGAAAAAGCTTGACTAACTTCTCCGTCAGTTGGTCTAACCCATACAGGGGTAGTTGATGCGGTTTCTTGAATTTCTTCTTGCTCTTCTGATGTGGTAGATGTGGTTGTTTCATCGGTTTCATTGATAGTAGGTTCGGTTATCTCATCAGATGTTTCTAAAGTATCATCTAATGAGCTATCTAATGAAGTTTGTAAGCTGTCATCATCATCTAGTAAGTTATCAATCGGGTCTTGTAAAACATCTTCTTTAGGCTCCCAAGAGGTTTGTGGTAAATCTGGAACATATTCTACAGAATCCATTGATGCATTATTAGAAATTGGTGCAAAGAATAATACATAACCTGAAATTGCGATTGCAATAGCACAAACAGTCAGGATTATGTAAAATCCTCTGTTTTGTGCAGCTGTTTGACGTCTTGTGTTTTTTTGCATATTTTCCACCTCCAAGTTTATTATGGACTAGGAACACTATGCTTATACAAAATTATTCACTTATTTCACTTATAGATTTAATTTGCGTACCTTGATAATAATGAGTTAAAATTTCATCATAAGTTTTGCCTTGTTCAGCTAAATATTTTGCACCATATTGACTAAGTCCAACTCCGTGACCATATCCAGTAGTATTAAATGAAATACTATCTTCTGATGTGGTAACTGTAAAATTAGTTGAATTTAAACCAAGAGTTTCTCTTAAATCTGTACCTGTAACCTGAACAGAACCAAGTTTTACAGTTTTTACACCGCCAGCATTTGAACGTTCACTTGCTGTAAACCATGTTTCGGGCTTTCCTGTTAAATCTGCTGATGGAATAGCTTTTTTTATTATATCTCTAAACTCATCAAGCGAAAAAGTAACGGTTTCTTTATATTTAGAACATGCATCTCCGCCCTTACTTTCAACACTTACAAGATATGGTATATCACTGCCCCAAACATCTTTTGCACTTTCGGTCATTTCGCTAGATGCCGCACTAAACACCGCTATAATCGGTTCATTTTCATATGTTATAATCAAATCTTTAGTATCATTTACCGCCTGCATAATTATATTTTGATAATTTTCTGAGTTATCACCCCAACTTGCTACTTTTTCAGCAAGTGGTTTATATGCTGCACAATGGTGGAAATCATCACACACATCTGCATCAGGGTGAGTGTCTGACCTGACCGCCTCAATTTTATATACTGCATAAGTTCTTGCTGCTACTGCTTGTGCTTTTATTGCTTCAACAGGAAAATCAGGCGAGATTTCAGAGGCAACTACACCAGCTATGTAATCTTCAAGGTTAATTTCTTCCGCTTTACCGTCAACCGAAACAGTTATAGTTTGTTCGTCCTCAATTTGTGCATTTGCATGAACAGATAGCATATCTTGCATAAAGTTATTATCTGAGCTATTACTTATATATTGTATTGAAATGGGCAATAAGTATATAAAAATAGTCAAAACTATGCCAAGTGATATAATTTTACGCATTTTAACCCTCCGTTGTTTTAGTATAGCCTTTAATTTGTATATGTTGTTACATTGACTTTATTACATGAATACGGTAAAATAGTTTCATTATAAATTAATAAAAGGGGAGTGTGAGTGTCAATGAACCGTATGTTGCAAGATGTTGATTGTTCAGTTATTTCTAACTTATGCGAAAACATTGCACCTTATAACCATATTCGCTCAGAGTTATTTTCTAAATATGGTGTTAAAAAGGGTTTGCGTAATGCTGATGGTACAGGTGTAGTTGCAGGTATTACTAGACTTAGTAATGTTCATGGTTATATTATAAATGAAGGTGAACGTGAACCAATAGAGGGTAAACTTACTTATCGTGGTATTGATATTTATGACCTTATAAACGGCTTTGAAAGTGAAAATCGTTTTGGTTATGGTGAAGTATCTTATTTATTATTATCTGGTAAACTACCAAACAAAGATGAACTTGAAGCATTTAAACATGCTGTGGGTGAAGCTAGAGCTTTACCTGAGAACTTCACTGAAGATATAATTATGCGTGCACCAAGTAAAGACCTTATGAATAAGCTTGCAAGTGCCACTCTGTCTCTTTATTCTTATGATAATAATCCAGATGACACTTCTCTTGAAAATATAATGCGTCAATCTATGGGGCTTATTGCACGTTTTCCTGTTATTATTTCACATGCTTATCAAGCTAAACGTAGGTATTTTGATGGAACATCTATGTATTTACATATTCCAGATGCTCATTCTTCTACTGCTGAAACTATTTTACATCTTATTAGACCAGATGGAAAATTTACTGATGCAGAAGCTAAATTACTTGATAGATGTTTGATTATTCATGCGGAACATGGTGGCGGTAACAACTCAGCTTTTTCTACACGTGTTACATCTTCTTCTGGTACAGATACTTATTCTGCAATCGCTGCTGCTGTTGGTGCTCTTAAAGGTCCTAAACATGGTGGTGCAAATCTTAAAGTTTGTCAGATGTTTGATGATATTAAACGTCATATCAAAGATTGGGCAGATGAAGATGAAGTTTACAACTATTTAATTAAAATTTTAAATCGACAAGCTAATGACAATAGCGGTCTTATTTATGGTATGGGACATGCAATTTATACATTAAGTGACCCTCGTGCTGTGGCATTAAAAGCTGCCGCTAGACCTCTAGCAGAACAAAAGGGCTATAAAAAGGAAATGGAGCTGATAGAGCTGGTTGAAAAACTCACTCCTAAGGCTTTTGCTGAGGTTAAAGGCAGCGATGTAAAAGTTATGTGTGCAAATGTTGATATGTATTCAGGATTTGTATATGAAATGCTTGGCATACCTAGAGAAATGTTTACTCCACTTTTTGCGACCGCCAGAATTTCTGGTTGGCTTGGTCATAGAATAGAGGAGGTTATGACGGGCGGTAAAATTATTCGTCCTGCATATAAGTCTATTAGCAAAAAAGGACAGTATATTCCAATCGAAAAGAGATAAAAAAATAACAGCAGGATTTTTATCCTGCTGTTTGATTTTTAAAATATAAAAAGACATCTACAAAAGTAGATGTCTTTCTGGTGGAAGTTAACGGGCTCGAACCGCTGACCCTCTGCTTGTAAGGCAGATGCTCTCCCAGCTGAGCTAAACTTCCGAGATGGTGGCCCATCGGAGGCTCGAACTCCGGACCCTCTGCTTAAAAGGCAGATGCTCTGCCTGCTGAGCTAATGGACCAAAAGGCAACCTCTTGAATTGCCGAAAAACCTTAGTTATTATAACACAGCAAAACGACAATATCAAACATTTTTTTTAAAAACATGAGGAAACCAGAAAAAATGGCTGGGACGGCTGGACTCGAACCAGCGAGTGGAGGAGTCAAAGTCCTCTGCCTTACCACTTGGCTACGCCCCAACATTATATTGTTGTATATAACGCACTGCCATGCAGTGCGTTATACAGTGGGGTGAGTAATGGGATTCGAACCCACGGCCTTCAGAGCCACAATCTGACGCTCTAACCAACTGAGCTATACCCACCATGTAAAAAAATAAGACAACGTGGCGCGCCAGGAGGGACTCGAACCCCCGGCCTACTGCTTAGAAGGCAGTTGCTCTATCCAGCTGAGCTACTGGCGCATAGGTTATCCCGACCTAGGCAAACTAGGTGTTGTCGATGGAGCGGGTGATGGGAATCGAACCCACGTGTTCAGCTTGGAAGGCTGACATTCTACCATTGAACTACACCCGCATAACGTCGTGTGTTTTATGACACTCATATATATTAGCAGCTGATGAGCCAAATGTCAACAACTTTTTTCATATTTTTTAAAAAACTTTTTCAAAGCACAAAACATATAGAAAAAAGCTCGACCTGTGCGAAAGTCGAGCCTTTATCTTAAAATCTTTTTTAGTCCGTTAAGGATTAGCCCTGAGAGATAGCACCTACTGGGCAACCACCTGCACAAGAACCACAATCAACACAAGCGTCAGCGTTGATTTCGTACTTGCCGTCGCCCTCGGAGATAGCACCTACTGGGCACTCACCAGCACAAGCACCACAGCTAATGCAAGCGTCAGAAATTACGTATGCCATAAAAAGCACCTCCTCTAAAAATTACACTCTCATTGTAACACAAGTTTAAAAAATTACAAGAGATTTTGTGCATGTTAGCCACTTGCAACTTTATGTTAGCATATGATAACTGGTAAATTGTCTTTATACAACATAATATATGCAAAATTTTAATGATAAATAGCTTAAAGTCAGAAAAATAAAAAACTTTAAAAAACAGCGAAATAGTGAGTATTTAAAAGAAAATAAGAGATAATATAAAATAACAAAAGAACAAAGGTCAAAAAAGGTCAAAAACAACACTTGCAAATATTTCTTGCAGGTGTATAATAGAAGCATAAAAGGTCAAAGAAAGTCAAAGTCAGAAAATATAAAAATTATGACTGCGTTTAAAATAGATTGGAGATGGTAAAGATGAAAATGAGCGATATGATAGCTGACTTTATAGGCGAGATGCTACAAAGTGGTGGCGGTGTCGCAGAGCTAAAACGAAGGCAGGTCGCTGATAAGTTTTCATGTGTGCCAAGTCAAGTAAACTATGTTATAGAAACTCGGTTCACTCCAGAAAACGGCTATATAGTTGAAAGCCGTCGTGGTGGTGGCGGTTATATAAGAATTGTCCGCATGATGGACGACAAACAGCGTACTCTAGTTGAGGCTGCAAGAGGAATAGGCGGAAAGCTTACACAAAATGATGCCGCTAGACTTACAAAAACCCTTGTTTCAGTCGGGCTTTTAAGTGTAAGAGAAGGTAAACTATTACTTTCTGCTTGCTCTGATGGTTCGCTTGTTGAAATCCCAGATGATTATAGAGATAGTATTAGAGCTAGTATTTTTAGATGTGCAATTTTAGCTATTGCAACATAGTTTTATGCGTTAAGTAATCAAATTGTTATATATATCTATGAAAGGAAGATGTCTTATGTTATGTCAACATTGTGGTAAAAATCAGGCAACTACATTTTATAAAGAAAATATCAACGGTCAAACAAAAGAGCTTGCTCTGTGTCCAGAGTGTGCGGCAGAACTGACTGGTGAAACACCTACATTCGGTTCATTCTTTAACTCATCATTTTGGAATGACGACTTCTTTAAAAACCCATTCGGCACATGGGGCAATTCACTTTTCGCATCGCCTAAACAGGCAATCGGCGGCGGTAGACGTTGCAGCACTTGTGGAATGACTGAAAGTGAACTTCGCAGAACTGGTCGAGCTGGTTGTGGTGATTGTTATAACAGTTTTAGTGATATATTACTCCCTTATATAAAGAAGTTACATGGTGCTGCTGCTCATGTTGGTACTGCACCTAAGCAAGTCGAGCAAAACACAAATCCATTAGATGATTTAAAAACTAGACTTGCTGACGCTGTTAAAAATGAAAATTATGAAGAAGCAGCCAAATTAAGAGATGAAATCCGCAGACAGGAGGGTGAACAAAATGGCTGAGTTTGAATTTCATGGCGGTTTTGCAGATTTAGCAGTTAGCACTAGAGTGCGTCTTGCAAGAAACTTTAAAGGCTATACTTATAGAAATTTAACCGCTGAAAAACAAAGAGAAATTGCAGATAAAATATGGAATGCTATAAATACAGCTCCTGCAATATCTAAGCAGTTCACCTTTACTGAAATAAAAGCGGGTTCAAATGAAGCTTTATCAAAGGTAGAAACACATCAAATTTCGCCTGAGCTTGCACAAAATGGCGGTTATTTAATCGCAACTGAAAACGGTGGTGTAAGCATTATGATAGGTGAAGAAGACCATATGCGTTTACAAGTTATGGGCAGTGGTCTTTGTCCTAAGGAGTGTATGCAGGAAGCAAGTAGGCTTGCATCACTTATAGAGTCACAAATTCCTATGGATTATGATACAAATCTCGGTTATCTAACCGCTTGCCCAAGCAATATTGGCACAGGTCTTAGAGCGTCAGTGATGTTACACTTGCCTATGCTTGAAAGTGCGGGCGGTATTTCAGAGCTTGTAAACCTAGCGGGCAGACAAGGCTTTACTGTTCGTGGTGCTTATGGTGAAGGCTCTAGGGCAGTAGGTGGTTTTTATCAGCTATCTAACCAAGTAACACTTGGCATTTCAGAGGATAACATAATAGAAAAACTTATAAAACTTTGCACTGAAGTCATAGAGAAAGAAAAAAATCTCAGACATAGTGTATCAAGTCAATATAAATTAGAGCTTACAGACAAGGTTTGTCGTGCAGTTGGCACACTAAAAACCGCACGTCAAATGCAGACAAATGAAGCCATTGACTGTTTAAGTCAAGTTTTAATTGGTATCTCTATGAAGTATTTAGACGGTGTAAAACCAGAAGAAATTTGGAAAACTGAGCAGAGAATACAGCCGGCAGTTTTAGGCGGAACAGCTAACGAGCGTGACAAAAAACGTGCTGATATTCTCAGAGATTTAACAAAATCACTTGAAATTATTATTTGATTTAAAGGAGTGAAAAGACTATGTTTTTTAGAAATAGATTTACACAACGTGCAGAAAAAGCATTAAATCTTGCACAGCAAACAGCAGGCGAACTTGGTCACAGCTATGTAGGCTCTGAGCATTTGCTTGCAGGTCTTGCAAAAGAGCAAGAGGGTATAGCAGGTAGAACCCTTGAGCAATTTGGAGTTACAGTGGATAAGATTATAGAAGAAATTGAAAAAATCACTGGCAAAGGAACTCCAGACCAGAATGCACCTCAAGGTTTAACCCCTCGTACAAAGAAAATTATTGAACTTGCTGTTATGACTGCAAGTCAGCTTGGTGCAGGTTATGTTGGTACTGAGCATCTTTTAATGGGACTTATCAGAGAAGGCGAAAATGTTGCCTTGCAGGTATTAAATTCTCTTGATGTGGATATAGAAAAATTATATACTTCACTTGTTGATGCTATAGGTGCATCTAATGATAGTGATATGACTGTGTCAAAGTCTGGCGAAAAGGGTAAGAAAAGCTCTACTAAAACACTTGAGAAATACGGTAAAGATTTAACCAAAGCCGCAAAAGAAGGCAAACTTGACCCTGTAATCGGTAGAAAAGATGAAATAGACAGAGTAATTCAGATTTTATCCCGCAGAACTAAAAACAATCCTGCTTTAATCGGTGACCCTGGTGTTGGTAAAACCGCTATTGCAGAAGGTTTAGCTCAAAAAATTGTTTCTGGTGATGTGCCTGAAACTCTGGCTAAAAAGCGTATTATTGCACTTGATTTAACTGGTATGATTGCAGGTACTAAATATCGTGGTGAATTTGAGGAGCGTATCAAGAGCGTACTTGAAGAACTACAAAATGCAAAAGATGTAATTTTGTTTATTGATGAACTCCATATTATTGTGGGTGCTGGTGCTGCTGAAGGTGCAGTTGATGCTGCAAATATTCTAAAACCTGCTCTTGCTAGAGGTGACATTCAGGTTATAGGTGCAACCACACTAGATGAATATAGAAAGCATATTGAAAAAGACTCTGCTCTTGAAAGAAGATTTCAACCTGTAACAATAGGTGAGCCAAGTCAGGAAGATGCAATCGAAATTTTAAAGGGCTTGCGTGATAGATATGAAGCACATCATAGAATTAGAATTTCTGATGATGCTATAACATCTGCTGTAAAGCTTAGTGTGCGTTATATTTCTGGCAGACAGTTACCAGATAAGGCTATTGACCTTATAGATGAGGCTTGTTCTCGTGTTCGTATGAAGAATATGACACCTCCAAATAACCTAAAAACTCTTGAAGACGAGTTAAAGAGCATTTCTGCACATAAAGAGGAAGCTGTAAAGGCTCAAGATTATGAACAAGCTGCAAAACTGCGTGACGAGGAAAACGCTAAAAAGGCAGAGATTGAAAGTGAACGTAAGACTTGGGAAAGCAAAAACACCAAAGCGGGCGGTGAGGTTACTGAACAAGATATTGCAGAAGTAATTGCAAGCTGGACTGGTATACCTGCTGCAAGAATTAGTGAAGATGAAGGTGAACGCTTATTACATCTTGAGGACACATTACATGAGCGTGTTATAGGTCAAGATGAAGCTGTAACTGCTGTTTCTAAGGCTATTCGTAGAGGTAGAGTTGGACTTAGAGACCCAAAACGCCCAATAGGTTCATTTATCTTCCTTGGTCCAACTGGTGTTGGTAAAACAGAACTTTGTAAAACCCTTGCTGAAGCACTATTTGGCGATGAAAATGCTATGATACGTGTAGATATGTCCGAATATATGGAGAAACACAGCGTTTCACGTTTAATTGGTTCTCCTCCAGGATATGTTGGCTATGATGAAGGCGGACAGCTCACCGAAAAGGTAAGAAGAAAACCTTATTCTGTAATTCTGCTTGATGAGATTGAAAAAGCTCACCCTGATGTATTTAATCTATTGCTGCAAATCCTTGAAGATGGTGTACTAACCGACGGTCAAGGCAGAAAAGTTGACTTTAAGAACACAGTTGTTATTATGACATCTAATATTGGTGCTACAAAAATCACAGGTCAAGGCAGAAAATCTCTTGGTTTTGCTGAGGGCGAGAATACAGAGCAAACTCAGACATTTGAGCAGATTAAAAATGAGGTAATGACCGACCTTAAACAAGCATTTAGACCAGAACTTTTAAACCGTATTGATGAAATTATTGTGTTCCATAGATTGGGTGAAGAAGAAATTGAAAAGATTGCAGAAGGTATGCTGAAAAATGTTGCAAACCGTATGCAAGATATGGAAATTACACTTTCATGGACTGATAACGCTAAAAAACACCTTGCAAAAGCTGGTTTTGACCCTGTTTATGGTGCAAGACCTCTTCGCAGAGCCATTCAATCACAAGTTGAAGACCTAGTAGCTGAGGAATTTTTAAGCGGTAAAATCAAACGTGGTCAAAATGTAACCCTTGATGAGGAAGATGAAAAACTGGTATTAAAATAATACTATAAACAATGTAAAGCGAGCCATTTATAAAAAGATGGCTCGCTTTTTTGTATAAATTTAATAAAGTAAGCTTTACAATATTGTATATATTAAATTGTAAGCGTAATAATTACCAGTTTTCAAGCAGTAAATACCACGCAAAAAATTTATAATAAAGTTATAATTAGCTTAAATAAATTTTTTATAAAGGGGTATTTCTAATGAATGGCTTTATAAATGATAACTTTCTTTTAACAACTGAACCTGCTCGCAGACTTTATGCAGATTATGCTGCAAAACAGCCTATTTTTGACTATCATTGTCATTTAAATCCTCAAGAAATCTATGAAAATAAACAGTTTTCTGATATCGGTGAAGCTTGGCTTGCAGGTGACCATTATAAATGGCGTGTAATGCGTGCTAATGCTATTGATGAAAAATTTATAACTGGTAATGCTACTTTTGAAGAAAAATTCAATCAATTTGCAAAAATTATGCCAACTCTTATTGGTAACCCAATTTACCACTGGTCACATCTTGAGTTAAAACGCTTTTTTGACCTTGATGTTAGCCTTAGTGAAAAGACTGCCAAGCAAGTTTGGGATACTGCTAACGCTAAATTACAGGGTGAAAATGGCTATGCTCGTAAACTTATAGAGCAGAGCAATGTAAAGGCTCTTTGTACAACTGATGACCCTGCCGACGATTTACAATATCACAAGTTAATAGCAGAGGATAAGAGTTTCGATGTTAAAGTTCTGCCTACTTTCCGCCCAGAACAGGCTCTTTCTCCTGAAAAGCCTACTTTTGCAGCTTATATGCAAAAACTAGGCAACGCTGCCAGTGTTGAAATTAAAAATATTGACGATTTAAAGGAAGCTCTAAAGCGTCGTGTTGATTACTTTGAAAAAGCTGGTTGTCGTATTTCTGACCATTCATTCGGTGCACCTGATTTCACAATTTGGGACGAAGCAGCGGCTCAAACCGCTATAAATAAGGCTTTAAATGGTGAAACTCCGTCTGATTATGAAGTTTCTGCTTTCCAATCCTTTATGATGGATTATCTGGGTGAGCTTTACGCACAAAAGGATTTTGCTATGCAGCTGCATATTGGCGTTCTGCGTAACCTAAACACCAAAAGATTTAAGCTTTTAGGTGCAGATATCGGCTGTGATAGCATTGGTGATACAATTTCTGCTGCCTCTCTTGCAGCTTTGCTTGACCGTCTTGCAGTGCGTGACTGTTTGCCAAAGACTATTCTTTATACTTTAAATGCTGCTGATAATGATAAGCTTGCATCTATTGCTGGTTGTTTCCAAGACTCTCAAACCGCTGGTAAAATTCAGTTTGGTTCTGCTTGGTGGTTCCATGACCACTTTGACGGTATGACCACACAAATGAAGTCTTTAGCTAGCATTGGTGTATTAAGTCGATTTATTGGTATGTTAACTGATAGCCGTTCATTCCTATCATATCCTAGGCATGAATACTTCCGCAGAATTCTTTGCGAACTTGTTGGCGGTTGGATTGCTGATGGTAAAGCTCCTGCTGATTATGATGCTATTGGCAAGGTGATTTCTGATATCTGCTTTGATAACATTTGGAATTATATCGGCATGAATAAATAAATTCTTTTTAAAACACAGTAGAGGTCTAAAACCTTTGTTGTGTTTTTTTATTGCGTTAAGTGTCTGTTAAGATTGTGACATCTTTCACAAGAAAATAAGTGGAAATTATTGTGTAAAATATACAAATTTAACTGCTCAAAAAAAGTGATTTTACCGATATGGTAATTTATTTGTTAATATGTTATAATTATTGCAGAGATTAAATAAAATATTTAGGTAAATCGTAAAAAGCACGAAACGGAGGATTTCTAGCTATGAAGAAGTTTGTGTATCTGTTCTCTGAAGGTAATGGCAGCATGAGAGAGCTGCTCGGTGGTAAGGGTGCTAACCTTGCTGAAATGACAAGCCTTGGTATGCCTGTTCCTCAGGGTTTTACTATTACTACTGAAGCTTGTACCCGTTACTATCAAGATGGTAAAACTATTTATCCTGATATTCAAGAACAGATTATGGAATATTTAGATAAACTTGAAAAAATCACTGGTAAAACTTTAGGCGACCCAGCACGCCCACTGCTTGTTTCTGTTCGCTCTGGTGCTCGTGCTTCTATGCCAGGTATGATGGATACTATCCTTAACCTTGGTATGAATGATGAAATCTGTAAAGCAGTTGAAAATTTAACTTCTAACCCTCGTTTTGCTCGTGATAGTTATAGAAGATTTATTCAAATGTTCTCTGATGTTGTTATGGAACTGCCTAAGTCCTCTTTTGAACAATTCATTGATGAAGTTAAGGACAAAAAAGGCGTTAAACTTGATAATGAATTAGATGCTGATGATATGTCAACTCTAATCGATATGTTTAAGGCTCATTATAAAAATTCACTTGGTCATGATTTCCCTCAAGACCCTAAACAGCAATTAATGGAAGCTGTTCGTGCTGTTTTCCGTTCTTGGGATAACCCTCGTGCGAATACTTACCGCCGTATGAATGATATCCCTCATTCTTGGGGTACTGCGGTTAATGTTCAATCTATGGTTTTCGGTAATATGGGCGAAACCTCTGGTACTGGTGTTGCTTTCACTCGCAACCCTTCAACTGGTGAAAAGAAACTATATGGCGAGTTCCTTATGAATGCTCAAGGCGAAGATGTTGTTGCGGGTATCCGTACTCCTCAGCCTATTTCTGCACTAGCTGACACTATGCCAGAAGTGTATCAGCAATTTGTTGATATCTCTAGCAAGCTAGAAGAACACTATGGTGATATGCAAGATATGGAGTTCACTATCGAAAATGGTAAACTCTATATGTTACAAACCCGTAATGGTAAACGTACTGCTCAAGCAGCTCTAAAAATCGCTGTTGATTTAGTCGATGAAGGTGTTTGCACTAAAAAACAAGCGATGATGAAAGTTGAACCTAAACAGCTTGATGCTTTACTTCACCCTACTTTTGTACCTGCAGCTCTAAAGGCTGCTAAACCTATCACAAGTGGTCTGCCTGCTTCTCCAGGTGCGGCTTGTGGTGCGGTTTACTTTACCGCTGACGCTGCCGCTACTGCTCATAAAACTGGTGAGAAAGTTGTTTTAGTGCGTCAAGAAACTTCCCCAGAAGATATTGACGGTATGGCAGTTTCTGAGGGTATTATGACTGCTCGTGGTGGTATGACTTCTCATGCGGCTGTTGTTGCTCGTGGTATGGGTACTTGCTGTGTCGCTGGCGTAAACGGTATTAAAGTAGATGAAATGAATAAAACCCTAACATTTAGTGATGGTACAGTATTAAATGAAGGTGAGTTTATTTCACTTGATGGCTCTACTGGTAATGTTTATATTGGTAAAATAGATACTCAAGAAGCAGAACTCACTGGTTACTTTGGTCGCTTTATGGGTTGGGCTGACGAAATTCGTCAACTTCATGTTCGTACAAATGGTGATACTCCTAGAGACGCTACTCAAGCAAGAAAATTCGGTGCTGAGGGTATCGGTTTGTGTCGTACTGAACATATGTTCTTTGAACCAGAACGCATAAAGGCTGTTCGTGAAATGATTGTTTCCGAAACAGTAGAACAAAGAAAAACTGCTCTTGCTAAAATCCTACCTATGCAAAGAGGCGATTTTGAGGCTATCTACAAAGCTATGGGTGGTTTACCTGTTACTATCAGACTGCTTGACCCTCCTCTACATGAGTTCTTACCTCAAGAAGATGAGGATATTAAGGAATTAGCTAATGAAATGGGTATCACTTTTGAAAAATTAAAGGGTATTGTTGAAAGTTTACATGAATTTAACCCTATGCTTGGTACTCGTGGCTGTCGTCTTGATGTGCTTTATCCAGAAATCGCTGAAATGCAGACAGAAGCTATTATTTCCGCAGCTATAAATGTATGTAAGTCAGATGGCTTAAATATAGTACCAGAAATTATGGTTCCTCTGGTATCTGAAATCAATGAATTAAAATTTGTAAAGAAAGTAATCAAGGCTAAAGCTGATGAACTCATTGAAAAATCTGGTCTAAAGATGAAATATCTAATCGGTACCATGATTGAAACTCCAAGAGCCGCTGTAACCGCTGATGAAATCGCTACAGAAGCTGAATTCTTCTCATTTGGTACAAATGACTTAACTCAGATGACTTATGGTTTCTCAAGAGATGATGTGGGTAGAATACTAGACACTTACTTTGAAAAGAAAATACTAGAGTCTGACCCATTCGCAAGACTAGACCAAAATGGTGTTGGTAAGCTTGTAAAATATGCAGTAGAAAACGGAAAGAAAACTCGTCCAGATATAAAACTCGGTATATGTGGCGAGCATGGCGGCGACCTTTCTTCAGTTGAGTTCTGTCATAATGTAGGTCTGAATTATGTATCATGTTCACCATTTAGAGTGCCAATCGCAAGACTGGCAGCAGCTCAAGCAGCTGTTAAAAATCCAAGATAAAGTTCACCCCTAACCATTTAAATTTATAAAAGACTCCTCCAATTTTAACGTTGGGGGAGTTCTTTTGTTACAAGGAAAGTCGTAATATTACATAAATGTTTCAGATTAAAAAAAAATCTTGACCAAAAAAAAAGTACGTGCTAAACTAATACACGAATTAAAGGGGCGGGGACGCCCAAACGAAACTGGGGGAGACCCCCGCAATAATAAGGAGGAAAAACCAATGAAGAATCTAAAACAGGTTCTAGCACTAGGTATGGCATTCTCTCTGTCAATGTCAGCTATGGCTGGTGCTGCATTCTCAGATTCAGCTGACATTAAGGCAACTGAAGCTGTAGACATGCTAAATGCTTTAGGCATAATCACAGGCTATGAAAATGGTTCTTTCAAGCCAGAAAAAACTGTAAGCCGTGCTGAGGCTGCAAAGATGATTTTCTCTATCCGTAACAACGGTAGCATCAATGCAGACTCTTTCAAGACAGCTCCAACAACTTTCACAGATATCTCTGGTCACTGGGCTGAAGGCTACATCAAGTACTGCCAGACTATGGGTATTATCTCTGGTAAGTCTGCAACTATCTTTGACCCAAATGGCACAGTAAAGGGCACTGAGCTTGCTAAGATGATGCTTGTAACTCTTGGTTATGATGCTCAGAAGGCTGGTATCTATGGTGCTACTTGGGCTACAACAACTCTAGCTCTAGCTTCTGAGAATGGTCTGCTTGACGGTGTAGACTCTGATTTAGCTGCTGGTCTTCCACGTCAGTATACAGCTCAGATGATGTATAATGCAATTCAGGCTCCAACAGTTCGTTGGTCTACTGATGGTAATGCTTATACTGATATGGGTACTAACAATATGCCAAATGAAACAGTTGGCTCCAAGTACATGAATCTAACCATCTATGAAGGTACCCTTGAGGGTTCTGGCGACTTCAATGCAGGCAACGACAAGGTTAAGATTGAAGTTGAAAAGATTGATGGTGTTGATGCAGAAAAGAAAGCTGACAAGACTTTCACATTTGCAACCGATTTAACAGGTATGTATGGTCAGTATGTAAAGGTTCTTTCTAATGACAAGAACAATGCATATGGCGTATATGCTGTTTCAGGTAAGAACACTGTAGCTACTTCTGCTCTATCTGATGTTAAGACTACAGACAATAACAATAAGGTTAAGGTTGGCGATGCTGAATATCGTATCGCTTCTACAGATGTATATGACCTTTCAAATGATGCAGAGGTTATTACAACATCTCCTTTAAAGAACACTAATTACAACTCTGCAGACCAGATTACATTTGTTTCAAATGATGGCGATGAAAAGTTTGACATTGCATTTGTAAATCCAATGCAAGGCTTTGGTAAAGTTTCTTATGTTGGCAGTGATAAGGTAATTGCAGCAGGTAAGAATTATGATATTGATAACACCATAATTCCAGACGGTCTTGCTAAGGACGATTATGTTGCTGTTTATAGAGATGTATTTACTGGTAAAAATAAGCTTGTTAAGGCTGAAAAGGTATCTGGTAAGATTACAGCAACAAAGGGTACAAAAACTAATGATAACGTTGAAGTTAAGGTAAACGATACTTGGTACAAGGTTGCAGCAAATGATGCTAAGTTTACCGATATGGTATATATACCTAAGGCTGATATTGATGTGCTAGCAGTTAAGAATACAGTTGATATGTACCTAATTGATGGCATTGTTTATGGTGCTACTAAGACTCAGGGTGGTTCTACTGATACAGCTATCGTACTTGTGAACACTGGTAACTTAGATGCTAATGGTAACTATCAGGTTAAGATGTTGTTTGCTGATGGCACTACTAAGGTAGTTGGTGCTGATAAGTATTATGATGGTAAGAACGGTACTGACAATATTACTGATAATAGTCTTGTAACATACACTGTTGATAGCGACGGTGCATATAAGCTTGATTTAGTAGATAGCAGCAATACAGCTGGTGGAAAGACAGCAGTAACTGGTGTTTATGGCTTCGATGAAGATGCAGACCGCATTAAGGTTGATGCTGCTGGCACTTATGTATATCGTATAGCTGATGATGCTACTGTTTACATCACAGATGAGGACGGCAGCAAGGTTATTACTGGTAAGCAGCTAAAGGCATTTAGTGAAAATTATATAACTGCTAATCAAAGCACAGGTGTTGTTGTACTAAATGATGATGGTATTGCAACTATTGTATACTTACCAAACGATAAAGAAGAGTCTCCAATTTCTAGCGGTACTGAGCTATATGGTGTTATCACTTCTGAAGTAGCAATTGGCGAAGATGATAGTGAATTCACTGTATGGACATCTAATGGCGAGTCCATGGACGTTAAGGCTAAGGGTACAAGTCTTGGCATTTCAAAGGGCGATGTAATCAGATTTGAGACTTCAGAGAATGGTTACATTACTAAGGTTAAGGCTGATGATAAGGGAATAACTGTTCATGAAGCAGCTATTAAGGATGCTACTTCTTCTTATGTAACATTCCATGATGAAGTTGACGGTAAGAAAGACTTTGACTTTGATAGTGCTAAGTTTATCTACATGAATACTACAGATGGTGTTTATGAAGGTCTTGCAGCTGGCGACCTAGCAGAGGCTAAGCCAACAACTGGCAATGATGCTCAGAAGGGCGGCTATTATGAAAATGCTAAGGTTGTTCTGAATAACAAGGGCGACAAGGTTGTATTTGTTGCAGTTGATGTAACTGGTGAATGGAACGGTCTGGGTGTTCAGGAAGATTCATAATTATTTATAAGGTTTTTAATCTATAAATAGTTAACTTAAAGCCCCCTCTTTCGAGGGGGGTTTTTTTTATGCCATTATAGAGGTTAAAGAGCCTATTTTTTCAATCTCACAAACAATTTTGTCACCCGACTGCAAAAAGCGAGGAGGTTCAAAGCCCATGCCAACGCCTGACGGTGTGCCAGTTGCGATAATTGTACCAGCTCTAAGAGTAATACCTCTTGTTAAATCACAAAGAATATCTGGAATATCATGAATAAGTAAATCAGTGGTACTGTTTTGACGAAGTTCGCCATTTACATAGCATTTAATCGAAAGTGCAGGATTTTCACCAATTTCATCAGCGGTAACAATGCAAGGTCCCATAGGAGAAAAACCATCAAGGCTCTTGCCAAAATAAAATTGCCCTCTGCCTTTTTGAACATCACGAGCAGAGATATCATTGATAATTGTGTAACCGAAAATGTAATTCCAAGCGTTTTCACGAGTTACATTTTTTGCGTCTTTGCCTAAAATCACACCAAGTTCACATTCATAATCTATTTTTTGAGTTAACTCACTATGTAAAGGGATAATACCATTGTCATAGTTAGCTGGTGCGGTTCGCTTGCAAAAGTAAATAGCCTCTTGAGTTTTATGAAATTTCTCTTTATGGAAGTTTTGCGACTCTTTTGCATGTTCAGTATAGTTAACACCAATACAAAGTATATCTTGTTTTGGATATGGTATAGGAGCAAGCACTTTAACTGTATCTAAGGAAATCGGATTTTTACCTTTTTTCTTACAGAAAAGCTCTTTGCATTCGTTTAAAGTTAATGTGTCAATAAGCCCATTCATATCACGAAAATTAACCCCAAAATCACTAACGGGATAAATTTCTTTTTGACCGAAACCAACGCATACAAGCTGTTTACTATCTTTTTCAATGGTGTAAAAACGCATTTTTTCTTCACCTCGTTAATAAAATAAAATATTTATAATTCAATTTTAACAGAATGATTATTTTTTGTAAATATAACAGTTTGACTATCAACTTGATTTAATATTTTGCATATTTTCCAATTACATGAGCATAATAAACGTATATTCTTTATATGGAGGGAAAATATGAAAGCAACAGGTATTGTTCGTAGAATTGATGACTTAGGTCGTGTAGTTATACCAAAAGAAATCCGCAGAACTATGCGTATTCGAGAGGGTGACAGGTCGCAGATAACATTGGTGTGGTGGAAACAATTCTATATGTCATTAGAACACTTTTTACAGCGAATAGGCGTTAAATAAAAAATTACCGTCATTTGGCTATTTCCTAAAAGGGAATGAAACCAAGTGACGGTTTTATTTTATGTTGTTTTGTTATATGTAATAAGCAGTTTATAAGCTCAAGCGGATAAAAAGGGTTTGAGGGAAATCGTCCCTCTTTTTTGAATTAGTACAGGCTAATTCGTTGCTTGCTAATACTTTGTCCATGTTTGTACATCATACCACTTTTATAAAAATCAGCGTTAATTTTAAGTTTTTAAAATAGGGGTTAAATGCTGTGATATTGTTTTATTATAAAACTCAGCTTTTTCAAAATCTCCAACCATTATATATGCTTTTTGTATCAGATTTAATAATATAGCAAGGTCATTTGATGGTGGCATATAAGCTATATCCTCAAGATATGGCTGTAAAATCTCAATGACTTTTTGCGGATTTCCTGTTTGAATTAGCAATTCAGTATAGTTGCACACTTGAATAAAAGCATCATAGCTATTTATCATATTACATTGTTTTAGTAGCTTAAAAGCATACTCCATATGAGCCATAGCATTTTTAAAATCTTTCAGTTGTAAATATATATTTCCAAGGTTACCATGCAAATTAGAACACAAGTAAAGATATTCTTCTGTTTCTGGAAGTATATTAACAGCTTGTTCCCAAAGCTCTTTTGCTTTTATAAAATCGTGTTCAACCTCTAAAGCCAGTATTGCTTCACATTCTAGCATAATGGCGTGTTCTCTAAATGGTATATTGTTTTTGAAAATATCATATAGTTTATTTTTTATATGCTCGATACCACTATAATATTGGTATTTATCCATATATGGATATACATTATCTAAAAAACGAATAAAATATTCTTTGTCTTTAATATCAATTTTTTCTATGATTATATCAATCGCTTTGAAAAGAATTTCATAATGTTCATATTCAGCATTGTGAGATAAACATATATTTTCTATATGTTCAAGCAACACATGGCAATTTGTAGTATTTGCGGGTAAATCAGCTTGTATTATATCCATGACAATAGGTGATAGTTTTAAATCGTTGCCGTTTTCCGACTGTATAAGCCCAATATCTATTAAATACATTATTGTATCAAATGATTTTAACTCAAGCCACTCAGCAAATATACTAAGCTCAAAATTTTGGTTTACACAAGGCATAAGAGAAAGTGAAGATAAAATATATTTTTGCTCTTTATTTAGCTTAAATAGTGAAAATAACATATGTATATGCTGATAATATGTTTCTTTTTTGCTTGTACCGTCTTTTGTCATGCGTATTTTCTCTTTGAGATTAACCCACATATTTTTAAATTTTATTTTATTATATAGCTCTAATGGTGTTATATTTTTAAATTTAAGCAAACGACCTATCATTTCTATTGCAAAGGTATGCCCATGTACTGCATTTATAAGCGGAATTATTTGTTCTTTATTATCTATTGGATAAAAATAGGAGATAAGATTTAAACTATCATCTATATTTGCAAAAGGCTTAATAGATATTTGCGGCAAGTCTTCAAAATGACTTCTAGTTGTAATTAAAACATGACATCTATAATTTAGTAACTTCATAATATATTGGTCATCTTCTAGTGTTGTATTTATATTGTCTATTAAAATCAAGCTATCATCTTCTAGTAATGATAAAACCATCTCATGTCGTTTTAAACGCATTGTTTGCTCATAATCATCTATAAATGTCATAGATGCAATATCATGCTTTAAATCGCCCGTATATGCAATATAAATCATATTTTTATAATGCTTAGAATGTGCATAGGCTTTTGCAAGTTCACTTTTTCCTATGCCTGCAATTCCACTTAAAAATAGTTTTCCTTCGGTTTGTAAAAGTTTTTCTATTTGCTGTATCTCTTGTTCTCTGCCACAAAACCAGCGACATGGTTTAGGTATATCATGCCCTATAATTTGAGTTCTTAAAACAGCAGAACCACTTTTTTCTTTTAATGCTTTCTGGGGTATAAATGTGCGGCTTATGCCAAAATACAGTATATTTGCTATAAAATCAGCCATTTGAATTTGTGTTTTAAATGGATAACCATTTGAAAGTTCCTCTTTTTTCTGCTCAGATATGCTATTATCTTTGATTAAAAGTTCATAAATAAGCTGTACTACATGATAAATATCATAAAATAAAGGAAAAATTTTATTTTCTATTGTGTTTGCAAGGAATTTTAAATTTAGAGGCTCTGAATAATACTGAATAATGCTAACACTGATTTTTGCTTGTCCATTTATCCAGCGACAAACTTGCCCTTCATCTAACATAAAATCTTTTGAATTTAGTTCATTTAAAAATGACTCAAATAATTCTGTTATAAATTTTATCTGTGATATTTGAAAATTTTCTGAAATATGTTCTTTCATAATTGACATAATATTTGAAAAATCACAACGATTCACGCAAATCACCTCATTTTTATTACAAATTGAGTATATAACTTTATATAAACATATGATGTCGAAATTTGTAGCCGAACACAATTTACTGTCAATTTGCAATCAATGTATATACCTTAAATATTTGTTATTCTTATTTCATAAAATGAAGTGTTATAAAACACATTTTAATTGGAAATTATAACTTTATTAGGGAGGTACTTATAAATGCTATATGAAGTAAATGATGTTAAAAAGCTTGTAACAATTTGGCTTACAAATGATGACCAAAAAGATGAAACTGTATCAGAAAAAGTAAATGAAATATGCAATGAATACCATAATAAAAAATATCTTGTTGGTGTTTTTAAATCAGGTAAAGAAAGCCTTTATGAAAATACCCGTGATTTGTTATTTAAAAACCGTGAAAGTATGGCTAAAAAGTCAATAGGTTTAGAAAGATAAGATTTTCACCCCATTTGTTAGTTGTAATGCTATCAAGTGGGGTGATTTTATTATGCGGTATAAGATGAGAAAATATTCTTAACTGTTTTAATATTATTTTTCGCATTTTCTTCTCTTAGATTTATACCATTTATTTTTATTGGAACACAACGTTCAAGCACTCTATCATAAATGCGATGTTTTGCTATATTCGACGTGTTTTTCATCTCATTTAGTGTTAAATTAGTGGTGACTATAAGCGGTAATTTACTTCTGTATCTGCTATCAATTACATGAAACACTTGTTCAAGTGCAAATTCTGAACTTCGCTCAATTCCAAGGTCATCAAGGATTAAAAGCGGATAGTTATTTAAACTATCAATAAATTTGTTGCGGTCAGTAGGGTTCATAATAGATATTGTATTTAATATGCGTGAAAAATTTGTCATCATAGCAGGTATGCCTTTATCTATAAGTGCATTTGCAATACAACCTGCAAAAAAACTCTTTCCAGTTCCCACATCACCCCAAAGAAGTAGACCAAGCGAACTGGTTTTCATTTTATCCCAGTTATCTACATAATCATGTGCATAGTGCATTTGTGGATTTATGCCAGTATCATTTGCAAACGAGTAATCATAGAGTGTATTATCTTGCAAACAGTTGGCACGAAGAAATTTAATTTTCATCATTTGTTTACGCTGAAGTTGCTCAGATTGTTCATTCTCATATGCCTTTAATCTACATTTACATCTGATATTTCGGATTTGTAAATTATTATCAAGTTCAATTAGGATTTGTTTTGGTGTATGACAGTTTGAACAATAAATTAACCCATCAGTTTCATTAAGATACTCATCTTTTAATAAACAATTTGTATTCATAGACTTTCCTCCTCACTACATTCATAACTTCTTTTTTTCGGTGTGTCACGCATTGCCCAGTTACGAATTGTTGCAGCATGACAAGTATATTTTTTGCCAGTAGAAGCAATATAACGTGATAAATTTTCGATATATTTATCGCAGTCTTTAATTTCTTTTTTCAGCAAAGTATATTCAGATGATGTTAAAAAAACATTTTTATATGAACCATAAGCGTTATATTGCTCATTTATTTTATTAGTATTGTTATTATTTATATTATTATTACTTGTAGAAAGTTTTATTTCTGATGGAAGTAAAGGTTTATTGCTGCTTGATGGAAAATTTTCTTTATCTTTGGTAGAAAGTTTATCTTCTGTTTCATGGTATGTTTTCTTTCTGTCTTGAGTAATATTTTCTTTCTGTATGGTAGATGATTTTCTTTCTACCATAGTAGTAGATGGAAATTTTACATAAATTCTATTAGGTCGTCCTACACCTTGTCTTTTACGGTAAATTAAATCTTCTTTTTCTAATGCAGACAGTGCAGTTTTTATTGACATATCGCTTTTATGCATAATCTCGCAAAGAGATTTAATCGGGAAATATATAAAAACTCGTCCTATTTCATCTACCCAGTCCATATGTGATAATGATAATTTTGTACGGTCTAAAAGTATAGTGTATAAAATTTTTGCAGTTTCATTTAGATTTTGGTTTTCTAATAAAAATCGTGGAAATGCCATATATGGTGGTAATGTACAGTTCTTTGTTATATATCGTGACATATTCTCACCTCCTATATAATTTATTTGTATAATAGCAGGAAAGTATTCTTTCTGCATTGATAACAAATTGATTAAAAATTGATAAAATTATGTGACTCAGTAAATCAGAGTCGCATATATTATTGTAATTAGAAAACCACCGGCTATGCCGGTGGTTGAGAAAAAGCTTTAGCGATAAGTATATAAAAAAACTCCTTTTGTTGTACAATAATGTTGCGGTCTGGCAACTGCAACAATCAACAAAAGGAGGACATTCAAATGAATGACAATAATAGTTTAGCACATACGAGTTGGAATTGTAAATATCATATAGTATTTGCACCAAAATACAGAAGAAAAATATTTTATAAAGAGCACAAAATAGAAATAGGAAAAATATTAAGACAATTATGTGATTGGAAACAAGTAAAAATAATAGAGGCAGAAATATGCCCAGATCATATACATATGTTAGTAGAAATACCACCCCAAATGAGTGTATCTGGATTTGTAGGTTTTTTGAAAGGGAAAAGTAGTTTAGAGTAATTCCTGTTAAGAATGCAAATAATCCATTTTGTTAAACCAACCAGAAATATCAGATAAAGAAATAAGTTTATAGGCACAAGAAATAGAGCTATTAAGAGTTTCAGGAGTTCTAGCTTTCCAATTTCTCAAAATAGCTTTAATTTTAGACCAAAGCATCTCAATAGGGTTAAAATCAGGACTATATGGAGGCAAATAAATTAATTTAGCACCAACAGATTCAATAGCTTGTTTAACACCATTGACTTTATGTGTTCTTAAATTATCCATTATAACAATATCATCTTTATGAAGAGATGGTACAAGTTGTTCTTTTATATA
>JAGHIZ010000093.1 GCA_017886875.1 Butyricicoccus sp. | reverse complement strand
GGTCACTATGAGTGCCAGTTCTTGTCAGATATAAAATTAAATTTCCATCATCAATTTCATAAACTAATAACCATTCTGGTGTGATATGACATTCTCTACAAACAGAAAAATTTCCACTTAAAGAATGGTCTCGATATTTAGCTTCTAATTGTTCACCTTTTGACAACTTTTTTATAACATATTTTATTAAATCAAGGTTATATCCTCGTTTCTGAACACGTTTTAAGTCTTTCTGAAATCTTCCAGTAGGTTTGATTTCGTACATTATCCTAAAAGTTCCTCCATCATTTCATCAACATCAGTATAAGATTTATATTGTGTTGGATTCTTTTTCATCATTTCCACTTCTTTAATTGCTTCTAAAGTTTCAGCATTAGGAGCTGGGTCACCAATTCTAAAAGGAATTGCATGTTCTTTTACTGCTTGTCTTAAAAAAATATTCACAGCAGATGTCATATCAAGACCTAAAGCAGCAAATAACTGTTGAGCTTGCTTTTTTAGTGTTGGTTCAATTTTAATGTTTGTGCTTTGACCTGCCATAAAATCACTTCCTTTCGCATCTTTATTCTACGCCTATTACATGTCTATTGTCAACATTATAGACATATAATTTTATAATTAGGGCAAAAAAACAAAGTGGACATTTTGTCCACTTTGTTTAACTCTGGGTTTCCAATAGGGGCGAGGAGCATCCCTTGTTGGCACACGGATTTTGCTTGCAAAGTCTAGTGTGTTATACTTTACTTTCTACATAATTGATTTAATGCATTGTACAGCAAAGAAAAAATAAAAAAAACGAGTACAAAACATATATATATGTGTACGTACGTACAAAAGTTATATTACTTAATTTTTATTCTAGCAAAATTATATAACATGCTATAACATTATTATTTTCTTTAACATATGTGTCAAAATAAAAAAGTAATAAGAAAAACTCTTATATTTCATTCACAAAATGATAATAAAAAACAGATTATCTCTCCAGAAAATCGTTTTATATATCGTTAATTGCGATTTATATATTTTCATGTTAAAATAACAACGTTGTCGCACCCAATCTGGCAACAGAAAGGGGGTGTCAATTTGGAATATGTTATAACCCTTTTAATTTCTATCATGGCAAATATTATAAGCTATCTTATTTGCAAATGGTTAGATAGAAATAATAATAGCGACAGCTAACCTAACGGACGCTCAACCGTATAAAATGAGAAAAACCCCTCAGAGTTCCGACCTCTGGGGGGTTTGTTTTTGTGTCAACTTGGCTAGTTATAACCCTTGCTAGCTATATTTATTTTAACATAATGATATAGCTAAATCAAGTATATCTCAAAAACCTAAGTATTATGCTTTTTTAATACTTATCCTAGTAGATGTTACAATATTATTTCAATAAATCTTACGTTAAAAATAAATGTAGACGCGTAGACGCATTTTTCTTGAAAAAAATAATATATTTTTTTTATGAATATATTCTTCAAAAAAAAAAACTTGTAAAGTTTATATAAATTTACCGTCTACACCGTCTACACCATATAAAAATAAATAATATAAATAATATTATTGTATAATATTATGAGTTTTAATCAAATTTACAAACTTTTTCCCCATTATAGCGTAGACGCATTTTTTTTTTTAATGCGTCTACGTGCGTCTACGCGTCTACGCTAATTTTCCAATAAAAACAATATTATTTATTATTTTACATTTTGGTTATTTGACTAAAAAAAAAATGCGTCTACGTGCGTCTACGTGCGTCTACGTGCGTCTACGCTGTATTTAAATTTAGACGTAAAAAACCACAAGGGAAACCTTGTGGTTTTTTTATTTTATAGATTATTAAAATCTTCACTTTTAATAAATATATCTGGTAAATATCTAACTCTTGACGGTGAACCATCAATTCTTTTCTTTTCTAGCTTTATACCTAATTTATCTAGTGCTTTTCCTATTTGTACGGTAGTATAATTCTTCAATCGTGGATATTTTTCTTTAAATTCTGACACTGTCATATACTTAAATGCAAGGTTTTTATTTTTTGCCTCTTCTAATATATCAAGTATTTCATCTTCTGATTTTATAGTCTTTTCATGCTTGCCGTTTCTTCTACTTAACATATCTTGTTCTTCATCAGTAAGTCTAAAACCTTGTAAATCATGTTTTGCGTATTGTTCCCATACTTGTAGCCAAACTTGTAAAGCGTCAATATTTCTTAAACCATTCAAATTTATTTTGTTAATTGGAATAGTCCAAAATCTACGGTTTCCTGTTTGGTCAACTAAGAAGGTATCTTCATTTACTGTTGCTGCAAGGTTTGCTCTTCTTGCTGATTGTTCGTCTTCACGTCCATATGGTAGACGATATTCATCAAATTTCTTTGTTATAAAGGCTTTTAAATCGCTTATATCAGCGGCTTTAAATGTTGCGTCTAGTTCTCCTAGCTCTGCAATCCATGTTGTTATACAACGCCTAGATGTGTCTTTATCTGCACTTTTTATCTTTTGACCATCTCTAAAGAAATCGGACTTTATAGCCATATGTGCAAAAAATGAGGTTTTGCCTATACCTTGCTTCCCTGTTAATACTAGAACTCCATCAGCACCAAACGGATTTACTTCATTATTCCTCAAGAGTGCGTGACCTTGCCAAACCCATTTTAATAACAATGTACGACTTAAAACGTCATCTTCTGTAATCCCTAGAACATCATAAACCTGTGTTAAATGGTCTTGTTTATCCCATTTATTAGCATTAAATAGGTCTAAAACAGGGTTATATTTATTTTTACTAGATATTGCGTTTAAATATAATCCAATCAAACTTACACTCATATTTCCCCTATACTTGTCGCAAAGGTCGCTATATAGTATGGTAGGGATATTATTTTGTTCCTTTTTAGATATTTTTTTATTATTTTTGAAAAATTCGTTTGAGTTAGTTATTAGATTAAATTTAATCTCAATTCCACGTTCTCCAAGCTCTCTTTCTAAACTTTCAATTTTGAAATAGGGCTTCTTTTGTTTATCATCATTTGAGGATTGATTGTTTTCCTCTTTTTGTGCCATAGCTTGAGCATATGCTCTTTTATCTTCTTTTTCATCAATTCCAAGAAGTTCATACTTAAACTTTGCTATTGCTTGTCCTACGGTCAAATATTCTGTGTACATAAGCCATTGAATAATACCGATACCGCCCAAAGCTAAACAATTTTTATTTCCGAAACTATGAAATTTATTGTCTGTAATATGTAAATGGTCGTTATGACCGCATAATGGACAAGGATTTACAAAAACACCACCACTTGAAGGCTTAAATTCACTATTTGGATATGTTTTTCTTATATAATCAAGTAGGTTATAGTTATCTATCTCTTTTTGCAAATCAAAATCATTAATAGTAACATCTGATTTATTTGTTGGAGTTGTCACAATCTCAACAATTTTATGATTTTTTTTATACAGCTCTAAAAATATCTGCTTACTTGCTGTGCTGTATGCATCTATATCTTGTACTAAGCCTTTATTAGTGCCTAGAAAACGCTGTACAGCCCCTACAGTGGCATTATCAGTAGCCGAACCAAAAAGCGATTGATAACCCTTTATAATCTGCTTATATTCGTCCTTGTTGGTCACTGTTTCGGTTAAAGCGGTTATAACTCTAAATCTTTCGCCCTTTTCGCCATGAGAGTATGTATAATAGATAATATTAGCTGGTATATTATGTTCTTTTAACTTTCCCAACACTTCATTAACGGTTAATTCTCCGTCGAAATCTAACCCAACTAAATCAGAGGATACAAAGTTATTATCACTCATACCGCCCTCAGCATAGCTTATAGAGAATGTATGTCCGTTTATAATATAATTACTAAGCTGAATTAAATCAACTGTGTGAATGTTTCTAGGGTCTATCATACGTTTTGTAATAGCACCCATATATTCTTTAGGCTTGATGTTATAACCTGTATCATCAATGATAACCTTGACGATTTTTTTATCTTGTGGTACACTTATACCAACAATATTATTTGTGTTTATCATATAAACACTTCCTTTCTGACCGTTGTTACCGCTAATAACTACGGTCTTTTATTTTATAGTTTTATTCAATATTTTTATAAGTATATGCTATTTCAATGCCATTAGATTTTAATTTTTCCATAACATATTCCTTTAATTCGGCATGAACTGACTTCCCCTGTGAGTTACAATATTCTCGGAATGCTGTTGCAACTTCCTTTCTCACTTTACAAGATAGTGAAGCCATATGTTCTCTACTGTATTTATCATTAGCTCTTTGTTTCGCTTCGCTTAAAGCCATTTTTTCACACCACCTTTAATAAGTATTATATCATCATTGTGGATTGCATGCAATGTAAAATTGATATTTTATCAAATATATAAAAGCTCTAGTAGTAAGTTATAATTACACTAG
>JAGHIZ010000092.1 GCA_017886875.1 Butyricicoccus sp. | reverse complement strand
TTTTCCGATCGGGGAATCGTTTTCTTGCGATGTTATTAAAAACATCGCTTTTTTTATATATTTGTAATCGTATAATAAAAAATATGTTATAATGATTTCAAATGTATTTGGAGGTGTTTTCATGGCACATGTAATAGCTATTGTAAACCAAAAAGGCGGTGTTGGTAAAACAACAGTTTGTAGAACTCTTTCAACTATGCTACATGAGAGTAATTATAAATGTTTACTAATCGACTTCGACCCACAACAAACCTTATCACTTTCTTTAGGTGTAGTAAAAAACCGATTTGATGAAGATACACCATCTATGTATCATGTATTAAATAATGAAATGTCTATCAAAGATGCAATTATAAATACAGAACAATTTGATTTCGTAAGGTCAGACTATCGTATGTATAGCTATAATGGTACACCTCTTATAAGTCGTGAAAAAGCTTTAGAGCTTAGAAATAATCCAGCTGCTTTATACAGCCATGTTATTGAAAATTTGGATTTACAAAGTAATCCAAATACAGATGACCGTCACAAACTAAGACGAGAATTAGACAATATTTCTTCTGAGTATGACTTTATAATAATAGATACAAATCCTGACCTTGGTGCTTTATCATCTCTTGTATTTTTATCATCAAGCATTACTAATATTTTAATTCCAGCATTCCCAGAAGAAAGTTCAAGACAATCTGTTATTGCTTTACATAATACTATTCAAACTATTCTAGCAAATGATTTATCTCAAAGAATAAATATCTTAGGTATTTTAATTTCTAGATTTGAAAAGAATAATATTTCAAAAAAATATCTTACATATTTTAAACGATTAGCAAACAATATGAATACAACTTTGTTTAACAGTCTAATTCCAAAAAGTGTACTTGTTTCCGAGTCGATGGCATTAAAACAAAGCTTATTTGATAGACGTAAAAAAGCCCCTATTATAGATGAATACAGAGCTTTCTACAAAGAATTTCTGCAAAAAATTAAGCAATTAGAAGAAGGTAATTAATTTATGGCTAAAAAAAATGATTTTGATTTATTAGATGAAGAAATGGAAGAAGATTTCCATTTGATGGAAACGGAAGAACGTGTACTTAAACCACATCAATTTGACTCTAAATTTATATCTGAGTCAAAGGCAAAAAAAATTGAAGGACTTTATATGATTCCTATAGAAGATATAATTCCTTTTCAAAACAAAGGCACAGGTGATTTTTCTGAATGGTCTGATGATGATTTAAAAGATTTAGCAAGCACAATGGATAGTGAAGGTTCTTATGAGCCAATATTAGTTCGCCAAATGCCTGTAAGTACAGATGGTAATACAAAATTTGAAGTGCTTGCTGGTGAACATAGAGTAAAGGCTTCCAAATTAAAAGGACTTAAACAAGTTAAGGCTATTGTTTTTAGAGCATGCTCTGATGAAAAAGCAATGGATATCTTTCTTTTAACGAACTTACATAGACGTAAGACAAAGATTTCTGATGCAATTTATGGTTGGTCTATGTTTGATAAAGCACACCCTCGTATTAGTACATCTGAAGACCTTGAAAATGCAATTGTTATAACCGAAATTGCTAATACAGATAAATTGCCAATAAATCTTTCTCAATACTATAGATATGTAAAAATGGCAAAACTTAAACGAGAACTTATAGATGCACTTGATAATCAAAAAATTTCTTTGCGTGTTGGGTATGAGTTATCACGTTTAACACAAGATGAGCAAGAATTATTTATGCCATATTTGCCTTATCTATCCGAAGCAAATTTACAACATCTTATTAGAGAAAAAAATAAAAATTCTTTTACTATAACACCTGAAATCATAGAAGAATATATTTTAGAGAGAAAAAAGAATAAAAATCCTTATGATAGTAAATTAAGAAAATCAATGAAAAAAATCAGAAATGAAATTTCAGAAAATATAAATCCTGATTACTATGATAAAATAGACCAGATTTTTAAAGATGCACTAGCAGAATATTTAAATTCTCACCCAGAATTTAAACTTTAATCAGAATATGAGGATATATAATGTCAAACAGAAATGATGATATTTATAATGAATTTGATGATTTATTTTTTTCAGACTCAGATTCAAATGATGAAAATATAGGTAATATTACTTCTTTTGTTGATGAATTTTCTAATAAGCAAACTGATATTCTAACTGCTAACGATTTAGATACACGTTCTATTGCTCCAAAATTAAATATACAAACAAAAGATAAGGTTTCTTTAACTCTTGTTGGTAAGCATATAGTTAATAAAGGTGAACAACAACTTAAAATGGAACGTAAAGGCAGTGATACACCTGTTACTACAAAATTAAATGTAACACTTGATATAAATGCATTGATTAGTGAGTATCCTAATGTATCCATTGTTGATAACTATGAGTTTGATTATTATGACAAAGCTGTTTTTGATGCCTTTTGTTCTCTAATAAATGCTGGAAATAAATATGTAACATATGCTATGATAGCACGAAGTGTAATCGGAAAACCTTCTACATATCATCCTACTGAAATTGCAGTTAAAAATGTTAAAGAATCCATTCAAAAAATGATGAAAACAGATATTAGAATTGATTTAAGTGAAGAATTTAATGCATTTCAAAATATCAAAAATAGAATAAATAAAAGGGGAGGCTCTTTATTTATTCAAGATAGATTACTAAATATTAGACTTATTACCGCATTTATAAATGGTAAACTATTAACTGTACTTCAACCTGTAACCACACCAGCATTATTACAGTATGCTTCATTAAGACACCAAATTTCTACTATTAGCAATGAAACACTTAATACTCCAGCAAGTAAAAATAAAACTATCATAGCATGTCAAAAATTTGTTTTACAAAGAATTTGTGCAATGAAATCAAATAATTTAATTTCAAAAATTATATTATTTGATAGCATATATGCAACATCTTCAGAATATGAAGAAAAATTAAAAAAAGAAACAGCGTTTAGACGCTTTACAAAAACCATACAAAATAATATGTGCCTTTCACTAGAGCACTGGAAAAAATAGGATTTATAAAAGATTATATTATTCACAGCAAGGGTGCAAAGAAATATTACAAAATTGAAATTTATCTTGATGAACTTGATGAAGAAAAATAAAGCTCAAAAATGGGCTTTATTTTTTTGCTGTTTAAGAAGTTATAGTTTGTTAAAAATTTATCAGCACATAGTATAATAGCATAGGTAACATAGTATAATAGCATAGGTAACATAGTATAATAGCATAGGTACTTAGCAATTTATCAGATTAAATTTAGTTTCTAAATTTGCATTTTTTTAAATTTTTATTGCATTAATTGGGATTTTAAATTTTGAAAAATGCCGTTTTTTTAAACTTAATTTTTTCGGGTAAATATATATAAATATATATAGTCTTTCTTTATCAGTTCTTCAGAACTCGACAAGATTTACAATACAATAGATTTACATAGCTACATAGTATAATAGCATAGGTAAAACGCTAAAATAATAATTTAACTAAAAAACACTAAAACCTTACTTTATCAGAATTTTTAAAAAATAATATTATATTATCTAATAATCATATAATAAAAAAATTATTACTAAATTTTTAACATTAAATACATAAAATAAGAACCAAAAATATAAAAACATTAGATGTAATTAAATCATCTAATGTTTCTAAAAATTTTATCAAAAGTTATATTATATAATTATTTTTAATAAAATGAAAAAGCATTTTTATATCCATGATTATTATTAATAAACTTTTATATATTTTTACTCCATCATTATTTGATTTTTTGATGGTCTGTACTGTTCTACTTGATGAGCGATATAAAGACGCATATTCCAATTTTTTCATAATTTTCAGCAAAATAACATGAATATAATATATCTAGTATAAGATGAACTGAAACTTCAGTTGTAAAGTTTCCTATTTTTGAAGAAAGCCTTTCTCTAGTTGTCATATGGATAACATGAGAGGCTTTTTCTGTTATATCATTATTACCAAAACCTATAATTAGTATTGTAGGTATATCTTGTCTATTTAAAATAGACATAGCATCTATAACTCTTTTTGTTGTTCCAGAATAAGAAACTATAATAGCACAATCATTTTTTGTTGCAGAAAAAAGTGAGAAAAATAGTTAACCTTGATTGGACTCAAGAATTACATTTTTTCCAATACGTTGCATATTTCGTTTAAATAGCCATGTACAATCTAGAGATACACTAACACCTACTAAATATATATTCTGAGCCTTTAATAAACAATCTACTGCTTTTTGTAATTGATTATAATCTAATAATGCCATTGTATCTTGTATGCTCTCTATATATAAAGCAGCTATTTTGTTTGCAATAGTTGTTTGATTATCTAACTTTGAAAAAGGACAATTTGCATCGATTTTATTAAAATGTCGCTCTAAATATTCACGTTCTTCTAAAAAAGCGGTGAAAAAATCAGTCCAACCTTCAAAGCCCAATCTTTGACCTAACCTAACCAATGTAGCTGGTGTAGTATATGCTTTTGAAGCGATTTTTCTGGTTGACATTCCTTTTAATTGACTACCTTGCTCTAATATGTATTTTGCAACTGCAGTTTCTGCATGAGGAAGATGCAGTTGAAATTGACCATGTAGACCTTATGGGTTATACCCCTTGGGGACCAATAGACCTTGTAAGTGCTGGCACTGGTGAAATGAAAAAACGTTATGGATTTGTTTATGTGGATAAAGATGA
>JAGHIZ010000091.1 GCA_017886875.1 Butyricicoccus sp. | reverse complement strand
TGAGGTTGCAACTGTGCTAAATGTTAGTGTTGATAGTGTTAAGGATTTTATAAACTCTAATGATTTAGTTGCCATAGGTAGTAATAAAGATAAGATTAAGAGGATTGATTTGTATAAGTTTATGGGTAAATCCCCTATTGACAATATAATTGATTATGAGGTACCCTCCCAACATTCAAAAAAGGAGGTCATAATCATGAGTAAAAGTAACGCACAACCATATTGGAATAAAGCTAGAAAGCGTTTTGAAATTGCACCATATATACAAACCCCAGAGGGTAAAAAGAGAAAAGTATTTGGTGGTAAAACGACTGATGAGGTTATGGACAAATACAATGCATTTATAAATGGTACTACATATGTAAAGAATGAACCAAGTATTCAATGTGATAATAACCAATGTAAAATAACATTATCAGAGGTTGCTGATAAATGGTGGGAGTATAAGAAAGAGACTGTTTCTCAAAAGACATTAGATAGTTATTACTATCCATATGCTGAAATCAAAGAGTTTATGGGTGATAAATATATTGGTGATATTAGATTTGATGATATAGAAAGATATTTCAAATGGAAGCAGAGTCAAAGAGATGGAGAATATTCACAGTCTGTTTATAGCATAAGGTCAAAGGTACTTGTTAATATGTTTTGGTATGCTGAGAAATATAGGTATATACATAAAAATACAAGTCCTATGCTAGATAAGCCTACAGTTCCAACTGGTAAACCTACTGACAGAGATGCTAGGTTTTTACCATTGAATTATGTTAATACGTTAATAAATGTATTTAAAGATAATATTAGATACTCAACTATAATTAAGTTGTTGCTTGCATCTGGATTGAGAATTAGTGAGTTATGTGCTTTAAAGTGGTCTGATATATCTGAAAAGCATGAAGATGGTAATACACTGTATGAAATTCATATACAAAGAGCATTGGTTAAAAATGGTAATTATATTCCACATGATAAGAATAATAGACCATATGTACCTGGTTCAACTAAGAGTAATAGTAGTAATCGAATAATCGTTGTTGGTGATGATGTTTATAAGATTATATGTGATTGGAAAAGCTATGTTGAACATAATAGCAAATTGTCTGAAAGAATAGCTGAGCATGGTACAAAAGAATACATATTTGTAGATAGTTTTGGTTATTTAATCAACCTTAACACACTACGTCAACAAATGAGTAAGTATATGAATAAAAAGTTAAATGAAAGTAGCAATAGAGTAAAATTTCACGATTTAAGACATACATTTGCCTCTATGATGTTGGAAAATGGTGTGGATATGACTGTTATAAGTCGTATTTTAGGTCATTCTAGTATAAGTATAACTTCTAATGTTTATACGACTGTGACAGATAAGTTGATGATTAAAAGTGCTGAAAGCATATCCTCTATCGTTAGTAAAATTAGCTGATATGATGGCATTTATAGCTTACATTTGCTAACACAGTAAATACAGTTTATAGTCCATAAAAGTTCGCTATTTATTGATTTATAGACAAAATTTATTGTTTATATGTCGTAAATATCGGATTTTATGGTTTATACATATTTGCCACATTGTCAAGAGGATTTTTTTACTTTAAATGTTAAAGAACTCACAATCGTTTGACTGTGAGTTCTTTTGTTTTATCTATCTTTCATAGGTTTATATTCATTTTGTTGATGAATTGATAAATATGCAGGTCTTATTATCTTATCCGTATTTATAAGCTCCTCCAGTCTGTGAGCACTCCAACCAACTATTCTTGCAGCTGCAAACATAGGTGTATAAAGCTCAAGCGGTAAATTAAGCATAGAATATACAAAACCAGAATAAAAGTCTACATTTGCACTTACACCTTTATAGATTTTGCGTTCTTCACAAATAACCTGTGGTGCTAAACGCTCTACCATTTCATAGAGTGTAAAATCTTCATCTCTACCCTTTTCATGTGCAAGCTGACCGACAAAGCCTTTAAAAATCTGTGCTCTTGGGTCTGAAAGTGAATAAACTGCATGACCAATACCATAAATAAGCCCTTTTTTATCAAATGCCTCTTTATGTAGTAGTTTACGCAGATAATTTCCCACTTCTTGCTCATCAGTTATATCAGATACATTTTGCTTTAAATCTCTTATCATCTGTACAACTTTAATATTAGCACCACCATGTTTAGGGCCTTTTAAGCTGCCAAGTGCTGCTGAAATAGCTGAATATGTATCAGTACCAGAAGATGTAACAACATGAGTTGTAAATGATGAATTATTACCTCCTCCATGCTCCATATGCAACACTAAAGCAAGGTCTAATACTTTAGACTCAAGCGGCGTATATTGCATATCTGGTCTTAAAATACGCAATATATTACTAGCAGTTGACAGGCTATTTGATGGATAATGTATATACATACTTCCACCACATTCATAATGGTTATATGCATGATAAGAATAAACAGCAAGGAGTGGAAATACAGAAATAAGCATTAAACACTGACGAAGTACATTAGGTAAGCTTAAATCATCACAACAATTATCATAAGATGCTAAAGTTAACACACTTCTTGACAAGCTATTCATAAGGTCATGTGTAGCCGCTTTCATAACAACATCACGAACAAAATTTGTAGGTAAAGTTCTACCATGAGCTAAAAGCGTTCTAAATTCTGATAGTTGCTTTTTGTTAGGTAGCTGTCCAAATAACAATAAAAATGTTGTTTCTTCAAAGCCTTTGCGGTCTTCACTAATAAAACCTTTAACAAGGTCATGTATATCATAGCCACGATAATAAAGCTCGCCATCACAGGAAACTTCTTTTCCATTGACTATTTTTTTAGAAATAATCTCTGAAATATTAGTTAGTCCTGCGACAACACCATTACCATCAATATCTCTCAGTCCACGCTTTACATGTTTTTCTATATAAAGCTGACTGTTTATGCGGCTATTATCTTTGCAAAGGTTTGCAAGCTGTTCAACCTCTGGTGTTAAATTCAGCATACTATTCATTGTCTATAATCCTCCTTGCCACTATGAAAATATATAAAAAATACGTTCACAGCACAGTATATGTACTGTGAACGTTTAAAAAACTAAATCTTATTTAAAAGCTCACCAATTTCATCACTTGTAAAAGAGTAAACCTTATCACAAAATTGACATGTAATTTCAGTATTTTTCTGCTCATTCATAAGCTCGGTCAGTTCTTTTCTTCCCATGCTTATAAGTGCTCTTATAACCTTATCACGGCTACAATTACAACGATATTCAAATTCAGACTTTTCTAAAATTTCAACATCAAAGCCATCAAGCACTTTATAAACAATTTGCTCAAGTGTCATACCTGCTTCAAGCATAGCAGTCATTGCACCAGCATTTTTAATATTTTCTTCAAGCTTATCAATATCACTTTCTGTATATCCTGGCATAAGCTGAACTAAATATCCGCCTGCTTGTTTAACTTGCTGTTCTGTTCCAACTAGCACACCTAAAGCACATGCTGATGGAATTTGCTCACTTTCAACAAAATAACGAGTTATATCTTCTGCTATTTCACCATTTACAAGCACAGTTGTGCCAGTTACAGGGTCTTTAAGTCCAATATCCTTGATTACCATTAGATAACCTTGACCAATTCCCGCACCAACATTCAGTTTTCCATCTGGTCTAAGCGGTAAATCACAAGCGGGGTTTTGCAGATATCCACGCACATTACCCTCACTATCAGATACACAAACAACCGAACCTAATGGACCATTACCTTTAAACTGAATTGTAACAGAGCCATCATCTACTTTAAGCTGACTACCTATTATGGAGCAAATAGTAAGCACTCTGCCAAGGGCAGCCGTAGCGGTTGGCAATGTTTGATGAATTTGTCTTGCTCTTTCAACTGTTTCTATACTTGTTACAGCGGTTATTTGAATTGCAGCGTCCTTTGCAATAGCTCGAATACGCTTATCACTCATTAGTTAGCTTCCTCTTTCTTGCTGAAATAAAAATTCTATTTTCATTTTGATTTATTGGCTCAAAACTGAGTTCTGCATACATCTTTATATCAATAAAACCTGCATCAGATAGCATTTTACATAGTTTTTCTGATGAATAATATTTTTCTAAATGTTGTTCCTCTAGTCTTGTCCATTTTGTGCCTGATTTTTCAAAAATATCGAAATTATATTCACAAATTTCACCATCAAATGAAACCTGCCATACACAAAAAACATCTTCATCTTCACGAACATAACACTGACCGTTCATATAATCAAATTTATTCTTTGTGTTAACGTCAAAAATAAATATCCCGTTAGGCTCTAAAAACAAATGCACTTTTTCAAAAGCTGTTTTAAGTGCATTTTCATCAGTTACATAGTTTATGCTATCAAGACAACATAAACATGCATCAACTGTTCCGAATAAATCAAGGTTTTCCATTCGTTGGTTTAAAAAAATAGGGCGTGGAGTCAAATCAATTGTTTGATTCATCGCTTGCATAAGCATTTCTGCTGAAGCGTCCACGCCAATCATCTCATAACCACGTTTTGTCATTTCTGCGGTAAGAGTACCTGTACCACAGGCTAAATCTACAACTAAATGTGGTTTTAAACCTTCTTTTTCAAATATTTTTTCAAAAAAATCAGCCCATTTTTCATATCCGACATCATCAGTAAATTTGTCATAATATGATGATAAAAAACGATAGCTATTCATTTTTAATCTTCCGACTCCTGAGTGCGGTCTAGCACCATACGATAGCCATCTGTGCCATAAACAAGGCACTTATTTACTCTACTAATAGTAGCGGTACTTGCACCTGTTTCCTGCACAATATCGCTATAAATTTGACCTTGGTCAAGCATTTTTGCAACCTGAAAACGCTGTGCCATAGCACGAAGTTCGGTTA
>JAGHIZ010000090.1 GCA_017886875.1 Butyricicoccus sp. | reverse complement strand
TGAGTTCTTTCTTCGAATACAGTATTTTTTATGGGCAGTTTCTGCATTATACATTTGCTCATTATTGCGTTTTAGTTCTCTTGCAACTGTACTATGATGTCTACCTATTTCTTTTCCTATTTTACGCACTGAATATCCCAATTTTTTTAATACCTCTATACGGCTTCTTTCAAATGTGGTAAGATGTTTATAGCTCATAAGTAAACTCCTTTTGTATTATGTTGTGTGGTAACTTCATTTTACACTATAAAGTTTACTTGTGGGCTTTTTTTGTCGCACTTAATTTTACAATCCATCGTGTGATAAATACTGAATGAATGTATCTTGAACAACATCTTCAGCATCATGTTTATTTTTACATATATTAAAAGCCACTGCATAAATGTTATTCTTATATTTTTCAATCAGTATTTCTACTGGTAATTTCATAAGCATGCCCCTTATATTGATTGAAAAGCCTTTCACTAATAATACAACGCAAAACAATAAAAGGTTACAAAATATTAAAGAATTTCTGCAAAACAATAAATAGACCAGAAATATTTTCTGGTCTATTTTAAAACTTTATGCCCAATATATAAATTTTGCAAATATTATAATATACATTTATAATATGCTAAGAAAATCTCACGTGAGATTTTTTAGTGTTTTTCTTATAGTATCACAAGCATTCATTAAAGCTGTTAATTCTGATGATAAATTATCAATATTTTCTTGTAGAGCTTTTTTATCTTGTGTTTCACATAAATTAGATATAGACAATAACTGATTTAATTGCTTATAAATACTATTAACCGAATTACGGCATTTTTTCACAGTATTTATAGTATTAACTTGTTTATCTGATTGTTTTTTCTTTTCTTTTTTAATCTGTTTTACTATATCTAGTGCTAATTGAATTTTATTTTCTAATGGAATATCCTCTTTTATTTTTTCCACTTCATCAATAACTCTGTCTTGTAAAATAGAGTTATTTTTTTGTGCTAAGAAATAGGCATCTGTCATAGACATAACACCATCATTTATCCATTTAACAATAGTTGGATTTAAACGAAGTAAATCAAGATAACGTAATATAGTGGCTCTTGATAAACCTGTTTGTTGGGTTAGTTGTTCAACACGTTCATGGACGCTATTTGGCATACCTGCCCTATCTAGCACTTCAGAAAGTGTTTGTAACTGATAAGCCATATCTAATGGAGTAATAGAACGCTTGTGGATATTCTCGCCTATTAACGCTCTAGCCTCATCTAATTCAGTTTGGTATGTACGCACTTTACATGGTAGTGTAGCAAATCCAAGTTTTTTGGCAATCAGTTTTCTTCTATGACCAGATATAATTCTATAATATCCATTATCTGATGGTGTTACTATTATATCTTCCCAGAGACCATCTTTTTCAATAGATTTCAAAGAACGTTCAAATTCTTCATCTTCTTTCATTGAAAAACGATTTAATGGATTATCTAAAAGTTTATCAACTGGAATTTTGCGTACAAGCTCACTATTTACTTCAGCAGAAATACTAGATGTTTGCTGTAAGGTGCTAAATAAAGATGGTTTTGTTTTTGCCATTATAGTTTACCCTCCGCTTTAAGTCGCTCTAAAATTTCATTTGTTAAATCTAAATAATCCTGACTTCCTGCACATTTTGAATTATAAAAACATAGTGGTTGTAATGTAAGAGGGGCTTTGCGAACTTCAATATTTTTTCGAATATAAGTTTTAAATGCTAAATCAGGCAGCATTTTTGGAAATTCATTTATCATTTCTTTATCTAATGAAGAGCCTGTTTCTACTGCGGTCATAAAAATACCCAATGCTTTTAAATCGGGGTTAACCATTTCTCTAGCATCTTTTATAGTTTCTAACATTGTTCCATATCCTTCAATGGAGTTTTTATCAACACGAATAGGGATTAACACATAATCGGTAGCGACTAACACATTTATATTTAAAATAGACTCAAGCGAAGGAGAGCAGTCAAATAAAACAAAATCATAAATATCTAGTTTATTAATCAATCTTTTTAAAACAGTTTCCCTGCCCATCATCATTTTTTGTAAAGCGACAAATGCATTTCCGAGTAATGTTCCACCTTGAATAATATCCAATCCATCAATTATTGTATGACAGATAACATCATTTATATTTACATTAGAATTTATAATAGCATCAGCCATATTTTTATTAGAATTACTAATAATTTTTATATTTGATGTTGCATTTCCTTGTGTATCCATATCAATAATTAACACTTTTTTTCCTTTGCGAACAAGTTCACCGCCAATATTAATTACTGATGTTGTCTTTCCTGTGCCGCCTTTTTGGTTCATTAAAGCAATTTTAATCATTATTATCATTCCTTTTTGTGATTTCTTCAATAGATGAAACTTGTTCCATTACGCACTCAAGCATAAATTTACTTACTGATAAATTCATTTTTGCTGCAGCTTTTTTTATTCTATCTCTTTGTTCATCTGTTGCATATATAAGCATTGAAATTTTATTATTAGCTTTCAAATGATTATCTCCTTTTTATATATCTTTAGTATAGTATAATATCATTTAATTTTTTTGTAAATATATAAATAATATCATTATTTATTTTTAAATTTTAAAAATGATATCATTAAATATAAGATGATAAAAAATGCCCTTAACAGAAATTTATTTCTGTTAAGGGTGAATAAAAACATTTAATTATTATCGTTTATATAATCATAAATAAGACCATTGTATCCATTCATATAAATTGCTGATTACACGGAAACATCAGCAGACCAAATAACTGTTGTTAATCTAGCATTTTGTGAAAAATCTTCCCAATTATCTTCATTTAATATTGATTGATAATTGCCCCAGACTTTTTGATATTCTAAAATCTTATCTTCTGAAATAACATCTGCTATTTTAGATGTTCCCCATAATTTCAAAGTTTCACTATCATCATATGAAATAAAACGTAACTTATTTGTTATTACAGTTTTAAATGGTATATACTCTTTGATATTTGAAATTGGATTTCCAAATTCATTTTTCATATTATTTAATACTTTTTGCATATCAACATCACTTGAATATTTTATATCTACATCACATAATCTTTTTATTCCATCTCCAACATCAAGAAAGGTTAAAATCACATCGTCTGGTTTATATCCAAATATTTTTTTATTATAGTCACGTATTCTAATATAAGCGTCCATTCTACCTATTTCTTCATCGGTAATATCATCAGCTTTCAAAGAAAGTGCACTTTTAACTTCTTCAGGCGACATTCCCCAAGATGTGTTTAAAAATTCCATATCATCATTTTTTGGATTGTTATTAGGTGCTTTATTACAGGAACATAGTAATAATGAAAATGCCAAAACTGCTATTGCAGATATTTTCTTTATTTTCATAAAAATCACCCCGTATATTTTTTGAAAATGTTGTATGAAATTGTATTTTATGAGAGCATGGTATAATATATTTTATTATTTTACAATATTTAATATCACACAAAACAATATTGCATATTAGTGTGATTTAAACAAATATTCTTTCTGATTTAATTTTAAAATAAATATTGACATTGTTTAATTAAAGTGATAAAGTAATATAAACCGATGATAAAGAGTAAGTAACTATATATGGTACATCACAGAGAGTCGCAGGCGGTGGGATTGCGATATGGGGAGTATATGGCGAATGGGCTTTTGAGGGCGAGTTGAATTTTTTTAGTAGACGAGACGGAGAACATACTTCGTTAACAAAGAAAGCATATATTATGTATGCGTAAAGTGGGTGTTTTTATTTGCACCAAGCTGGGTGGCACCGCAGGAGTTTTGATATTTTCAGCTCTTGTCCCTGCAATTAATTTTGTAAGGGACAGGAGCTTTTTTTGTCCCCAAGTATGAAAGGACGTTTTATTTATGAAATTAGAAAATTATGAAGTTCACTTACCTAATTATTCAATAGGGGACAAAATCTATGAGAAAATAGGCTGTGTATGTGAGTCATATGGTAAAAAAATATTAGTTATTGGCGGAGAAAAAGCATTAAAAGCAGCCTATGACAAAATTAAATCATATGTTGAACAAACAAACCTTGAAATTATTGGCAAGGAAATATATGGTGAAAATTGTACATATAGTGCAGTTGAAAAACTTAGAAATATGCCTTTATATAAAGAGGCTGATATGGTTTTCGGAGTGGGCGGTGGAAAGGCTCTGGACACTGTAAAATGCTTGTGTATAGATGATGATAAACCTGTATTTTCATTTCCCACTATTGCGTCAAACTGTGCAGCCTGCACATCAGTTTCAATTATGTATAATGAAGATGGCACTTTCTTAAAACCTCATTTTTTTGTAAAGCCTGTAATGCATACATTTATTGATACAGAAATCATTGCAAAAGCACCTTATATTTATATGTGGGCTGGAATTGGTGACACATATGCAAAATATTATGAAGCAACTATTTCATCAAGAGATGAACAGCTTGAACATTTTACAGCTTTAGGCGTTGCAACCAGTACAATGTGTCACATACCACTTATTAAATATGGTAAAAAAGCCTTGGAAGATAATAAAAAAGGTCTATGTACATATGATGTAGAGCAGGTTGTATTATCTATAGTTGTCACAACAGCAATAGCATCTATATTTTTAACACAAGACCATACACCCGATTATAATAGCGGTTTAGCACATGCTATCTTTTATGCTTTGACTTCATATCCTATTATAGAAGAAAAACATTTACATGGTGAAGTTGTTGGTTTTGGCGTTTTATTAGCTCTTTTGGTTGATAAACAATATGATGAGTTTGAAAAAATCTATAATTTTAATAAATCAATCGAACTTCCAACCTCTCTTGAAGATATAGAAATTACAAAAAATCAATGGAAAGAAAGTGTAAATCGTATTCCTGAAATGTCAGATATTGCACATTATCCATACAAGGTAACAAGCAAAATGCTTGATAATGCTATAAATAAACTATATGAAAGGATAGATAAAAATGAAAACTAAAAATAGTATGATTATTTTAGGAGTATCCTTTGTATGGTTTACCACTCATTTTGGTGGTGGTTTTGCATCTGGAGCACAAATATATAGCTATTTTACAAGGTTTGGTATATGGTGTTTAATTATGCCAGTAATTGCTATGTTATATAATGCGATATTCTTTGCATATAGCTTATATTTTGCAAAAAAGCACAATGTATATGATTATCGCTCATATAATAATGCTTTTTATGGTAAATTTTCGCCTATATTTTCAAATTTATTTGAAATACTATATATCTGTGTTATGTGTGTAGCTCCTGCGGTTGCATTTGCTACTGGTGGTGCTACATTAAGTACGCTTACAGGTATGCCGTATATGTTATGCACTTTAATAATAGGTGTGTTTATCTTTACTGTTTCTATTTTTGGTACAAATCTTGTTAGAAAAGTTGCTTGGATTATTTCAATTTGTATTATAACAGGTTTATTTATTGTATATTTACCTAATATACTTACACAACTTCCTAAAATATCAAATGCAATCAGTTCTATGAAAAGTGCTGATATATCGTTTACTGATGCACTTTATTCAGCATTTTTATACGGTACATTTCAATTATCAAATATAGCTGTATTTGTTCAACATGCAAAATCTTTTGAAAAACCAAAAGATGCGGTAAAAAGTATGGGTATTGGTTTTATTATAAATTCAATTATGATGATTATAGTAGTTATAGGACTGATGACAATTTATACAAACCCTGAAGCAGCTACACAAAGTGTACCTACTCTATTTATGGTTAAAAATGGCGTAGGTTCGGCATTTATGACATCTTTAATTTCAATTTTAATAATATTAGGTGCAGTATCAACCGCTGTTAATATGGTAGCTGCTATGGTAAAACGTATTTGTGGTGAGAAAAAAGAAGTTAATACAAACATCACAAGTAAAAAAATAATAGCTGCTTTAATTTGCTGTATTATTGATTTTGCTGTTGCACAATTTGGATTATTGACATTGGTTCAAAAAGCATATGGATTTTTAGCATATCTTGCAATACCTGTTATATTAATTCCTTATTTAATTCATATGATTTTGTCATATAAGAAAGCTAAAAATATATCGGATTAAAATATTGATTTCACATTTTATTGACTATGGTGCAGTGTTTCCTTTACAATAATATTAAATAAAGCATATAAAAGAAGGCGAAAAAAATGAAAAAAAGATTATTTGCATTATTTATTAGCTTATGTATGCTATTAATGTATGTACCAGCACTTGCAACAGGTAAAATTTACTTAGCTTTAGGGGACAGTATAACTACAGGATATGCACCAACCAATATAAATCCAGATGGCAAAGTTAACCAACCATTTGCAAACAATATAGCTGAAAAAAATGGTTATATCTTATATAATAATGCAGTTGATGGAGAAACTACAACAACACTTCTTTCAAAACTGCAAAATGGTACTATTGATGTATCTAACGCTGACTTTATAACTATTACTATTGGCGGTAATGACTTAATTAACGCAATGTATGAGTATATATCTACAAAATATAATCAAAATAATTTAGATTTAACCTTGACCGCTGATAAAATTAAGGAAATGCTTTATAATAATAGTGCTGATATAAAAACACTTATGATTTTGGTTAATTATCTAAAGGATTTTACAAATTCATCAGAGGCAGTAACTGCATTAAATAAAGTTAAAACAAATTTAGAAAAAATTATAACAATAATCAAGGATAAAAATACTAATGCTGAAATCATAATTATTAATCAATACAACCCATATAGCCATATTTCTGATAATGGAATAGGAATTGTTGAAAGTTTTGAAAATATGGTAATAAATCTAAACGAAAACATTAATGATATTACTAATACAGGTATTAGCGTAGCAAATATATATGATGCATTTCAAAATGCAAACGATAACCCATGTAATGCATATGTGACTTCAATATTTCCAAAAATAGATATAAATTTTGATTTTCACCCTAATCAATATGGTCATAATCTTATTGCAACTACCATCAATAATATGATAAAATCTCAACCCTTATTTTTTCTTGATATTCCTGATAATAAGTGGTATACAAATGCTATACATTATACATATGAAAAAGGGTTAATGACTGGTACTAGCACCAACACATTTTCACCAGATGCAATAACAAGTCGTTCAATGATTTCTACTATTATGTGGCATATGGCAGGTGACCCAGTTGTAAACTATATTATGAGCTTTAATGATGTAGCTCAAGATAAATGGTATTCTGAGGCTATTCGTTGGGCCTCAGCTAGTGGTATTGTAAGCGGTTATGGCAATGGTATGTTCGGTACTAATGATGCAATCACAAGAGAACAACTTATTACTATGCTATATCGTTTTGCAGAAAATCAAGGATATAATATTAGAGAAAATACCAATATTATGTTATATACTGATGTAGACCAAATAAGCGAATATGCTGTTCCTGCTATGAAGTGGGCTTGTGGTTCAGGTATTATTAGTGGTACAAGTAATAACACTTTAAGCCCAAAAGATAAAGTTACTCGTGCACAAACTGCAACTATAATTATGCGATTTTGTGAAAATATCGCAAAATAATTTAATATATTAATTAAATTTAGAACAAATGAGAAATGTTAATTTTTACACTTCTCATTTGTTATTTTTTTACTTGAATTATATAGATATATTTTTAAATAGTGTTATTTATAGAAGAAATATGTCGATGTTATATTGTAATCTATTTTAAAGGAGAGATTTTGTGAAAAGTATAAAGAATAAAATACTACTCCTAACAGTTTCAATAGTTGTATGTGGTATGCTGATACTTGGGCTTTCAAGTATCTTTATGAATTTTTATGCATCAAGTTCAATATTGAAATCTGATGTTGGAGTAACTGCTGAAATTACAGCATCAAGAATTGAACATGAATTAAAAGGCTACATGAACGCTATACAAGCAACGGGCACAGTATCAATACTGAGTGACCCTACCTACCCTACACAGCAAAAACAAGATTTAATAAATCAGTATGCACAAAGTTATGGTATGGTTCGAGGAAATATGCTTGATACAAATGGAGTTAGTTTGTTTGATGGCAATGATTATTCAGACCGTGAATATTTTAAACTTGCAATGCAAGGCGAATGCAATGTGTCTACACCTGTACGTAGTCAAGTTACTGGTGAATTATCAATTATTGTCGCTGGTCCTCTTTGGCTTAACGGTGAACAAGACACTCAAATTATTGGTGTAGTTTATTTTATACCTGATGAAAATTTCCTAAATGATATTGTTTCATCAATTAGTATTACTGAAAACAGCTATCCATATATTATAGATAAAAATGGTAATACTATCGCAGACCCAGACCCATCAAAAGTTCTAAATGAAAACATTATAGAAGAAGCTAAAAGTGATAAATCTTTAGAAAAATTAGCAGATTATTATAATAAAATGATTGCTGGTGAAAGCGGTGTTGGTGAATACGAAGTATACGGTGTTGAAAAAATATTCGGATATGCACCAATCAATGGTACAGATAGTTGGAGTTTAGGACTTGGAGTTCCTAAATCTGATATTATGGGACCTGTTTACATAAGTGTTGCTGTGACTATAATACTAATTATATTAACTATTTTGATTGGAGTATTTATCTCAATACGTTTTGCTGCGACAATAGGTAATCCTATTAAAATTTGTGTAGATAGAATTTCATTATTAGCTAAAGGTGATATAAACAGTCCAATTCCACATATTAAATCACAAGATGAAACTGGACGTTTAGTTGAAGAAACCGCAAATATTGTAAATATACTACGCAATCTAATAGGCGATATGAGATATATGCTCGGTGAAATGGCAGATGGAAACTTCACCGTTCATTCAAAAGACAGAAATTATTATATAGGCGATTATCAGCCTTTATTAGTTTCAATGCGTAAAATCAGAGATGATTTAAATAACACACTTTCTCAAATTCATATAGCTTCAGAACAAGTTTCTATTGGCTCAGACCAAGTTTCATCTGGTTCACAATCATTGGCACAAGGTGCAACTGAACAAGCAAGTTCTGTTGAGGAATTATCAGCCACAATAAATGATATTGCAAATATTAGCCAAAAAACTTCCGAACTAGCATTAGATGCTCAATCTAGTGTAAATGAAGCTAGTGAAGAATTAACACAAAGTAATGTTTATATTAATAAATTAAGTGATACTATGCAAGATATATCAAACTCATCTAGTGAAGTAAGTAAAATTATTTCAACTATTGAAGATATAGCATTCCAAACTAATATATTAGCATTAAATGCTGCCGTAGAAGCTGCACGTGCAGGCGAAGCAGGTAAAGGCTTTTCAGTTGTTGCTGATGAAGTGCGTAATCTAGCATCAAAATCTGACCAAGCAGCTAAAGCTACTAAAGAAATGATTGAAAAAACCGTAGTTTCCATAGAAGATGGTGCTAATATGATGCAACAGGTTACATCAGTTGTAGAAAATGTTATAAAAACTGCTTCTAAAGCAGTAGATAGTATGTCTAGTGTATCTGATGCTGTTCAACAACAGCATGTCTCTATTTCTCAAATTACACAAGGTATTGACCAAATTTCCTGTGTAGTACAAACAAACTCTGCAACCGCTGAAGAGTCAGCTGCTGCAAGTGAAGAATTATCTGCCCAAGCAGATATGCTTAAAAATCTTGTGAAAAAATTTAATTTAATGCAAGATAATAAATAATCTTATAAAAAACCCTGAAAAATTTTGTGATTACTTTAAAAATTGGATTAATAATTAAATTTATAAACGTAGTAGTTTAACTGACTACTACGTTTATTTTTACTCTTCAATGTATGTTAAGACGACCGTTATAAAGAAGATATAGCTTTACTTGCGGAAATTGGATTTAAATGTTTTAGATTTAGTATTGCTTGGACACGTATTTTCCCAAGAGGTGATGAAAAAGAACCTAATGAGGCTGGATTAAAATTCTATGACAATGTTATTGATGAACTATTAAAATATGGTATTGAACCAGTAGTAACTATTAGCCATTATGAAATGCCTTTAACATTGGTACAAGAATATGATAGTTGGAGAAATAGAAAGCTTATTGATTTTTTCCAGAATTATTGCAAAGTATTATTTAATAGATATAAAGGCAAAGTAAAATATTGGATGACATTTAACGAGGTTAACTGCACATTGGGATTAGTTAGACCTTATTTACAAGCTGGTATAGTTTATAGAGATGATGAAAACATTCCAGATGTAAAACTTCAAGTAACTCATCATTTATTGGTTGCTAGTGCTTTAGCAGTTAAAGAATGTCATAAGATTGACCCAGATGCAAAGATTGGTTGTATGATTCTTTATCCAACCACTTATGCAGAAACCTGTGACCCTGCCGACCAGATTGTTGCACGTGATGTAATGGCAACTACATATTACTACAGTGATGTTATGGTTAGAGGTCATTATACTAATGTATGCACTGCTTACCAACAGTCTATAAATGGTCATTTTACAATGGAAGCTGGTGATGAAGCCATATTAAAAGAAGGTATAGTTGACTATATTGGTTTTAGTTATTATTGCTCAAGAGTAGAGGGTGTTAATGTTAATGAGTATATAGGTGCAAATATGACCCGTGGAGGAAAAAACCCTCATTTAGTTGCTACCGAATGGGGTTGGCAAATTGACCCTATTGGACTCCGTATGGCTCTAAATAATCTATATGACAGATATCAACTACCTTTATTTATTGTGGAAAATGGTATGGGAGCTGTAGATAAAGTAGAAGAAGACGGCTCAATTATAGATGATTATAGAATTGAATACTTAGCAGCTCATATTAAAGCTATGAAAGATGCAGTTGAAATTGACCATGTAGACCTTATGGGTTATACCCCTTGGGGACCAATAGACCTTGTAAGTGCTGGCACTGGTGAAATGAAAAAACGTTATGGATTTGTTTATGTGGATAAAGATGA
>JAGHIZ010000010.1 GCA_017886875.1 Butyricicoccus sp. | reverse complement strand
TAATGGTTCTATCTTTTCCCATTCACTATCGCTTAATTCATATCTTTTTGCCTTGCTACATCATCTCCTGTCTATTGACAGTATATCATATTTTTGTGCATTTTTCAGTTTTCAGATACATCCTAATATTTGTTAATAATTTTTCTCATATAATATCCAAACTCTAATATTTATAATAAAATCCAAATTATAAATACATATTTAAAATAAATAAAAATGTTTATTTTTCATTTCTACACCCTCGACAATACAAATCCCCCTTGTTTTCCGACATAAAAGCCTTTGTGCATTTTCGGCATAGCTTTAGTCCTGAATTTTCATCGGTTAGCATAAAACAAAACATCATTTGCATAACAAGCAAAAGTGAATGAAAATCCCAAACAAGTGTTGGTTTGTCCAAAAGCTCTATATGATAAGTGGGCGTTAGCAAATCACAGGTTATCATACTTTGTCTGTAAAGCTCTTTTTCATCTGGAGATAAATATTTAAAATCCTCATAATATAAATTGCTGGTTGCAAACATAAAAGCTAAATCGCTAAACTGAGTTTTTAGCCAGTCGGAACGCTCACCATAATCACGCATAAAGCTCATATTTACAGCTAATAGATTATCGCTAAGTGTCATTATAATTGCCATTAAAGTTTTATCATTTTCTATTTTTAAAACTCTATCTGGTGTACTAAATGGAAAGAAAAACTTTAAATAATCATCGGTTTTTATGGTTTCTCTATTTATAAAACGATTTTTCGGTATATAAACAGTGTCATAATCTATAAAATTAACCGTTGTAGGAAGTGCAGTCATAAGCCCTAAAAGCCCATATTTACACGCAAATTTCTGTATTTTTGCCTTTAATATTTGATTATTTATATCTCTTTTCATGCATAATCTGCCTATATTAAGTGCATCTACAACTATATTTTCCATGCTTTTAAATGGATTATATAAACTTGGTATAGCATTTTTAGCTGGCATTAAATAATCATGTTTCCATTCGTATTTATCATATTTAACCCAATATGCACTAGATTTTTTAAGTAAATCTTTCATTTTATACCTCTATTTAAAAACTCTTTCTCATTTAAAGTTAAATCTTGCTTATCTTTCTTATTTTTTAGAGAGATAAGCATTTTTTTATGTATCTTTTTAATTACTGTATTTCTCACTTTTCTAATATTTCTATCGCTTTGATTTTTTATAATTGCTATTTTTGCAGTGCTATAACCATTTACAGCATATAAAAACAATAACTCTTTGTGATTTACTGATAATTCTTTTAAAATCTCACTTATATATTCCGATGTCACAAGTTCATGTATTTGATATGGGCAATAGAAAATAAAATCTATAAAATCACCCTCCTGAATTTGTTTATCTAACACTGAGCTTACTGGAAAACTTAAACCGTCTTTGACTGCTCCAAAATCAAGCGGTAATTGCTCACCACTTCGGCTTATTTCGTGATAGCGTTCACGCCTTTCTCTGTTTGCGTCCAGCTTATCCCACCATGAAATTATATTTTCAAAATCTTTGGTATCTCTTGCTGATTGTTCCAGACGCAAAAGTGCTTGAGCTTGTAAATCTCGTCTTAGAGTTTTATTTTCACTTAGCAAAAAATCACCAACTTTCTAAAATTTTTTATAAAAATAGTTCCGCAAAACATATGAAATTTCTCCTATTAATAAGGAGGTCTTTTTTTAGATTTCCAATAAACAAAAATGGAGGAACAACAAAATGAAAAAGTTTAATAATTCAATAATTATAGGCATTGACCATGGATATGGTAACATAAAAACTGCTAACAGTTGCTTTCCAACTGGTGTAAACAGCTTTGATACCGAGCCGATTTTTAAAGATAATATGCTTGTTTATAATAATAAATATTATTTAATCGGTAACGACCATAAAGAATTTATACCAGATAAAATCTTTGATGATGACTATTATATTTTAACACTTGCAGGCATTGCAAAGGAACTAAATTCTAATAAAATCTATTTTGCTGATATTTACTTAGCTGCGGGGCTACCATTAACATGGGTAAGTGAACAAAAAGAGCAATTTAAAAAATATCTGCTGCAAAATAAACAAGTGAATTTTACTTTTAAAGGTAAACCTTATTTTATAAATTTTATTGATGCAGATATTTATCCTCAAGGCTTTGCTGCAATTATAAACAATATTTCTGAATTCACAGGCATGAATATGCTGTGTGATATTGGCAATGGCACTATGAACATAATGTTTGTAACCGATAAAAAGCCAGATGCACAAAGGATTTATACAGAAAAATTTGGCACTCATCAATGCACTTTGCAAATTCGTGAAAATATTATGCGTAAATATCATACTGAGATACCAGAGCAAATTATAAATAGTGTGCTGCGTTTTGGTACTGCTGATATAGATAGAGACTATTTACAAACGATAATCCAGACAGCTAAAAAATATGTATTTAATATTTTTCGCAAGCTGCGTGAACATGGTTATGATGAAAAGCTTATGAAGTTACATGTTGTAGGCGGTGGCAGTCATCTAATAAAGAACTTTGCAGATATAAAATCTGATAGAATACTTATAAATGAAGATATTTGTGCCACTGCTAAAGGTTATGAACGTATGTTAGAAATGAAGTTAATGCGTGGCGGTGGTAAGCTATGAACAAACAGCGTTTAACTATTCGCTTTAATTTAGACAATGACTTAGACCGCAAAGCATGGGAGTATTTACAAACACAAAGCAGTAAAAGCAAAGCTATTATCTATGCCTTAAACTCACAAAGCAGCGATATTACCGAGATAATAAAGCAGACCATCAAGGAGTGTTTAAAAGATATTTCGTTTACACCGGTTAAGGAAAATACTATTTCTAGTGATGAAAATTCACTGCTTGATAGTTTAGATGATTTTCTTTAAGACTAGGGGGGCGTCAATTTGACGCCCTATTTTTTATATTTTGCCTTGGTGGTGTCATTTTGACGCCCTACTAAAAGACTTCTATACTAACCCTAACTTTTTTACTGTCTTATAATGTAGCAAGCAGGGAACTTGTACGGCAAGTTCCATTTATACTTTAGGGGACACCCCTAAAAAAACCCCGATTTTATTTAGAAAGGAATTAAAACTTATGATAGAAAAATCTGAACGCTTAGAGCTTAGACTGTCAGCAAAGCAAAAACAACAAATAAAAAATCTTGCAAACAAATGCGGTTTAAACATAAGTGAATATGTACTGCAAAGAGCTTTAAATTTTGAACCTAAAACTATTATGCCTGATGTTTTCTATGATTTTTATAGTAAACTATGCGAAATTTATAATACTTCAAATTTATCTGAGCAAACCGAAGATAGACTTTTAGAACTTATAGATTTAATTCATGCTGAATTATTAAAAAGGCGGTGAGAGTATGGCAACAACAGGTTTTTGGCCAGTAAAAAACAGTTTAAAAGATGTTATAAACTACACTGAAAATCCAGAGAAAACAAGTCTTGATAAGGCTCTAAACTATATTGAAAATAGCTCTAAAACAGATAGACAATTTTATGTAACAGCTATAAATTGCCCAACTAAAAAAGCATATGAATATATGATGGAAACTAAAAAACGCTTTGGAAAACTCGGCGGAAATGTCGCTTATCATGGTTATCAGAGTTTTACACATGGAGAGGTTACACCAGATGAGGCTCATAAAATTGGTCTTGAAACTGCAAAACGTATGTGGGGTGATAAATATGAAATTGTTGTTACAACACATTTAAACACTGAAAATATACACAATCATATAATTATAAATTCGGTGTCATTTAAAACTGGAAAGAAATTTCAAAATCATATATCCGACCATTACAAATTTAGAGAAATTTCAGATGCTGTATGTTTAGAATATGGTAAAAGCGTTTTACAAAACAGTAGATTTTATAAAAATAAAGATTACTGGATACACAAAAAAGGAAAACTCAGTCACAGGGATATTTTACGACAGGATATAGATAAAGCAATAGCAAATACAACCACTTGGCGAAGTTTTGAGGCTTACCTCAGAAGTATGGGTTATAGATACGCAAGAGGCGAAAACTATAAACACTTATCTATTATTGCTGATGGTTGGAAATGCCCTATTCGTTTAAACTCATTAGGCGAAAAATATACCCCTGAAAAAATAAATGAAAGGCTAATTGATAATTGGGATATTATTTTTGTCCCACAAATTCCAAAACGTTATACACCTTTACTTACAATAGAATATAAACTTAGAAAAACACAAAATCTAAGTGGTTTACAACTCACTTTTAGTATTTTAATCATGCTTTTAAAGCTAATTACAAATAATCAAGATATAGAAAGCTCAAAAGTAAAACCTTTATCCCCCACACTTAGAAAAGAAGTTTTACACTTGGATAAGTTAATAAAGGAATATAATTTTATAAACAAAAACAATATAAATTCACTTGAACAGCTTAATAATTTTATTGAGAGAAAATCCAATGAAATAGTTACTTTACAAGATAAACGCTATAAAATAAGAAATAAAATCCGCAGAGCCACAACTAACAAAGAACAACTTAAAACCGAGTGTAAACAGATTTCCGCACAGATAAGACCATTAAGAAAAGAACTTGAAACCGCGAAAAGTATAAATAAACGTTATGAGCATATTTTAAATTTGCTTAACACTGAGCAAAAACTAGAAGAAAAAACTCAAAATCGTATAAAATCATTATAAAAATCATATACTTGAAATATGCTATATAATATGTTATCATTTATATAGATAAAAGAGTATTTCTTCCAACTGGAAAAAAATGTCCCCCATGTAGGTTGCGACTACATGGGGGATTTGTCTTTTTCAAGACTACTTTAGGCTAGTTGTCTTATCTCTTGCTGTCTAACCATTTGCAAATGTAGTATGATACCACACCTGCCATAACAGAAGATATAAAATTGAGTATTTCTTCCATTCTGGTTTCACCTCCTTCCAAATACTTTGGAAGAAGTTAAGACAACCCTTGTATTATATCAGAAAATAAGATATATTTCAATTATATATATTATATATTTTATTTATATTAAATAATTTATGCATTTTATATATATTATTTAATTTATATATATTATATAAGTTATATATATTATATTTTAAAATTTATGCTTTACAAACAGCTTTTTATATGATATTATTACGCTATAACGTAAACATACATTTTATATATTTAACTAAAAATAAGTATATTACATTTTTTTGCATTGTTTTTATTCTCTATCTGCTATTATAAAAGTAATATTCAATAATAGTTGATTTTTAAAAGCAATATGGTATTATATTATATATATTTATACATGGAGGTTGCTTAATGAACAGAATGACTTTACAACATAAACTCATGGCTTATGTTTTAAATAAGGAATTTGAATATATGCAAACAGAAATAGCAAAATTAATGGGAGTTTCTCAAACAACTATCTCAAAATCTGTAAATGAGATATCTAAACGTCTAAAAACAGAAAACTTAAATAGCCAATTAAATATTATTCGTACTGCTTTAGAAAAACAAGGTTTAAAAAGGCTTTATTTTTAGAGGGTACAGGCAACACAGGCAAAAGCCAATTAAAATTACTTACTGAACGTATATTAGGCAGGGAAAACTGTACAGCGGTTGACCTAGAACAGCTTGAAACACGTTTCGGCACAGCTAACTTATATAATAAGCGTTTAGCAGGCTCAAGTGATATGAATGTATCATTTGTAGACCATCTAACTATATTTAAACGTCTTACTGGCGGAGATTATATCAATGTTGAAAATAAAGGTAAAGATGCCTTTGAAATGCGTTATGAAGGCTTTTTATGGTTCTGTACAAATGAAATGCCAAACTTTGGCGGAGATAAAGGCAAATGGGTCTACGATAGAATGATAATCGTTAAATGTAATAATGTAATACCATTTGAAAAAAGAAACCCTGAACTTTGTGATAAAATGTATGCTGAACGTGAAGGCATAGTCAAAAAATGTATCATAGAAGCTAGAACAGCAATTATAAATAAAAGATTTGATATACCAGCTAAATGTATACGACATCTTGAAGAATTTAGAATAGAAACCAATAGTGTAGTTAGATTTTGTTTGGATTGTCTTCAGCCTTTAGGAAATAATGAAAAACCAGATATCAAAAAGAGTGCTTTATATGAAGTTTATAAAGCATGGTGCAAACATGAAGGTATATTTGCAATCAGCAAGGTTAAATTCACAAATGAAATAGCTATGTATTATGAAAAGCCTAAACGGGATATTTTTATGCATACTAGAAACGGTGATGTATTAGCAGATTTAACCGTAACAAAGGAAATCTATATAAAGTATAATGATTTTTTCATGGAGTAGTCTTATTTTGCAAGACTACTCTTTTATTCTTGCAGTTTTTTTACATTTTTTAGGTTGCTTTTTGCAATATTTAAATATAAATATTGCATTTTACTTCCAATAAATATCTTGTGATAAAAGTGTGATAAAGTTTATCACACTGTGATGAAAATGAAAAAAATTAAAAAAGTTATCTAAAATGCTTTTTATTAAATTTATTACTTTTAAAATAGAGTAATAAGTTTATTTTTTTGCTAAAAATTAATTTCCAATAAATGTCTTGTGATAAAAGTGTGATAAAACTGAAAGCAACTTTATCACATGATTTTATTTTAAAAATTATAAATTTCTTTATTTTTATAAGAAAATACTACTTTAAATATATAAAAAAGTTAAACTTGCAAAAAATGTGATAACTGTGATAAAAAAAATGAACTCGAAAAAAAAATAGGGGTAAAAGGGTGTTTAACATGCAGTTGAAAGGAGTAAAAATAGGTATGTTGGAATTTTTTTTGTTAAAGAGTTTAAAATTTTTATCACCTTTATCACACTAAAGTCTAATTTTTATTTAAAGAGCGTAAATTAGCTTATTTATTTTAAATATTGCAGTTTTTTAGAACTTTTTATTGTATTTGATTGTGATAAAAACGTGATAAAAGTGTGATAAAACTCAAATTTTTGTCACTATTTTTATCACAGTTCTATCACACCAAGTTATAGATATAATGTTTATAAAGCAAAAAATCAAATATTTGCAATTATTTTTTAATTTAAACTTAAAATTTTTTAATTATATTAAATTTTTTATAATTTTTTATCAATTTCTGACCTTTAGGCTAATTTTTTTCAAACTCAAAAAAATAACTTTTTTATAATTTAAAAGCTATATTTTAATCAAAAATAGCATCTGCAAGAATGAAAGTATATATATAAAAGCTGTTTTAATATGCATTTTTAACTTAGAAAGATCAAATTTGACCTTCGTAAGTTAAAATAAAATCCAAAAATCATGTTTTGATAACTTTTATTATATTTAAAAACGTTATAATTATAAAAAATGCGTGTATTATATAATAAAAATTAAAATATAAAAAACTCAAAAAATAGGATTAAAGGTCAGTTTTGAAATTTGACCTTTACGAGTTAAATAAAATTTGAAAAATGGTATTTTTAATAACTTTTTATATGATTTAAAAGCGATAAATAACCAATTATATATGATGTGATAAATAAAATTCAATAAATAAAAAATTAGAAAAATTAAGCCAAAGGTCAGGAAAATTTCTGTTTTATAACTTTTTTAGCTTATAAACGATAAAAATATAAAATAAGGTTTTAGCCTAAAATCTGACCTTTACCAGTTAAAATAAAATTAAAAAATTAATATTTTAAAACTTATATTATATAAAATAGATATATAATTATATAAAAATCATATTTTATGGAACAAAATTAAAGATATAATGTAACTTGTAAAGGTCAGGAAAAAAGTCTGACCTTCACAAGTTAAAGAAAAATTAAAAAATCAATATTTTAAAACTTATATTATATAAAATAATGTCATAAGAATATAAAATATATATTTTATAGAATAAAATCAAAGATATAATAAAATTAAAAAACGTGCTCAAAGGTCAGGGAAGTTAATAACTGGAAAAAACGCAAAAAAGTTAGCAGAAATTTCTGGAAATTTGACCTTTACAAGTTAAGAGAAAATCAAAAAATAATATTTTACAACTTATATTATATAAAATAAGGCGATAATGATATAAAAAACATATTTTATGGAACAAAATTAAAGATATAATATAACTGAGAAAGGTCAGGAAAAAAATCTGACCTTCACAAGTTAAAAAAACATCAAAAAATCAATATTTTCATAACTTTTATTACATTTAATAAGACGATAATAATAAAAAATATAGAATATGATAAATAAAATTAAAAAATTAAAAAAATCAAAAAATAGCCTCAAAGGTCAGGAATTATTATTTTTATAATAAAACATCAAGAATTTATATAAAAAGTTTGACCTTCATAAGTTAAAATTAAATTTAAAAAGTAATATTTTTATAACTTTTATTGTGTTAAATAAGGCGTTAAAAATATAAAAGCTGCATATTATATAACAAAAATAAAAATATGATAAAATAAAAAATATGTTTAAAGGTCAGGAAAATTAGGGGTATTTGGTGATAAAATTCAATGATAAAAAGTCTGACCTTCGCAAGTTAAAATTAGTTTAAAAAATTAAACTTTTTGTGTCGTTAATAAAGCAATAATAATAAAAAAACTATAATATAATAAATAAAATAAGTAAAATTAAAAAGTGAAAAATATCTTTAAAGGTCAGGAAAAAATCTGACCTTCACAAGTTAAAATAAAAATTTTAAATAAAGAATTTTAAACTTTTATAGCTGTTAATAGATATATAATGATAAAAAAGCTATAATATAATAAATAAAATAAAAGAAATTGAAATTCTGAAAAAAAGCTTAAAAGGTCAGGGAATTTTATTGCTTGTGATAAACTTTATCACACTTATCACAGCATAAAAAAATACCTAGTATTTATATACTAGGTATAATTCATTTATTTAAGTTTTTCATATTCCTCTAGTTTATCGCTGTTATTTGCCACATATTCAGCGATTAACTGTGAGATTATATCGCTTACGCTTTGCCTATTTACATAAGCTATCTTTTGAAGGTCACTATATGCACTTGGATATACTGCAAGACTTATTCTTTTTTTTGTTTCCTTTACAGGCTTAGTCACTTGTTCGGCTTTTTGTATTTCTTCATTTACTGCACCGATTATACTTTTAAATGCTGCCTCTTTATCAAATTTTAAGCTACCCATTAGTTATTTATTCCTTTCAAAAATTCGTCTACAAAATTTTTATAATCTTCTGAAACAGTTGAGTTTTCAGCATAATCAAATATATCTCTATGGTTTGCTTGTGCTTCTTCTATTACAATAGCACTTCTAATATATGTTTTATATATAGGTACAGAAATAAATTCGCTTATTTCCTCAGTAAGTTCCTTGACTTGTTTGCTTATATTAACTCGTGGATTAAAACGGGTGAATAATATACCCATAATATTTACATTTGGATTGCAATATTTTTTTACGCTTGTAACTGTTATATTTAACTGATTTATTCCCGTTGCTGCAAATATACCTGCGGTTGTTGGGATTAAAATATCACTAGCAGCAGTAAAAGCATTAACAGTCAATACGCCTAGTGATGGGGGAGTATCAATAATAATAAAATCATAGTTGTTTTTTATAGGTTCTATACATTCCTTGAGCCTGTGTTCCTTGCCAGTGTGGGAAAGCTCTTGTTCACAGCCTGCAAGCATTATATTTGATGGTATCACATCAACACCGTTTTGAGCCTGCTGTAAAACCTCTTTTGCAGTTACTTCATTTTTCATCAGATTATAAATAGTTGGTTTATTATAATTATCTACACCAAAGGCGGAAGATAAATTTCCTTGAGGGTCAAGGTCAATAGCAAGCACTTTAAATCCTAATTTGCAAAGTCTTGCACTTAATGCATGGCTTGTAGTTGTTTTACCTACACCGCCTTTTTGATTAGCAACAGCTATTACTTTCATTTTATTATACTCCTATTATATAAATTATACTTATTATATAACTTATATTTGTTATATAACTTATATATATTATTATAATTATATATATTATATAAGTCAAATAAAATTTTAGCTATTATAGACATTTTCACTATTAAAATATAGATATTTATTGTAAAATAATAGTATAATATCTGCTGAAAAATGAAAGGAATTTTATTTTGAACGAACTAATTAAATTAAAATCATTTCCCATAGAAACTTTAAAAATATTATTAAAAGATAAAACAACACAAAAAAATATTATATGGGCAACTAGCAGTTATGAAGAATATGGAGCAGATTATTTTGCAGAAAAACAAATGACAGATATTTCTTTAATCGGTTTAGACTCAATAGTTTTACAGCCTAGAATTTTAAAAGCATTAGAACATCAAAAAGAACGCACAAGAAATCATGCAGAAGTTTTTACACCTGCTTGGATTTGTGATAAAATGATTAACTATTTTGATGACTGTCTTTTTTAATACTATAAATTTATAGCTAAATTTTAATATAAAAAATATAGTTTTAATACTAATTATATATAAGTTAAATTTAATACATAATATTAACAATAAAAATATATAAATATATTTTTTCTATTGACTTAAAGTATACTTTAACTATTAAAATATAAATATCGAATTATATTTTATTTAGGAGGACTTATAAATGTATAAAGCAAGTCAAAAAAGATATAAAGATATAGTATATTGCAAATGTGGAAATAGTGGTTTAAAACTTCCTGCGTTATAAAAGAGATAAAGCTATTCAAATTTGTGATGCTGCTAGAAACTCTATAGGCACATATATGTCTGCCAAAGTGCTTGAACTCACACACACAATTATATCATATATAATATTTATTATTATAGGTAGAAGAAAATATTTTTGATTATCAACAAAAGTAAATTGTTTTTAATATATGATTTCTCCAACTGGAGAATTTATTATTTTTATCATCAATTTATAATTTCTCCAATTGGAGAAATTATTTTTTTATTTCTACTAAATTCTATTTACATTTTATATAAAAATTGTTATACTGTTTTCAATATAATATTAAATATTTGAATTCATAGTTTCATTTTAGGAGGTTTATATATGCAAGTTGTTGCTTTTGTAAATCAAAAGGGTGGTGTCGGTAAAACTACTGTATGTCGTACCTTATGTTCTATGCTTGCTAAGAATGGTAAAAAAGTATTAGTTATTGACCTTGACCCGCAACAAAGTTTATCACTTTCTGTTGGTGTTGTAGAAGATAGATTTGATTATCAAACACCTTCTATTTACAATGTATTATCTGAAGATATGCCTATTGAACAAGCTATTCTAGGTATGGACGAGGGTTATGATATTGTTCGTGCAGATAACCGTTTATATAGCTATACTGGTGAGGAGATTATTAAACTTGATGATATACCAAACTTTGCAGATGACCCTACTGGTTTACATAATTATATTATGAATAAATACAGACGTCTCACCGACCCATCAACCGATGACAAACACAAATTAAGACGTCAAATTGAAAGAATAGCTCAGTATTATGATTTTGTGCTTTGTGATACTAACCCAGATTTAGGTTGGACTCTCACGTCTGTGTTAATGTCTGCACCTGTTGTAAATTTAATTGTGCCTGCATTCACTGAAGATAGCTCAAGAGAAGCTATTATAGCACTTGATAAGTCAATTAAAACCATTATGGCTCATGACCTTTCACAAAAGATTAATATTTTAGGCGTGTTAATTGCACGATATGAAAATAATAATTTGTCTAAGCACTATGTTGATTTTTTATCACAAACAGCTAAAGCAATCGGTACTTCATTATTTAATACACTTATTCCTAAAAGTGTAGCTGTTCCAGAGGCTATGGCATTTAAAGATGACCTTTTTGAAGGTCGTGGCGGCACAATACTAAGCCAGTATACAAATTTTTATAATGAGTTTATCGAACGCATAGAGTCTGTTAATTCTTAATTTCTCAAATTGGAGAAATTATTTTAAACGGTTGATTTCTCCAGTTGGAGAAATCATTTATTGAGGAGGAAATATACAATGGCTAAAGCCCCTAATTTTTTAAAGCTACAAAATTCAATGGACAAAGATATACAAAATTTAAACAATACTACAACTGACTCCACACCAAGTCAATTTAATGATAGACTTGTCCGTGAAGATACATCTATAACAGCTATTCATGATTTATATATGATACCTATTGAAAAGCTGATTGCTTTTAGACAAAAAGGTGATAGAGATTTCTCTGCATGGAATGAAGAAGACCTCAATGCACTAGCTGAGCAAATGGACAGTGAAGGGGCTTATGAACCTATCATTGTCAGAAAAATAGAAAGCGATGATAAATATGAAATTCTTGCTGGTGAACATCGAGTTAAAGCAAGCAAAATAAAAGGTTTAAAGAAAATTAAAGCTATTGTTTATCGTGGCTGTTCAGACGAAAAAGCAATGGATATTTTTCTACTTACTAACCTACATAGAAGGACTACAAAAATTTCAGATTGTATCTATGGTTGGTCAATGTTTTCTAAAAATCACCCTAATATGAGAGGTGTCAAAGAGTTAGAAGAGCATACACAAGGTATAACAGAGGTTATAGGCACAGACAAAGCACCTATAACAATGGCTCAATTTTATCGTTATGTACGTATGTCAAAGCTCATAGATAAGCTGATACAGGCATTAGATGAAGGTATAATATCAACTCGTGTGGGTTATGAATTATCTATATATGAACAAGAAGAACAACGTTTATTTTTACCATTTCTATCTAATCTAACTGAAGAAAAACTAAGAAATTTAAGAGTTCATTTAAAAGAATCTGGCAATGAATTAACTACAGATATTATTAAATCTTTTGTTTTAACTAGACATGTAAATAACTATGATGCATCTTTACGTTATAATATTACAAAAGTTAAAACAATCATTAAAACAAAGATAGCACCAGAAAAGTTTTCAGAGCTTGAACAAATTATGCAAATAGCTATTGATGACTTTCTAATAAAAAATCCTGATTACAAAAATCCAAATACATAAATTAAAATCTTGAAAAAATAGCCTTTTAATTAAAACGAAAGGAAAAAGTATGGATAATAATAAAGATGTACTAAATGGCGAATTGTTTAATGGACAACATAGTGCATTCTATATTTCTGATGTTGATTCTCAAACAACACTTGATAAATCAACATCTAATAATGCTAAAGATAAAACTATTGATAGCAAAAATTTATTACTCGGCTCTGACAAAACTAAGATAACTACATCAGTGGTAGATGTTAATTTATTAACAAGAGATAAAATATCGTATACTTTACTTGATAAGGATATAATCAATAAAGGTGAGCAAGTGCTTTCAATGGAAAAGCGTGGCAGTGCAGATGTTGTTGTTACAAAACTAATTGTTTCGCTCGATATTGATGAAATAGGCAAGATATCAAAAAATCTTACATTTACATATTTTGATAAAAGTGTTTTTGATGCTGTTTGTTCATTGTTATCTGTTGGTAATCAAGCTATATCATTAAGTATGATAGCAAGAACTATGTTAGGTAAAAAACCATCATATCACCCTAATCAGATTTTGCTTTCAGAAATAAGTAATAGTATTAATAAACTTGAAAAAATTAAAGTATACATAGATATGTCAGATGAAATGATTCATTTTTCACAATTAAACAAAGATGATGTTTCTCAATGTATTTTAGAAAGTCGTTTTTTTGAATTTAAAAAATTAAGAACTATTATGAAAAGTAAAAAGGTAGATGTATTAATATTCTCAGATGAACCAATATTGCTGAAATATGCCAAAATGCGTTCCCAAATATCCAGTATTGCAAATTATTTGTTAGATACTCCAACACAAAAAACTAAAAATTCACTTACTGTTCAGTCTTATCTCTTACAGAAAATAAATATACTTAAATTAAATAAAAACCTTCCTCAATGTATTATGTATGATGCAATATATGATTTGTTCGATGAATTCAAAAACAATGAGTTGCCTTTAAAAACAAAAGAATCTATGCGTTCAAGAATTAGAAAGGCTATAACAGATATTCTAAATTTCTGGGTTCAAGAAAAGTTTATAGAAAATTATGAAATTGAACGTAAAGACAAAGCTTATTATAAAATAAATATTAAAATTTGACATACCCTTTAAATCTACTATATAGGTTATAAGCTATTATTTGATTTTTGGCTTATAGCCTATTTTTTATGTTTGACAAATTTCGATATAAATCTTAATTTAAATCATATAATTAAAATTTTAATTATAAATTATTTATATAAAATTGTCAAGTTTATACCTGTTAATCACCCTAAGGCATCTACTTTTTACATAGTAGATTTAAAGGGTATACATAGTAGATTTAAAGGGTATACATAGTAGATTTAAAGGGTATACATAGTAGATTTAAAGGGTATACAT
>JAGHIZ010000089.1 GCA_017886875.1 Butyricicoccus sp. | reverse complement strand
TGCGGTCAATTATTCGTCCCCAACGACACTTCAAAAGAGTATCGGGACATCATGGAACTACAAATGGGTTTTATATTCGTGTAAATATATAATTATGGGGTAATGTTGCCTTAAGTTGACGACATTGCACCCCTAAAAAAACCCCGATTTTATTTAGAAAGGACTTAAAACTTATGATAGAAAAATCTGAACGCTTAGAGCTTAGACTATCTACAAAGCAAAAACAGCAAATAAAAAATCTTGCAAACAAATGCGGTTTAAGCAGCGGCAAAGTTATAGCTAATATCAATGTCACATTAGCATGGCAGCTTGGCAACGTAGAGCCGCATATAGACGCTTTAACCGTTGGCTTTGATTAAAACCCTAGTGCTGTTATAGACGTGCTTACAGGGCGTTTTAAACCTGTAGGAAAGCTACCTGTTACTTTACCTCGTGGAGATGAAGTATTAAAAGTAAATAAAGATGGTGTATGTATAAGTCCTAATGATGTTCCGGGATATGATAAAGACAAATATATACCAGACAACTTAAAAGATGAAAACGGTAAAGCATATGCTTATCGTGATACCGCAGGTAATTATTATGAACTTGATTTCTCACTAAGCTATTAAAAAACTAATCCCCCAGCTTTTTTTACTGGGGGATTTATCATTTACATACCGCAATCTGTTTTAATCATTTTAATTAGATATGGTACCCTATGTAGAATAGGTTTATGCTGTGAAAATCGGTTCATTCTATCGTATTTTTCCTTTAGATACTGATATCTTTTTATATCTATATTAGAACTTCTATTATTTGCAGGAAGTAAACTCTCTGGTACATCAACTAACACAGAAAAAATTTCTTCCATTTGAATTTTGGTGAATTCTGGTTTATTGGTCTTAGCATCAATACAAGCTTCCTGTAAAAACGCAATGATGTCATCAATATTTGCATTATCACCGTATTGCAAGTCATAATAATCCATAATATTATTATTTTCATTATTATCTTCGCTATCATCAGATTTAGGTGAACCATATTTTTCATATGGCCATTCTTGAACAAGATTTTTTATATTTTCTGTATTTTCAAGCTGTGGTAAAGATTTTAATGTAAATTTTACCGCTGTAACATAACGACCTTTTTTTATAGGTTCATATGAAAATCTACATTCAGTTTTTTGATGCAATTCATTTTGACAACGTTTTAAAATTGCATCATTAAAACGCTTAAATTGTTTATAACTTTCCTCTTTATCACAGTTTAAAATTTCTCTTAATTCATTTACACCAATTTCCCATGTTTTACGAAAACGGTTAATTTCTAAATATAAAAATAATATGTAAGAATAACGACTTGTAAGCCCTGATATACAACGCAATTTATAACGCAAATACCCTATGTTTTCAATATTGAAAAAATACTCCATAGCCTTTGAACTACATTCTAGCTTTACAGTCCATCTTCCAAACTCATCTTGGTCACATTTAATTTCCTCAAACAACCAAACCATTCTAAAGCCTTTAGGTAAATCAGGGTCGTTGACTTTAATACCTTGACCAAGATTAAATAAATATTTTGAAAGCTGTTCTGAGCGAATTCTATCTACGCCTAAACATTTTTCTATTTCACCCTTTTCGAGAATTACAACTCTTTTTTTTGGATTTCTGCTATTTATACGAGATAAATAAATATCTAATATTTTAAATTCATTAAGAGATAAATTAGAACGCCACAAAGAAATTAACGGACGGCTTTTTTGAATTATATTGTTTTCTGGATTTTTACCAATACCAATAATAGGTTCAATATTCTTTTCTTCATTCATATCTGACATAATATAACAACCACCAATGTAATTTAATAATATAAACAAGTTATGCACAACTTTATTAAAATAATAACATATAGGGCTATATATGTCAATATCATTTATAGCCTAGTCTGGATTTTTTATAGCCTAGTCTGGATTTTTTATAGCCTTATAAGGATTTTTTATAGCCTTATAAGGATTTTTTATAGCCTTGGTCTGGATTTTATATAGCCCTATGTAAAAAATGGAAGTCGAAAAAGTTATTAAAAGAAGCTATATTTTACATTTTATGCGATTTAAATACCTGAAAAAGTTCTAAAAAATGACACTCAAAAATCCCGTAATCAAGAAAATAATCAAGAAAAATAATCACGTTTTAATCAATCGATCTATCAAGTTGGCAAAAAAAGGCAAAAAATGCCTTTTTGATGACCAAAATTTACCTTTAAACGTAATAAATGCAATGTAAAAAAATCAATTTATGTTAGAAAATAGAAAATATTAATTAATTTTATAGGGCTATGTAAAATCCTTAACACCATATCGAAATCCATCACTAACATAAAATTCCATTTTAATAAGGAATATAAAACAAATAATCTTTTATAGATTATAAACTTTGTTTAATATATTTTTCTTATAAGAATTATTTATCCATAAATATATAATTGTCTGTAAGATAAATAACATGATAGTAAAGCTTATAGCAATAGGAATATTTGAAATAACAGAAAATTGTTCAAGTATTAAAACACCAATCCAAAGATATATAATTGAAACTATAAATGGTATATACAAAATTAAAAAAGTAAAGCGATTTAATACAACACAAAGTTCTTTTTTTGACAAACCGATTTTTACAATACCCTTAAATTTCTTACATTCAGTATCTAATTCTGAATAAAGTCTTGAGTATATAAAACTAGCAACTGCAAGGATAAATACAAATGACAGCATAGAACCAATATATAAAGTTAAATTATTTTGTATCTGAGTGTTACGATAATAACGATAAGCAGACACAACATTTATATCACCTTTATCTATTGAGTTTTGTAGTGCTTTAAAAATATTGTTAGGTGCTTCACTGTTTTTATCCCAATTATCATAATAAAAAGCAGTAATTACTTTTTTTGTGAGCTGAGGCATTAAACTGTTAAATGTATCATTACTTTATTATAATCTGTTTGCGACATAATAGCAGTTCGAGAATTATCATTTATATAATATAAATTTATATCGGTTTTCTTATAACCAGATAAATTTTTGAGTTCATTTTCTATTATATTTAAATCATGCTTTATATCTGCGTTTTCTGTCCAAACATTATATGTAAGTGCATATGGAAAGATTTTTTCTGTTTCAGATTTAACATTTGTAGACATAGAAAATAATATAATAAATGCAAAAAAAGAAATTGTATATAAAACAGTAGAAATTGTCATACTTTGTGCATTTGTTCGCAGTTTTGACCTTTGATTTCCAATAGAAAGTAATCGAGTATTTTTCATACTTCTTTTTTGATAACAAATTAATAGTCTTAGTCCATAAGAAAATAATAAATAAGTGCCTAGAACAATTACACTCAATAATACAAATGGAAAAATAAAATTCTCTTGTATAGAGCGAACCCAATCTGATTTACTTATAAATATATATGTTGATATTGGTTCTAAAATTAAAAATACAAGTAATACAGGAATAAGTTTTTGAGGTTTATCATCTTTAACTTCTGCTTTTAAAAGCTTAATAATCTCTTTTTTTCTAATAAATTTAGGGGTAAAATATGCAATAATATAAAATACCAATCCCATAATAATAGTAGTAAGAAGAATGGCTTTTACTGGAAAATAAAATGTAAATTCAGATACACCAATTAATTTATTAGCTATATCAAGAAAGAATTTAGAAAATATTATTCCTAGAATAATACCGTTTATAATAGCCATAAAGCCGACTATTATATTTTCCATAAAAATTAGCTTATTAAGCTGTTTTTTTGATGCACCCAAAATTGTTATTAAACCAAGTTGTTTACTTCTATTTTTTAAAAAAGAGCTTATGGAGTAAGAAATAAAGCATACAGAAAATATAACAGAAATAAATTCACCAACTGCTAATGTAATGCCCATTGCACTATGAGTATCAATAATTTTTAATGCAGGGTGAAAAGATAGCACACTAAATAAAAAGAAGACAAATACAGAAAACACACAGTTAATAAAATAATAGATATAATTCTTTTTATCTTATATTTCTTATAGCAAAATCAAGTAATGTCACGAGGCTCACCTCCTAAAAGGCTCATTGCATCTACAATTTTTTGTTGAAATGCTTGTCTGTTATCACCTTTGATAATTTCCTGATATAATCTACCATCTTTTATAATTAATACACGTTTGCAATAACTTGCTACAAATGCATCATGTGTTACCATTAAAATAGTGGCATTTTGATTTTGGTTTAACATCTGAAATAATTCCATAACATCTCTTGTAGCTTTGGAGTCTAAATTGCCAGTAGGTTCATCGGCTAATAAAAGGGTTGGATTTGTAACCACTGCACGGGCAATAGCTATTCTTTGAGCTTGACCGCCAGAAATTTCAAATGTGCGTTTGTTTAAAAGCTTATCAATAGATAGCATTTGTGCTAATTTTTGTGTCTGCTTTTTTATTTCAGCTGGTTTTACACCGTTTAAAGTAAGCGGTAACATAATATTTTCTTCAGCAGTAAGTGTATCAATTAAATTAAAATCTTGAAATACAAACCCTAATATATTACGTCGGAAATATGCTAGTTGATTATCATTCATAGTATGTGGATTGTTTCCATCAATGATAACATTTCCACTTGTAGGGTGGTCAATAGTTGAGATTACATTTAAAAATGTGCTTTTACCGCTGCCAGATGGTCCCATTATTGCGACAAATTCACCTTTTTCAACGGTTAAACTAATATCATTTAATGCTGTATATGGTATTCTTCCCTCATATACTTTACTAAGATGTTCTACTTGCAAAACAGGCATTTTTATTTCTCCTTTTAGATTGTTTTCTTAAGTATAGCTTAAAAATATAAAAATAAAAATCGAGAAAAATTACTTAACCTTACAGTTTTGTAATCTTTCTCGATAATTTAGTTAAATATAATTTTAAATTTACTACCGATTTTTATATCAGACTCAACTTTAATGGAATGTCCTAGATAATCTAAAATCTGTTTTACCATATATAATCCTAAGCCGCTGGACTCACCATATAATCGACCGTTTTCACCTGTGAAAAATAGTTCAAATATACGGGGAATATCCTCTTTAGTTATTCCACAGCCTTCATCTTCTATACTTAATATATTTTTTTATCTTCATTATATGCTTTTATAAATACTGATTTTCCATTATCACTGTATTTTATTGCATTTGTTAAAAGTTGATATATAACAAAGCTAAGCCATTTATAATCACTATAAACTATTAAATTTTCATCAACGTGTAACTTTGGAAAATAAAGTAAAAATTCTTCTATTTTTTTTATTTTCATTGCAAAATAACTCATATAAATTCCATGTTGTGTACAATTTATAGACTAAATAACATAATAATAAAAATATTGATAAAAAATAATAATATAACCATGTAATATCAGGCATATAAAATATAAAAAATAAAGGGGCTAAGAGAAAAAGTATAATTATTGAAAGTTGGTCAAGCAAAAATATCTTTATATGTTTATTTTTCATTATCTTTTTTACCTATTCTATATCCGATTGAACGCACAGATTTTATAGTAACTATAGAACCTATTTGATTAAGTCGTTTTCTTAATCTGCTAATTGACACATTTAATGTATTTTCTTCTACAAAAGTTTCATCGTCCCAAATTTCATTTAAAAGCTGTTCACGGGATACAATATTAGGATATTGTTCAAACATAATGCGTATTATTCCTGCTTCGGTTTTTGAAAGCTCAACCTCATTATTATCACATGATAACGTTAATTTGTTTTTTGAAAATATACAATCTACGCATTTTAACTCATTTGTATTATTAATTGCATATTCTCCATAACTTCTTCTAAGAAGTGCATTGATTTTTGCTGTGATAACATCAAAAGAAAACGGTTTTGTAATATAATCATCACCGCCATTCATAATGGCATATACTTGGTCAGCGTCTGAATTGCGAGATGATATAAACAAAATAGGGCAAGGACTTTTTGCCCTTAATTTACTACACCAATAAAAACCATCATAACTAGGTAAATTTATATCTAGCAAAACTAAATGAGGATTTATAACTTGAAATTCTTCTAAGATTTTTGAAAAATCAACACACTTATATACAGAAAATCCGAATTTTTGAAAATGCATACATAATAATTCAGATATATCTTTATCATCTTCAATTATCATAATTTTATAATTCATAGAGCACCTTTAAATATAAAAATATATATTATTTATCATATGATTTTTTTGTTTATATTACAAGTGCTAATTTAGCATTAAAATTTAACAAAACTAAAGAGTTTTATAAAATTAAATCATACTTGAAAACCAAAATTCAAATGAAATATCAAACGAGTATAGAAAAAAATTTAAAAATAAATACTAAATGATTATCTATGCACAAGAAGTACAATATGTTTACACAAGAGGTACAATAAGTATGCACAATATGTACAAGAGGTTTGCACAAGATGTTTTAATTTTGGTTTCTATAAGCATCTAAAATACGGTTTACAAATGCAGTTGCTGAAATACCATTTTTTCTACTTTCGGTAACTATAAATTCATGGTTTGCATCAGAAAATGCCATATTTATTCTTTTCAATTTTTGCCCCTTTTTACCCTGCGTTGAGCCTATTTCCTTAACAGTTTGGGCAATTTTAACTTCTTGTACTTGTTGTACATCTTGTACTTCTTGTGCATTCTTAAATTTATCAAATAAGCCTTCATCTGCTGAAAAATTACTAATTTTATTTCTTGCCATTTTATTATTCCTCCGTTAATTCATTTGTAAAATCAATATAATCATTTGCAGTTGTGCTATTAGGGCTATAATCAAGAAGCATCATTCTTTGAGCTTGTGCTTCTCTAGCTTTTACCGATTCTCGAATTTTGGTTTTAAATAATTTGGTATTCATAACATCGGCTATGTTTTGCAAGGACTGTTCAACGTCCTTGCTTAGATTAGTTCTTTTATCATATTTGATAAGCAGTAAACCAGCTACCTTTAAACCTGTATTTTGTCTACGCTTAATACTTGTTATAGTCTCATGTAGTTGTGATAAACCTTGTAATGCATAGCGGTCAGCGGTAACTGGTATTATAACTTCATCACAAGCTATTAAACAACTTTTTAAAATAGCGTCTATAGATGGGTTAGTGTCAATTACTACATAATCATAGCCATTGAGTTTTTTTAGAGTATCGTCAAGTCTAAACACTCCATCAATATCATCATAGAGTATTTTATCAGCCTTCCTTAGCAATGGGTCAGAGGCAACGATATCACCATTACAGGTGTGTTGTATAGCCTCGGAAATTTCTATTCTATCATCATCTAATAATACATCATATAAAGTTGCAACTCCATCAATTTTAGCTTTATATGTATCTGAACTATTGCCCTGTTTATCTGCGTCAACAAACAAAACTTTTTTACCCTTTTTAGATAAAACAGATGCAAGTGCAGTTGCTGTTGTTGTTTTACCTATACCGCCTTTTTGGTTTGCTACAACGTATATTTTCATAAATAAAAAACCTCCTATACTTCTTGTACATCTTGTGTAAACTTATTGTACATATTGTACATCTTGTGTAAACTTCTTGTACTTATTGTACCAGTTTTATAAAGATTGTCAATAATTTTTGTGATTATTAAATTTATATAGCCGATATAATAAAGGCGTTTTATATTGACTTATGTTTGATTTTTCAGTTATAATTTATTAGTTAGATATAAAAAAATTTTAACTTTTAAACGGTTAAGCTGCTGTTTTAGTCTAAGCTATGAAAAAAAAGGAGTAATAAAATTTATGCTTAATGTGCTTGAATATCTGGAAAAAAGTGCAGAGAAATTTCCAGATAAAACTGCTTATGCAGATAAACAAAGACAGGTTACTTATAAAGAGCTTTTACTCTATTCACAGACAATAGCAACCAATCTTTTAAATAAGATAGATAATATAAATAATCGCCCTATTGCCATACTTGCAGAGCATAATGTAAATACACTGATTGCATTTTTCGGAGTGCTGCAAAGTGGTAATTTTTATGTACCTTTGGATAGTAAAATGCCTAAAAAGCGTTTACAAGCTATTTTAAAACAGCTAGACACACCTATTATTTTATATAGTGATAATGATGAACAATTAGCAAATGAGCTTAAAGAGATTGCACCTATCGCAAATATAAATGAGCTTTTAACAGGTCAAATAAATATTGATGTTATAAGCTTTTCACGCTCAAAAGTGCTTGATATTGACCCTATATATATGATTTTCACCTCTGGTTCTACTGGTACGCCTAAGGGTATTGTAATTTCACATAGAAATGTAATAGATTTTATTGAGTGGATGTCTAAAGAGTGTGAGTTTACAAATAATGATATTATGGGAAACCAAGCACCGTTTTATTTTGATTTATCTGTCAAGGATATATATTTAACCTTAAAATGTGGTGCAACTTGTTATATACTTGATAAAAAGTTATTTATGTTTCCAGCTTTACTTGTAAAAGAGCTAAATAAACTTGAGGTTACTTCTCTTGTTTGGGCTACTTCTGCATTTCACCTTGTAGCAAATTCTAAAATATTTGAAAAAGAAAGCATAAAAACACTGAAAAAAGTTATTTTAGGCGGTGAGGCTTTACGAGCTAAACAGCTTAATATGTGGCAAAAAGCTATGCCAGATGTCAAATATACCAATCTTTATGGCCCTACTGAAGTTACTGTTGATTGCACATTTTATCATATAGACAAGCCTTTTGCTGATGATGAGATAATTCCTATTGGCACAGCCTGCAAAAATAAAGAGGTTTTCTTACTAGATGCCGACTTAAAACCAGTTGAAAAAGGTCAAACAGGTGAAATCTGCGTTAGAGGTATAGGGCTTGCACATGGTTACTTTAAAGACAGCGAGAAAACCAATAATGCTTTTATACAAGACCCTAGAAACCCTTATTATCCTCAAAAGATATATAGAACAGGTGACCTTGCATACCAAAATGAACAAGGCTTATTTGTTTTCATGTCCAGAAAAGATGGACAAATAAAACATATGGGTTATCGTATAGAATTAGGCGAGCTTGAGCATGCATTAAATGCACTTGAAAAAATAGAAAGTGCTATAACATTTTTAGATGAAAAAAATGATAAAATTATCTGCTATTATCAAGGTGATTTATCACCAGATGATATAAACAAACAGCTCAAGGATTATTTACCTAAATATATGCTTCCAAATATACTATTTAAGCTGGATAATATGCCATATAATGCAAATGGTAAAATAAACCGTGTAAAACTAAAAGAGGATTACTATGCTAAATAGAATTGATGATATAAAAAAAGTAAATGAACTTGTAACTAGCTCATTAAAAATAGGTGTTATAACAAATTGTACACTTACACCTAATCAGTGGCATGAAGAAATAGAAAATAAAACATTATTTTATTATCAATTTGATGGCGGAGTATTCTTTTTTAGATTAAGAGATTATGGTTATAAATTAAATTATTATATATATAATTTTGATAATATACCTAAAATACAGCTTGATAAACCAAGTTATGTTGAAATAGTTTTACGACCTAAAGATAATACACAAATAGTAAATAGCTTTGAAAATTTAGGCTTTAAACAGCTTTTTACGCGAATAAGAATGAAAAATACTATTTATGAGCAAAAAAACCTGCCAAAACCAGAATATATAGAGCCTAAAAAAGCATATGACTTTTTAAATAGTGTTTTTGATAAAAAAACCGCTTGTTTGCCAACGATAGATGAGCTTGAACAGGCTGAAAAACAAGGCTTATTGCTTTGGAGAAAAAATAATGAAAATGAAATCACTGCACTTTTGCATGTAAAACAGGATAGAAAAAAATATGAAATTAGACATCTTGCAGTAAGCGAAAATGAGCGAAAAAAAGGTTTAGCTTTAAGCCTTGCAAATGAGTTTATAAGCCGTTTTGGACATTGTCAAACGCTTGTATGGGTGCGTGAAGATTATTATGCACCAAAACATATCTATGAAAAAACAGGTTTTAAACCAGATGGTTTTAAAGCTATTGTTATGTCAAACTAAGGAGGAAAACAAAAATGAACGAACTATTAAACCTTTTAAAAGAAAATTGCCCTGGTGTGGACTTTGAAAATTCAAACTCACTTGTTGATGATGAAATTTTAGAGTCTCTTGACATTGTAACTATTGTTTCAGCTATTATGGACGAATATAATGTTGAAATTTCTGTTGAAGACCTAATTCCAGAAAACTTTAACTCTGTAAGTGCAATGTATGATTTAATAACTAGATTAAAGGGGTAATATATGTCTTTTACATCGCTATCATTTATAATTTTCATGGCGGTTTTAGTTATTGTTTATTATATAATACCTAAAAAACTGCAATGGATTTTATTACTTATTGCTAGTTGTAGCTTTTATATTTATGGCGGTGGCAAAACAATTTTATATCTTTTATTTGTTGCTGGCACAACCTATTGTGCCGGCTTGATTTTATCCAAATTAAATGAGGATAAAAAAGCAAATATTAAAAAAAGAAAATTAGTTGTTTTACTGCTTTGTTTAATAAACTTTGGGCTGCTATATATAGTAAAATATCTATCTTTTACAGCAGAAGTTATAAATAGTATAGCTAAAACAAGTTTGAATGTGCCTAATTTATTAATGCCTGTTGGTATATCCTTTTTTATGTTCCAATCGGTCGGCTATGTTATAGATTGTTACAGAGGAAAATATAAAGCCGAAAGAAATTTTGCAAAATATCTGTTATTTGTTTCGTTTTTCCCACAAATTATACAAGGCCCTATAGGTCGATTTAATTTATTAGCTCCTCAGCTTTTGGGGGAACACAAGCTTGATTATGATAATATAAAATATGGTATACAGCTTGCTCTATGGGGATATTTTAAAAAACTTGTTATTGCAGAACGAGTTGCAAGCATGGTAAGCACTGTATATAATAACTATTATTCTTATTCTGGCTCGGTTTTAGCGGTTGCAACAATCGGTTATAGTATACAGCTTTATTGTGATTTTTCGGGCGGTATAGATATAACAAGAGGCGTTGCACAAATTCTCTCAATAAATATGTCTGAAAACTTTAAAAGACCTATTTTCGCAAATACTTTAACAGAATATTGGCGTAGATGGCATATAACTTTAGGTTCATGGATGCGTGATTATGTATTCTATCCTATGGCGTTAAGCTCTCCTATGAGAAAGGTTGGCTCTTTCGCTAGAAACCATTTTGGCGGTGTTATGGGTAAAATATTTGCAACATCAGTTGTAACTTTTACTATTTATTTTATAATTGGTATTTGGCATGGTGCAAACTTTAGATATATAGCTTATGGTTTTTATAATGGTATACTGATAACTTCTGGTTTGCTTTTAGAACCTATATTTGTAAAATTAAGAGAAAAAGTAAATATAGATTTTAAAGGTAAACTATGGCGAGTGTTCCAAGTTATAAGGACTTGTTTTATTGTCTTTATTGGTAGATACATAACAAGAGCACCAAGACTTCTAGCCGCTTTTTATATGATTAAAACTACTTTTTTAAATTTTAATTATGCTGATATTTTTAATGGTACACTTTTAAATTTATCAATGAGCTTTTTTGATTATATGGTTGTTATAATTGGTATGATTATAGTAATAGCTGTTGAAGCATACCAAGAAATGGGCGGAAAAGCAAGAAAAGCTTTGGAAAAAAAGCCTGCTATTATACAGTTTTGTGTTTTAATGTTTGCACTTATTACAATAGTTGGTTTAGGTGCTATGGGTAGCAATTATGTTGAAGCCGAGTTTATATATGCTCAATTTTAAAAGGAGAAATTTATGAGCTCAAAAAAATGGTTAATAATGTTTGTTTTTTGTATTTTATTATTACCAGTTATACTTATGGGTATAAATTTTACAGTTGACCCTTTTGGTGTATTTGGTAATTTAAAATGGTATTCTTTTAGCGAAACATTAAACCCAAGAGTTAGTAAAACAGAATATTTAATAGAAAACGCTGATAAATATGACTCATATTTGGTTGGTTGTTCGTCCACCAGTTCTTATCCTGTGGAGGATTTAAATAAATATTTAAATGCAAATTTTTATAACACTATTAGTTATGGTGCAGATATGTTTGACGCTGAACAAACTGTTAAATGGCTTATTGATAATTGTACTGTAAAAAATATTGTTCTTAATGTTTATATACATAATGGTGTTAATTATAATGATGGTGAAGATAGTATACTATCTATGATGCATTATAAAATGTCGGATAGAAGTGCATTTGATTTCTATTTAAAATATTTATTGGCAGACCCAAACTATGCATTAGATAAACTTGAAGCTCTTAAAAACGATACATGGGCGACACAGACTTTTGATGTATTCAATGAAGAAACTGGAGCATATGATAAAAAAATACGTGATATTGAACATATAAGCGATATGGAAAGTTATTTTACTCAATATCCTGTTTTTACTAATTATCCTGTTTATGAAGAAAAAATGAAAAACATAGATAATTGTATGAAAAGCGTAAAAAATATAGTTGAAATGTGCGAAAATGCAAATATTAAACTATATGTTGTCTGTTCTCCTATTTATAGCCAATATATTGATTGTTTTAGCAATGAAGATTTAACAGAATTTTATACTGCTCTAGCTAATACAACAGATTTTTGGGATTTTTCATATAGCTCTGTAAGTTATGAACCTAGATATTTTTATGATGAAACCCATTTTAGAAATGATGTTGGCTCAATGGCAATAGCTAGAATGTTTAATGATGATAGTGTATATATACCTGATGATTTTGGAAGATATATAACAAAAGATAATGTATCAAGTCTTATTGATGATATTGTAAATCGTAAAGTTAGTTTTGATGTTTCAGATTATACTAAAGAAGTGCCAATTTTATTATATCATAGCATAACAGCTGGAGAACCTGATAATTCTGGTATGACTGTTTCAGTTAAAGCTTTTGAAAATCAAATACGCACACTCTATGAGAATGGATACACAGCTGTCACTTTTAATCAGCTCTATGATTATGTAGAAAAAGGCATTGATTTACCAGAAAAACCCGTTTTAATAACATTTGATGATGGTTATTTAAATAATTATGAGCTTGCATTTCCTATATTGGAAAAATATAATATGAATGCAACAATCTTTATAATAGGTGTTAGTGTAGGTAAGGACACATATAAAGATACAGGTAAACCAATGACCGAACATTTTACCATGGAACAAGCTAATGAAATGTTAAATTCAGGTTTAATTGATATTCAAAGCCATACATATGATATGCATCAAGTTGAAAATCTTGATAAAGCCCCTGTAAGACAAGGTGTTTTAAAATTTGATGATGAAAGTGAAGCCGATTATATTAAATTTTTCTGTGAGGATATCACAAAATCAATAGAACAGATTGAAAATTCTACTGGTAATAAAGTGACTGTTTTATCTTATCCTTATGGAAACCATTCCGATTTAAGCGAAGCTATTTGCAATGATATTCTTGGTATAAAATCAACTGTTACTACAAATCAAGACTATAATACAATTATAAAAGGTTTAAACCAATCGCTTTATGGTTTAAATAGAATTTATGTTGTTGAAGATAGCAATATAATTGAACTTTTACAATCTTATATGTAAGCTAAAAAACCCTTCTATAGTAGAATAAAACTACAATAGAAGGGTTTTATTATGCAAAGAAAAATATATGAATTATATAAGCAAATTTATTATAAAATTTCTCCATTGCTTTCTATAACTTTTTTATACCAATAGAAAGAATCTTTTCTTTTTCTTGATAAATCACCAGTTCCATCATCGTATTTATCAACAAAAATTAAACCATATCGTTTTTTAACCTCGCCAGTAGATGCACTAACTAAGTCTGTACAACCCCAGCATGTATAACCAATAAGTTCTACACCATCATATATAGCTTCTTTCATTTGCTCTACATGTAGTCTCATATAGTCAATTCTATAATCATCATGTATTTTACCATCTTCAGTGAGTTCATCAACTGCACCTAATCCATTTTCAACAATCATTATAGGCTTTTGGTAACGGTCATAAATTTGGTTAAGCACATAGCGTAAACCAAGGGCATCAATTTGCCAACCCCAATCAGATGCTTTTAAATAAGGATTTTTAATATTTACTGTGCCATTTCCTTGAGTTGTTTCTGCATCTTCTTTTGTAAGGCTAACACAATTACTTGAATAATAGCTGATACTAATAAAATCAACAGTACCATTTTGTAGAATTTCCTTGTCTTGCTCAAGCATTTTGATATCAATATTATTTTCATCAAAATATCTTAATGCAAATCCTGGATATTTACCTCTTACATGTACATCACCAGCGATATTATTATGAATTTGACAATATTGTTGAGCAAAGAATACATCTTTAGGGTGACAAGTATAAGGATAGCCATTGTGATATGCAAGCATACAACCAAGTTTATTATTAGGGTCAATTTCATGTGCCATTTTTACAGCTAAAGCACTTGCAACTAATTGATTGTGCATTGCTTGATAACGAGATTGTTCATCACTATCGGCTTTATCAAGCATACCCGCACAGAATACAGCACCAAAAGGCACTGTAAGCATGTTTATTTCATTAAAAGTCAGCCAGTATTTAACTCGTCCACGATATCTATTAAAAAGCACCTTAGCAAAATTCAAATAGAAATCTATAAGTTTTCTATTTTTCCAACCACCATATTCAAGTGATAAATGAAGTGGATTTTCATAATGAGAAATAGTGATTAGAGGTTCAATACCATACTTTTCTAGCTCATCAATTACTTTATCATAAAAAGCAAGACCTTCTTCATTTGGTGAAGTTTCATCACCTTTAGGGAAAATTCTTGACCATGATACAGAAAAACGGTATACTTTAAAGCCCATTTCACCAAATAAAGCTATATCTTCTTTATAGTGATGAAAGAAATCTGTAGCTTCATGGTTAGGATAAAATTCATTGTCAAGTGGCTTAGGTACGGTTAAACGTCTTTCAGTGTTTACACTACCACCAGTTAAGATATCAGCGATAGATGGACCTCGACCGCCTTCATTCCAACCGCCTTCATATTGGTTTGCAGCAGTAGCACCGCCCCAAAGAAAATCTTCTGGCATTTGTTTCTTTATCATTTTTTTCCTCCAATTATTTAAACAATTGTTAATATACAATCACCAGTTTGTACACTTTCAGATGATTTAAACATAGGCACAGTTCTAATATAGTCATCTGTGTTTGTAACTACAACAGGAGTTATTGTATTATAGCCATCATTTTTTATAGAATTTAAATCAAACTCCACTAAAAGTTCACCAGTTTTTACTTTAGCACCATTTTCAACATGAGCTGTAAAGTATTTGCCCTTTAGGTTTACTGTTTCAAGTCCAATATGTATTAAAAGTTCAACACCTTGATTTGTGCGGAACATAATGCCATGTTTGCTATCCATAATATTTTCAACAGTGCCATCAGCTGGTGCATATACCTTTCCTTCTTCTGGAATAATTGCCACACCATCACCTAATATTTTTTGAGCAAAAGTATCATCAGGAACTTCTGTAATATCCTTTATAATACCCTTAATTGGTGCAAAAATTTGAATTTTCTCCACAAGCGGTTTAACTTCATTTACTTTATTATTTGTATCTATAACTTCATCTTCTTCATCTTTGAAACCTAAAACAAATGTTAGAACAAATGAACCAACAAATGAAACAATAATCATTATAATACCATAAAGTAGGTTTGTCATACCCTTAGCACCGATAAATGCAGGGATTGCAAGTAAACTATTTTGAGCGATATATAACGAAACTTGAAGAATACCGCCTACTATACCGCCAATACCTGCGGCTAATGCAGCAGCAACTACAGGACGCTTTAATTTTAAAGTTACACCATAAAGAGCAGGTTCAGTTATACCCATAAGGGCAGAAATACCAGAAGCACTTGCAAGCTGTTTCATATTTTCATTTTTAGATTTTACTGCAACAGCAAGAGAAGCACCACCTTGTGCTACATTTGAGCATACTTGTGAAACAAAGATAAGGGCATCAGAACCGCCTGTAGCAATAGCATTTAAGCCAATAGGGGTTAATGCATGGTGCATACCTGTCATAACGATAAATGGGAATGTAGCTGCAAGAATACCAACGATTACAAAACCAAGTTTTGCAGATAAGAAGTCAATAGCGATTGCAAGACCATCACCAATAATACCGCCTAATGGACCGATGGCAATAATAGCGATTGGAGCACTTATAATAATAACTAATGTTGGGTGTAAAATAAGCTTTACTATTCTAGGGGTTATTTTATCCACAAATTTCTCTATATATGACATAATCCATACCATAAGAATAACAGGTATTACTGAATAACAATATGTCATAGGAGTTACAGGAATTGAGAAAAAGTCAATTGGATTGCCTGAAGCCATCATTGCGGTAAAATTAGGGTGTTGGAAAACACCTGCAATAATAAGTGAAAGAGATTGGTTTACATGAAATACTTTTGCAGCATTTGCAGCGATTAGAAATGGCATAAAGTAGAATGCCGCATCACCAATAAATTCAATAACTTTATATGTGCTTGATTGGTTATTTACCAGACTAAAAGTTGTAAGTAAGGTTAATACTACTTTAATCATACCTGCCGCAGTAAGTGCAGGTATCATAGGTGTCATACAGCCAGTAATTGAATCAATAATAGCTGAACCAATACCCTTTTTTTGTTTATTTAACTCTGATGTTTGTTCATCATCGTTTGGAATACCTTTTTTAATAAGTTCTTCATACATATCATTTACATGGTTTCCTGCGATAACTTGAAATTGGTCTTGATACCAGTTAACACCAGAAATTTCAGGTAAGTTTTTAATATCTGTTTCATTGATTTTATTTTTATCTTTTACATAAAAACGCAGTCTTGTTATACAATGAAAAACTTTTTTTATGTTTTCCTTACCTCCCATTGCCTCTATCAGCTTTTCAGCCGATTTTGAATAATCCTTTTTCATGGCTATTCCTCCATTATAAATATTATTTATAAGGTCTTGCCTGAAAGTGTCGGCCTAACATTTCAGTCACAATCCATTATCAACAAATTTATTTATTTAATAAATGACGAGATTTTTCAACATTTGTTTGTATATGAATTGAAAGATACATCATTTCTTCCTTACTTAGTGCATATTGATATTTTTCTTTCATCATTATATATATAACTTTTACACAACCATAAGCTTCTCTATATTGTTCTTTTATTATATTAAATAAACGCTCATCTTCATTATATTGAAGTTATTTATGTAAATATCTTTGTGCAAAATATTTTAAATGTGTTAAAAATCTTTGATAATATAAGCTTGTTTCATCAAATGTAAGTTCTGAATAATAATTTTTTACTATTTCTTGGATTTGGTTTACAATAAGTGCGATTTTATAATTATCATTGTTTTGATTACCTTCTTGAGCATTTACAAAATGTAAGGCAATAAAACCAGCCTCATCTTCAGCTAAATTTATATTGAAATTTTGATTTAGTTCATAAAGCATTTTAGAACCAATTTCATATTCTTTTTTATATAGTTGTTTTATATCTAATAAAAGAACATTTTTAAGTGAAATACCATTTTTAAAACGCTTTACAGTACCGAATATATGGTCACTTAATGATAAATAGATACTATTATTAAAATCTATTTTATATTCTTTTTTTATTCTATCTACAAATTTTTGTACAAAATCAATATATATTTCTGGAATTGATGTGAGATACTCTTGAATTTGAACACTATTTTGTTTATTGTCAGGATAAAATATCTTTTCAATTAAGGTTTCATCTATTATATCTCCACGTTTTGCATGAAATCCTATTCCCAATCCTTTAACTATTATTTCTTGATTTTTTTTATCTTTCGCTAGAACAAGATTATTATTTAAAATTTTATAAATTCTCATTCTGCAAACCTCTCCAAAAAAATATAAAAAGACCTATAGCTTCAGAATTTTAATCTAAAACTATAGGTCTTGCCTGACGATAAAAATATATTTCAGTAACAAGCCTGTTCCTCTTTTAAATTACTTAAAGAGTTTAGCATATATTAATTAAATTTACTATTAACATTTTGTTTAAAAATATTAACGATTTTTTGTTGCTTTTCACTTAATTAAAAGAATTATAGAATATAAAATATACTATAAATAAAATATTTTATATTAAATTTAACTTAATTATAAATAATATTAAAACTTAAATATAATTTATTTTATAATATAAAAATATAAATATCAAAACTAACGGTCA
>JAGHIZ010000088.1 GCA_017886875.1 Butyricicoccus sp. | reverse complement strand
ATGCTGCAATCAATATTAGAAATGAAGGAATGCGATTAGTAAACGCATAACCAGTACTGAACCGTGGGACACACGGGGATAGCTCGTTGATACTGTGTTCGTTAGAACACTTGAGCGAGAAGCCCCCCGCCTCTATGCTTGCATAGGCGGTGGGAGTATGTCGCTGTTCCATGTACATTTCTAATGTATGGAGAATTGTATATTGAGGCTGATGACGAAAAAGATGCGATAAAAAAGCTTATGATTCATCAGTTGGACTTCCTTCTGAACGACATTATATCAATGACTCTTTTTCAGTTTGTGAAGATGCTGTTGAACCTGTAAGCATTGATGATGTTTTTTGTGAGCCTGATTTTTAGTGTGATTATTGTTGAAAGAAGATATGGTTGTGTAGCCATATCTTCTTTTTGTTTATAAATCACCCAACTGGGAAACATATATTTTTTTTGTAAAAATATTTATTTTTTATTGTTTATTTTGTTTTCGATTTATAAATATATTTTGAAAACATAAAATATTTGTGTTTTTACGGTTTTATTTTTCAGTTAAAGAAGTGTAGTTTTTTTGTTTTTAAATCAAAATAAAAAAATGAAAACAGAAGTGTACATTTTACTAATTAAATCAAATAAAGTAAGAAAAAGGAATATAAAATAAAAATTTATAAAAAACTGAATAAAAGTGTATACTCTTTGCTTATAATAAAATGATTTATAAATTTGCTTAATTTGTGATAGTAAAAAGAAAGGAAATGACAAATATATGTTTAAGTTTTTTAAAACACATAGCGAAAGGGAAATATTAAAAATACAACCAATTATTTCTCATATTCTTAGCTTAGAAGATAAGATGCAAATATTAACAGATGATGATTTGAAAAATAAAACTATCGATTTTAAAGATAGGATTTTGAATGGTGAAAGTTTAGATTCTATTTTACCAGAAGCGTTTGCTGTTTGTAGGGAAGCTGCTTGGAGAGTTATTGGTTTAAAAGCATATCCTGTTCAATTAATGGGTGGTGTTGTTTTGCATCAAGGTAGAATTGCAGAAATGAAGACTGGTGAAGGTAAAACACTTGTTGCTGTATTTCCTGCATATTTGAATGCACTTACAGGAAATGGTGTTCATATAGTTACAGTTAATGATTATCTTGCAAAGAGAGATTTTGATCTCATGGGTAAAATTTTTAGATTTCTTGGATTAACTGTTGGTTTGATTACTCATGATACAAAATCAGCAGATAGAAAGAAAATGTATAATGCTGATGTTACTTATGGAACAAATAATGAAATAGGATTTGATTATCTTAGAGATAATATGGCGGTGCGAAAAGAAGATGTGTGTCAAAGAGGTCATTTTTTTGCGATTGTTGATGAGGTTGATTCTATATTGATAGATGAAGCACGTACTCCCCTTATAATATCAGGAAAAGGAGAAATGTCATCTAGTGTCTATTTTTCTGCTGATAGATTTGCAAAAGGGTTGTTAGCAAAGACTGTTAAGGAATTTGATGCTGATGAAGAATTATTATCTGATGATAATTTTGATTATATAATAGACGAAAAAGGAAAGAATGTAATCCTTACTGAAAATGGCATAAAAAAAGCTGAAAAGTTTTTTAATATAGAAAATTTCGCAGATATTGAAAATAGCGAATTGGTACATAGAATAAACCAAGCAATTAGAGCAAATGGTGTGATGAAAAGGGATATTGATTATATCGTGAAAGATAATCAAGTGGTTATCGTTGATGAATTTACTGGTAGATTGATGTATGGTCGAAGATACAATGATGGTTTGCATCAAGCAATTGAGGCTAAGGAGAGTTTAGAAGTTATAGGTGAGTCAAAAACTTATGCAACGGTTACATTTCAAAATTTATTTAGAATGTATTCTAAACTATCTGGAATGACAGGTACTGCGAAAACTGAAGAAGTTGAGTTTCAGCATATTTATAAGTTAGATGTTGTTTGTATTCCAACAAATAAACCAGTTGTAAGAATTGATCATAATGACAATATTTATGCAACTTTTGATGAAAAAATGAAAGCAATAATTTATCAAATTAAGGAATGTAATAAAAAGGGACAACCTGTTCTTATAGGTACTGTATCTGTTGAAAAGTCAGAGGCATTGTCAGCGGTTTTAAGAAAAGAAGGAATACAGCATAATGTATTAAATGCTAAAAATCATGAACAGGAAGCTATGATTATTGCACAGGCAGGTAAATTTGGCTCTGTCACAATTGCTACAAATATGGCTGGTCGTGGTACTGATATACTACTTGGTGGCAATGCAGACTATTTAGCATTAAAAAAGTTACAAGATATGGGCATATCGGATGAAATCTTGACTGAAGCTACTGGGTTTGCAGATACTAAAGATGAAGTAATTCTTGAGGTTCGTAATCAGTATAAACAACTTTCAGCAGAGTATAAAAAGATTGTTTTGGATGAGGCGGAAAAGGTAAAAGCCGCAGGTGGATTATTTATACTTGGCACTGAAAGACATGAATCACGAAGAATAGATAATCAGTTGAGGGGTAGAGCAGGTCGTCAAGGTGATGTTGGGGAAAGTCGCTTTTTTTTATCAATGGAAGATTCATTGATTAGACTTTTTATACCAGAAGGTATTGTTAAAAAAATTATAAATTCAGGCTTCGAAAAAAATGAGCCAATAAATACAAAAATGCTTTCAAAAGCTGTTGAATCGGCACAGAAAACACTTGAAGGTCGAAGTTTTGAAATAAGAAAGAATATATTGCTTTATGATGATGTTTTAAATAAACAACGAATAGATGTATATTCATCTCGAAAAAAAATTATTGAAAAAGCCGATTTAAATGATGATATCTCCGATATGATAACTGAGTTTTCTGATGAAATTTCATCTCGTGTGTATAATAATAGAAAATATCTTAATCGAGAAATCTTTGATAGTTTTGTGACATTGATGAATAATAGTTTTAATATTTCTAGTTGTTTTTTATTTGATGATGGTTGTCTGTCAGTGACAGATATTAATAATAATGTTTCTGTTTATGGTAAAAACATTAACATTAAAGATTTTTCATCTATATGTTCAGAATTTATAAAATCTTATTTTTCGAAAATGAAAGAAGAAATGTCTGGTGATTTTAACACTGTTTTTGGAAATGTATTTTTAAAAACAATTGATTTTTATTGGATGGATCATATTGATAATATGTCTAAAATAAAAGATGGTATTGGGCTACGAGCTTATGGACAAATAGATCCAGTCATTGCTTATAAAGAAAATGCATTTTTTATGTTTGATAGAATGATTGTTGATATAAAGATAAGTACAATTCTTTCCATGGGGAAATTATTGCTTAAACATGATGGCTTAGTGAATTAATTAGTATAAAATTATTGAAAGGTGTGTTCCGTTTTGATTAAAATATTTGGTAAAAAAATGCTTATAACTATTTTTTTAGTCATTCTCTTTAGAGTAGGAAGTGTGTTTCCAGTTCCTTTTATTGATACTTCAGTTTTAAAGTTATCAATGAAAAATGTAGGTGAAACTATTTTTGGATTGTTTAACATGATGTCTGGTGGTGGGTTATCTCAAGCTAGTATTTTAGCAATGGGAGTATCTCCGTATATAAATGCTAGTACAATCGTTCAGTTACTTACAGTGGCTATTCCTTTTCTTGAAAACATGAAAAAAGAAGGTATATCTGGTGTAAAAAAACTGAATCGTATGACTAGATATCTTTCTATTGTTTTATCAATTCTTCAAGCTGTAGGTTTTTATGCGGCACTTTCTAGTTGGGGTGCTTTGTCTGGAGATGGAGTATTAGTAACAGTTGTGATTGTTCTTTCGTTTACTGTTGGATCTGCATTTGTTATGTGGCTTGGTGAAAGATTAACAGAATCTGGTGTTGGTAATGGTATTTCAATTTTGTTAGTTGCAGGTATATTGTCTGGTTTGCCATCAGGTGTTATTAGTTTATCTGTTATTAAGCCTGTGTACTTAGCATTTATTATTGCTGTTATCGTATTTATTTCTATTGTTTTTGTTGTATTTATGAATGAGTCTGAACAGAGGATTCCAGTGCGATATTCAAGGGCTATTGGAAGATATCAAAATGGTAGCGAATCTTATTTGCCTTTAAAAGTTAATATGTCTGGAGTTATGCCAGTTATATTTGCATCTACAATATTGAGTATTCCTCAAACACTTGTAATGTTTGTACCATCGTTTCTTGAAACAGATATTGGCTCTAATATTTTAAGTGTGTTTTCATCTAATAATATAGTTTATGGTATTATTTATTTTGTTCTTATTATCTTATTTAATTATTTTTATGTGTCTATTCAATATGATCCTGTTCAAATGAGTAATACTTTAAAACAGAATGGTGGTATGATTCCTGGTGTTCGCCCTGGCAGTCAAACAAGTAAATTTATTGCAAAGTCTATAAATAGAATAACTTTTATTGATGCCTTATTTTTGGCAGTAATTGCAGTAGTTCCTATTATATTAAACACTGCTTTTGGTGGATTTAGTTTTTATTTAGGTGGTACATCGTTACTTATTGTTGTAGGTGTTTTTATTGAAACTGTTAGACAAATTCAAACAATGACTAATAAGGGTAAGAAATTGATATGATAATAGGTAGATATTTAGGTTACTTTATCATTCTTCAACTGCAATCTGCTGTGTTTAGAAGACCTGGAAATGAAAATACTCGTAGACATCATTATCTGTATATAGACGAATTTCAAACTTATTCAAATCCTGGCTTTTCAGATATGCTTACACAATGGCGATCTTATCGTGTTGCGTCTCATCTTGCTACACAGGCACGAGCACAAATGGCTATGGGTGGTGGCAAAGATGGTAAAAACTTTGTGGAGTTGGTATCGACTAACGCAAGGAATATAGTTCTTTATCCAGGGTGTGCGAAAGATGATGCTGAATATTACTCGAAACAATTTGGTGAATATGAAAAAATAGAAACGCAAATTGGCAAGAGTTATAAGAAATTTAATCTAATAACTGGTGGTTTGGATAAATTAGGTCATCCTACAGAAACGGTTCGTGAAACTAAGAAAATGACAGCTATATTTACACCTACTGATTTGATATATCATCCGTTTGGCGAAATAGTTTACTGTCTAATTAGAGACAATTCTATACAAACTCCAAAATTGGGATTGATTGAGTATATTCCAAAAGATTTAAATGAAAAGTTAGATAAAATGATTTCTGAAGAAATAATGCCTTATATGAAAGGAACTCCAGAACCTATTACTAGAATAAAAAATGAAAAAGAATCTTTTAGAAATAATGTTGAAAAAGCTAATTCTGATAATGTAAATAATCAAGAAAATTCTGATGTAGATAATCTAGAAAATGAAGTTAAAGATTTAGGCTCTAATGAAGTCGCTAATTTTTCTAATATTAGAATAGGTGATAAATTTGATGATATTATTTATCAGGGGTGTTATGAATCAAGTGAGGAAGATGAGGAAGATGATAACGATAATAGAGTAATAAATTGTGATGATATTGATGCTGATTTTAGTCATGAAAGTGATTATGAAGAAGATGATGATGTTTAATTTTTTACAAAAAGGATGATTTTATGGATTTTGGTAGGTACCACAAAAAAATTATAATTATATTTATTTTGTTTTTGATTATTTTTTGTTATTTAATTGGCGTTTATGTTTATTCGTTATCATCTGGGCAAAATAATAAAGAAAGTGATGATACAACAAAAATTTTAGGATTATTGAATAATGTTACCGATAATAAATTCCCAGTTGTGATGTATAGTGATATTCTTGAAGATATTGAATCTAGAGATGAAATGTCTGATTATATAAAAAACAATTATAAAGAAGATGTAGCAAGATATTTGGCATATGGTGATTTTAATGGGTTAGATACTTATTTATCTAATATACAATCTACTTATAAAGATGCTTCAGATGGTAGCTTAACATTAGATGATATTGATGACATGAGAGCTGATATATCTATGATTAATCTTATGAATTCAGATAATGGACCATCAATGTTCCAGAGTTTTAGAAATCCAGAAATTCTTGTATCTGCTATTATATATTCACCTATTTCTTGTAAATATAAGGCTTTCAAAAATGGAGATTCGTTAATGTTGCCAGCGGTAGATTTGGGACTACAAATGTATGCAACTGAACGTATTATATTTGATGAAACAAAAGATGAAGTATTGGAAAAGATGAACATGAATACTGAGTATACTTTTGATGGTGTTAAAGTATTTACTTATAGTCAATATGATGTAATGTTTGAAATTATATTGGCACATAATTTGATTACTGACACATGGGCAGTTTATGATGTTCAATCTCCAGATGATATTGCATATTTGGTATTTAATACAGCACTTGTTTATCAGAATTTAGTGCTTAATGGTCAGATATCAGAAGACACTTTGGATAATGGTATTTTTTATACAAATTTTAAAGATATTGATCTAGGATGTATCTGAAAACTGAAAAATGCACAAAAATATGATATACTGTCAATAGACAGGAGATGATGTAGCAAGGCAAAAAGATATGAATTAAGCGATAGTGAATGGGAAAAGATAGAACCATTAT
>JAGHIZ010000087.1 GCA_017886875.1 Butyricicoccus sp. | reverse complement strand
TACACCAGCCGTAACAGTGACAATAAAAGATACAAAATAATCCAATGAGAACACCCCCTTGCTGTACCAGTATAGGGGCGGTAACGTTTTTGATTATATCATATATTTTTTGAAAAATAAATTTATTTAAAAATCTTTAGCTTTATCTTTTGCCAGAGTGTTTGCTTTGGTTGTTCTATGATAACAGGCAAACGTGTCTGATTTAATATTTGTGTTGATAACTGCTCTATTAGTTTATCTTTGTCACTTAACTGAGTATATAAACTTTCTATCTGTTTTAAATGTTTTTCTTGTATTTCAAGTAATTTGCTTATTTGATTTTGCATTTGCTCAATATCAACGTTTACAAATTTAGTGTTAGCATTGACATCATTATATTTACGTTCAGTGTCAATATTAACAAAATCAGCATTTACATTTACATCTTCACATTTACTTTTGGTATCAATATTTACATTATCAGATTTACAAGTATCATTACTATTTACATTTTTATCTTGACAATTTATGTCAACGTTGACATTTTCAAATAATATTACAGCATCTTCTGATATTTTTGTTGAGCTACCTTCTTTGGTGACAAATTTCATAAATTCAGGTTCAGCCCTTTTGATTCTTTGATATATAGCTTGTCTGCTAACTCCGACTTTTTCAGCGAATTTATTTACACTTAAATAGCTCATTTTTAACACCTCAAATGTATTATAAAATGATAATATCCATCAGTAAAGAAAAAATCAATTACTTTTAGGGATATTTTTGAACAACTATATATTAAATTTGATAATATGTTTTAAAAATGATTTATATTTATACCTTAAAATTGCTATTGCAACGTTTCGTTGCGTCACTTCCTGCTTGTATTGGTAGATACAAAGAGACTTATTTGATATAATTTTTTTATATTTAATAGCAAGGGGAAAGTTATATGACACTTGGAGAAAAAATACAAAAATTAAGAAAACAAAATGGGTTTTCACAAGAAGCACTTGCTGAAAAAGTAACTGTTACAAGACAAACTATTTCAAAGTGGGAATTAAATCAATCTACTCCAGATTTAGATTTTATAGCTCAGCTTAGCAATATTTTTAATGTATCTTCTGATTATCTTATTAAAGATGAATTAGTTGAGCCAGATGAATTACAGTTTAAAAAAAGAACTTATAAATTATCTGAAAAATTTAAAACTAATATTTTTATAATTATATCTATAATAGTATTAATTTCTAATTGTATATGTGTAATTTGTGATTATTTTACTTCTAAAAATTTATCATGGTCTTTTATTGTTATTATTTCAACTATTGCAGTATGGCTGTTAATTATTCCTTTATTAATAGCAAAAACTAAAATTATTTTAAAAACTTTAATAATAATTAGTGTTATTCCAATTCCATTTCTATCAATATTAGCATTACTTTTGAAAAAAATTATTATTTTGAAACTTGGTACTTGTATTTCACTTGTTTCTATTCTTTCGATTTGGATTATATATGTACTTTTTTGTAAATATAATAAACATTTATGGCGTACTGCTGGACTTACATTATTGATTTTTATACCTTTATCAATTATTATTACACATCTTGTAGCTTATTTTATACCACAAAAACAATTTGATTTCACTTCTAATATATTCAATAGTTTAATTACTTTTTCATTGTCTCTTGTATGCTTTTGTTTTGATTATTTATCTTGTTTTAAAAAGAAGGAAGTATCAAAGAAATGAAAACAATCTTTTTACATGGTTTAGGGCAAACATCTAATGATTGGAACGAAGTAATTAAACAAACTTTATATTTGGATTCAGAATGTCCAGAACTTTTTTATTTATCAGAAAATGATATTACTTACTCTAAAATATTGTTTGAATTGGAAAAGTTATATGCTAATATTACAGAACCATTTAATATATGTGGAGTATCACTTGGAGCAATTCTTGCACTTAACTATACAATTCGCAACAGTGATAAAGTTAACTCTTTAATTTTAATTGGTTTACAATATAAAGTTCCTAGTTTTATTATAGATTTTCAAAATCTTTTATTTCGTTTTATGCCACAAAAAGCGTTTGAAAATATCGGTATATCAAAAAAAGATGTTATTAAATTAGCTCATTCTATGCGTTCATTGGATTTAAGACGAGATTTAAATAAAATTAAATGTCCTGTAACCATTATTTGCGGAGAAAAGGACATTATAAATCTTAAAGCAGCAAAAAAATTAGGCAAAATTTTACCACAAGCAGAATTATATATTATCCCTAATGTAGGGCATGAAGTTAATAAATATGCACCAGAGACAATTGCAAATATACTTAATTTGAAAAGATAATTTTAATTTGTAAACTCATGAATTTAGATATCTTTTTGTATATAATAAAACCCACTAGAGATGCCACTCTAGTGGGTTTGCTTTTCATAAAATAGTCTGAATTATGACCTTGCTATCTACCTCAACTACTCCAGTATATGCAAGTAACTAAATCAAGTATAAGCATATTTTATAATAGTATTATTGCTTTATAAATTTTCTATATACATTTCTTCTGTGATTTGCTGAGATGATTTTAATTTATTTATAGCATCATCTATATTTGGAAATATTAAACCGTTTTCCATTATTTCAATTACATCTGTTATAGTATTAAATAAAATGAAATAAGCCTTTTTATAGTCCATAGTTTTCACTCCTTTCTATAATATGCCGTATATTGAGCATAACAC
>JAGHIZ010000086.1 GCA_017886875.1 Butyricicoccus sp. | reverse complement strand
TTCCATGAACAGATGATGATTTACGCCCAGCGCCCGGACGCCACCGCCTGCGCCGAGTACGACCTGTGGAATGAAAAAATGGGACGGTATGTGCGCCGTGGCTCCAAGGGTATCGCCCTGGTGGACGATTCCGGCGACAGACTTCGCCTGTGCTATGTGTTCGATATTTCCGATACTGGCACCCGTGAACATTCCCGCACCCCCTGGCTGTGGCAACTTGGAGGAACAGCACATCGGGCCTGTATCGGCCATGCTGGAGCACAACTACGGTGTTGCCAGTGACGATCTTGCCCAGCAGCTCACCGATGTGGCCGGGAAGCTTGCAAGTGAGTATTGTGACGAACATCAGCAGGACTGGACTATAGTCAATAAAGTGGACAAGTAAAATTAACTAAAGAATAGAGATTCCATCTGCTTAGGAGAAAGCCCATTGTTATGTGAATGAGGTCTGATAGGATTATAAAAACCATCAATGTATTGAATTGGCTACAATAGAGTAGACAAAAAAATGAAGGAGTTGGTAAAATAATAAAAAAGTGAAAGGTAGATAAAAATGGTAAGAAGAGCAGCAAGAAAATTTAGAGAAGAGTTCAAAAAACAAATGGTGGGATTATACAATAGTGGTAAGCCATCAAGTGAAATAATAAAAGAGTATGAGTTAACCCCATCAACATTTCATAAATGGGTTAATCAGTATAATCAAACAGGCTCATTTAAAACATCAGATAATTTAACAGCAGAGCAAAAAGAGCTAATAGCATTGAGAAAACAAAATAAACAGTTACAAATGGAGGTAGACATTTTAAAGCAAGCAGCTCTGATCATGGGACGAAAATAAAAGTGATCAGAGCTAATGCAAATAAATATCCAATATGTAAGATGTGTAAGATTTTAGGGATTTCACGAAGTAGTTATTATGCATATAAAGAAAAAACAAGTAAAAAAGATGTTTTAAGTGAAAAAATAGTAGAAATATTTCATAAAAGCAAACAAATATATGGAGCACGTAAGATAAAAATAGAGTTAAAAAAATTAGGATTTATAGTTTCTAGACGTAAAATCAGCAGAATAATGAAGTTAAATGGTTTAGTTTCAGTATATACAATTAAAAATTATAAAGTACATAAAGACCAAACCAATAATGAAAACGAGCCTAATTTAGTAAATAGAGAATTTACAGGTAGAAAACGTTATGAAGTTATTGTAAGTGATTTAACATATGTTAGAGTAGGCAATAACTGGAATTATATATGTATTTTGCTAGACTTATATAATCGTGAAATTATAGGTTATAGTTGCTCTAAAAATAAAAATTCACAGCTTGTTTATGATGCAATAGCTACTATAAAAACTAATCTTAAAAATCTTCAAATATTTCATACTGATAGAGGTAGTTAGTTTAAAAACTATAAAATTGACCAGTTACTTAAACTTTTTAAGATTAAACGTTCACTTAGTTCTAAGGGTTGTCCTTATGATAATGCAGTTGCTGAAGCTCAGTTTAAAATTATTAAAACTGAATTTGTTCGTTCTAGGTGTTTTTATAATATTGAGCATCTAAAAGCTGAATTAGATGCTTATGTACATTGGTTTAATTATAAACGTATTCATAGTGCCTTAAATTATAAAACACCTATTGAAGCCAGATAACTACTCCTTCTAAATTTTGTCCTTTTTACTGTTGCCTTTCCAGGGTTTCAGAAAAAGGATCTCGAACGCCTGCGTAGGTTTCGCCTGATGGACGATGACTTTATGTCCAAGTGCTTTGAGGATAATATAGAATGTACCGAGCTGGTAGTTAAGATTGTACTGAATCGTGATGATTTAAAAATCGAACAAGTTCATGCACAGCACCAAATCAAAAATCTGCAAGGTCGTTCTGTTATCTTAGATATATACGCAAAAGATATAAATGGCAAAATATATAACATCGAAATCCAGAGAGCCGACCGAGGTGCAAGTGCAAAGAGAGCCAGATACCACAGCAGTGTAATTGATTCAAATACAATAAATGTAAAGCAGGATTATGATAAATTGCCGGAAACTTATGTAATCTTTATAACAGAAAACGATGTCCTGAAAAAGAATCGCCCAATTTATCATATTGAGCGTATGATTCAGGAAACAGGAGAGTATTTTGATGACGAGGCACATATCATATATGTGAACGGTGCATACCAAGATGATACCCCGTTGGGAATTTTAATGAAGGATTTTTCCTGTATTAATCCATCGGATATGTATTACAAACCACTGTATGAGCGAGCTAAATATTTCAAGGAAACAAAGGAGGGAGTGGCTACTATGTGTAAGATGATGGAAGATATGCGTAATGAAACTGCTCAAGAAGCTGTCAGAGCAACAGCAAGTAAATTGCTTTTATTGGAAAGATGGTCTTGTGAAAAAGTTGCTGAATATACAAATATTCCATTAGAGGAAGTAAGAAAATTAGCAGAAGAAATTGGCGTATAAGTTCACACTATAATAAATCAAAATCAGATGGAAGAAAACACTATTTTCGTCTAGAAGATTTGTGGCAAACTCCAATAACAAAAATGTTAGCTTTAGCAACATATTATCGAAGTAAAGAAAATATCGAAAAGACAACTCTGTTAGTTGAAAAAATCTTATACTACATCTGAAAAAGGTATGATCCTCAGTAAGCTGGTGCAAAAAAACACCCATGAGTGGGTGTTTTTATTATGTTTTATTAGTTTGATTAAAATTATAATAGTTAATAGTTGTTCCTGAGAAAGCACTTTCATCAAAATAGTCAATGTCGTTGGCTCTAAAAAATAATAAATTTTCACAATCAGCAAATGCTTCATCTTTTACGATTTTTAAATCGTCTGAACATAATACATCTTTTAGTGATTTACAATTCCAAAAAGCATCATAACCGATTATCTTTATATTATTTGATATAACAACATTGTTTAGACTTGCACACTCACTGAACCCACCAGATTCCACTTTTGTTACTATTTTTTTGCTGATATTTGACGGAATTAAGATGGATTTTGGATTATAGTTTTTTGTATCATATGACACCGAAAGTGTTCCATCTGGTAATTCTTTAACGATAAATCCCTTTCGTATAGCATATGATTTTTCTACTTTACAAATAATATTGACAGATATACAATCAACAAAAATATATGTGTCTATTTCATTAGGAATACCTTCAAATACTACTTCTTTTAAGTTTTTACAAAAAGCAAATGCTTGTTCGCTAATTTTTTTTAGTTTTTTGGGAAATATTATACGTTCTATTGCAGTATTGGAAAATGCAAAACTTTCAATGATAGCGAGGTTTGTTCCAAGAGTTACCTCTTTTAAATTAACACATTCTGAAAAAACCAATGTATTTAGTTTTTTGATATTATCAGGAATAACGATTTTTATTAGCCCGCTAAGTCTAAAAGCTGATGATCCTATTGTTTCAATGCTATTTGGTAAATCGATTGTTTCTAATGCTTTGCAATTTGAGAAGGCATCATCTTCTATATTTTTTAAAGCAGTACCAAATCTTATGTTTTCTAAATTAACACAATTTGAGAATGTATGTAGTTTTATTGTTAAAATTTTTTCTGGAATATTTATTGATTTTAATTTAGAACAATCTTTAAAACAAAGTTCACCTATACTTGTTAGGCTATCTGGCAATTCAATATTTAGTAAATTTTTGCAAAACAAAAAAGTAGCATCTCCAATTTTTAATAATTTATCATTACATGTTATGTCGGTTAAAGAAAAACATTCAAAGAAACATTCTGTCCCTATAACTTGTAAATTTTCTGGCATTTTCAAGGATTTTAGTTTTGTGCATTTTGAGAATGCACTGTCATAAATATAAATTACTGAGTTTGGAATGGTTATAGATTCCAAATTGCGACATTCATAAAAACATTTTATACCTATACTATCAATTTTACTATCTTTATCAAATACCACTTCTTCTAATGATGAGCAATAAGCAAAGCAATTTGCTGATAACACCTCTGTCTTTTTTGGTATTACAATTTTTTTTAGATTGGAACAGTTTTTAAAAGCTTCATGAGATATAATTGTTAAAGTTTCTTCTGGAAGTGATATGTTCTCTAATGCAGTGCAATTTAAAAACGCATTACTACCAATGGATTTTACACCATTATGAATAACAATTTCCTTTAGCGATGTGCAATTACAAAATGTACTTCCTCTTATAGCTGTGAGATTATTTGATAGCTTAACAATTTCTAATGATTCACATTTGAAAAAAGCATGATCCTCTATCTCTGTTACTGTATTTGGCATAACAACTTTTCTTATTGAAAGATCTCCAGAAAAACTACTAGAAATTTTAGTTATATTTATGCCGTCAACGCTGTCTGGAATAATGATCTCCGTGAGTTTAGTTTTTTTATCCCATGATACCATATATGATGAATCAGATAAAGTTTCAACTACTAACCCCATATCGTTTAAATCTTTCATAGTTACATTCATTTTTTTCATTCTCCTTTATTATGTATTTTGTTTTTTTAATCCTTATCTGATAGATATATAGCATTATATGCAGCTTTCAAAATACTTGCATACAATAACTATGTAGATTAAAATTAGGATTTTTTAAATCCAGAACAAAGGAGATTTAATTATGAAAGATAAAACAATACATTTTATAAATGCAAGGTATAAAGAAGAATTCAGAATTCCAGATGGGAGTGTTGTTAAGATTGAAGATAGGCAACATAATGTTTCTTATGTGAAATGCCAATACATAGATAATTACCACACACTTTTAGGCGATGATGTATACCACATATGTCAACTAGCTGAATTTTGTGAAAAAAATGATTTAAAGTTGTCGCCAGAAAAACCATCAGAAGATAAATCTGCATCATGGGAAATTGGATCAGGTATATTATATTTAAAAATTGATCGCAATGATAGTGATTGGAATTATTCATTTTTCAGTAAAGACAAGACATTTATAAGTGGTGGTTGTATAAAAAACAGCAATTGTTCTATTGAAGAGATTAGAGATACCTTATTAAGCGATTTAGGTTTTAGTAGAAAAATGATGGTTAAAGTATAGATTTATAAAACTTTATAAAACAATAAATACTTAATATTAAGAAAGGTTTTTGAAAACTATGATTTCAATCTATGCTCTCGCAAATTCATTTTTAAAGCATTCTTTTAAAGAAAATATTCCTATCACTTATAAAAAGCTTAGATATCTACTTGTACTTAGTCAGGTCATTTTCTATAACAAAACAGATGATGAGTCATCTAAAATTATATATAAAGACTGTTGTTCCTTGAGTAATTTTAGAGAACTCTGTAGCAAACAGTAGTTATTAATATAACATTTTAACTCATAGTTATCGTTATTTTCCTAGGAAAAGATAAATTTTCAAAAAATTATACAACATATTATCTGTTTTAAAAACGTAAGGAGTATGCAATGAGAACTATAAAAAAAGAAAAAAACGCTCACAAAAAAAGTATGGTTACAAATCAATTGATTTCTGCAAAGATTGTTATTCTTCATATTGTGATCTATCTTTAAGACATCATAATGTTATGTTGAAAAAATATTAAGAGCGGGCTTGTGTCCCGCTTGTGGGGGAGTCATTAATTTTTGTAAATGTAAGTCTAAAATAGTATTAGTTATGACACATAATAACAAAAAGAAGAAACAATATATTTGTTTGAGAAATGAGATATTGAACACTATAGACAAACTCATGGAAGAATGTGAATATGATAAGCACATTGAAATACTATGTATTATAAGGCAATATTTTTTAAATTTAAAACTTAAAGATAATAATGATATTGATACTTTCAAAAAGATTTTATTAAATTTAGATAAAATACCAGAAATAGAAGACCTTAAAAATAAAATCAATAGATTTATAAATAGAGCATGGTTTTAGAATAAATAACCACTTCAAAGAAGTGGTTATTATTTTGTTTAAATCAAAGATTTCCGTTTTTTCAATAGAACATTTTAAACTTTTGAATAACCCTCTGTATTCTTAAATCTTTACTCTCATTACAAAAAAATAGGGGAGAGACTTATATTTGAACAATCTCTATTCAAAATTTTATCGAACTATCTAATATAAGAAAATTAAAAAATAATTTGTAAAATTTAGCAGATTGCTTAAAATAAATATATATAATACAAATTGGAGTTGATAACAATGAAAAGAAAAATAATTGTGGCAGGCTCAAGAATCTTCACAGACTATGAAATACTAAAGCAAAAATTAGATGAATTAGCAGTTAATACTTATAATGCTGAAATTGTATGTGGGGAAGCTCGTGGGGCGGATACTCTTGGAAAAAAGTATGCAATAGAGAATGATTTAGAAGTTAAATCTTTTCCTGCTAAGTGGAATATTTATGGTCGTAGGGCAGGAATGATAAGAAACAAACAAATGGCAGAATACGCTAACGAAGTAGTTGTATTTTGGGACGGTGAATCCAAAGGTACTAAAAACATGATAGAACTAGCAAATAACTATAATTTGATATTGACAATTGTTGATATAAATTCTCCTGAACAAACAAAATAAAAAAAGAAAAAATAATAGCATTGAAAAAAAAGTGCTTATAATATAACATATTCTAATTAGGATAAAAAACACATTATTTAGGAGGCAAAAAAATGAGTACAAATGCTGCAATTGCTGTAAGAACAAACGAAAACACTATTAAAGCCATTTATCTACATTGGGATGGTTATATCGAACATGCTGGAAAACTATTGATTAAAAACTATAATAGCCTAGAAATGGCTGAAAAAATTATAAATCTTGGTGATTTATCTTCTTTAAAAAAGAGATTGAGTCCTAATAAGGATGAGATTCATTCATTTGAAAAACCTATTCATGATGTAACTGTCGCTTATCATAGGGATAGAGGTGACGATTTGAATATAATTGAGTTATCATGGTCAGAGAATTCTCAATATATGCTAAATATTTTAAAAGAAACTGTTCCATCCGCTGAGTACGCTTATATATTTAATGATAATAAATGGTTTGTCGCAGACTGTGAGCATGATACTGAACTCAAACCATTATCATTATATTGCCAGCCACATTGTCAGCCACAATGATAAGTGGTTCATATACAGTAATTATTCAGAGCTGATTGATGATAATTACAGATCTGGGTTTCAATCCATATATTATTCAGGACAGTAAGGGACTAATTATTGATGATACACAAGGTTATGGATATAAAACTATCGTGCACATAAATACAAAATAGGCAAATCTTTAGGTTTTCTTTCTACTTAACTATACAAAACCCTTATTTTGCATGGTTAATAACTGGAGGTTTTCCCTAATAAAAATGTGTTTTTGGTGTATAATATAACTACATTTTGTTTGGGATCGTACAATAAATTGAGGTGTAATTGTGTCGAAAGAAAATAACTGGCAATTTGAACTTGGTGAGTATATCAAACAAGGCGAACCTGATCAGATAGAAAAAATGTTATTAGATGGATATTCACATCTATTTAACAAGGCTGAATGTCTGGATAACGAAAGCTATAAACAAGAAACCAAGGTTAAGGGATATACCCGTAAGTAACGTTCAGGTAGTATTAACGAGGTAATCCCAGATAACACACCGTTAATGTCTCTGAGTATATTCGTGGCATTAGGAATCGCCATACAGCCAAGGCATTTCAAAGCACCAGTCAGTTTGCAGAAATGTCCTTTAAGGATTTTGAAAAATGGCTGCTGGAATTTGTGCCACTGTAACATATATAGGTATATTGCTGCGATATTGCAGCAATATACTTTGTATGATATAATGAAAACAGACAAAAAGGAAGTGAACGAAGATGAAAGAGAATACTACAGAACAGGAGCTAATAAAACAGGACTTTCAAAAAAAATATATTGATCGTCTTCAGAGATTACGTCTGATGGATGATGATTTTATGTCTAAGTGTTTTGAAGATGATATTGAATGTACTGAGTTGGTTATCAATATTATTTTAGACAGAGATGATTTAAGGGTTGAAAGTGTTCACACTCAACATGAAATCAAAAATCTTCAAGGTCGTTCTGTCACATTGGACATTTACGCAAGAGATAGTTCTGGAAAACATTACGACATTGAGATACAGAGGGCTGATCGTGGAGCGGGTGCAAAACGAGCAAGATATCACAGTAGTGTGATTGATGCTAATTCCCTCAATATAAGAGAAAATTACGATATTTTGCCTGAAACCTATGTAATCTTCATCACTGAGAATGATGTAATGAAAAAAGGTCTTCCAATCTATCATATTGACCGTGTAATTCGAGAGACGGGTGAGTATTTTGGCGACGAATCTCACATTATATATGTGAATGGAAAATATCAAGATGATTCTCCGCTGGGATACCTGATGAAAGATTTTTCATGCACAGACCCTTCAGATATGCATTATAAACAATTGCGTGAAAGAGTACGATATTTTAAAGAAACAGAGGAAGGAGCAACTGCTATGTGTAAGATCATGGAAGATATACGAAACCAAGCAATGGAGGAAGAACGAATCAACTTGGCAAAGAATTTGATTGGATCTCACAAATTATCTTTTGAAGAAATAGCCGTATATACTAACTTGTCTTTGGAACAAGTGAAAGAACTGGCACAAAACATGAGTTAAGTAAATAACAAATAACAAAAGACCAACCTTGTGGTTGGTCTTTTGTTATAGATAACAGCCGGCAAAGAAAAATTACAGGGAATAATAGAAAGACTCTCCTCCAGCTTGGGAAGAGGGGCTTGTTCATAGTTATGAATTTCGACCGAAGCCAGTAACATCTACGAGATATCTGGCTGTGCTGACACCATTGCTAGGGATATCGATGATATTGTGTTCCATGCTCATATTTTTTGTAGTAAAGTGTTATTAGATGGATATTCACATCTATTTAACGAGGCTGAATATTTGGATAATGAAAGCTATAAACAAGAAACCAAGGTTAAGGGATATACTCGTAAGCAACGTTCAGGTAGTATTAATGAGGTAATCTCAGATAACACACCTGTTGAGGTAATAGAGCATTATTTAACAGATAGTGAGAGTATTTGTGATGTCTGCAAAAGTAAAATAGTTGTAATCGGCAAAGAGGTTCATCGCAGTTTACAGATAGAACCTGCTCGTTTTTGGGTGCGTGAAGACCATTATTACACATATGCTTGCAAGACCTGTGAAAAAGAAACAGGTGAAACTGAAATTAAAAATACACCAAAGGAAGCAATAGTATTACCAGGCAGTTTTGCATCGGCCTCAGCTATTGCTCATGTTGCCGTGCAATATGTTATGCATTCGCCATTGTATCGTCTGGAACAGGAATTTGGACGAATAGGGCTTAAACTTCAAGGCAAACCATGTCAAATTGGCTGTTAAAGGCTACTGAAAACTGGATAGAGCCAATATATAATTTAATGTACAAGGAGCTTTGCAAACAAACTGTACTTCATGCAGATGAAACAACGCTGCAAGTGCTTAAAGAAAAGGGGAAATCTTCAGCTAGCAAGTCCTACATGTGGTTATACCGCACAAGTGGAGATGCGAAATATCCAATTGTGTTGTATGAGTACCAACCAAACAGGAAAGCTGAAAATGCAGAGAAGTTTTTAGATGGATTTTCAGGCTGGTTACATGCAGATGGATACCAAGGTTACCATAAACTGCCTAAAAACATAAGAATTGTCGGCTGTTTTGCTCATGCACGAAGAAAATTTGAAGAGGCATTGAAAATACTGCCAAAAGAACGACAAAAGACTTCAAAGCCAGCTGAAGCATTAAGTTATATTGCTAAGTTATTCTATCTTGAGGATAAATTTGCAAATCTTACAGGTGAAGAACGTTACACTAAGCGTCTGAAACAAGAAAAACCAGTTTTAGAGGCTTTATTTTCATGGGCAAACGAGTTGAAAGATAAAACAGCACCTAAATCCGCTTTGGGTAAGGCACTGAACTATCTGTTAGAACAAAGAATATATCTTGAACGTTATCTTGAAGATGGCAGACTGGAACTTTCTAATAATCGTGCTGAACGCAGTATAAAGCCTTTTGTTATGGGTAGAAAGAACTGGTTGTTTGCTAATACACCAGCCAGTGCAAATTCAAGTGCTATGCTTTATAGCATAATTGAAACCGCTAAGGAGAATAATCTAAATCCTCATAATGAACTTATCAACGACAATTATGGCAATGGATTTGGATCTGCTGATGAAGCAATGCAAATGTTCAAAAAAGTCACAAACGGAATCCGGATTGTTCCTGATAAGAAAGATTTTTTCCGTTATGTCATCTAGTATTTTTCCGGAAGAATTCTTGATAATGAACAAGGTTAAGGTTATAAATATAAAACTATTGGTAATGCATATCGTGCACATAAATACAAAATAGGCAAATCTTTAAGTTTTTCTCTACTTAATTATACAAAACTCGCATTTTGCATAGTTAATAATCGGGGTATTTCCCCTAACAAAAAAATATTTTATGATAATAATAATCCACCGGCTAAGCCGGTGGTTTTTCATATGCGGGCAAAGCCCTATAATACTGGCTGCGTCTTAAGACGCATTACGGTCTGACACTTGCAAAAGACTATTACTTGCTACCCGTAAAC
>JAGHIZ010000122.1 GCA_017886875.1 Butyricicoccus sp. | reverse complement strand
AGGAAAAGTCTGTCAATATATTAAACGTTTGTCATCTTTGTCAACACCTATGAAGAAATTTAAGATGTTAATTTTTCGCATACAAACAATGCGGTCAATTATTCGTCCCCAACGACACTTCAAAAGAATATCGGGACATCATGGAACTACAAATGGGTTTTATATTCGTATAAATATATAATTATGGGGTAATGTTGCCTTAAGTTGACGACATTGTTCCCCTTTGACCCCTCAATTGCAAATGTATAATAGCATTCATACTTCAAGAAGTATGATTTTTTTATTTTAGCATTTTTTAATGCGTAGCCACAAAATGAAATTTTGTGTTTAAAAGGGGATTGGGGAAACTATCCTCAACAAGCGAAATTTGCATTTGGACGTCCAGATGCATTGCTTGCTACAATATGTTTGACCACAGAATAGCATTGTTAAGATAATGTTGTTTAAGTGTTCAAACCTAAGCTACAATGAGAAGGTAATAGGTCTATCGGTGCATTGCTAGAGCTAACCACGCTCGTTTGTGCAAACAGTTAACCATCTTCTCATTGTAGCGTTCGATTTATGCAGGTTGAAGCATCGGCTATTGTCCGTACATTCGTGTAACTAAGCAAGCTGAATCGGTGATGAACTGAGGTGGTCGTATCGATTACAAAACTATCAAGGGAGAAATGATTATGAACTCAGGTATCATTACATCAGTAGGAATAGATATTTCAAAACATAAGAGCACTGTAGCAGTAAGACGACCAGGAGGAGAGATTGTACTAATGCCATTTGACATTTGTCACAATGTAGATGGCATAACAAGTTTTATTAAAATTCTTAAATCTTTGGATGGAGAAATTAGAGTTGTTATGGAGCATACTGGTGCTTATTGGAGACCTATTGCATTGTCATTAAAGCAAGCTGGATTTTTTGTAAGTGTTGTCAATGCAATATTAATTCATAATTTTAGTGACAATTCTCTTCGCAAAGTAAAAACAGATAAAGCTGATTCTTTGAAAATTGCAAATTATGGTCTTACTTTTTGGAGTGATTTGCGAGAATATACATCTGAAGATGAAACACGACAATTATTAAAAATGCAAAGTCGTCTATACGAAAGAACAACCGATATTGGAATTATGCTTAGAAATGCATTAATAAGTTTACTTGACCAAACATTTCCTGGTGCAAATAAATTATTTAGAGATGAGAGCAGAAATACAAAAGGTCATGTTAAATGGGTGGATTTTGTTATGCGTTTTTGGCATAAAGAATGCGTAGCAACTTTATCTTTAAATGCTTTTGCAGACAAATTCTTAAAATGGTGCAAAAGAACTGGTTATAGATTCAATCCTTCTGATGCTCAACGAATCCATACCATTGCTAGAAATACAGTTGCTACGCTTCCTAAAAATAATAGTACAAAATTATTAATTGTACAAGCGGTAATTAGCTTAAACGCTGTATATGACTCACTCCAAGTAATTCGCACTGAGATGAATCATTTGGCATCATTACTACCAGAATATGAGATAATTATGAATTTAGATGGGGTTGGTAAAATAACTGGTTCTCAACTAATTGCTGAGATTGGAGATGTACGTCGTTTTTCTCATAAAGGAGCTTTAGTAGCCTATGCTGGAGTTGATGCACCACCTTTTCAGTCTGGTACTTTTGATTCTAAGAATCGTCATGTATCTAAGCGAGGTTCTCCATATTTGAGAAAAATACTGTTTCAAATTGTGTCAATGATATTAGTGAACGAGAAAATGGATAATTCAGTATTTTGTTTTATGGATAAAAAAAGAGCTGAAGGTAAGCATTTTTATGTTTATACAGTTGCAGGAGCTGCAAAATTTTTGAGGATTTATTATGCTAAGGTAAAGGAATATTTAAATAAACAAAACTGTTTGACTTAATGGAAAATTAGAAGTTTTTATATATTTAATGTTTAGACTTGCAATTTTATCCATATTGTAGGTCTATTTTGGCATGCTTATTTCTTATTCAAAAAAATTTTTTATTTTAATACTTGACACGCATTAGCAGGTTTGCCACTTTTTGAAAGCGTCATTTTGACACCTGATTTAATATCAGCATAAAAATAGACGTCATTATGACGCCTTGATTGTATTTTATTAGTTTTATGTTATAATAATTAAGTTGTCTACCTCTTCCATATTATTTGGAAGGAGGTGAAAACCAATGGAAGAGATAATCTCATTTTTATCTTCTGTTATGGCAGGTGTTGTGTCATATTATATCTGCAAATGGTTGGACAGCAAGAAATAAGACAACCAGCCTAACGGTTTGGTCTGCCGAATAAAAGACAAGTCCCCATGTAGTGACCGCT
>JAGHIZ010000085.1 GCA_017886875.1 Butyricicoccus sp. | reverse complement strand
ATCAATGAAACATCAAGCATAACTAAAGGCTATAAGTACAGAGTTCAAGCAACTATAAAGGCTTATAGTGGTTCAGCAGTTGAAACAAGAACTGTAACAAGTAGTGAAGCTAAATATTGAGTTAAATACTATGTATGGGGATTTAATTAACTTAACAATACGCAAATAGTTTAAAGGAGTGTATAATAATGAAAAAGATTTTATCATTAGCCATTTGTTTGTCACTGTTTACATCAGTAAATGCAAATGCAATAAGTTTAAATAATATTGCTAAACAAGAAAAAATAAATGTTAACGTACTTACAGAAGGAGTTCAAAAGGATTTAGTAGAAGAAATAAAAAATGGTGTTTATGCTACTATGATTGATTCTAGTGGAAAACCTGTATTTTTAGATTGTGATGTAACTATAAGCAATATATCAAATATTAAAAATTTCAGAATTAATACAAATGATGCTCAAACATATGTTATGGAAGTTGTTGCATATGCAGATAGTAAAAAGATAGAGTCAGATACTACAGATAGAAACGATTCAGATATTTCATGTTCAGCTAAAATTGAAATGCAATGGACGGATGTAAAAGGACTGAAAAACACTATGGATAGACTTTCAGGAGGTTATACAGTAACAAAAGGAGAAATTAGAGATACTATGGTTAGATGGGGTTCAAGTCATACACGTATTGAAGACTCAGAACACACAGGAGAAAGTTCTTCATTTATTGTTTATCCAGACTATACAGGCTCACAATTACATGCACATTATCAGTTAGATTATAAAGGAACAAGCAACTATGATATAATAGTCTGTGTTCAGCCATCTATTTTTGATTAATCATAAATGTGTTAGTTTTTCCAAATAGTTTGATTGTTTATTATGGTGACAGGTTTTCAGATTATCTTATCAAAGATAACTAAAAAAAATTAAACATACAAAATATGTAAAGGAGTTTTATTATATGAAAGAACATTATAAAACTATTATTTTTTTATTTTTAGCCTGTTCATTTATAAACATATTTTGTTTTGTTATTTTTGAATTGCCTATATTACATTCAGAAAAGATAGGTATAGTTCAAGAATATTTTGGTATTTTATTAAAAATAATAATATGTTTAATTACTGGTACCATCTTTTCTTATAAAAAAAGAATAATATTTTTTGATGAGGATGATGGTTTAAGAGATAATAAACAACAATATTTTTTTAGAAAATATTGTTGTTATGTATTCACGTTATTGATAATTTTGCTTATTTATTATTTAATGCCACAAATCGGTTGGAATATTATAAACTTCATTTGTAACGATTTAATAATGAATAATAATATGACGAATATATCATTTAGTTTAATAAATATTATAAAGCTTTGCATTGGGAGTTTATTTAATTTTTCATCTATTCTTGCATATATTATTTGTATTATCAGCTATTTTATAGTACAATATTTAAAAATAACAAAATTATATAAAAGAAGAATAATAGGAAAATAATATATATGTTTTTAATTACTACTTTATCTATACCAATAAATGCTAATACAATGGAATCTGTTTATAGAATAAATATACTTAGCATTGAAAATAATTGGTAATAAATTAGTTCGTTAGAATTGATATAGCAGTTTTTATGTTATATCATAGCTAAAAATTACAAATTTAATACTAACATATAAAAAGTTATTTTTAATACTTTGCTGTATAAAGTTATCCCCTGTATGAGTTACATACAGGGGATATTTAATGCTATCGTTTTAAAATATTGTAATATGTTTGCTTACTTATAGCTAATATTTTGCAAATCTCATCTACTTTTAAGCCTTTTTCACGATATTCAATGATTTTAGCTTTCTTTTCATCAGATGTTAGTTGTTTTATATTTGCTTTTATAACAGTACTTACAGTTTTTCTTGATATATTTAAAATTTCAGCAATGTCAAGATGTGTTTTACCTGCCTTATGAAGTTCTAAAATACGACGATTTCTTTCTTCTTTGGCAAGTCTTCTCATTTTATCTCGTGTATAATGACTACCTTTTTGTTCCATATACTTATGCCTTTCAATTTCGTTTAATTCTAAAAACATACAAAATGTTTCATTTTTAAAGTTTAAAAATCCTTTTTGGTCTATATATGTGAAAATGTTCTCTGTTCGTTCAAGTGGTATTTTAAACTCTCTATTCAATTTTAGGGTGTAAGCCTTTGCCATTTCCCTACTCATAACTCTTATGCAAGAGTTGTAAAATAATAATAATAGCTTGTCCCTCATTTCAGCACCAACAGGAGCATTTCTATAAGCTACAAGCCATTTTATAAAGTCTATACGTTTATGATTAAAAGCTATGTAATCATTTTGTATATTTGCTTGTAAAGATGTATTTTGAGCAAATTTTTTAACTCTAGGTATTGATTGATTAAGTTCGGAGAGGTCATATTTTTCATAATTTTGTATTTCAACAACACTTCTTCTGCCAGTTTTAGTGTTATAAGTTTCAAATAATCTAAAAAAACCGACTAGATTTTTACTGATACCATCTATGTTTAATTGTTCAAAGTCTGGATATTCTTCTTTTAAAGTTTCAAGTGTATCAATAATTTTTTCTACTGTATCTTTGTATAAAAAACTCCAAACACCAGCTATTTCTTCGAGACAATACCATAGTTGTAAGCCACGACCTGTAAAATGTATAATGTTAAATGGTGGTAGTTCTAAATCTCTTTTTATACGAAAGAGAAAGTCTTCTAATAACTCATTTCTATCATAGTCATCTAGTTCAGAATTATGACAATCAATGTCAATAACTATATTTTTAAGAGAAAAAAGGTTCTCTGTTTTTCGATCTTTTCTAGTTAGAGTATTGGCAGTTATATAAAAATCACTATCAGTTTTTATGTTAATTTTATTTATATCTATTTTGCTAGATGGTATATAAGCATATGTAATAATTCCGTCTTGACCTTGCTTGTGTTGACCTATGCAAACAACACTGTTGTAATTTGACTCACCAAAGGCGAGCTTTAAAGCCTCATGAGCTGACATAAAAAATGCCCCTTTTCTTAAATTGATTTTTAAGATAAGGAGAACTCAAGAAGTTTGATTATTATACTTCTTAGTACTTGATTTTTTATGTATCACATGGTAAAATCAATTACAGAAATGAATAATCAATTGTACTTTAGATTAAAATTTACTGTTGTTGTGGTATTTTAATTCAGTGTTTTTTTCTTGAGTACTCCGAAGGATAGGTATTGGCGTACCTGTCCTTTTTTCTTTCCTTAAATTTCCTTTATTATACTCTAAAAAGCGTCAGAAGTCAACTATGAGAAAAAACGGGACCTAATATACTATATCTATATTCCATATAGCTAAATTTCTTTTTTTTTCCTTTTTTTTTCTTTAAGCAGACACAGCTTTTTTTTT
>JAGHIZ010000084.1 GCA_017886875.1 Butyricicoccus sp. | reverse complement strand
TGCAATCCAAAGTATTGCATCAAACATTGTCCTATTGTTCCACTTTTGTGGTCGTCCTGTGCGTGATTTAGCAAATAATGGTTCTATCTTTTCCCATTCACTATCGCTTAATTCATATCTTTTTGCCATGCTACATCATCTCCTGTCTATTGACAGTATATCATATTTTTGTGTATTTTACAGTTTTCAGATACATCCTAGTAGACCCATGGCTTGCTCCAAAAGATAGCTTTGGTTGTTTTGCATCATTACCTGAATCAATGCCTTTTAAAGCATGTGATTCTCAAAAAAGTTTTATATCAATGCCAATATGTGACCTTCCAAAATCTGTTGATGAAATTTTATCTAACGTAGATTATTACATTGTTACTCATATTCATCCAGACCATATTGATATGAATTTAGATGGAACAGTAGGAAATCCATTGGACAAAAAAATACCTGTATTAGTTCAAAATGAAGACGATGCACAGATATTTAAAAATTCAGGTTTTGCAAACGTACAGGTTTTATCAGAAAATGGACTATATATCAATGATATAAAAATCACTAAAGTTCCAGCTCTACATGGAACTAATATTCCGTGTGGTTCGGCTATGGGTTTTGTTATGCAAGGTAATAATATTATGAAAGAATTGAATATTATGGAGGCAACTGTTTTTACTTCTCCTAACCCTTTGACTTTAATTTGCTCTCAAAATAATGATGGAACAACAAATCTAGCTCCTATATGTTTTGTATCCTATTTATCTTTCAATCCACCAATGATTGGCTTTGCTACTGGTAAACAGTCTCATACTGGAAAGCGTGTTAGAGAAACTGGCAAAGCAATCGTGACAATTCCATCAGAGAATCTAGCTCAAACTGTCATGGCATGTGGTAGCTCCACTGGGGAAAACACTAATAAAGTTGAATAAAACCATGTCGATATGATGCCTATACAAGATAGTACCATTCAAATTCCAGTAGATACACGTCTTGCTATGATAGCAACACTCAAGCAATCTTTGGAAGTGGGCGATCATATTCTACATATCTGCCAAGTTGATAAATTCCTAGGAGATGAAAGCAAAAAGGGACTCTATGCTTGGAACGGTTTTAGCAAAGTTGCTACAGCTATTGAAGGCTAATTTCTTAAAAGACATAAAAAATTAATAAAAAAATAAAAGAACTTAAAAATAGCACACTAATTCCAGATATTAATGCAAAAAATATAATGACTAAATCAAGCCTTCCAGTGGGAGGATACTCTTTTAATTCCTATATAGGCTGTACTCATGATTGCAAATACTGTTATTCATCTTTTATAAAGCAATTAATTGGTCATACTGAGTCATATTGTACTTTTTTTATATATAAAACACTGGATTGTGTAAATATAAATAATAATATATTAACCTCTCTAATGTGTATTTGATTTGTCATCTCATCACTATTTAAGACAGCTAATAAAAATAGCTGTCTTTTACTTTGTCATATTATAATATTTATCAGTTATATTTACATGTTTTCTTTTTCAAAATATAATCTGTTTAAATCATTTTATTTTTTATACCAAAACAGTAAATAAACTTAAAATGCATGCAAGATTTTACATTCTTGTAGATGAGTTTTTTTAATATCTTACTGCAAAGTGAGTTATGTTATGATGTTCTCATCCTAAAATATTGAAGATGACAAAACTATTTCCTAAAAAATTGTGAGTGGTATAGTATCTAAACATGGTCAACAAAATTTGTGCAGAGTAGCTGTCTGCGTCAATATTTGCCTGTTTAACAAATATCTCATCACAAATATACTTGGATTTTATCTCACGTTTTATCACCTTTGAAAAGCAGTTCTAATATCATTAAAGGAATAATTTTCGATATTACACAAATCTAAGGAGTATTAACATAGTTGCGTGTACTTAAAATAACAGTAACAGCCATATCTTCCATATTGAGCAAATTCATTCTAGTATTGTTTGTAGTAAAAAATTCTTACAATAGTCCTCCATTCTTCATAGTTTCTATAGCAGGCATTAACATTTACATAAATACTTCAGGCTAAACAATAGTGTAATCTAGTCCTGAATCTACTACTTTTTGCTCTACAAATAGTTTTTTCTTATAGTAAGGGATATACTACAAAACAGAATTAGGATTTTAAATATTATTATACTAATCTCAAATTATTTTAAACTACATTACCAGCTTTTTGTTTGCCGTTCTGTGCCATAACTCCAACCAGAGCATGAGGCACATATAATTCCTCTAAATAAGCAATTTCATCTTCTGTTAGCGTTAAATCCACCGCTTTGACAGCACCATCTACATGAGATACTTTTGTTGCACCAACAACAGGTGCAGTGACTTTTATTAAAAGCCATGCTAATGAGACTTCCGTCATAGAAACTCCATGTTTTTCTGCTATTTCAGCCACTCTTGCAATAATTTTGCCATCTGTTTTGGCAGTAGCATCATACTTAAATTTGGCATAAGCATCTTGCTTCAGCCTTTTAGATGTTTCGCCAAAGTGCTTGGAAAGTCGACCACCTGCCAATGCACTATAAGGAGTCATAGCAATATTTTCACTCTCACAGAAAGGTACCATTTCTCGCTCTTCTTCACGAGCGATCAAATTATAATGTCCCTGAATGGATATAAATTCAGTTAGTCCATGTTCTCTTGCATAAAAATTGGCTTTTGCAAGCTGCCACGCAAAACAATTAGATATGCCTATATAGCGAGCTTTTCCAGCTTTTACAACATGGTGTAATCCCTCCATAATCTCTTCCATCGGTGTATTATAATCCCACATATGATAGATATATAAATCTACATAATCCATACCAAGATTTTTTAAGCTTTGGTTAAGATAATTTTCTATATGTTGTTGACCACTTACACCAGCGTCTATTTCTTCCTGTGTGCGTGGTGTAAACTTAGTAGCAATTATATAATCATCTCTTTTTGCAAAGTCACGCAAAGCACGTCCTACAAATTGCTCACTTGTACCATTTTGATAAACGGGAGCAGTGTCATAAAAATTTATACCATTATCAAGTCCATGCTTAATAATTTCCCTTGTTTGCGTTTCGTCTACTGTCCAATTATGTTGTCCAGTTGCTGAATTTCCAAAACCCATACAGCCCATACAAATGCGGGATACATTCATATCTGATTTTCCAAGCTTTATATATTTCATAGAGGTCACCTATTTATTTGCATATACTTTTCAGCTGTTGTACCAATTCATTAAATGAATTTTTACTGTTTATAATTTTGCCCTCTATAATTTTTGTATCTACTGAAACAGAATTCTTTAATCCAAATACCGTTTTACCAAATCCACTACCACCAGAGGTAGCAAATAAAACCACAGTCTTTCCAGAAAAATCATAACTTTCAAGGAATGTATTTATTATATTTGGTGCAATATACCACCAAATTGGAAAACCTAATGCAATTATGTCATATGCTTCGATATTAGCATCTTTATCTTTCAACGCTGGTCGGAATGATTTATCGCTCATTTCGATAGAACTACGAGACTTTTTATCCATCCAATTCAAATCATCTTTTGTATATGAAATTTGTGGCTTTATTTCATATATATCAGCATTTGTTAATTGTGAAAGCAGTTTTGCTGCTTTTGCAGTTGTTCCACTTGCACTAAAATAAGCGATTAATAATTTACTCATAATATCCTCCTTTAATCTCTAAGCAATCGTTTGATACAGTTGTAGGTAATTTCATAAATTGTCATAAATACATAATTTACATTAGCCTCTTGCATAGCTGCTTTTTGTTTCTCATTGACCACAGTATACGGATAAATTCCAAACATAAATGGGAAAAAAGCATACAGAAAATTTTGACGGTCTGTTATTGACATATCTTCAAAATAAACTGTTAGACAATTCATAACAGCACTCATTGATTTGCCATATACAATTTTAAATTCTATCAGATGCTCTGGGCGTACATTGCTTTCTAAATCATAATGATTCATTGAAAGCAATTTCAAAAGCTGTTCTCTGTGTTCCAAAGAATGTGCCAACTTGTCGGCAAATTCCTCTCTTGATTTCTCATTTGGGTGGTCTGCAATGTCAATTAATTCGGTGAACCAAAGTTCATACTCACGTTTTAGCAAAGCAAGAAAGATTTCTTCTTTTGTCTGAAAATAGTTGTATATTGATGTTCTTGTGAAACTGGTAACATTACCGATTTCTTTAATTGTAATATCTTTAAAACTCATGGTCTGATACAACTTTTCGCAGGCATTTATAATTTCCTCCTTTCTTGCACTGATAAGCTTTAGTGACCCTTTAGGCATAGCTTTATTCCTCCCAATTTATAAGAAATATACGCTGACATAGTGTCAGTATATATATTATAATTCTGTTCTGACACAGTGTCAATATTTTGTTTTGATTTTCTATTAAAAGAGTCCAACTTATGATTAACATAAGTTGGACTTTTGAAATGAGGTAAATGTATATTTAGTTATATAATAATTATTTTAATTCGATAACTTTATCAGTTGCATTAATCATACCTAATTTTTGGATATCAATGGAATTATATGTGTCACTGTTTGTAACAACAACAACTGTTATGGTAGGGTGTCCAGCCGCTTCAATAGCTTTTGGGTCAAATGTTAATAGAAGTTGACCAAGTTTAACTTTATCTCCTTCTTTACACTTTAAATCAAAACCTAGACCATTCATATCAACAGTATCAATTCCAACATGAATTAAAACTTCAATACCATCGTCAGATTCAATGCCAATAGCATGTTTTGAATCCATAGTTTGAATAATTGTACCATCAAATGGAGCATAAACATTAGGGCTTGATGGCTCAATTGCAAAACCATTGCCTAAAACTCCTGTTGAGAATGTTTCATCAGGAACTTTGTCAAGAGGAACAAGATTACCATTTAAAGGTGCATATATAGTATTTGGTTCGGAAACAGATGTGTTTTCTATGTCTGATACTTTTTTATTAGTTCCTGTTAGTATGTAAGCTGAAACTAAAGAAACAATAAAAGCAATACAAACGGTAGCTATTGCTATAAATATATTATTAGGGTCTTCACCAATAAATGTAGGCAGTGCAGGAACACCAGGGGTAGCAAGTGCATAACGCTTTAAATGGAATATACCT
>JAGHIZ010000083.1 GCA_017886875.1 Butyricicoccus sp. | reverse complement strand
CGGTTGGGGTATGTTTACCACGTATCTCAAATACAAATTAGAAGATATGGGAAAGCAACTTGTAAAAATTGATAAATTCTTTGCAAGTTCACAAATCTGCAATGTATGTGGGTACAAAAATACTGATACAAAAAACTTATCCATTAGACAATGGGATTGTCCAAATTGTGGTACACATCATAACAGAGACGTGAATGCTGCTATCAATATTAAAAACGAAGGAATGCGATTAGTAAACGTATAACCAATACTGAACCGTGGGACACACGGGAATAGCTCGTTGATACTGTGTTCGTTAGAACACTTAAGCGAGAAGCCCCCGCCTCTATGCTTGCATAGGCGGTGGGAGTATGTCACTTAATCTTAATGATTCAATTAAAAATAAAACAATAAAATCAGTAATTATTGATGAGTATATAAAAAAATTAAAGAACAAAACCAAATATTGGTTTAATAAAAAAGAGGCTTTTTAAGCCTCTTTCTTTTATGGTACATAGATTTTCCAGTCATAATTAAATCCTTTAATATTAGCATAGGCATTAAGCCCATCTGAATATAATTCACCTTCATCCATTTCATCTGCAAGACTTTCGAATTGTGATTTTAATTCTTTTTTTGCATCTTCAATATTATTAAAAAACTGTGGATCGTTAATATTCCTCTCAATTACATTCAATAAAATATATTTGTTTTGCATAATAAAAATCTCCTTTTTTTTGTTTTAAAAAACTAATATTTTTATGATTTTATTATATGCTTTTTTTAGAATTGTTTAGTTTCTTTTAGCAACATTCCATTATTCGGTTAAATGTTTTCGAGTTTATTTTTATATCAGCATTGCATCCTTTGATAAATTCATAAGAATCTTGTAAGTTTTCCATGTCATTTATGTAAATATCTAATATTTTTAAGGAATTACAATTTTTTAACATTTTTGAAATATCTTTTACACTGGTAAAATCAAAATTAGCTATATTTAGTATAGATAGTTCTTTATCATTTATAAACATTTCGCTCATATCTTCAGTTATACTTGTATTTATGTTTTCTAGTTCAATTGTTTTTATTTTTGGAAGATATGCAAAAAATCTGGATGCGTTTTTTGGTAGGAAAATTGGACAATTGTTTGTTGTATAAACATATCCTTCCTTGTAAGTAGTTTCATATATAAATATTATACCTTCCTGAAAAATTATTCTTTGTATATTGCCATTCTGTAAAAAATCTTTGTTTGGTTTTCGAAAAAATAAGTTTTCAAGATTTGTTGATCTTATTATTGTCAGTGGTAGATTCCATGATTTTTTGTCTAGTACATTCAAGTACTCTTTTTCCATTTTTTTGTCTCCTTTTTTATATTTTTGAGTATTTAATATTGTAATTTGTGTTATATTTTGGTTGATTAGTTTATCGTAAATTTTTTTTATATGAGCAGTTGTATTATCAATTGATAATGTTTTGTTTTTTAAAATATATTCATATAAATACTTATTATTTATTATTCGTTCTAATAGTTTTATTACATAGTTGTCATCAAAATTGGTTAGTATTTCTATTTCAAAATTAAATTTTCTTTCTAAACCATGTGTATGGTATTGGTTAACAATAGTATTTGATATATTTATTTTTTTCTTTAATTTATGAATGTAATATTGGGATGTTTCAAACTGAATAAAAGAATCAAATTGATTATATTTTAGCACGGAATCATTCCTTATAAAAAATATCTACTTATTATTGATATTTTCAATGCGTATAAATATATTATATGCTCTTTACTGATTAAGTCAATAAATAATATTTATGCAAATATTAAACTATTTATATTTTTTTTAAAAGTTTGTATACTTTATAAGGAGATATTTTTTTTGATTTATAATAAAAAAATTAAGCCAGTATTGAAATGGGTGGGGGGAAAAGACAATTGTTAAATGAAATACGTAACTATTATCCGTTCAATACAGGTGTAACAAAATATGCAGAACCATTTATTGGAGGTGGGGCAGTCCTTTTTGATATTCTAAATAATTATGATTTAGAAGAGTATTACATAAATGATATAAATAGGGATTTAATTAATTTCTATAAGGTATTGAAGGATGATGTTTCCTCATTTATAGAAGAGTTATATATGATAAAAAATGATTATGAAAAGCTTATCGATATAAAAAGCAGAAAAGGGTATTATAATAAAATGAGATTTGAGTATAATTCGTTTTTTTTTGAAGATTGTAATGTTATTAGAAGAGCTGCAATCTTTTTGTTTTTAAACAAGATTTGTTTTAATGGTTTATATCGTGTAAATAAGAATGGACTGTTTAATACACCAGTATGTAAATGTAAAACAAATTTTTTGAATTTTGATTTCGATAATATATTTCTTGTGTCTGAAAAATTAAAAAATGTAAACATAATGAATGGACCATATTCAATTTTAGAGGATTTTGTAGATGATTGCACATTTGTTTACTTAGATCCACCTTACAGAAAACTTCCTGGTAAGTCTAACTTTATACAGTATTCGGAATTTGTATTTTCTGATTATGATCAGGTGGAACTGAGTTTGTTCTTTAAAAGATTAGACAAAAAAGGGGCAAAATTGCTCATGAGTAATTCAGATCCTAAAAATACAGATGATACAGATTCTTTTTTTGATAATCTTTATGATGGTTACAACATAAAAAGAGTTTACACACATCGATTAATAAGTAGTATAAATTCAGTTAGGAATAATAAAATTAGTGAGATTTTGGTTTCAAACTTTTAATATGAAAGGTTAATATTTATGATTAATAAAAAAATGCTGAATTACAATTGTTTTATTGTTTTTTAACCTTTTTATAATATTTATTATTGGTTGTAGGTTAGGTAATTGTGTCCCATATTAGGTAAATATTAACGATTTTATTTTAATTTTTATTTATAGTATGTTTAAAAAAACACTATCTTATTTTTTGTATTTTTTTTAAATTGCATAAGATATTATGTATATATATTAGTTTTTTATAACAAGGAGTGATAAATTTGTAAAATATTGGCTTAAATATCAATATGTTTCCCAATTGAGTGATTTATAGATATTTATTTTCAATCTAAAAAAAACTATTTAAAACAAAAGAGAGGGTTTTTATTATGTTTATTAGTTTTTTTCTTGCATGTTTAGCATGTTATATTGTTGTAACCGTTATAGGGCTTGGCTTGTCGAATCATTTTCAAAAGGTTGTAACTAAGCAAGCGGTTTTGTGTTTTCAAAAAATACAAATAAATTTAAAACAATAGATACGTTAAAGAATAAGTATATTTAATAAAAAAGTAATACATAAGGAAGGTTTTTTTATGAAAAGCATAGAATATAAATTGGCTAATATTATTTACTTATTTTTTGGAGTTAGTGTACTAAGATGTTTACTTTTCTTTTATCCAACAGAAATTACATATAAAAATGGATATTTTCTTTATTTATTTATAATAATATCTAGTGCTTTGTTGTTTGATATTTATAATAGTGTTCTTGACAATGTATATACAGTCGAAAAAAAAATACTGGCCTATATATCATCAATAATTGTTATAAATAGCATTGTTAAAGTATTTTTTACTGTAAAGACAATAAATGAGTTATTTGATGAAAGATATGTGTTACTTGTAGAAAGTTGTATTTATCATATAATTCTTGCCATTTTTATGATTATTGTAAAATACAGTAATTATTGTAAAGACTGGAGAGAGGTGATTGGACTATTCAATAAAAATGTTATTAGTAGTTATGATAAAATGCTGACAATTAATAAAATTTGTTCTACACTTATTATGTTTTTATCTCTCTTATATCTTGATCGAATTATAGATTGTGATAATTTATTGATACAAATATTATATATCTTATCTATATTATTATTAAGTCTTTCTTCTGTTGATATATTTGGTTGTGATTTTGAACATTTTTCGAATTTGAAAATACAAAGCATAATATTTGATTATTTTAAATTAATAGTTGTGTTAATAATTATTATTAGGGCAATTAAGACTCTTTGATTTTATTTTTGCAAATAAAGGTAGATTATTATACCAAGTTGATGACTATCTATGGGGTATTATCATTTTAGAAATACGATATTCTGTTCGCAATTTTATAAAATCCGATTCTTCAAAGAATCGGATTTTTTAGTTTGTAAAAAATGAGAAAAGTCCAATCTTTTAGAGTGCGTGAGAGTGCGTGAGAGATTTTGTGATTTAGTTACGTTGTTTTCTTTTTATCTCATAAAAACTTCTAAGATTTCTTATTGTATATGAGCGATTGTTTTTCTTTTTTAATTTTTTTGATTATATCTTCTATTTTTTCAATCTTAAAAAAAGTTATAATGTCTTCAAGTATAAGAGCAGTTTCTATCAAGTCTTTTGCCATTTTTCTTTCACTTCTTATGTCTTTTATTCTTTTTGCGATTTGAAAAAATTCAAATGTCGATATATTAGTAAATTCTAAATAATGCATTTCATCTTGTATTTGGGATTCGCATTTTAGAATTGTCGAGCTAGAGAGGGCTACTTTGTTATTAAATTGATTTATTGCATTTAATAATTCATTCAATGCGTTAATCATGTCTCTTATGCTTTCATTGTCAAATATTTGTATATTATCATTTCTATATATCGTTTTATTTTGTTGTTGGCTATTATCTTTTTTTATTTGATTTTTTCTTCTGTATTATGTGTGATTTGTTGCTAATGTTTCTTTTTTTTAGAACTTGTGCCGTTTTGTATTTTTTATCAAAATCATAGGCAGAATACCCCCACTTCTATAAGTGGAGGTATTCTGCCAGTAATTTGATAAAAAACGTATCTATTCAAAAGTCAATTTGAAAGAAAAATTATTATTTCATAGATATTTTGAAAATGGTATAGAAATTCTGAAAATTATTGATAAACGCAATGTTGTTTAAGAATTAGAAGTTATTCCGTTGTATCAGAATAGCGATGATTCGATGATAGGTGGAATAATATACAGACCTGTCGAAAACAATGGACTTTTGTATTATAAACCTAATAATTTAGATATAATTATTCCATATGTGATAAAATGTAGAGAATTAGAAAATACTAATTTGTTGCATATAGATCTACCAAATGATGAAGAAAAAAACCATTGTATCTTTTTAATCTGCCTCGCTCTTTTGAAGAATGTTTGAGTATTGTTAAATTGGCAGATCATTTTGATATTTGGGAAAAAATTAATGGTAAATTTCAGATTTATTTTGAAAAACTAGATTATGCAATAGAACAGTCTTTGGAAGAAGTTGCAGTATCGTTGTTGGAAGATTCAGTAGGTAGATATTATAAGTGCTATATCCATTAAAGGTGGACTTATTGTATATTAAAAAATAATTTAAAGCCAATCCTTCTTCTAGGATTGGTTTTTTTATGAATTATATATATAAAAAAATAAAAAAACAGAAACTCTTAAAAACAAGAGGTTCTGTTTTTGGGGGTAAAGAAAAAAAGAGGTGTTTTTTTATTTTTATAAGAAAATAGTTACAACAAAACAGGATAATTATGTGCAATATGGGGATTTAAAAAAATGAACAAAATAGCTGCTAAGAATATACGAAAAAAAAACAAAAAACGTATATTTTTATTATACGTTTATATGATGCACTTGTCAATTTTATTTTGTATATTTTTTAAAAAAAATCTTTTTTTATTTGACGTGTAAAAATATTATGATATTATATCATTATTAAGATTTGATTTATCGATTAACAGAGTTTAAAGATAATTTTTAAAAAAATGTTTTATTAAAGGAATAAAATATGAATAAATTACTAGAAAATAACGCTATAATAATTGGTTTTATTATAGGATTTACTCCCACCATTATATTTATCATTTTATGTACAATTATTGAATCAACAACGAAAAAAGAATGTATAAAAAAATATTATATGTATTAAAAATTGCTATAAATGTCATGGTTTTTGCCATTATAGTATTGATATTCTTAAATAAATTAATTCACCATATAATTTATTAAACATCAGAAATTTATTAAATAAAAAGGAGTATATTATTGGTCTTATTTTTTAATATTTTGTTGATAATTATTATAATTGCCTTAATTATTATTTCTGGAGCATATCTTTATTTAATAAAAGACAGTAGAATTATTAAGGAGAATGTAAATAATATTCGTGTTCAAGCTGTTATGCTTTTATCCATTGGTATTAACGTAATATTGGGTGGTCATATTTCTTTAGGATTAGTCTTTATGTGTTGTAATTATATATTGCTTTTAATAGAAATATTAATTATAAGTTTTGTTGTTGGTTATCTGTTAGTTCTTACAGTGAAATATTCTAAAAACTGTCGGAAAACGTCAGTAATGTCAGAGCAGTATTGTCTATTAAAAAACGAAAAATACATGATTGAAAAGTTTGAAATGTTTTTATGGGAAATTAAAAATAATCATTTTGATAAGGCTAATGCTGAGTTTGGAATATCTTATAAAGAATTTTGCGATATTCAAAATCAATTGTCTCTATATAAGAATATATCTATAGAAGATTATTCTCTTGAAAGAATAAACGAAACTTGTTTTTCAGCAAAAATAATTATCAATGCCGATAATGATAAGATTAGTTTAAGAATTAAAATTATAATCAAAGATGGTGAGGGATATACGTTATTAGGGGCAAGAGAAATTGCCTATTTAAAGTATGGTAATTTTAGTATTAACTGATATATAGAAGTAGAAAGTATTACTAACGGAAACAATTGTTTCGTTTCAGTGTTGTTGATTGCCGATTGATTATAGAAACAATAAAGCAATTTATAGTGATTTTGAATTATTAAAGAATTTATTTGTTTGAAATACAAGAATTAATGTTTTTACATAAGATAATATAGTTTGTATAAGCCCGTTAAAGCGGGCTTTTTTATTATGACTATAAAAATATGCATAAAATATATTAAATTTCTAAATAGGAATTATAATACATATTTTGAAAGGATGTTTTTCTAATGGAGAAAATAAAAAAAATTAAAGATGCAAACACTTTGTGTTACGAAAATAATGGTTTAGGAGACAAATATTTAGAAGAATTTAATCAGATAGGTGGATATATTGTTCGACATAAATTATGTAACAGTTGTACACCTTTCCAGTGTGACTTTCCTGCTACTATGGGTATTGATATTATGGGAGATTTTAAGTTTTGTAAAAATGGGATATGTACCAAGCAAAATATGTCTTTAGAAAGATATAAAAAAATAGTAGATGAAGCATATGATAAAACTTTTCAAGTTGTATTAGGTGGTCAAAGAGATCCAGATATGCATGAAGATTTTGAAGAAATCTTGAAATACACTTGTGATAAAAATATTATTCCTACTTTTACTACATCAGGCTTAGTAATGACTCCAGAAAAGGCTAAAATTTGTAAAAAGTATTGTGGGGTAGTTGGTGTGAATATGTATTCAAGACTACAAGATACTACTCCTTTTGTTGCATATAGACCTACATCAAAAGAGCATATTTATAAATCAGAAGATGATATTCCTGTGATTTTTACTCTTGGAAATATTTATTCTTGTTATAAAATTGTTGATGGTCAGTACATGATAAATGGAGATACTTATGAATGGGATGAACTGCATCATGTCCCTTTTGGAAAAGCTCAAAAATATAAATATTATATAGTTTATGATGAATCTGTAACAACTATAAATGATGAACCTTGTAATTATACAATGAATGCAATAAAGATGCTTCTAGATGCTGGAATGAAAACCAATATATATTTTGCATTAAATAAATATACTATAAAAGAAGCTATTATTAGAATTAAGTATAATGGTTTCCCTTTTGGCATTAATGCTGTTATATTTTCACTTCGTAATCCTGTTGGGCGATATTGCAGTGATGAGTCATTGTCTCAAGATGATCCATTAGTTAAGGAATTTTTCGATTTGATAAATAGAGACGATTTTTTCTTTAAGATTGGATTTGATCTCTGTTCTATTCAAAGTTTGATGAACCTTTGTGATAATGTTATAGACAGTTATAATTTAAATATGTGCGAAGGCACTAGATTTTCAATGCATATATCATCTGATATGAAGGCATCACCTTGCAGTTTTGATGTAAAATAAAAATACGTCTGTGATATTTCAAATAATACAATTTCCTCAGTTTGGAATAGTAAACAATTTGAGGAATTTAGAAAGCAATTACAAAATATGTGTTTTGGTACTGGTTGTACTATGTATTCTAAATATGCGATATGTCCTACTTACTCTAAACTTGAAGTACAAATTTAGTTATTTAAGAGCTGTATTATTATTTATTGCGTTGTTTATATGTGCGGTACTAACGCATGATGCTTTGGTTGTAGATATAATAAATGATATATTCGATAAATCTAATAATAAATAAAGCATTTTAGCATCTGCTATTTTATATCAGGTATTTTTAGTGATGATTTTGAAAAATGCATATAATATATTAAATTTTTAGATAGGAATTATAATACTTATTCAAAAAACTAATATTTAAAGGAGATTTTATTATGTCAATGAATTATGGTGAAATTGTAGAATATGGTATGCTAGTAGATCAAGAAATGATAGCTCTAGTTATAAGATATTTATTAAAAAACACAAATATGCGTAGTAATTTATCACAGGAAGATACAGATTTTCTAATGTCTGATAATTTCTCAATTTTTGATAAGAGAATTAAGGATATGGATATTGATCATTTATCTTTATTTTGTAATCAATATCTGCTTGATAAAGGTTTATGCTTTGAAACATTTTCTTCTTTTGATGGTCGTGCAGAATCGATTGCTGAAATTGATGAATATTATGGTATTTCTGAAGAAAACGTATTGTTTAAAGAGTTTGATGATGATTCGTTTTTATTTATTCCATTAAAGAAAGAAACTTCTCTATTTAAGGTTGCTTACGACTCTCCATCTGATATCGTTAATGAGTTAAAGGAAAGATTATCTTTTATTGATGGTATTGATGAGATAGATATTCCAAGTAAGATTTGTGTTCTTTCTGGTGTCACTTATTGTTAAATAATATTTACTAATAATTATAAAATTCAAAAATATTCACTCTTATATGTAAATGTAAGAGTGAATATTTATTATTAAAAACAAAAATGGAAAGGTAATTATAATATGAGAAACAAAGCCGATAAAGAGCAGGTGCTGCATATTTTGATGGGTTTGCCTGGAAGTGGTAAGACTACATATGCTAATTTTCTGAAGTATGGAAAATCGTCTAATCAAATAGATTTTGCTAATACTAATATGCTTGATATTTCTCAACCATTTGATAAATTTTCTAAGAATAATGCTTATGTATTTGATTTGGATTCTATCTACAAAAAACTAATTAAGCAAAACAAAAAGATAAATAACAGAGTAATGGGTAGGGTATTGAATGATATATATGAAGAAACTTATTCAATACCTAGATCAGAAATAACTGTTTTAGATGGTCTTATTTTAAATCACGATGATTGCAAAATGTTTATAGATATATTTCTGTTTGGTTTGATAGGTTCTCATTTTAAGACATTAAACAAAATAATAATTGATTACTGGACTCCCAATATAGATATTTGCATTTGGAATAATAGCGGGTTGCGTAAAAAAGATGCAAAGCATAGCATTAAGAATTTGAAAATATCCAAGCCTGATATAAAGAAACTTACTGATGAGTATGGTGGAGAACTGGAAATACAGCTTTTAGAGCATCAAATTGTTAAAAAGCCAGATTTTAGAATATTGGCAGATTCTTTAGATAAAAATAATTGGCAAGTATTTGGTAAGTATATTTATTCAGATAGTTGGTGTTGTGGTGGTACTGGTACAAGATGTGACGGTTCTATCTATTTTGTGGACCCAGAAGATAAGCCAGATTTTATAGAATTTGAAGTTCTTATCGAAAATCTATTTTCAGATATATCTTTTAAAGCATTTAAGGAATTATATAGCTATGCTGTCAATACAGAAACTTTTAAAAATAGTGATTATTATTTAAATGTTGACGAAAGTAGATATGTCTGTGATTTAGAAAAATTATATAAAAAAGCTAAGGAAATTAAAATAATTTGAGGTGTTACTATGTTAAATGATATTATAATGTTAAATAACAATTTTGATACTATAGTTTGTAGTTCAGTTGTGTCTGATAATGACAATATTTTTGTGTCATATGTGAAAAATGATGGGAAAGGTTTATACACTAAAGATAATTTATTTTATAAGTACAATATTGAAAGTGGCAAAGTTCACCTGCCTAAAAATAAAAAATACAATAAAGAAGGACTTTCTGTTATAAAACCTATTAAAGAGTCCGACAGATATTTTCTTTCTGAATTCCATAAAATTGAACCATATATGTTGCAAAATAATGAATATAATTTATTTTTTGAAGTAGTTAGAAACCTGTATTCAAAAATAGATAAAGATGAAAGCAAAGATTATGCTATAGAAATTTATAAAGATGATGGGTTATTTTACTTTAATATAAAAAGCAAGTATTGCACAGTATATGATAACTTTTATAATTTTTATACTATAATGTCTTGTATTATAAATGGTAAAGAGCATCTAGTGTTTGCTCCATTATTTTTGTATCATGTTCATCCATCACCTGAAAAGTTTGTTTGTTCAGATATCGAAATTGATGGTTCTAAATACATTCCGTTTGATAATAGAACTATATCTGGTATTTTTAGAAATTTGAATGCTTATATTGATATTCTTGAATATGCAAAATTTTTAACTGATGATTATGCTAAGTCATATGTAAGAGATGATGATTATGATTTTTTAAGCGAAGAAGATGTTGATGTTCTTAATAATATGATTGATGACAATATAGCATATATGATATTTATAGAAGGTACAGATGATTATATGTTAGTTGTAAACAGTATTACAGCTATAAGAAAGCTCTTTAATAAATACTCTTTGAATGATATTTTAACATTGTCAATATTCAATGCTAAAATCAGAGGTAAGTTAGGATATAAAATAAAAATTATTGATAGATGCTGATTATGCTATAATTATAAAAATAACCCTCATCCAAACCTTTTGGTATAGAAGAGGGTTATTTTTTTATTCAAGATTGTTAATTTGGATATTTAATTTGGTTTCTATTAAGTTATTACAATATTTAATTCTTTGAAATCTTTAAATGTATTTGTAGCTATCTCTGTTACTGGTATTTCAATTAGTCCCATATTATTTAATTTTTTCATAGTTACATTAATTTTTTTCCTTTACTATGTATTTTGTTTTTTATTTTGTTGCTTTATGGATTATTACATGCAAATATTAGAGATATGACCTAAGTTATCAAATTAATTAAAATGAAAATAGATTTTTGTGAATGATAAGAGATTATTGCATACAATAGCATAGGCAATGTATTAGGTTGCAAAAAACAATAAAAGAAAGGATTTTAACTTATAATAAATTAGGTAATATGTTATGAAAATAGGTTTAATTGATATTGATGGTCATAACTATCCCAATTTGGCACTTATGAAGCTTTCTGCTTGGCACAAAGCTCAAGGCGATGAAGTCGAATGGTGGTTTGGGTTTTCACAATATGACAGAATATACATGAGTAAAGTTTTTACTGATATATACACACCCGATATTCCAGAACCAGTAAATGCAACTGAAATAATTAAGGGTGGTACAGGCTATGGCTTGAACAATAAGTTGCCAGATGAAATAGAACATATCTATCCTGATTACTCGCTTTATCCAAAATATACAAAAGATACTGCGTATGGGTTTTTAACAAGAGGTTGTCTAAGAGCTTGTCAGTTTTGTATTGTAGCTAACAAGGAAGGGAAACAATCTATAAAGGTTGCAGATTTAAACGAGTGGTGGAAAGGTCAAAAAAATATCGTTCTTATGGATCCAAATATCTTAGCTTGCACACAATGGGAAGACCTATTGCAACAGCTTGCTAATAGTGATGCATGGGTGGATATTAACCAAGGCTTGGATTCAAGGCTTTTGACAATCGAAAAAGTCCAAATGCTTAATCAGATTAAATTGAAAGATGTACGTTTTGCTTGGGATAATATTAAACAAAGTGAAAATGTATTAAGGGGCCTTGAGTTATACGCAAAATATGGTAAATTAAAAGAACGAAATAGAATTGTTTATGTGTTGACGAATTTTGATACGAATATGGAAGAAGACTTATATCGCATCTATAAATTGCGTGAAATGCATTATAGTCCTTATGTAATGATATATAATAAACCAAACGCACCTAAAGGGATAAAAAAATTGCAGAGATGGGTTAATAATAAAATTATTTGGCGAAGCTGTGAACGATTTGAATATTATAAAGGGTAAAATGACAATCAATATTTGAGAGAGAATAATGATTATTAAAGAAATTTTGCTTAAATTTAAAAATAATGAAAAAAATGAATGAGTAAACGACGGCTTATTTGTTGCTTACAATAGAGATAAAAAATTATTTAATTATGTAAGTACATGTATTTTAAAATCATATATAGTAGCAACTCTAAAAAACTAGATATATAAATTTTATTTTAATAAGGGAACTCGATAAGAGTTCTTTTTTTGGGGGATAAACTTTCTTTTGCATATAATATTTTAGTTTCTTTTAAAAGGAATAAATACATATTTGAAAGGAAGATTTTTCGTGAAAGTTTAACAAGGATTTGTAACAAATAGCGCATCTTCTAACTTCATCACTAGATTTAAAGATGAAAGTGTTAAAAAATTATTGATGAGAGTTCTTTTGTATTCAACGAATAAAAGATGATAGTATTTTTTCAGTGGCTTATGGTCATCACTGGTAAAAACAATTTATCATAGGAAAATATATTATTACGAAAGTAGGTATAAGAATGAGTATGACACTTATTAACAGAATAACTATTAAAAAAAATGGAGTTTATATGTCTTGTCGATGTTCTAATGACAGTAGACCTTATCGTTCATGTAGAATAAATAGTTTATCAGATATTTATAAAAAAGAAGGTCAACTTGGTTTGGATAGAGAGATTATTAACTTAATTGCTGATTGTGGAGTTTTGAAAGGCAATCATAAGAGCGTTCAGAGATATAGAGATTTATTTACATCTCAGCAATACAAAGATGTAAGAAATAAGTTTCTAAAGTTGATAAATGATGCTTATGGATTATTATCAAAAGAAGATACGTTTAGTATTTGGCGAAAACCAACGCCTAAAGCTGAGAACTACCTAAATACAAAAAATGCTCTATTACAAGAGATGTATACAGAGCTTGCTAAGTTGCTTTCTTGATTGTAATTTTGAGGAATGGTTATGATAAATATTACAGAAGAAAATATATTTTGTTTAAAAAACCATAAATCTGTTGAATTAGTAGAAAACGTTTATTACTTACACAATTAAACAGAAAAGAACCCGCTTTTATAAGCGGGTTTTTATGTTTTTTTGAAATATTTATTTCAATATAAAATATCTAATACACAGACATCAACATCTTTTTGCAATGTAAATGTTTTATTTGAAGGATTTTCTTCGATTATATTAGTTAGTAACTCATTGAGTTTTTTCTCATCAAACTCACTTAAATTTAGCACTGACTGAGGAATAAAACCATACATACAAGAATTATTTATTGGTGTAGTGACATACTCCCACCGCCTATGCAAGCATAGAGGCGGGGGCTTCTCGCTCAAGTGTTCTAACGAACACAGTATCAACGAGCTATTCCCATGTGTCCCACGGTTCAGTATTGGTTATACGTTTACTAATAGCATTCCTTCGTTTTTAATATTGATAGCAGCATTCACGTCTCTGTTATGATGTGTGCCACAATTTGGACAATCCCATTGTCTAATGGATAAGTTTTTTGTATCAGTATTTTTGTAACCACATACATT
>JAGHIZ010000082.1 GCA_017886875.1 Butyricicoccus sp. | reverse complement strand
AAGAAATTTAGCTATATGGAATATAGATATAGTATACTAGGAACCGTTTTTGGGCACGGTTGACTTCTTCACCCTTTCCAAGCCTAAAAAAAAGCTGTGTCCGCTTAAAGAAAAAAAAGGAAAAAAAAAGAAATTTAGCTATATGGAATATAGATATAGTATACTAGGAACCGTTTTTGGGCACGGTTGACTTCTTCACCCTTTTAGAGTATAATTAAAGGAAATTTAAGGAAAGAAAAAAGGATAGGTACTGCAATACCTATCCTTTGGAGTACTCAAGAAAAAAATACTGAATTAAAATCCAACACAACAACAGTTAATTTTAATCTAAAGTACAATTGATTATTAATTTCTGTATTTGATTTTACCATGTGATACATAAAAAATCAAGTGCTAAGAAGTATGATAATCATACTTCTTGAGTTCTCCTTATCTTAAAAATCAATTTAAGAAAAGGAGCATTTTTTATGTCAGCTCATGAGGCTTTAAAGCTCGCTTTTGGTGAGTCAGATTACAGCAGCGTTATTTGCATAGGTCAACACAAGCAAGGTCAAGACGGAATTATTACATATGCTTACATACCATCTAGCAAAATAGATATAAATAAAATTAACATAAAAACTGATAGTGATTTTTATATAACCGCTAATACTTTAACTAGGAAAGAGAGAAAAACAGAGAACCTTTTTTCTCTTAAAAACATTGTTATTGATGTTGATTGTCATAATTCCGAATTAGATGATTATGATAGAAATGAGTTATTAGAAGACTTTCTCTTTCGTATAAAAAGAGATTTAAAACTACCACCATTTAACATTATACATTTTACAGGTCGTGGCTTACAACTGTGGTATTGTCTTGAAGAAATAGCTGGTGTTTGGAGTTTTTTATACAAAGATACTGTAGAAAAAATTATTGATACACTTGAAACTTTAAAAGAAGAATATCCAGATTTTGAACAATTAAACATAGATGGTTTCAGTAAAAATCTAGTCGGTTTTTTTAGATTATTTGAAACTTATAACACTAAAACAGGCAGAAAAAGTATTGTTGAAATACAAGATTATGAAAAATATGACCTTTCAGAACTTCATCAATCTATACCTAGAACTAGAAAAAATACTCAAAATATAGCTTTGCATTCAAATATGCAATGTGATTACATCGCTTTAAATCATAAACGTATAGACTTTATAAAATGGCTTATAGATTATAGAAATGCTCCCATTGGTTCCGAAACAAGGGACAAGCTTTTACTATTATTTTATAATGCTTGTGTACAAGTTATGAGTAGAGAAATGGCACAAGCTTACACTTTAAAGTTAAATAAAAAATTTAAAATACCACTTGAACGAACAGAAAACATTTTCACATATATAGACCAAAAAGGATTTTTGAACTTTAAAAATGAAACATTTTGTATGTTTTTAGAGTTAAATGAGTTTGAAAGGCATGAGTATATGAAGCAAAAAACTAGCAACTATACCAGAGATAAAAACCGAAGACTTGCCAAAGAAGAAAGAAATCGCCGTATTTTAGAACTTCATAAAGCAGGTAAAACAAATCTTGAAATAGCTGAAATATTAAATATAGGTAGAAACACTGTAAGCACTTTTCTACTCAAAAATGTAAAAAGACTAACATCTGATGAAAAGAAAGCTAAAATCATTGAATATCGTGAAAAAGGCTTAAAAGTAGATGAAATTTGCAAAATTTTAGGCATAAGTAAGCAAACATATTACAATATTTTAAAACGATAGCATTAAATATCCCCTGTATGAACTCATACAGGGGATAACTTTATACAGCAAAGTATTAAAAATAACTTTTTATCTGTTAGTATTAAATTTATAGTTTTTAACTATCATATAACATAAAAACTGCTATATCAATTCTAACGAACCTTAAAATTCGATAGACACAGTGGAAACTAATTAAACTAATTGTATATTAGATAAATTTTATTTTAATATCCACTTTTGACTTTCAGTTTGTAAATTTACCATATGTGAATATGTTCCATTATTTTTAAGTAAATCATTATTCGAACCTTGCTCTACTACACAACCATCTGAAAGCACAATTATTTTATCTGCACCAGCAACAGTACGCATTCTATGTGCTATAACAAGCACTGTTTTATCCTTTATTAAACGAGATATTGCTGATTGTATTAACGTTTCATTTTCAACATCAAGTGAAGCTGTAGCCTCATCAAGTAAAATAATAGGTGCATTTTTCAAAAAAGCTCTGGCAATAGAAATTCGCTGACGTTCTCCACCGGATAATTGACATCCGTTTTCTCCGATGTTAGTATTCCATTTTTGTGGCAATTTTTCGGCAAATTCGTCTACATTTGCAAGCTTTGCCGCTTGTATAACTTGTTCATCTGTAGCATCTTTATTGCCTATTCTAATATTCTCTATAATGGTGTTGTCAAATAATACTACATCTTGAAATACTATGGAATATAATGACAACAATTTTTCAGGGTCAATTTTAGAAATATCCATATCACCCACTGTAATTTTACCTTTGTCAATATCCCAAAATCGTGAAGCTAGGCGTGAAACTGTGGTTTTTCCGCCACCTGATGGACCTACTAATGCAGTAACTTGACCTTGTTTTGCTACAAATGAAACATCTTTTAAAATAGTTTCTCCTGTATTATATGAAAAACTAACCTTATCAAACACAATATCATATCCATTATTTATAAGTTTTTCTTCGCCTTGCTGAATTTTATGATTCAAAATTTCATTCATTCTTGCTATGTTTGTTCTTGTACTAATAACTGCCGCTAAATTTTGCAATGCTCCCTGTAATGGATCATATAATCTTGATACCACAAGTAGAAACATAAAAAAAGTTAAAATTTCTAATGTTCCTTTAATCAATAAAACAGAGCCAACTAACGCAACTGTTGCAATGCCAAGTTTTAAAACAAGGGCAGCTGATACTACAAATGCAGCTAAACCGAATTCACTTAAAATAGAACGATATTCCACAGCTCTAATCTTTTTTTCAAGACCTTTTAAATAACGTTTCTCAGCATTATTTGATTTTAAATCCTGTAAAGTTTCAATACATTCTTGAATACCATCCGCACAAGCTATTTTTGCGTCCATTGACCTCTGATTAAAACCTTCTTGTATCTTTGCAGATAATCCTACAATTGCAAAAGATATCGGCATTACCCATAATGCTGCCAAAGCCATACGCCAATCAATAATAAAAAGAGTTATGGAAATTAGTAGTGTAGAAATAATAGAACCTGTAAGTTCAGGTATAAAATGAGAAAAACTTTGTTCTAAAAATGTACAATCTGACATAATAGTGCTTGTAAGGTCAGCAAGGTCTTTTTTACCAAAAAATGAAAGTGGTATTTTTCTTAGTTTTTCAGCCAATGTAACACGGCGTACACCACTTTCAACATATGTTGCAAAATATGTTGCATTATATTGAAAATATGTTGCAATTATAATAAATATTAAACAAAAAATACAGCCTATTATATAGAAAAAAGGTTCATAAATTCCACCATTTATCAAATCTTTAACAAGACTATATAAAAGTCCTACTGGAAACATAAATGAAATATTCTGTAAAACACAAGCTATACAACCTTTTATTAAATCTTTTGCACCTTGTTCAGAAAGAGCATATTTTTTTTGCAAATTTTTAATCATATATACCACTCCTTTTAAACTTTCCATTTTGTGGAAGTTTGATAATTTTCCCACATATGACTGAAAAGACCTTTTTGTTTTAAAAGTTCTTCATTTGTTCCACTTTCTGCAACTTCACCATCTTTTATTACATAAATTTTATCGGCATTTTTAACTGTAGACAAACGATGAGCAATCATAATTACTGTTTTACCCTTAGATAATTGTGAAAAAGCAGCTTGAACTTTATTTTCATTATCTGGGTCGGCAAATGCAGTAGCTTCATCTAAAATAATGATTGGTGTATTTTTTAACATAACACGAGCAATTGCAATTCTTTGCTGTTCACCACCAGAAAGATACACACCTTTTTTACCTATCACTGTATTTATTCCATCAGGAAGCTTTTGTATAATATCCATACATTGAGCATTTTCAAGTGCTTGCATAACCTCTTGATATGAAGCATCAGGCTTACCAAGCTTAACATTTTCTAAAATAGATGCCTTTATAAGATGACTATTTTGGAATACAAAAGATACAGTATTCATTAAATCTTCCTTAGAAATATCTCTTACATTAACACCGCCAATTTTTACAAGTCCACTTTGTGGGTCAAAAAAACGTGATATAATATTTGCTAAAGTTGTTTTTCCACCACCAGACGGACCAACAAAAGCCACTGTTTTACCTTGTGGTATAAAAATTGAAATATCATTTAATACATTATTCACACCATCATAACTAAAACAAACATTATCAAGTTCTACTGAAGCATCTTTTGGATAATTTGGTGTTATTGATTCTTCTAAAGGTTTTAAGTTTAAAACACTATCAATTCTTTCAAGAGCATCCGCTACAATCATAGCATTTTCACTTTGGAACATAATTTTAGTGAGCGTTAAAGATATAATTGGTGTAATAATTATATAAAAAATTAAATTTAATAAGAATTCAGGTTTTATACCATCTTGTGTAAATATTAATCCACCAGCAATAAGAAAAACAAAAACTCCATTTATTGCTGCTGTATAGAATATCATCGGTAAACGCAACTCTTTTGTATATGCTATTACCCATTTTGAATAACTGTCTATAGCACCTTTGAATTTTTTAAAAGAAAATATAGTCTGACCAAATGTTTTAACAACTGGTATACCTCTGACATATTCAACAGCTTCATTTGACATATTATCTAAAGCATTTTGATATTCTTTCATGCGTTCATGCATTTTCTTTCCTGTCATTGTAATCATAATTAAAAAACCGATTAAAACAGGAGCAAGGCTTAAAAGTCCTAATCTCCAGTCAAAAACAAACAATAAAATTAAAAGACCACATGGAGTTGCAATTGCTCCTGAACGGTCAGGCAGCTGATGGGCTAAATAATTTTCAGTAGCAGCACTTGATTCATTTACGATTTTTCTAAGCTTGCCACTTCCAAAACTTTCGACAAAACCTAGAGGGAGTTTTATTATATGCTGCATAGTCTGAATTCGAAGATTTGTTGCAATACGAAAAGCACCCATATGAGAACACATTAAACCAGCAATATACACTAAAAAAGCAATTACAGCAAAAACAACCGCCATAAATCCATTATAAGTTAAATTTTGTGCACTATCAAAGTTTGGTGCTACCTGTAAAATTTCTTTCATAACTTGCCATATGTAATAATAAGGAGCTAACGCAATCAAGGCACTAATTGCACAAAGTACCCATGATGCATATGTAAGATACTTATAATTGCCTGCTATATCAAGTAGGCGTGACAAATTGGATTGCTTTTTCAAGACAATTCCTCCCTTTTTTATTTGATTTATGATATAGAGAATATATTATTCCAATATCCCATTTTAGTTAGTTATTGCTAACTGAATATTAAAAATTATAGAGCATTACTGCCCCATAATTTTCATCCAGCCTGCAGTATAAAAATCCCGCATTGCTTTTACATAATTTTCTGCATTTTCAAGTGGCATTTCATGTATTACAAGTTCAAAAAAGGTATGAAACATTCCTGTAGTCAAAATATGTTCTAATGTTGAGTCAATTGGTGGCGATGGTCTACCAAGCTCGTTTAAAACATCTTGATATGCATGGGTACTTTCTACTTCAATTTGTACCATTTCTTCAATTAAACCAGCAAAACGAGTTCCCTCTGAGCAACAAATGAGCAGTTTACATTCTTCGAGGTGTTCATAAATATAATAAAGTATATCAAACATACAAGCACCTGAAACTTCTCCCATAACTTCTGGTTGTTTTTGATACGGAAGTTGTTTAAAATACCTTTGTGCATTGTTGAATCTATTTAAAATAAAATCATAATGTTCACAAACAAGATTATCAAAAAGTTCTTCTTTGCTTTTGTAATAACCATAAAATGCACCTGTAGTCATTCCAACAGATTTTACAATATTACGAAGAGATGCAGATTTAAATCCTTTTTCAAGAAATTCTTTTTTTGCAGCTTTATGAATACGTTCCAAAGTAGAAAAATGCTCTTCGACCATAAAAGCCTCCTTATAACAGTGTTATATATCACTGTTACAGTTTAATGTAAATATAGGAAATTGTCAATATTATTTTGTTATCACAACCTAAACTAACAACAATTTAACTAATGTAATAACTTAATTTTTATACATAAAACAACACCATTATTAAACATAACTTCATCTTTCCCAACCTCTTGATTTATTAATTTTATGTTGTCTTTGTGGCTTAGGTGGTTGTATAACTGTCATCAGCTCCCTTTTGGCTATCATTTCAGCCTGAATAAACTTTATTGAAATATACCTTCCATGCTCTATTTCATATCTTTTCATTAAATTTATAACTTCTCGCTTATTTTCATCTGGAATTTGTTTCGCAAGACTTAAAAATTGCTTTTTAGCCTCCTCAGCCCTTTCTTTTGCACCAATATTAGCACGAGATAACCTTACTTT
>JAGHIZ010000081.1 GCA_017886875.1 Butyricicoccus sp. | reverse complement strand
TCAGAAAGGGAACATTATTTTTTAACAATATCCATTTTATTTGTCAGACACCTACGAAAAATACTACGACGACTATAATTCGATAAAATTTCAAAATGTTCCGTTATGAGTAGGAAGGGAACATTTTAGCTATTAAAAGTGTCAGTTACAGACAAGTGCCAAAATGACACTTTTTTCAACTGACACTTTTCCAAACACGATTATTTAGATATACTCTTAATTTTTTAGTTTTAAAGAGTCCCTATCACAACATCCTACTGCCCCCAAGACAAGGCTCCAAATACCCAATGACACTTTTATATGAAAATAATTCAGGTATCGCCTAATTATCCTGAGAAGGTCTCCGATCTGCACTGACACTTTTCTCTACTTTGGTATATTCCAAATAATCCCCTAAATCTTTAATTGCTGCCTGCACATTTTTAATAATTTCCGCATCCTGCGCCTTAACCTGTCTTAATGCAAACTCATATTTACGAATTAACGAATTTAGCCGCTCCTGCTTATCACCAGCCCAATTACCATAAACATTGACACGATGTAGAGAAGACAGTATTTTTTCTAAACTTTCAGAAGTATGGTAGTCCGCTTCTATGATTTTTCGGATTGTCGTCTTGGAAACCCCTAAATCCTTATGAATCCGATAATTGGTATTATCCTTTAAATGCAGCCTAATAACAGAATCTATCTGAGAAGGCTCCAGACCAATGCTTTTACCTTTATTTCGCCTATAATAAGCCGTTTTTTGCAAAAACGGCAAAAGTTCTTTTTCCGCTGCTTGATAATCCAATAATTCTTTTTGCTTACCCTCCAATTCAGCATTATCTTTTTCCAACACATCAACTTCACGAGTCAAACGAAACCCTTGCTCAGTCAAATCAGAAATAGTTCTGTCTTTTTCTTTTATCTTGTCTACCCATGCACTTTTCTCATTTGCCAGATTTTGATTTTTGCCCGTTAATTCCTGTATTTTTTCTTCTGCTTTCTGAATCCTACCCTTATAATCAGTTATAGCACTACGAAGTTTATTTATCTCAGCAGTTAAATCACGATTTTGGCTCTCTACATCAGCATACTTTGTCTGACACTCATTTAAATGCTGTTTTAACTGAATTAGTTCATCAGAAGAATTGCCAGAAGATTTACCCGCCAATGTTATTAAATAACATAGTGCAATTCTTAAAGCTAATAACAAAGTACCCTGGTCTATATCATAATCACCATAAGCACCCCTCATATAGACTTCCAACCCTGGTAAACGGTTATCTAATATATAATTTAAAAGCACACCTTGCAGCCAACGGTCTCGTTGACCTTTTTCCGTTTTAGGTAAAGGTCGTTTATCCAAAATTTCATTTAACTGCAAAATGTAATTTTCAGAACTTTTTTGACCCATTTACATGCACCCCCTTTTTTTCATTTTTTCGCATTCCCATATAAAGATTTTGCCACCATTATGGTGCAGTTGATATGATGTGATCCAAAACCAATTTGAATTCTTTTCTTTCCGGAATCAAAAAAGTGAAATTTATGACTCCGGAAAAAACTGTAACAAAATAATTTGTTACGGCAAAACGACCCCTATTAGAAATACCTGTAACATAATATTTTGTTATAATCTATTTTCAAGTAAATTTCAGTACCCACAAGAAGATTTCTAATTTTGCTACACGGAAAACGAGCCGTTCAAGGTGTAACATAATTTGACTGTAACATATTTACCACTATTATCAAAAACGACTGTCCTTACTTAATTTTCCATTTTGTTACACTCCTGTTTTTCTAAATACCCAAGTTTTTCTAAATCTCTTTGGACAGTCGTATGAGATACTCCAATTTTAGCACCCAACTGACGAAGTGAAGGCTTTTTAACTGCATCCTTATAATAGACCTCATAATATGCTGCTCTCTCATTAAATCTTGATTTTCTTCCTACTTTTTTCTGTGAACTACGATCAAGCATATTCAATAGATACTTACATAACTTACCATAGAACATTTTGTTATACGATAGGGATACAGAACAAACACCCATATATTCCGCATGACAACCAGAACAATTACATAAATGCTCAGATTCATTTCCTTCTCTATACTCGCAAAAAGAGCAGACACGATATAAATATAATAGAAACGACATATTCTCTGCCTGATTCAAAAATTCTTCTACTTTACTATTTTCTTTTAACATCTCATTCCAATCAGTAGGACTTGGAGGAGTATATGTCTCACAAAAACTATCTAATCGAGCAAGGCTCGATTCCTTTTCATCCAATAACCCCATCGCTGGCTCACCACTCTTTCTTTATAGACCTCCCTTGACCTCAACCACTTTATCTTCCTGACTATCACACAACAAAAGGGCTTTTTCCTTTGCTGCCGATATACGACCCTTGGCATCATTACTCGCATACCTTCCCTCAATCACAAAATGGACTTGCCGCCAATTTACCGTCTCTAACTTCCTACGCCCCTTTGACTTACGAGGAAATTCAGTATTTATCTGCTTCACAATGGAATATTTCGATATCCCCTGATAATGAAGCTCAAAGATACGAACTAAAACCGCATCACTTAACCCTAACTTTGCATTTACCGCTACACTCTGACGAGCTGTATATAGCCCGTTCAGCAAAAGAGCCATATCACTCTTGCTGAACTTCTTACAGCCAGTACAAGCACTTACACTATCTTCTGTAAAACCATTCTGTATATGGTCGCACATTAAGCATGTGCTTTTATAACGGTCTATCAATAAATTCAACTCTTTTTTATCCATTTCCACAACTCCTTCCTTATTCTTTACATCTAAATGTAGTTTTTTATGTCCAACACAATAACAAACTGTAGCTTACGACTTATATCACTGCTGCACTAAATATATATACTCATAAAAAATTAAGGGCTGGAAAATCCAGCCCTTAAAATAGGAATTCAATATCATATTTTGTCTGACACCAACTTTATAAGAACTACTACGGAACCATCACAGAACTGTTTCGGAACCACGAAAGAACAACACCAGATCACCAAAGGGCAAGTAGTTCGGAACGAACCTTTTCGCCCGATTACTTAACCATAACGGTCCGTGTATTGTCCTATCTTGTTCCTGTGGGTTCACAGATAGATTCACTTACCATTCTTTTATAGCCGTTACAGATTGATACAGGCTATGTAGACCACCCACTCCCGACCACCACCCCTGATACCCAAATTACAAGAATACAGACAATGACAGAATAATCTTATACGAATACCAATGTTCATATTCGATTTTGTTCTTCTTTCTTCAACTTTCTTCAGTATATACCACTATATATAATCAACTTGTATTACTTTTTTCATCATTTTCAATTCTCCCTCTATATATTATATGAAACATATGCATGAATTACTGTCCATTTTGAACCTCATAGTAATTATTTTTTTCATAACTGTAGATACAGTCAGATATACATGCTAAAACTTTTTTATGAAAAAGGGGAAATACCACATCATAAGCGGTATTTCCCCGTGTGCTACATGACACTTTTCTGGTGTTCGTCGTTTTTACCAGACTTTTATATCATGTTTTGTTTGATTTTACCAGATTGCTTTTTTGCTCAAAACCCCGATCATCTACAAGCTCCAAACATAGTATCTAATATCAGTTTTGACATCGTGATACCTTGACTCTCTGCAACAGCCTTCAGATAATTCTTCTCTGCTTCTGTTAAACGGAGATTGATAGTACAAGTCTTCTGAACTGGACGACGGCCATTCATAGAAGGGGGAGAAACCCTTCTCTTTGACCCTAATCGTGTTTCTGTGTTTTTCGTTATTGTTGACATATGTATAACCCCCTTCATCTATTTCTTAAAACACTAAAAATATACCTTAGATAAGTTACTTAATAGTAAATGTTATATCATATGGGACTGTTGGCTGTCCCTTAAGAATACTATTTTTATCTGCTGTTGATCTGACATATACTTTTTTTTAATTGTCACAGCTAAAAAACATATTATTCGTATCTGCTGATACTATGTTCCATCCTCCTAAATCTAATAATTTCAAATTAATACAATCATAGAACATACATCCCATATCATTAACATTGCTAGTATTCCAGTTACTAATACTTAAATTTGATAAATTAGTACATCCCCTAAACAATCCATACATATCTGTTACCCTGCCCGTATTCCAATTACTTAAATCCAAGGACTCAATACTTTTCATTCCAAAGAATACATAAGATAAATCCTTTACATTACTGGTATCCCAGCGACTTAAATCTAAAGAAGTAATTAAACCGCAACCGCTAAACATAAAAGCTATGTCAATTACAGGTTTTCCTTGATATGTAGATGGCAGTTCTGGGAGGGGCTCCCCTGGATTCCAATCTTTATATGCCGAAGGACTTTGCTGATTTAAAGCCGCTTTGAACTCACCGTTTAATCGAACTTTCCAACCACCACTGGTGGTTTCAAAGTAAGCGCATAATAATCCCCCGTCCACAAAAAACTGGGGGCCTCAACAGAGGTCCCCAGCGGTTGTCGTATTTCTCGCAACACAGGCAGCCTGCATCTTTGCACTCCATGGCAAAAAAGCATTCAG
>JAGHIZ010000080.1 GCA_017886875.1 Butyricicoccus sp. | reverse complement strand
TCACTAAGATGGGTTATATTGAAGCTATGCCTGTTGTAGTTGACCCAGTTGTATTAAAGCCAGCTGATTTTATTGATGCTGTATTAACTCGCCGTCTGCCTAACCCATTTATGCCAGACGCTCCTCAAAGAATTGCAACTGACACTTCTCAAAAGCTTTCTATCCGTTTTGGTGAAACTATTAAGGCTTATATCAAAAACGGTCTAAATATGAATGACCTTGTGTTAATTCCTCTAGTTTTAGCTGGTTATGCAAGATATATCAAGGGTATTGATGATAATGGTAATGCGTTTACTCCATCTGCTGACCCACTGCTTGCAGAACTACAAGAGATTGTAAAACCTCTTGAGGTTAAGACTGGTGAGCAAGATATGAGTTGCTTAAAGAAGTTATATGCAAGAGAAGATGTATTTGGTTTAAATCTGTGTGAAACAGAGCTTATTGACCGTATTATTGAAATGGCAGCAGAACTTTATAATGGCACTGGTGCTGTAAGAAATACACTTCATAAGTATGTATCTTCCAGATAAATAAAAGCAAGCAGCCCTTCAGAAAACTGAAGGGCTGCTTTTTTGAGCATTAAAGCAAATATATATCGGAGGATTTTGCTTTCTTATTTGAAATATTTTTAGTTTGTAGGTATTCAGAAGGTGACATACCTACTTCATGTCTAAATACCTTAGCAAAATAATTTGCATTTGCAAAACCACAAAGATTTGCTATCATTGCAATGCTTAATGAGTCATCAAGTAAAAGCTGTTTAGAATGTGCTATACGAAATTGAGTAAGACACTGAAGCGGTGTAAGACCAATAGACTGTTTAAAAAGTCTAGTTAAATGACCAACCGAAACTTCCAAACGTTCAGCCAAATCTTGCACACCTTCTAAAAATGCATAGTCTTCTTCAATTATATTAAGTGCAGCCTCTACTATAAAAGGATAATGTGCCTGCTCGCTTAAAACAGCATTTCTAAGTGATAAAAGAAAGGAATAACTTATAGCCGAAATATCAGATATTTCGGCTACACATTCAGGCAAAGAGGAGAGAAAAAGCCTAATAGATGAATTGTTAAATAAAAGCATACGCTTTGACAGTTGTTTTTCAAGAATGGTATGCCATAGACTGCCAGAAAAGAGTAAAATAGAAATGGTAGAGGTAGTATCGACAGATATACGACATACACCATGAAATGTTGTCAAAGCGATAGCACATCCACTACAAACCACATCATCAAACTGTGTGGTTTGTAGCGAAATTTTTCCGTTATTTACACTTATAATTGCAAGTTCAGGCTCATCAAGCTCGAAGATTATATCTTCACCACTATTTACAGATATATCACTATATGCGTCTGATAAAATCAAAAGCTTTGAAATAGCTATATCGCTTTCAGGTGGTTTTAGTTTTAGTATATTATCCTTTGAAAAGCCTGTGTGCCATTGCATAATTTATTAGTGACAGATAGCCTTTTGAGTATCCTTATCAAATACATGAACCTTATCAACGTCAATACCAACGATAAAGTCAGTATCTTCCTTAGGATAAACGTTAGAAGGCATACAAACAATCAGCTTTTGACCCTTGCAGTCAAGATAGATGTTAGTTTCAGCACCCATAAGCTCGGAAAGCTCAACCTTAGCGGTGATAGTAACCTTAGCATCTTCTGCCTTTAAGAAGTTAGATGGACGAATACCAAGCACAACTTCCTTACCAACATAGCTTTCAAGAGCCTTAGCTTTTGCAGCTGTCATTGGAATATCAAAACCAGAGAAGGAAGCCACAATCTGACCACCCTTATTAGAAACAGTTGCTGGGCAGAAGTTCATCTGAGGAGAACCGATAAAGCCTGCAACGAATAGATTACATGGGGTATCATACAGAGCCTGAGGAGTGTCAAACTGCTGAATAATACCGTCTTTCATAACACAGATACGGTCGCCCATTGTCATAGCCTCTGTCTGGTCATGGGTTACATATACGAAAGTTGTATCAAGACGCTTATGTAATTTGCTGATTTCTGAACGCATTGAAGTTCTTAGCTTTGCATCAAGGTTGGATAGAGGCTCGTCAAGTAAGAATACTGAAGGGTTACGAACCATTGCACGACCTAAAGCAACACGCTGACGCTGACCACCAGATAAAGCCTTTGGCTTACGGTCTAATAGGTGTTCAAGATCAAGAATACGAGCAGCTTCATGCACCTTCTTGTCGATTTCGTCCTTTGGCATCTTGCGAAGCTGTAGACCGAAAGCGATATTCTTATAAACTGTCATATGTGGATACAGAGCGTAGTTCTGGAATACCATTGCGATATCACGGTCTTTAGGTGCAACATCGTTTACAACTTTATCACCGATGTATAGTTCACCGCCAGTAACTTCTTCAAGACCTGCAATCATACGCAGTGTGGTGGACTTACCACAACCAGAAGGACCTACTAGAATTACAAATTCCTTATCCTTAATTTCAAGATTTAAATCAGGTACAACTTCAACGCCGCCTGGATATGTTTTGTTTACATGCTTAAAAGTAATACTTGCCATGGGAAATTTTCCTCCAATTAAAATTTAAAATATTATCTTAAAAACTGTGTTAAAGTTCTTTTTTGCCACAACCAAAGGATAACACATTTTGAGGCAAAACGACAATGATAAAATTTTGATATTAAGGGTAAATTTATGACATATATTTTTTGAGCATTGATTTTTAAAGTGTAGCATGTTACCCTAAAACAAACAAAGGAGGCATGATTATGGAGCAGGAACATTATAAAAAAGCGTTAAGAATGGGTCAAAGAGAATTAAGAACTAATATGATTCATGGCAAAAATGGTATGATGGCTGTTATGCCTGAAAGCCTAGAAAATGGCACTTTACGCAGGGAATCATTAGGGTTGATGGAAATTCCGCTTGATTTAGTTGCAGGCACTTGCACAGATGGCAGAAGTAATGCTTTTTCGCTTAGCTTTTATCCGCTTATGCCTGAAAAAACTGAGTTTTCAGGAAAATGGATAAATCTGTGTAAGGCTCATTTAACTGAAGGAATAAGAGACCCTATAAAAGCGGTAGAATATATGGGTAAATTTTATGTTGTTGAAGGACATAAAAGAGTAAGTGTGCTTAAATATTTTGGTGCAGTAAGCATAACTTGTATGGTGACAAGACTTTACCCAGCTGATAGTGATGATATAAATGTTAAAATATATAATGAGTTTTTAAAGTTTTATCATCTAACAGGCATGTATATAGTTCAGTTTTCACGACTTGGAGGTTATAACCAGCTTTTAGAGGTTATGGGCTTTAAATCCGATGTTCAGTGGAGTGCTGAACTAATAATGGACTTTAGGACATTTTATGGTATGTTTTCAAGTGCATTTAAAAATCAAGGCGGTGAAGATAGTCAAGCACCTGAAGCCCTTATTGCATATCTTCGCATATATGATTTTGAAAGTTCAAAACGAAAACTTCCATCTCAAATAGAAAAAGAACTTGAAAAAATTAAACCTGAAATTGCAAGACGTATTGAACAAAGCGGTATGACACTTATGCTTGACTCACAAAGCAAAAAATCACTGTTTTCAGGATTGATAAGCACCAGTTTAAGTGTTGCATTCATATACGGAAATGAGCCAGAAGATAGTGCATGGATTTATGCACATGAACTTGGTAGACGTGATGTACAAGCCATTATGAATGGTCAAATAAACACTGCGGTTTATAGTGATGTTAAGACAGAAGAAGACGCTGTTAAAGCTATGGAACAGGCGGTTGAAAATGGTGCAGATGTTATTTTTGCTCCAGAGCCTCAGATGGTTCGTGCATGTGTGCAGATAGCTGCTAAATATCCAGATGTAAAGGTGCTTAACTGCTCATTAAATACCGTACATAATATGATTAGAACATATTATCTAAGAATGTATGAAGCTAAATTTTTAGCAGGTGCTCTTGCAGGTGCATTAACTCCTGATGATAGAATTGCTTATCTATGTGGCAAGCCAACAGAAGGTTCAGTTGCTAGTATAAATGCTTTTGCTCGTGGTGCTGAAATGACAAACCCTCGTGCTAAAATCTATCTTGAATGGGTTTCAGATAATACACAGCAGGGAGTTACAAATGAAAAGATGTTCTATATGGACGATTTCGATTTATTACCTGTTCCAACAGGTACTCCTCGTGCAGTAGGCTTATATGATAATACAGGTGAAAAACCTAAAAATCTTGCAATAGCTATAGGTAGATGGGGTAAATTCTATCAAAAACTGCTTTATCGTATATTAGATGGTAACTGGAAAAGTGATGCTAAGGGAAGCAGTGCAATAAGCTATTGGTGGGGCATGGATTCTGGCGTTGTAGAGGTTATTTATTCAAGAAGTCTGCCAGAAGGTGTAAGACAGCTTGCAGAGCTATTAAAGGAAGCCATTTGTAGTGGTCGTATAGGTCCATTTACAGGTACATTAAAAGACCAAAACGGCAATATTAAATATAGCGACCCTAGTCCAATGAAACCACAAGACATACTAAAAATGGATTGGCTTGCTGGAAATGTTATTGGTATTCTGCCTGAAGAAGAAAAGTTGGAGGAACAAAATACATTGTGAAAATATTAGCACTTGCAGACCAAGAGTCGGCATATTTATGGGACTATTTTAAACCAGAAAAATTAGAAGGTATAGAGCTTATTTTATCATGCGGTGATTTACACTCAGAATATCTTTCATTTTTAGCAACCTTTTCTAAAGTACCTATTTTATATATTCATGGTAACCATGATGATAGTTATAAAAGAAAACCGCCATTAGGTTGTATTTGTATAGAAGATAGAATATATAATCATAATGGTATTCGAATTTTGGGGCTTGGTGGTTCTATGCGTTATAGCAGCGGAGAACATCAATACACAGAAAGAGAAATGAATAAAAGGGTTAAAAAACTAAGAGCAAAGTTATTTTTCTCAAAAGGTTTTGATATTTTACTTACACATTCGCCGTCTTTTGGCTTTGGTGATGGTAAAGATTTACCCCATATGGGCTTTAAGGTTTTTAATACGCTGGTGGATAAATATAAACCAAATTATTTTATACATGGTCATACACATTTGAATTATGGTACAGAATATAAGCGTTTATCACAAATGGGAGATACTCAAGTTATTAATGCATTTGAAAGATATATTTTTGATACCGATGATAAACAAAAAACAGCAAGTCGATAATTCGACTTGCTGTTTTCATTATATACTCATAACTTGGTCTCTTGCTGGCCCTACGCCTAACATAGTTACCTTACAACCACAAATGCGTTCAAGTTCACGAATGTAATTTTGAACGCTCTTTGGTAATTCATCAAAGCTACGACAGTTTGTGATATCTTCATCAAAACCATCAAACTCCTCATAAATTGGAGTACAGTGAGCTAAATCAGCAAAATCAGCTGGGAATTCGGTGATACGCTCGCCCTTATAATCATAAGCTACACAAACTTTAAGTTTATCAAGACCACGAAGCGGGTCAATTTTGTTGATTACCATTTCAGTTAGACCGTTTACACGAATTGTATAACGTGCAATTACTGCGTCAAACCAACCTGTACGACGTGGGCGACCTGTAACTGTGCCAAATTCACCGCCTGCATTACGGATATAATCACCAGTTTCATCAAATAACTCAGTTGGGAAAGGACCTTTACCAACACGAGTGGTATAACTCTTAAATATACCCATAACATCAGTAATAGCTGTTGGACCAACACCAGAACCAATGCAGCAGCCGCCAGCTACTGGGTGAGAAGATGTAACATATGGATAAGTACCCATATCAAGGTCAAGCAATGTGCCTTGAGCACCTTCAAACAGTACAAATTTACCTTCCTTAACTGCATTCCATGTCATTATGGTTGTATCAGTTACATATTTTCTTAAACGGTCAGCATATGTGCGGTACTCAGCCAAAACAGCTTCAATGTCGATTGGCTCGCCACCATATACACCAACAATAACCTTATTTTTACGCTCGCAAGCTTCACGCATTGCAGTTTCAAAATGTTCGCCTACAAAGTCATGCATACGCACACCAATACGTTCGGACTTGTCCATATAAGTAGGACCAATACCCTTTTTGGTTGTGCCGATATCATCACCGCCACGAGCCTTTTCACTCAGAGCATCAAGCTCTAAATGCCATGGCAGAATACAATGACAACGTGCATCAATAAACAGCTTGTCAGCAGATACACCTTGTTCTGCTAGAGTGTCAATCTCCTTTAAGATGTTGCGTGGGTCTACAACAACACCAGGGCCAATTACATTTGTACATTCTGGGTATAAGATACCAGATGGAATTAGCTGAAGTTTATATTTAACACCGTCCACCACTACTGTGTGACCTGCGTTATTACCACCCTGACTGCGAACTACTAAGTCAGCCTGTGCTGCAAAAATATCAATAAATTTGCCCTTGCCTTCGTCGCCCCATTGAGCTCCTAAAATTACTTTGCCTGGCATGAATATAATGCCCCTTTCAATAAAATTGCGGTTTTAAATGCTTTTTCTACATCTAACAGCATACATTTGCATTATAGCATGAATTTAATATTCTTTCAATTACGTTTGATAAAAAAATCATATAGAGCATATAAAATAAACCGCATTTAAGTTTGTTTTTTACTATATATTGTGTTATAATTCAGACTGAATAAAAGTAATAGAAAGGACAGAAAAAATGCATTATTTGGACAATTCAGCTACAACAGCTGTATTACCAGAAGCAGTAGAGACTATGACAAGATTTATGCTTACTGATTTTGGAAATCCATCAAGTCAGCATAGCATGGGTATAAAAGCAGCTAAAGAGCTTAAAAGTTATCGTGAAATTGTAGCCAAGGCTATGGGTGCAAATGCTGATGAAATTACGTTTACATCAGGCGGAACAGAAGCAATAAACACTGCAATCTTTGGGGCTGCATATAAAAATCGTCATATTGGCAAGCATATAATTACATCAGAGTTTGAACATTCAGCGGTTAAAAACGCTTGCAAAAGACTTGAAGAAGATGGCTTTACTGTAACATATTTAAAACCAGATGAAACAGGGCATATTTCAGCAGAGGATTTTGAAAATGCTTTAAGAGAAGATACAATTTTAGTTAGCATTATGCTTGTTAATAATGAGGTTGGCACACTTCAACATGTGGAAAAAATCGGCTCAATAATAAAAAACAAAGCCCCAAGAGCTATTTTTCATATTGATGCTGTGCAAGGTCTTTTCCGTGTGCCACTTACACCTAAAAAATGGAATTGTCAACTTATGAGCGTAAGCGGTCATAAGATTGGTGCACCAAAGGGAATAGGTGCTTTATATATTTCAAGAGATGTAAAAATTCGACCTTATATTGTTGGTGGTGGTCAAGAAAAGGGTATGCGTTCAGGCACTGAACCAATGCCAAGCATTGCGGGCTTTGCGGTCGCTTGTGAAATTCGTCAGAAAAATATGACTGAGGATTTAAAACACGTTAGTGAACTTGCAGAGTATCTTAAAAGCGAACTTCAAAAACGTATACCATGGGCTAAACAAAACGGTCAGCCTGATGTACCTCATGTATTTAATGTTTCGCTTGAAGGCTGCAAAAGTGAAGTTATGCTTAGAATACTTGAAAGCAGAGAAGTTTATGTTTCTGCTGGCTCTGCTTGTGCAAAGGGTAAGGAAAGTGTTGTTTTAAAAGCTATGGGATTTGATAACAAACGTATTGACAGTGCAATTAGAATTTCTTTTGCACCATTTAACACAAGAGAAGATATAGATGCTCTTTTAGATGGTTTTGAACAAGGCATTAAAATGTTAAAAAGATAAAAGTGAGGAAAAGAAATGAAAGAAGTTTTACTATTAAAGTGTGGAGAGATTATTTTAAAAGGTCTTAACAGAAAAGCCTTTGAAGATAAATTGCTTGGCAATATCAAACGCAGATTAAAACATGTTGCAGATTGTGAGGTTTATATGCGTCAATCTGTAATCTATGTTTGGATTGGTGAAAATGCAGACGCTGACGCTATTGTTGACACAGTTTCTAAAATTTTCGGTATCAATTTAATCTGTCGTGCAGCAGTCTGTGAAAAAACTCTTGAGGCTATGCAGCAAACCGCAGAAGAATACCTCAAGGATAAAATTGCAGCAGCTCATAGTTTTAAGGTTGAAACTAAACGTGGTGACAAGCGTTTCCCAATGACATCTATTCAGGTTTCACAAAAAATCGGTGGTGAGCTTGCGTATAAATATCAGCATATGAAGCCAGATATGCATACACCAGAGCTAACTATTTATTTTGAAATTCGTGACCAGTATGCATTTGTCCATTCTGGTGCGGTAGCGGGTGCAGGTGGTATGCCTGTTGGTACAAATGGCAAGGCTGCTATTTTGCTTTCTGGTGGTATTGACTCTCCGGTTGCGGGATATATGATGTCTAAACGTGGTTTAGAGCTTACCGCAATTCATTTCTTTAGCTATCCATACACATCAGAGAGAGCCAAAGAAAAAGTTATTGAGCTTGCTGAAATTATGACTGCTTATACTGGTCGTATGCCTCTTTTAGTTGTTCCTTTTACCAAAATTCAAGAGCAAATAAGAGAGCATTGTCATGAGGAATTATTTACCCTTATTATGCGTAGATTTATGATGCGTATTGCAGAAAAACTTGCTATTCGTGAGGGCTGTGGCGGTTTAATCACCGGCGAAAGCTTAGGTCAGGTTGCAAGCCAAACCATGCCTGCTATGGCTGTAACTGGTGAAGTATGTGAACTTCCAGTATTTCGTCCTGTTATTGGTATGGATAAAGAGGAAATTATTAAAATCGCTCGTAAAATTGGCACTTTTGAAACATCAATTTTACCTTATGAGGATTGTTGTACAGTATTTACCCCTAAACACCCTAATACCAAGCCTAAAATGTTTAAAATATTAGAGGCTGAAAAACATCTTGATGTTGACGCTTTGGTTGATGAAGCAGTTAATGGCACTGAGGTTATTTATCCTAAATTTAAAGCACTATAAAATCTTTTTGGAGGCGATAGCATGAATGCAGAATTAATCGCAGTCGGAACCGAAATATTACTAGGTCAAATTGTAAACACTGATGCTCAGATTATCTCTCAAGGTCTTAGCGAGCTTGGTATAAATGTATACTATCAAACAGTTGTAGGTGATAATCCAGAGCGTTTAAAACGTGCAATTTTGGAAGCTAAAAGCAGAGCTGATATTATTATAACTACTGGTGGTTTAGGACCAACACTCGATGACCTTACAAAAGAAACTCTTGCTGAGGCTTTTAATAAAAAACTTGTTTTACATGAAAAATCGCTAGAGGATATAAAAAGCTTTTTTGAAAAAATTGGCAAAGTAATGACACCTAATAATGAAAAGCAAGCATGGCTGCCAGAAGGTTGTACTGTTTTTACTAATGAATGGGGAACTGCTCCCGCTTGCGGTTTTGAACGTGATGGTAAATATGTGATAATGCTTCCAGGACCTCCAAGAGAATGTGAACCTATATTTAAAAAGTATGCTATGCCGTTTTTATACCCGCTTGCAGGTGGTTGTATTAAGTCGCATAATGTGCGAATGTTTGGCATTGGTGAAAGTGCTATGGAAACAAAGCTGCATGACCTTATGCAGTCAATGCAAAATCCTACAATAGCACCTTATGCCAAAACCTCAGAATGTTTTGTTAGAATTACTGCAAAGGCTGAAACAGAAGATGAGGCTGAAAAAATGCTTGAACCTGTTGTTGAGCAAGTTAAACAGATTATAGGTGATGATGTTTATGGTGTTGATGTTGATTCACTTGAACAGGTTGTTGGTCAGCTTCTAATTAAAAATAATATGACTTTGTCTGTTGCTGAAAGCTGCACAGGTGGTTTATTATCCAAACGCATAACCGATTTAGCGGGTGCATCTGCTTATTATATGGGTGGTGTTTGCTCATATTCCAATGAAGTTAAAATGAAAGTGTTGGGCGTTAAGGCTGAAACACTTGAAAAATATGGTGCGGTTTCAGCTCAGACGGCTGAGGAAATGGCTAAAGGTGTTGCAGAGCGTTTATGCACTAATGTCGGTGTGGGTATAACAGGTATTGCAGGTCCAGACGGTGGAACTGCTGAAAAACCTGTTGGTCTTGTTTATATAAGTGTTTATATAAATGGCAAGCTTATAACAAGAAAGACAAATAACACAAATGGTCGTGACAGGGTTAGAAATCATGCTGCCTCTCTTGCTCTTGATATTATACGCAGAGAATTACAGCAAACTTTATAACGGTTTTTATGTTCGTATATGTAGCGAATGTATAATAATTATGCACTATTTGTAAAATTTTAAGATAATAGAAAAAAATAAACAAAAAACGTCCAGTGTTTTCCAAAAATACTGGACATTTTTTTTAGGTTATTGTATACTATATCTAGTAAATGAGAACTTAGCATCGGATAAACTGTGCGATGGCAACAAAAAGCCGGACAAAAGGAAACAAATGGATAGTATCCGAGCAGATTCTACATCCAAAAAGGAGATGAATGCATGGAAATAAAAGCAATTAGTCTGGAAGAGCATCTTTCATTGTTCCATTCCGGTAAAGATTGTCGTGCGTATGAATTTATGGGTTCACACCCTGCCGAATTTGATGGTAAAAATGGCTATATGTTTCGTGTATATGCACCTAATGCAGCAAGCGTTGCTGTAATGGGTGAGTTTAACGGCTGGAGTCGAACAGCTCATCAAATGCATAGAAATGAAGACGGTATATGGGAGATTTTTATTCCCGATGTTCGTAAATTTGATACATATAAATATGCAATTCGTACACCAGAAGGTTATGAACTCGATAAGGCTGACCCTTATGCGTTTCACTCCGAAACACGTCCAGGTAATGGCTCTAAAGTTTTTGATATAGACGGCTATAAATGGAATGATGATAGTTGGCTGTCTTGGAGAAGTAAACATGAGCCTTATAGTCAACCTGTAAATATTTATGAAGTTCATGCTGGTTCTTGGAAACGTAATGCTGATGACTCTTTCTATTCATATCGTCAGCTTGCTGATGAGCTTATCCCTTATGCTAAAGAAATGGGTTACACCCATATAGAACTTATGCCTTTAACTGAACACCCTCTTGATGCTTCTTGGGGTTATCAAGTTACTGGTTATTTCGCTGCAACCTCTCGTTATGGCACTCCTGATGACCTTATGTATTTTGTAGATAAGGCTCACCAAACAGGCATGGGTGTGATTATGGACTGGGTTCCTGCTCACTTCCCTAAAGATGGTCATGGACTTGTAGAGTTTGATGGCTCATATTTATACGAATATGCCGACCCACTTAAAATGGAACATAAAGAATGGGGAACTAGAGTATTTGACTATGGTAAGGTTTCTGTTAGAAATCTTTTGTTCTCCTCTGCTATGTTCTGGATTGAAAAGTTTCATATAGATGGTTTGCGTGTTGATGCGGTTGCATCTATGCTTTACCTCGATTACAACCGTCAAGGTGAATGGCGTCCTAACATTCATGGCGGCAGAGAAAATTTAGAAGCGGTTGATTTCTTACGACTTCTAAATGAGATGGTTTTAACCGCTCACCCTGATTGTATGATGATTGCTGAAGAATCTACAGCTTGGCCTATGGTTACTAAACCGGGTTATATGGGTGGTCTAGGTTTTAACTTTAAATGGAATATGGGCTGGATGAATGATATGCTTTGCTATATCGGTGCAGACCCATTCTTCAGAAAAGATATGCATGATAAAATTACATTCTCATTTATGTATGCTTTCTCTGAAAACTATATACTTCCACTCTCTCATGATGAAGTTGTACATGGAAAGAAATCTTTGCTTGATAAGATGCCTGACCCTTATGAAAATAAATTCGCTTCTCTGCGTACATTATTCGGCTATATGATTGCACATCCAGGAAAGAAAATGCTCTTTATGGGAGGTGAGTTTGGTCAGTTCTCTGAATGGTCAGAGGCAAAACAATTAGATTGGATGCTTCTAGGTTACGATTCTCATAGACAAATGCGTGCTTATGTCAAAGCTCTTAATATGTTCTATCTGGATAATAAAGAGCTTTGGGAGAATGATACCGATTGGCATGGTTTCTCATGGATTTCTCATGATGACAATGTTAATAATATCATAGCATTTAGAAGAATTGCAAAAGATGGAAGCGAAATTATCTGTGTGGCTAACTTTGCCCCTGTTTACCATGAAAGTTACAAAATAGGTGTTCCTTTCGCTGGAACTTATGAGGAAGTATTTTCGTCTGATAGTGTAGAATTTGGCGGTGGTGGCGTTTCTAATGGCAAGAAACGCACAAAGGCTGACGAACTTCACGGAATGGAAAATATTGTTGACCTTAAAGTTGCACCTCTTTCTGTAATGTTCCTTCGTGGTAAACCTCGTGCAAAACGTGCAACGCCAACCAAGGCTACAGCTAAAAAGAAGTCTACTACTTCTAAAACAGCTACAAAAAGCACAAGCGTTAGAAAAACTACAAAGAAAACATCAGATAAATAATTGTTATAACAGCGGAATTGGGCATATAGCTCACCGCTTTCACAAATCTTAAAGTATTGGGAAAGAAACGGAGAATCACATCATGTATCGCAAAAAAGAATGTGTTGCAATGCTCCTTGCAGGTGGACAGGGAAGCAGACTGTATGTATTAACAACAAAAGTCGCAAAACCAGCAGTTCCTTTCGGTGGTAAGTATAAAATTATTGACTTCCCACTTTCTAACTGTATTAACTCTGGTATTGATACCGTTGGTGTGCTTACACAGTATGAGCCTCATGCTCTTAATGCTTATGTAGGTGCAGGTCAAACTTGGGATTTAGACCGCTTAAATGGTGGCGTTTATATCCTACCTCCTTACCAAAAAGGCAAAACTTCAGAGTGGTATAAAGGTACTGCTAACGCTATTTACCAAAACATCGGTTTTGTTGATGAATATGACCCAGAATATGTACTTATCCTGTCTGGTGACCACATCTACAAGATGAATTATAATAAAATGCTTCAGCAGCACAAGAAAACTGGTGCAGATGCTACTATAGCTGTTATTGATGTGCCACTTGATGAGGCTTCTCGTTTCGGTATCATGAATTGCCATGAAGATGGCACTATTTATGAATTCGAGGAGAAACCAAAAAAACCTAAGTCAACACTTGCTTCTATGGGTATCTATATCTTTACTTGGAAAAAACTTCGTCAGTATCTAACTGCTGATGAGAAAAAACCAGAGTCATCTTATGACTTCGGTAAAGATATTATCCCTGATATGTTAGCTGCAGGTGAAAAGCTTGTTTCCTTCCGCTTTGAAGGCTACTGGAAGGACGTTGGTACTATTGAGTCACTTTGGGAAGCTAATATGGATCTTCTAAGCCCTAAGTCTGGTCTTAACCTTACTGATGATAGCTGGAAAATTTACGGCAGAAACAATGGTGCACCTCCACACTACACAAGCAAAGATGCAAAGGTTACTCACTCTCTTGTATCTGAAGGCTGTGAGATTATGGGCGATGTTTCTGAGTCTATACTTTTCTCAGATGTTACCATCGGTAAGGGTGCAAGAGTTGAATATTCTATCTTAATGCCAGGTGCTGTTGTTGAACCAGGTGCAGTTGTGCGTTATGCAATCGTTGCTGAAAATGCTAGAATTTGTGAGAAAGCACAAGTTGGCGGCACTCCAACAGATGTTGGCCCTGATGATTGGGGTGTTGCAGTTGTTGCGGCTGAGGTTACAATCGGCAAGGGTGCAACATTAAAGGCTAAGGAAATGGCAGACAAAGATCTTCCAGATGAGATTTAAGGAAAAGGGGAACCATACAAATGAAAAATGTGTTAGGCATTATCATTGCCGTTGATGGCGACAATGACCTGCGTGAAATTACAGAACATCGTACAGTTGCCGCTGTTCCATTCGGTGGCAGATACCGTATTGTAGACTTTATGCTATCAAATATGGTTAATTCAGGTATTTTCCGTATTGGTCTAATTATGAAGGATAAATATCAGTCACTTATTGACCATATCGGAAATGGTAAAGATTGGGACTTGTCTCGTAAGAATGGTGGCGTTACTATGTTGCCTCCTTACAGCTATTCCAAAAAATCTTCTCCACTGGTAGTTGGTGAGTATCGTGGTAAAATTGATGCACTTTCTGGTGCTATTGATTTCCTTCAGAAAAATAGAGCTGAATATGTTGTTTTAGCTGATGGCGATATTATCGCAAATATCCCTATTGATGAGGTTATTCAGCAACATATAGACGCTGAAAATGATATCACTATGGTAGTTACTAAGAAGGGTAAAGAAAATCGCCTATCTACCTATTGTGAAATGAACCGCAGAAAAGAAATCGTTGATATTCGTGTTGGTGATAGCAACGATAGCAAATGTAAACATGAAGCTCTTGGCGTTTATGTTATGAGCCGTCAGTATTTAATTCATCTTATCGCTGATTGTGTAACTCATAACTGCATACACTTTGAGCGTGAACTGTTAACACGTGCTCTTACAGATAGTAAAATCGGTGGTTATCTATTTGGTGCTTATTCTTGCAAGATAGAAGATACTCATCAGTATTTTAAGGCTAATATGGATATGCTTGATAAGGAAACTCGTGATGAGGTATTCCTACGTACAAGACCTATATATACTCGTATTTATGATGAATCTCCTGCTTACTATGGTGATAAGGCAAAAGTTGAGGATAGCTTGATTGCTGATGGTTGCCATATTGAAGGCAAGGTTATAAATTCTGTTCTGTTTAGAGATGTTTTAGTGGAAAAAGATGCTGTTGTAAGCAATTCTATTATTATGGAAAATGGCAGAATACTAAATGGTGCATCTCTTGCACATATTATAACAGATAGAGGCGTTACAATTCGTGATGGCAGAACTATGATGGGACATGAAAATTATCCTGTAGTTATTGCTAAAAGTTCTGTAATATAAAAATGACAGCTGACGGGGTGCGTTATGCATCCCGTAACTGTTTGGAGGTGCATTTATGAAAATTATGTATGTTGCCAGTGAAGTGGCTCCTTTTATAAAAACTGGTGGTCTTGGTGATGTTGCAGGCTCTTTGCCTAAAGCATTTGCTGAACAAGGGCATGAAGTAGCTGTTTTTTGTCCATATTATAGCCTTATTCCTCAAAAATGGCGTGATAAAATGACTTATGTCAAAAACGCTTATGTTCAGCTTGGTTGGAGAAATCAATACTGTGGTGTTTTTGTATATGAAGAAGATGGTGTGAAATACTACTTTATTGATAATGAATATTATTTTTCTCGCAACCAAATCTACGGGGAATATGATGATGCTGAACGTTTTGCATTCTTTAGTAAGGCTGTGCTTGAAATACTGCCAGATATTGAATTTAAACCAGATGTTATAAATTGTAATGATTGGCAAACCGCTCTTGTTCCAGTTTATTATAATTTAATGTTCTCTGGTCGTGAATTCTATCAAGGTATTAAAACAGTATTTACTATACATAATATAGCTTATCAAGGTCGCTATGGTAGAGAAATCCTTGAGTATGTACTGGGTATTGATGATGCTCATTATCGTTCAGGATTTATGGCTATGGACGGTGATGTTAACCTTATGAAGGCTGCTATCGTTGCAAGTGGTGCGGTTACCACTGTATCACCAACCTATGCTGAGGAAATTCAAACACCTTACTATGGTCATGGTTTAGACCCAATACTTCGTGATTGTAGCTATAAGTTACATGGTATATTAAATGGTTTAGATTTAGATACTTATAATCCTGCAACAGACCCATATTTATTTAAGAATTATACAACAAGAACAGTTAAAAACAAGCTAGAAAATAAAAAACAACTGCTTGAAATGTGTGGGCTTGAAGGCACAGAGGAAACACCTGTTATAGCCATAATATCTCGCTTTGCTGGACATAAAGGTCTTGACCTTATAGAAGCTGTATTGGACGAAATTCTACAAGATGATATCAGACTTATTGTACTTGGTAAGGGCGAATGGCGTTATGAACAGATGTTCATTGAAGCTAAAAAACGTTATCCTGATAAAATTTCGGTTAATATTATGTTCTCTGCTGAGCTTGCAAGCAAAATATACGCTGGTAGTGATATTTTGCTTATGCCTTCTAAATCTGAACCTTGCGGTTTAGCTCAGATGATAGCTTTGCATTATGGTACTATTCCTATTGTTCGTGAAACAGGTGGCTTAAAAGATACCGTTCATGCATTTGTTGATTATCTTGGAACTGGTAACGGCTTCACTTTCCATAGCTACAATGCACATGATATGCTTCATGTTATTAGAGAAGCTTGTGGTGTATTTACCTATAATAAGCCAGCTTGGAAAAAACTTGTTACAGGTGGTATGAAGGAAGATTTTAGTTGGTCTGCTTCTGCAAAACTTTATGAAGAACTTTACAAGTCTATTTAAAATAAAAAAAATAAGAAGAGAAAATGAGCGGTATTTCACATTCAGAAATACCGCTCAAGTAAATAATACTGGGGGCATAGAATAAAAGGCATGTTAAAACAATATCGCAAAAAAGAAATTATAAATAATATTTTAGATAACTTAAAACAAAATTTCGGTATAGATGATATATCTAAAGCAGATTATAACCAAATATATTATGCATGTGCAAAATATATTCAATCAGAGCTTTATGAAATTATGCTAAAGACCGAAAAAACACAGAAACTAGAGCGAAAAGTACATTTTATATGTGTGGAGTTTTTACTCGGTCGCTCACTTAAAAATAATGCATATAATCTTGGTATGCTGGAGGCTCTACAAGAGGCTTGCGAAGATTTACAAATTGATATAAATAAAATGCTATCAGTTGAAAGAGATGCAGGACTTGGTGGAGGCTCTATAGGTAGGCTTGCAGCATGCTACGGTGACGCTGTCGCCACTATTGGTGTTGCAGGCACAGGGTATACTATTAGATATGAAGAAGGTAACTTCATTCAAAAAATAGAAAATGGCGAGCAAGTGGAACTGCCAGATTTATGGCTTGAAACAGGTGAGGTTTGGCAAACAAAACAGGAAAATGATACTAAAACTGTTAAATTTGGTGGTCAAATCAATGAAATATGGCGTGATGATGCACTACAAATAGATTATAACAATGCAGTTGAAGTGCTTGCTGTGCCTTATGATATGATTATCTCTGGCTATAATACTGAGCATGTTATAAATTTAAGATTATGGCAGGCGAAAAGTTCACAAGCTGATGATAATATATCAAAAATGCTTATAAGCGATAATATAACTAAAGAAGGCAGAAGGCAAAAATTAAAGCAACAATATTTTCTAGTATCAGCAACAGTTCAAGATATATGCAAAAAACATAAAGATATATATGGCACATTGGAAAATTTTGCAGAGAAAAATGTTATTCATCTAAACGATATGAATTCAGCTTTAGTAATTCCTGAGCTTATGCGTATTTTATTAGATGAAGAAAAAATGAGTTGGGAGTTTGCTTGGAATATCACAACACAATCAATAGCTTATACAAACCATACAATGCGTCAAGATTACTTACAATATTGGTCTGTATATATGGTGCAAGATATTGTTCCTAGAGTTATGGCTATTATAAATGAAATAAATCTCAGATATGCCGGTATGCTTATGGGGTACTATCCTGATGATATAAGCAAAATAAATAGATTGCTTGTAATACATGATGATAATGTGAATATGGCAAATCTAGCGGTTATAGGTTCTTTCTCTGTGAATGGTGTTTCAACATTACATGGTGAAATGCTTAAAACTCATGTATTCCCAGACCTTTATTCAATCTATCCTGCAAAATTTAGACAAATAACAAATGGTATTTCTATAAGACGTTGGCTATGTCAAGCAAATCCTGAATTAACAGAATTAATTTCTTCTAAAATAGGTGATGGATTTATAACACACCCATCAGAATTACATGTTTTAGCTAGTTTAGGTGATGACCAAAAACTTTTAGATGCTATTGGTAATGTTAAGCTTAATAATAAAAAGCGTTTAGCTGAGTATATATTTAATAAAACTGGTATAAAAGTAGATATAAACACAATGTTTGATGTTCATTGCAAAAATATTTATATGCATAAACGTCATTTAATGTACTTGATGAATGTTTTAGCTGTATATAATAAAATTAAACAAAAAGAAGAAGAACTTCTTGTTCCAAAAACATTTATTATGTGTGCTAGAGCAATGCCATCACATAAAATAGGAAAGAAAATTATTAGACTTATTCATGCAATAGCTAATATGGTTAATAATGACCCTGAAGTTAATAAGCTAATTAAATTTGTATTTTTAGAAGATTATAATGTTTCATTAGCTGAGCTAGTTATACCTGCGGCTGACCTTTCCGAACAAATTTCTTTAACAGGTAGTGAAGCATCAGGCATTGGCAATATGAAATTTATGATGAATGGTGCAATCACTATTGGCACATGGGACGGTGCTAATATTGAAATAGCAAAAACTGTCGGTCGTGAAAATATTATGTTATTTGGTACTCAGCCAAGTGAAGCATTTACTGGCAGAGTAAGACCAGAGGATAGAAAAATATCTCCAGAATTTCAATATGCTATAGACCGTATAAAACAGGGCTTTGATGATGGTGTTGATTATACAGATGTATTAGATGCTGCATTTAAAGCACATGATGAAGATGATTATTATTGTATTTGCAGAGATTTTGCATCTTATTATAGAACACAAGAACGTGCGTCTCAAATGTATTTACGTCCTCAAAACTGGAATTATATGGCTCTTATTAATATTGCTAATAGTGGTAGATTTGCGGCTGACCGTTCAGTTGCTGAATATGCACAAAATATCTGGCGTGTGCCTTCTAAATTTTCATTCTAAATTGTTATGCTGCCTATATTTATTATGGGCAGCTTTTCTTTAACTTTTTTTATCAATAAAACAAATATGAATACTTAAAAAATGTATCATAATGTGGTATACTTATTCTGTATCGCTATGAAATGTTTAAGCTACACTTACTTGGCTTAAATAAAAAAGGAGATATTTTTAATGAGTGAAATTTTAAGTATTTATTGTTCAAGATTAGAAGCATATAAAAAACCATTCGGTGCTGTTAAAGCTGGAGATGATGTTGAGATTTGCATTTATCCAAGAAGAAACACAGGTGTTTTACATGCTGAATTTATTATAAAAGCTGATAATGAAAACGAGCCTAAATATATAACTATGCAATGGAATGGATATGAAGGCTATCGTGATTGCTATAAAGTAAACTTTAAAGCGGGTAATGCAGGTCTTTATTGGTATGCATTTAAAATTATTACCGCTTATGATGAATATTATATTGTGAAAAATCCAGGTGGTTATGGTGATGTACGCAAAGATTTAGGCGATATGTTCCAAATGACCGTTTTTGATGGTCAGTATAAAGTTGCTGATTGGTTCGGTCAAGGTATAACTTATAACATTTTCCCTGACCGTTTTTGTAGAACAGAAGTTCCTAAAAAAACAGGTTGGCGTACAACTCGCAATATACATGAAAATTGGTCAGATATACCTGTTTATTTGCCTGATGAAAAAGGTGAAATTTGGAATAATGATTTCTTTGGCGGAAGTATTAAAGGCGTAATTTCAAAACTAGATTATCTTAAAAGTTTAAATGTTAAAACAATATATTTTAATCCGATTTTTGAAGCCTTTTCAAATCATAGATATGACACAGGCAACTATAAAAATATTGACCCTATGATGGGTACAGAGGAAGATTTTAAAGAGCTTTGTTCAAAAGCTAAACAATATGGTATGCGTGTTATTTTAGATGGTGTTTTCAGTCATACAGGATATGATAGTGAATACTTTAATGCAAGAAATAACTATGATAGCGTAGGTGCATATCAGTCTAAAGACTCAAAATATTATTCATGGTATGATTTTTCAGAGTGGCCTAATAAGTATTCATCTTGGTGGGGAATTTATACACTGCCACAAGTAAATGAAATGAATGAAGCTTACCTTGATTATATAATCGAAGGTGAGGACAGTGTAATTAAACATTGGCTTAATGCTGGTGCTTCTGGTTGGCGTTTAGATGTTGCTGATGAACTGCCTGATGAGTTTATAGCAAAACTAAATGCTGCTGCAAGAAGTGTTAAATCAGACGCTTTAGTTGTAGGTGAAGTCTGGGAAGACGCATCAAATAAAATTAGTTATGATGTTAGACGTAAATACTTCCAAGGCGGTGAACTTGATAGCGTTATGAATTATCCTTTGCGTGATGGTGTGCTTGCTTATTTATGTGGTGCACCTGCTGAGGAATTTATGGAAAAAATGGAAACACTGCGTGAAAATTATCCAACAGCAGTTTTCTATAATCTTATGAATATTATAAGCACACATGATACACCAAGAGCTTTAACATTATTTGGTTCAGATAGTAGCGATTGGAGTCAAAGCAGAGATTTTCGTGCTCATCGTTGGCTTGAGGGTGATGAGCGTGAAATGGCAAAGCGTAAGCTATTTATGGCTGCTGTAATACAGTTTACTATGCCAGGTTCACCAACTATTTATTATGGTGATGAGGCAGGACAACAAGGCTATGAAGACCCATTCAATAGAAGAACTTATCCTTGGGGTAATGAGGACACCGAAATTTTAGAGTTTTATAAAAAACTTGGTGAGGTTAGAAGCTCAAGTGAGGCACTTAATAAAGGTCAGTTAAGATTTTTAGAGGCTGATAATGGGGTTTTAATTTATGAGCGTCAAACTCAAAATGAGCAAATGCTTATACTTGTAAATCGTGGATATGAAGCTGTTTATTATGCAGTTGAAAATGCAAAGAAAATAATCCCTGTTTTGGGTGAACCAGAAATATATATTGATGAAGATGAACTTCAATCAATAGCTTTAGAAGCTGAACAAGCTTATATAGTTAAAATTATAAAGGAGGATAATTAAAATGGATTTTACAGAGAAAACTTTAGACCAGACATATCATTTTCGTGGCAAAATTATGTCTGCAAGAGTTGATAATATAGAGCTGCCAAACGGTAAACCTGCAATACGTGAAGTTTGTGAGCATGTTGGCGGCGTTGGTATACTTCCGATTGATGAAGATGGTAATGTTATTTTAGTGCGTCAATTTAGATATCCATACAAAGAGGTTATTTATGAAATCCCAGCAGGTAAACTTGACCATGGTGCAGAAAATATTGAAGATTGTGGCAGACGTGAGCTCAAAGAAGAAACAGGCTTTACAGCTAAAAATATGATAAACCTAGGTCAAGTTTATCCATCTCCAGGTTTTCTTAATGAGATTGTATATCTTTATGCTGCAACTGGTCTAACCGCAGGTGAAGTTTCACCTGATGAAGATGAATTTGTTGAGCATGTTCGTATGCCATTTGCAGAGTTTGAAAGGAAAATCGCATCTGATGAAATCCGTGATGCTAAAACTGTTATGGCGGCTTATAGGGCAAGATTGAACGGTCTGATTGGGTAAAATACACCTAATCACCATAGGAAAGGAGAGAAACTATGTCAAAAACCATTCTTGTGGTGGAAGATGAAAAGGCTATTGCTGATATTTTAGTATTTAATTTACAACGTGAAGGCTATCAAACTTTAGAAGCCAATAATGGTGCTGATGGCTTGAAATTGGCTCTTGAAAAATCCCCTGACCTTATATTACTTGATGTTATGCTTCCTCAAATGGACGGTTTTGAAGTATGTAAAAGGGTGCGTATGAGCTCTGGAGTGCCTATTCTTATGCTTACCGCTAGAGAAGAAGAAACAGATAAAATATTGGGGCTTGAACTTGGGGCTGATGATTATATAACAAAGCCATTTTCTATGCGTGAGCTTATGGCTAGAGTTAAGGCAAATATGAGAAGAAGTGTTTCAAATGATGATGAAGTTAAAACAACATCATCAGATAGTTTGCAAATTAAGGCTTCAAATGGTTCAATTTATAAACATGGTAAACAGCTTGATTTATCTGTTAGAGAATTTGAACTTTTAACATTTTTAGCAGCTACTCCTGGACAAGTTTATTCAAGAGAACAACTTATGGAAAAGGTTTGGGGTTATGAATATTATGGCGATTTAAGAGCTGTTGATGTTGCTATTCGTAGACTTCGTGAAAAAATTGAAGATGAGGCAGCTCAGCCTAGATATATTATTACTAAACGTGGACTTGGATATTATTTCTCAGAAACAGAAAAACTAGAAAGTATTTAAGGAGCTATTCATGGAAAATAATAAAAAAATGACTGTTGGTATGTTTCGCAGTCTGCACATGAAGTTAGTTCTTATTTTGATATTGCTTATTATATCTGTTATGGTAGTTACCGGCACATTTCTTATAAATAGTGTCGGTAACTATTATCTTAAAGACTTTCAAGACCAAATGACTAGAGTTTTTACATTTGATTTAAGAGAGGCTATGGAAGAAGCAGCTCATCAACAAAACGCAGCTGAGCAGTTAGATGAAATGATAAATGTGAGAGCTGGTTCGTTAGGTATTGATAGTCATAGAAATTATTATATATTGGATAGCACAGGTAGTTATTTAAGCGGTTCAAGAGAAAAAGGCAGTGCAGAAATCACAATAACACCCAATTTATTATCTGCAATGGCAGGTCAAATAGGACTTAAAAATGCAGTTATAGACCATTATATTGATGCAGCATATCCCGTTGAGGGCGAAAATCAAACTTTTATTGTTTATATTAAAGATGATAAGCAGGAAATACAAGAGCTTTCATGGAGCTTTTTTAGTATTGTTATGGAAGCGATGCTTTTTGGTCTTTTAGTTGTAGTATTACTTAGCTTTTTACTTAGCAAAACTATAACAACACCTATTGAAAATATAACTAAACAAGCAAAACTTGTAGCATCTGGCGATTATAGCCATAGGCTTGAAATACAATCAGGTGATGAAATAGGCAATCTTTCCGAAACTTTTAACTATATGGCTGAGATGTTACAAAACACTATAGGTGAAGTACAAGATGAAAGAGATAAACTAAACACTCTGTTTTTGCATATGTCAGATGGTGTGGCAGCATTTTCTATGGACGGAAAAGTTATTCATATGAACCCTGCAACCGAACGTTTACTTGATATAAATTTTGATGAAAATATGAGCTTTAAAGATGTGTTTACAGATATAAAACTACCTGAAACGCTTGCACAAAAACGCTCTATAAGTTATGAAATAGCGAGAAAAAATCGTGTTTTACAGGTGCTTCTTGCTTCATTTGGTGTAAGAGAAAGTGAACGTGGTATTATTGCGGTTATTCATGATATAACCGAACAGAAAAAACTTGATGATGCAAGACGTGAATTTGTAGCCAATGTATCTCATGAGCTTAGAACGCCACTTACAAATATTAAAAGCTACACTGAAACACTTATGGACGCAGCAGGCGAACTTCCGCCAGATACTGAAAAACGCTTTTTAGGTGTTATAACTGGTGAAGCGGATAGAATGACTCGTATAGTTAAGGATTTACTTACACTTTCTAAACTTGATTATGGCAGAATGGACTTGTCTTTTAGACGTTTTTCAATTCAGCAAATGTTAGAAAATGTTTATACTGCTATGGAGCTGGACGCTCAAAAAAATGGTCATTCACTTGCAATGTATATACCAAAGCCACTGCCTGAAATTATGGGTGATAAAGAGCGTTTGGAACAAGTTGTTGTAAATATTATTTCAAACTCTATAAAATATACACCAAGTGGTGGCAGGATATTTTTATTTGCAGACCAAATGGACGCCAAGACTGTACGTATTCGTGTGGTTGATAATGGTATCGGCATACCAAAAGAAGATTTACCTAGACTATTTGAACGTTTTTACCGAGTGGATAAAGCAAGGTCAAGAGAAAAAGGCGGAACAGGTTTAGGGCTTGCAATAGCTAAAGAAATGGTTAAAGCTCATAATGGTAAGATATTCCTTGAAAGTGAAGCTGATAAAGGCACAGAGGTCACTATACTTCTGCCGATTGAGCAAGAGGGTAATGCAGAATGCAAAAAAGAAATAGACTCAAAAACTTGATTTTATTTATATTATTTGTTGCTATGGTTCCACTTACTGCACTTGCATGGCTTTCATATCTTGATACTTCAAGTGTACCTGAGGACTCCATTTTTGCTTTGCTTTATCAACGTGTAACCTATGGTGTAAGCGGTTTTGAAATAAAAACAGGCAATAATCCAGCAGCTATGCCTACTAGAATAGCAATTAAAAATGAAGGGATAACAAATGGTGCACAATATCATGAAGCATCTGTATCTGTGCTTTATGAAGCAATGTATCAAACCATAGGCAAGGCTTTAGCAAAACAAGGCGAGTTTCAGTCCACTGATTTAGCTGATTTAAAACAAAGCTTAAAATTAGATGGTATTTATTTTGGTTATGAAGGCAGTTTACCAATATCGCTTTTATCAAACTGGATGGGGCAAACCTCTAAAGATGAAATAGCTACTGATATAATTTGGCTTGATGAAAACGGGACACTTTATATTCATACAATGAATGGTTTTAAAAAGAAAAGTACAGGTATAAAAAAATGGGATATTGATTTAAGTAAACTCCCAATGAATGAATGTATATTTGCAGCTGATGATGATATGTTCCAAAAAATAAGACCTGATACACTTATTTTTGAAAATGATATAGTTCAAGCAGAAAAATATTCTGCAAGTATTCCAGATTTTTTAGACGCTCAAAACGGAACTAGTCTTACAAATTTATTATCTGCTTTTTCATATGATTTAGATGTAAATAGATATGAAGAAAATCAAGGTCAAACTATGGTTTTTGTTGAAGATTATAGCACAATTCATATTTCTAAAGATGGCACAGTTATTTTTAATGCATATGCAAATGAAGGCGGTATAGATGTAAGTAGTGACCCTGAATATGCAAATGAACTTACTGTACAAATGGATTTAGCAATAACTCTTGTTAGAGAGGTTCAAAATAGTATGGGTGATACTTCACAGGCTATGCTTTATGCTATAACTCAGAATGACGAAGAAAAAGTATTTACTTTTATTCAGTGTATAGGTGGTGTACCTGTAAAAACAGAAACACCTTTTGCTCAGCTTGTTATACAGAACAATAAATTGATGGAAGCCAGATTTCAGCTTAAAAGTTTTAATCAAACAGGTATTCAAACACCTGTGATACCTACAAGACAAGCAGCAGCAGCTTCAAATAATGAATTATTTAGGCTTATGCTTGTTTACACTGAAGATGAACAAATGAATTTTACTGCACAATGCGTTTACAGATTTTAAATGTAAGGAGGTAAATGCAAAATTGCAATGGGGTAAAATTAAAAGTATTTTGATTGCGATTTTATTTCTAGTTGATGCTTTTTTAGTCGGTGTTTTGGTTGTAAAATGGGCAAGCGAAGAACAACGTGAACAGGAAATGTTTAAAAATTTACAGATTGTACTTGCAAATAATAATATTACAATACAAAATATAGATTTGCCTAAAGAGGCAATGATGCCACAACTTATTGTTGACCAAAGTAGAACAGATGAATTAAAGGTTGCACATAAGCTTTTAGGTGAAGATGCTGTACAAATTAATAGTGATAATTCACTTAGTTTTGAAAGTGATTTAGGTGAGGTCAGTTGGAATGATAGCGGAGAAATAAGTGCAGTTATAACACCGGAAAATTATAAAAAACCAGATGAAAGTTCAATAGAAAATCAAGCCAGTAGTTTACTTGAAAGCATGGGAATAAATCAATCAGGTTTAGAAATAAATGTAAACGGTTTTACAGCGGTAGCAAGTTTTAAAACTGCTGGCTATGAAGTTTTTAATCGAAATTTAAAAATAAAATTTTCTGATGATAATATTTCTATAAATGGAAGATGGACTTTTTCAGAGCCTTATGCAACAAGAAATAATTTGTATTCTACATATAATCCTATTGATAGCATTATTTGGTTCGCAGGACAGAAAAAAGTGAATGAAATCTATGATATTACAGCGGGTTTATTGCTTATTAATGGTGCAGGAAGTCAAATGCAGCTTTCACCTGTTTGGCGAATAGAAACAGATAATGGAGATTTTTATGTAGACCCAGTCAAAAATGAAATAGTTTAAGACGAAAAAATTGTTATTTTAGCTATAAGAAAATATTGAGTTTGGGGCGTGAAAATACTTTACTTTACAGCGTGTGTTGTGTTAAAATATTTAAAGCATTATTGTAAGATTTAAGTAATGCATAAAATAATATCATGATAACACCCAAGCGAATATTACTAATTTATATTCGCTTTTTTAATATATTAAGGAGACTTAAGGAGACGGTTGAATTGACAAAATATGTCATCAATGGCGGAAAACGCCTTAACGGAGAAGTGACCATCAGCGGTGCTAAAAATGCAGCAGTTGCTATAGTTCCAGCTGCTTTATTAGTAGATGGTCCATGTAGAATTGAAAATGTACCTAAAATTATAGATGTAACTTTACAGCTTGAAATACTGCGTGAACTTGGCGTTTCTGTACGACTGGTAAATGCTACAACTGTTGAGCTTTCAGGCGAATGTAATCAGGATAAAGATAAAATTCCATATGACCTTATGCGTAAGATAAGAGCGTCTTATTATCTTATTGGTGCTTTGCTTGGTAAATACCATAAAGCAGAGGTTACTATGCCAGGTGGTTGTAACTTTGGTGGAGTTCGTCCGATTGACCAACATATTAAAGGCTTTGAAGCTTTGGGGGCTAAAATATCTATACGTGAAGGCGGATATATTCATGCAGAAGCTCCAAATGGATTGAAAGGTGCTCATATTTACTTTGATGTTGTATCTGTTGGTGCAACTATTAATATTATGCTTGCTGCTGTGCTTGCAGAGGGTATGACCATTATTGAAAATGCAGCAAAAGAACCTCATATTGTAGACCTTGCTAACTTTTTAAATGCTATGGGTGCTGATGTTAAAGGTGCTGGCACTGATGTTATTAAAATTCGTGGCGTTAAAAAAATGCATGGCGGAACATATTCTATAATTCCAGACCAAATTGAAGCAGGTACATTTATGGCAGCCGTTGCTGCTTGTGGCGGTCAGGCACTTATTAAAAATGTAATTCCAAAACATCTTGAATGTATAACAAATAAACTTACTGAAATGGGCGTAGAAGTCACTGAATATGATGATGCTGTTTTAGTAACTCGTACAGGTAAGCTGTCTAAAACCAACATTAAGACTATGCCTTATCCGGGATTTCCTACAGATATGCAACCTCAGATGACAACCGCTTTATGTCTTGCAGAGGGCACAAGCATTATAACTGAAGGTGTTTGGGATAATAGATATCGTTACACTGAAGACCTTATTAGAATGGGTGCAAATATCCATGTAGAAGGTAAGGTTGCTGTTGTAGAAGGTGTATCTGAGCTGAAAGCGGCTCCAGTTCGTGCTTATGACCTTCGTGCAGGTGCTGCTATGGTAATTGCAGGTCTTGCTGCAAAGGGCACTACTATGGTTGAACAGGTTACCAATATTGAGCGTGGATATGAAAACCTAGTCGAAAAGTTTGTTGGCTTGGGTGCTGATATGTATAGGTCTGAAATTCCAGACTCTAGCAGCCCTATGCCAAATGCAAAATAAAACAACTATTGGGGCGGTCATTTTATTTTCCGCCCCGATTTTCATGTGAAAGGGTGCTTTAATCTATTGAATAAGATAGGTTATTTTAGTATTGCAAGCGGTTCTTCTGGTAATTGCGGTGTGTTTTTTTGCGGTGATACTATAATTTTAATAGATATGGGTGTATCTGTAAGAAAGCTTAATAATGCACTTACCGGTTTGGGGCTTACTGTTGATATGTTAGATGCTGTGCTTATAACACATGAGCATTCCGACCATATAAAAGGACTTTCAACATTTGCTAAAAAATATGATATCCCTGTTTATATGACAGAGGGTACAGCCAGTGCAGTATTGCAGAAAATACCTCATGCACATAATATTATTAGCACTTTTATAGGCTCAGAGAGATTTTTTATTAAATCTGTTGAGATTAATTCATTTTTAACGCCACATGATGCAAATGAAAGTGTTGGTTTTATACTTAAATGTCAAGAAATAATATTTGGTTTTGCAACAGATTTAGGATTTATTCCTTTAAATGTAAAAAATATGCTTTGCAAATGTGATTTTGTTGTTATAGAAGCTAATCATGATATTGATATGCTTAGAAATAATACTGTGTATCCATATCAGACAAAACAACGAATTTTAGGCAATTTGGGGCATTTATCAAACGCTGCTTGTGCTGAATGTGTGGTTGATTTAGTTAAAAATGGGGTTAATACAATAGTTTTATCTCATTTAAGCGAGAAAAACAACAGTCCAGTAAAAGCATTAAGATATATAAATCAAATGCTTTTTATAGCTGGGCTTAAATGTGAATTGTTTGTTGCACCTGTAAATGAAATGGAAAAACCTATATTCTGTGAAATGGAGGTGGACAAGTGCTTGGCATTAGGTTGATTTGTGTGGGTAAACTTGGTGAAAGGTTTTGGAAAGAAGCGGTTAAGGAGTATGAAAAACGCCTTTCAGGTTATTGTAAACTTGAAATACTTGAACTTCCAGAACAACGTTTACCAGATAAACCATCAGATGGTCAAATAATATCTGCACTGCAAAAAGAAGCAGAGCTTATTCGCTCAAAAATACCTCAAGGTGCAGCTGTTATAGCTATGTGTATAGAAGGAAAGACTATGTCAAGTGAAGCTTTAGCAGATAAAATATCTGAGTTTACTTTAAATGGTATTAGTCGTTTGGTTATATTGATAGGTGGTTCTTGTGGCATGGACGAACAGCTTAAAAAGCAAGCTAATTTAAGATTATCTATGTCACCAATGACATTTCCACATCACTTAGCTAGAGTTATGGTGCTTGAACAGGTTTACAGGGCACTTAATATTGCGGCTGGTGGTAAATATCATAAATAAAAAAGTCCTCTGGATAAAACCAGTGGACTTTTTCTACGAAAGTGAAAATGTTAAATTAACGATAGGTGAGAAGTGTATTAACATCTTTTCTCTTTGGTGCAGGAACATCGTTTTGGGCTGGATAACCAATGGCAATAAGTGCCATAAGTTCTTGGTCTTCTGGAATTTCAAGATATTTTTCAAGCTCTTTGCGGTCAAAAATACCTAAAATAACCGAACCTACACCAAATTCATGAGCCGCTAAACAAAAAGTTTGAGCTGCAATACCACAGTCATAATATTGCCAGCCTTCATTTCTATCAGTTGAATATGAACCGTCACGTTCAAAACCGCTTCTGTTTTTAATAAAGGTTTGTGCAATAAGTGTTTTACAATTAGCTATAATTTTACCGTTAAATGGTGCGTAAACTTCGCTAATCTTGTTTAGCATTTCTGGATTTTCAATCGCAATATAGCGAGAAATCTGTGTATTTTTCCATGATGGTGCATATGCAGAAAGAGAAATTATTTTTTCTAAGGTTTCATGTGATACAGCTTCATCAGTGAATTTTCTAATGCTTCTACGAGTTAAAATACAATTTTGTAATTCCATAAATAACCTCCATACAAAGATAAAAAATGTATATTAATTGTAATATTTTCTATTATAAATTCACTTTTTGTCAATGTCAATTAACAGGCTATAAAACAGTACTAATTTAAAAGCTTTAATTTGTGGATAATTGCAAATGACATACAAGATATAGGGTGATATAATGGAACAGCTACAATATTTATGATGAAAGGGCGTTTTAGATAGATGGTGTATGTTGTAAAAAAAGACCATACAAAAGAGGAATTTAATGTTAATAAAGTGATTGCAGCAGTTAATAAATCTGCAAATCGTGTGTTGTATGAATTTACAAAAGAGGAAACAAACAGCATTTGTAAATATGTTGAAGATTATGTAAACCAAATGAATACATCAGAAATTCAAATCGGTCAAATGCATAATATGGTAGAAGCAGCTCTTGAGCGTGTTCGCCCAGAAGTTGCAAAAAGCTATCGTGATTACCGAAATTATAAGCAAGACTTTGTAGGAATGCTTGATAGCGTTTATAAAAAAAGTCAGTCTATTATGTATATAGGCGATAAAGAAAACTCTAACACTGACTCAGCGTTAGTTTCTACAAAGCGTAGTTTGATTTTTAATCAGCTAAATAAAGAGCTTTATCAAAAATTCTTTATGACCACAGAAGAATTACAGGCTTGTCGTGATGGCTATATCTATGTACATGATATGTCTGCAAGACGTGATACTATGAACTGTTGTCTGTTTGACGTTGAAAATGTGCTTAAAGGCGGCTTTGAAATGGGCAATTTATGGTATAATGAGCCTAAAACACTTGATGTTGCATTTGATGTTATAGGGGATATAGTGCTTTCTGCTGCAAGTCAACAATATGGCGGTTTTACTGTTCCAAGTGTTGATTTACTTTTAGAACCTTATGCTGAGAAAACATATAAAATGTTAACAGAAAAATACACTCGTATGGGATTAGATGCTGAAACAGTGGAAAAAGAAGCTGAGGCTGATGTGCTTAATGATTTTAAGCAAGGTTTCCAAGGTTGGGAATATAAATTTAACACTGTTGCATCAAGTCGTGGCGATTATCCATTTATCACTATGACAATGGGCACTGGTACAAGTAGATTTGCTAAAATGGCATCTATTACAATGCTTGATGTTAGACGTCGTGGACAAGGTAAAAAAGGTCAAAAGAAGCCGGTTTTATTCCCTAAAATTGTATTTTTATATGATGAAAATTTACATGGCAAGGGTAAAGAACTTGAAGATGTTTTTGAAGCTGGTATTTTATGCTCATCAAGAGCTATGTATCCAGACTGGCTTTCACTCACTGGTGAGGGTTATGTACCATCAATGTATAAAAAATATGGTAAAATTATTAGCCCTATGGGTTGTCGTGCGTTTCTATCACCTTGGTATGAGCGTGGCGGAATGAAACCAGCAGATGAAAATGACAAGCCTGTTTTTGTAGGAAGATGGAATATTGGTGCGGTTTCTCTGCATTTACCTATGATTTTAGCTAAATCAAGACAAGAAAATCTTGATTTTTATAAAGTTTTAGATTATTATTTGGAGCTTATCCGCAAATTACACATACGCACATATGCATATTTGGGCGAAATGAGAGCGTCTACTAATCCACTGGCTTACTGTGAAGGCGGTTTTTATGGTGGTCATCTTGGAATAAATGATAAAATTAAGCCAATTATGAAAACTGCTACTGCATCTTTTGGCATTACTGCATTAAATGAGTTGCAAATGCTTTATAATGGAAAAAGTTTAGTTGAAGATGGCGAATTTGCTAAAGAAGTGCTTGAATATATAAATGAAAAAGTTAACCAGTTTAAAGAGGAAGATGGCTATCTTTATGCCATTTATGGCACACCAGCAGAAAGCCTTTGTGGTTTGCAGGTTCACCAGTTTAGAGCTAAATATGGTATAATCGAAGGTGTATCTGATAGAGAATATGTTTCAAACAGTTTCCATTGTCATGTGTCAGAGGATATTACACCTATTGAAAAACAAAATCTTGAGCACCGTTATTGGAATTTATGTAACGGCGGTAAGATACAATATGTTAAATATCCAATAGATTATAATTTAGAGGCAATTCGCACAATGGTTCGACGTGCTATGAAAATGGGATTTTATGAAGGCGTTAATCTATCACTCGCTTATTGTAATGATTGTGGACATGAAGAACTATCTATGGATACATGCCCAAAATGTGGAAGTCGAAACCTTACAAAAATTGAACGTATGAACGGTTATTTATCCTATTCTCGTGTTAAGGGAGATACACGTTTAAACGAAGCAAAAATGGCAGAAATTGCAGAAAGAAAGAGTATGTAAATGCGTTATCATAATATTACAAAAGATGATATGTTAAATGGTGAGGGCATAAGAGTTGTTCTGTGGGTTGCAGGTTGTGAACACGCTTGTGAAGGTTGTCACAATCCTATAACATGGGACGAGCATGGGGGGTTGGAGTTCGATGAGGCTGCAAAACAAGAAATTTTTGACGAATTAGAACATGATTATGTTTCTGGCATAACATTATCTGGTGGAGACCCTTTGTTTATATCAAACCGTGAGGGGATAACCCAGCTTTGCACAGAAATTCGTGATAAGTTTCCAACAAAAACAATATGGCTATATACAGGTTATCGCTTTGAAGAAATAAGAAATTTACCAGTTATAAAGTTAGTTGATGTTGTTGTAGATGGCAGATTTATCAATGCTTTAAAAGATGCAAAGCTCCCTTGGAGGGGTAGCGAAAATCAAAGAGTCATAGACGTGCCGAAAACATTTGAACTGAAACAAATTGTGCTTTTATCTGAGCCTGAATACAATTAATTGAGGATTAAAAATGGAAATAAAAATAAAGTATTTTACTGATAAAATTGAAAAACTATGTTATATAGATGGTAAATCAGATTGGATTGATTTAAGAGCTGCTGAAGATATAGAGTTAAAAGCAGGTGAATTTAAACTTATTCCTTTAGGAATTGCAATGCAACTTCCTAAAGGGTATGAAGCTCATATTGTGCCAAGAAGCTCAACTTTTAAGAACTTTGGTATAATACAGACTAATTCAATGGGCGTTGTTGATGAAACTTACTGTGGAGATAATGACCAGTGGTTCATGCCTGCATATGCACTAAGAGATACTAAAATTTCGGTAAATGATAGAATATGTCAGTTTAGAATTATGGAGCATCAGCCAGCTATTTCATTTATAGAGCAAGATATTTTAGGTAATAAAGACCGTGGCGGTCATGGTAGTACAGGCACAAAATAAAACAAAAAACCTCCGTTAATAAACGGAGGTTTTAATTTTTGTTATTATTTAATATTATTTTGTAGCTTTGCAGCTTTAATAGTGTTTTTCATAAGCATTGTGATTGTCATTGGACCAACTCCACCCGGAACAGGTGTCATATAAGATGCTTTTTCCATCACATCACTTGATACATCACCGCAAACCTTGCCTTCTTCATTTCGGTTCATACCAACATCAATTACAACTGCACCTTCCTTGACCATATCAGCAGTTATAAAATTAGCTTTACCTACAGCAGCAACTAAAATATCAGCACTTTTGCAAATTTCAGTCAAATTGTTAGTTTTGCTATGACATATTGTAACTGTACCATTTTTATGAAGAAGTAACATAGACATTGGTTTGCCTACAATATTAGAGCGACCAACAACAACACATTGTTTACCTTCAACGTTTATGTTATATTCTTCTAGCAACTCCATAACACCAGCAGGGGTACAAGGTAGAAAATCATAATCACCAGTCATAATTTTACCTACATTAGAGGTGTTAAAAGCGTCTACATCTTTCTTAGGGTCAATAGCTGCAATTACAGCATCTTCACTGATTTGTTTTGGAAGTGGTAACTGGCAAAGGATACCGCTAATCTTAGGGTTTTTGTTTAATGTATCAATAAGCTCAAGCAGTTCATCTTGTGTAGCAGTAGCAGGTAAAATGTGTTTTTCACTGTAAAAACCACATTCAGTACAAGCCTTTTCCTTATTTCTAACATAAATCTGGCTTGCTTGGTCATCGCCTACAAGTATTACTGCAAGCCCAGGGACAACACCATTTGCCTTTAATTCTTCAGTTTCAGCTAGAATTTGACCTCTTATTTTAGCCGATAACGCTTTACCGTCCATTTTTATTGCACTCATTTTATATACTCCTTTACTTTTTATATTCTATTTGAGCAGTTGGGTTCCAAATTTGACTGAGTGTTTGTATCTTTTTTTTCTTTGCGATAACTAACAAAACACATGCTGTAATCCAACTTATACATGCTAAAAGTTGTGAAACTCTTATTGGTGTGCTAGGTATATATAAGCTATCTGTTCTGAGTCCTTCAATAAGTGAACGACCAAAGCCATACCAAGCAACATAAATTAAAAATATTTGACCTTTGAATTTTCTATGCTTACAGCAAAAATGTAATATAATAAAGCCGATTAAGTTCCATAATGACTCATAGAAAAATGTTGGGTGAACAGGTGCAGCACCATCTATGGACATGCCCCATGGAAGTGAAGTTTCACCACCAAAAGCCTCTGCATTGACAAAGTTTCCCCATCTGCCGAAAATTTGACCGATTATTATTCCGCATGAAGCAATGTCTAGCAGTTCAGCTATATTTAGTTTTTTCTTTTTACCATATAGATATATTGTTATAAATGAACCTATTATACCGCCATAAATTGCAAGTCCACCATTCCAAATGTATAACATTGATATTGGATTATCTTTGTATTGTTCCCATTCAAAAATAACATAATATAATCTTGCACATATAATTGCTATTGGTAAACATAATAACAATAAATCATATAATGTATCTTGTTCATAGCCAAATTGTGCAGTTTTCTTTGAAAGATAGAAAGACGCAACAATAAAACCTATTGCTATAATTATGCCATACCAATAGATGTCTTTGCCAAAAAGATTAAATGCAACTCTATTAAGAGTAAAACTTAAACCAAGGTGAGGAAATTCTATTAAATGTTGCATGTTTAAACCTCCTGATTAGCTTCAAGAGGAATAACTTCAGAAAGCGTAAATCTATCTTTATCACTCCAGATTTTAAACATATTTAACAAATCATTTACTGTGATTTCATCATATTGGAGTGATGGGGTTGCAAAGTTTTCGTTTGCAAATGAACATTCACACTGCATACGACATAAATCATCTGGCTGGTCAAGTGAACGTATCATCATACCATAATGCATACGTTTAACTCTGTTAAACTCCTCATCAGATATACCATTTTTAACAAATTCACATATATCATTAAGGATAGCATTACATACTTCTTTAGGATTTTTGCTGTCTCCACTGAATAAGACACAAGCGGCATCGGGGTGAATGGTATAGCCTGCGTCAAAACGACGGTTTAAAATACCAGCTTGATATAGTTTATTATAAAGTGAAGATGAATTACCAGCAAGAATTTCGCAACAAAGCTCACCTATAAGCTGTCTTTTTGACTGTGACTCGCCTTTTTCAAGTGGAATATCCTTAATACCAATCATAAAAAATGGTTGTGGGACATTCATTTTTACGGTTATTTGATTTTTATAAACGGTGTTTTTACGCTCGCCATAAAAGCGGTTTGCAATTTCATCAGCTTGTTTTGGTGTGTTTTTTTCTGCAATTTCAATGATTTTTTCAAAATCAGCATTGCCACAAACGGTTAAAACAAGATTTTTAGGGCTATAAAATGCTTTATGACATTGATATAATACATCTGGATTAATTGGTGCAATGGTTTCTGCACTGCCTGCAATAGAAATTCTAATTGGGTGATTGTGATACATGCCAGCATAAACATTTGTATATGCATTCCAAAATGGGTCATCATCTAACATACTAATTTCTTGCTCTATGATGCCTTTTTCTTTTTTAACATTTTCATCTGTAAAGTAAGGTGTACATACAAATTTAGTTAAAATGTTTAAATTCTCATAGAAATTATCGGTGCATGAAAAATAGTATGCTGTCATATTTCGGCTTGTGAAAGCATTTGGACTTGCACCAGTTTTTGCAAATTTTTGAAGTGCATTTCCGTCTTTATCTTCAAACATTTTATGTTCTAAAAAATGAGCAACTCCAGCAGGAGTATCTATAATTTCACCATTTTGCATTTGAAATTTTTGGTCGGCTGAGCCGAAATTGGTCGCAAGCATGGCGAAAGTTTTAGAAAAATTAGTTTTTGGTATATAATATATTTTTAAACCGTTTGAAAGTACATGAGAGTACATTTCCTCGCCTATTTTATCAAATATTTTATGTGTCATACACCTTCTTCTCCTTTCATAAAGTAAATAGTGTCAAGCTTAATATTTTGACCAACTTTTATTACATCTTGCAAAGAAGTTAGATGTATTTGCTCGGATAAGTTATCCAAAGAAAGCGAAAGATTGTTCATAATACCACTTTGGAAATACGACTCTAATGTTAAAGGACTATCATTCATAGATTTTAATAAATCAAGAATATTTCTTTTAGCGTCAAAGAGTTCTTGCTCGGTTATATTACCGTTTTTCATATCATCAATTTGAGATAAAATCTCTTTTTGAACAATTTCAACATTTTTATTTTCAATACCAGAGGTTATAGTCATGCCTCCAGTGAATTTATCAATCCCACAAGAAGCATAATAACAAAGGCTTAATTTTTCACGAACATGTTTAAAAAGTCGAGAGCCAGTATAACCACCAAGAATAGTAGAAAATAACATAATAGCAGGGTAATTATCATCAGTAGCGGTTACATTTGTACGTAGTCCCATAGCGAGCTTGCCTTGAGAAACAGGCATAGTTTCTGTTATATATTTAGGCTCAGATTGTGCAGGAAGAATTATATTTTCAGCAGGCTTTTTATTGCATTTTTTAAATGAAAATGCTGATTTAAATTTTTCTGCAATTTCATTTTGATTAACACTTCCACAGTAAAAAATCTGCATAGGGGAGGTGTCAATGATTTCCTTTAGGTATTCGGTGAGATTTTGAGCATTTATATTTTGTATCTGCTCAATATCTCCATACTCACAAAGACCAAAAGGCTCATTTTCATACATAATTTCTCGCATACGTCTAACAACATAGCTTCTGGTATCGCTTTTAAGTCTGGCTATTCTATCAATTAAATTTTGTTTTTCGCTTTCAACATATTCATTTAATAAATAGCCATTTTCCAAAGCAGGTTTGTTTATAAGTTCGCAAAGTAAATCTATAACTTCATTTGTTAGATTGTCCTGTGCAAAACGTTCATCAATAACATCAGCTATAAAACCAATAGCTAAATTTGCACCAGCTTTACGAATAAGTGGCACTATTCTAGCACCATATAATGTGTCAAGCTTGCGGCTAAGTGATAACATATCAGGGTAATTTTGCGTACCTCTTAGTAAAACATGGGGAAGAATAGCTGCAAAACCATTGTTTTTACTAAGTGGAACGGTCATTGTAACGCTTAAAACCGAAGTTTTAAACTGTTTTGCTTGCATACAGGTTAATGTTATTCCATCTGCAAGTGAAGAAGTAAAGGGTGTCTGCATTATTAAAACCTCGTTTCTAATAAATCGAACATATGAAATCAGTATACATTCATTTTAAAATAAAGTCTATTAAAATTTAAAAATTTTTATTAAAAAAGCTTGACATATAATTATGTATATTGTAAGATATTAACGTCGCAGTTGTAAAGCAAATCTCCTTTACACAGGAGGCTGATTATGAAAAATAAACCGCTGGAAATGTGCTTGCTCTTTGACTTTTACGGTGAAGTGCTTACCGAAAAACAAAAAGAGTTATTTGATTTATACTATAATGAGGATTTGTCACTTGCAGAAATCTCAGAACATATTGGAATAACTCGTCAAGGTGTGCGTGACAGCATTGTTCGTGCGGAACATACACTGCGGGATATGGAAAAAAAATTAGGTTTAGTTTCCAGATATGGTAAAATTGACTCGATTGTCAGTTCAATGTTAGATGATGTGCATAGACTAAGAATTATAAATTCAAATCTTTTGCATAATTCTGAGATTTCCAAGTTGCTGGCTCGTTTGGATAAAAACTTGAAAACAATCGCTGATGAACGCAGCTAGTGATTGGAGGAAAATATGGCATTTGAAGGCTTAACCGAAAAAATTTCCAATACTTTTAAAAAGCTTAAAAGCCGTGGACGACTAACCGAGGCGGATATTAAGGACGCTATGCGTGAAATTCGTCTGGCTCTTTTAGAGGCTGATGTAAACTTTAAAGTAACAAAGGATTTTATTAAATCTGTTACTGAAAAAGCTGTTGGTGCTGATATACTTGAAAGCTTGTCACCAGCACAGCAGGTAATTAAAATTGTAAATGAAGAACTGACAACCCTTTTAGGCGGTCAGAATGCTCGTTTAATGATTGCACCAAATCCACCAACAGTTGTTATGATGGTTGGTTTACAGGGTGCAGGTAAAACAACAAACTGTGCAAAGCTTGCGGGTTTGTTTAAAAAACAACAACAGCGTAGACCGCTTTTAGTCGCTTGTGACGTTTACCGTCCAGCAGCGATTGAACAGCTAAAGGTTGTAGGCTCTCAGCTTGGTATAACTGTTTTTGAAATGGGACAGGGTGACCCAATAGAGATTGCTAAGGCTGGTGTTGATTACGCTCGTAAAAATGGTCATGATTTAGTGTTTATTGATACTGCAGGTCGCTTGCATATTGATGAAGCACTAATGGACGAGCTAAAACAAATTAAAAAGACTATTAAACCGCATGAAATCATGCTTGTTGTTGATGCAATGACTGGTCAGGACGCTGTAAACGTTGCTCAGACTTTTGATGAAGCTTTGGGAATTGATGGCGTACTAATGAGCAAGATGGACGGTGACGCTAGAGGCGGTGCTGCTCTTTCTGTCAAGGCAGTAACAGGAAAGCCGATTAAATATATTGGTACAGGTGAAAAACTAGACAATATCGAACAGTTTCACCCAGACCGAATGGCATCTCGTATTCTTGGCATGGGCGATATGTTAACTTTGATTGAAAAAGCTCAAGAAACATTTGACCAAAAACAAGCTGCTGAAGCTGCTAAAAAATTATCAGTTGGCAAACTTACGCTAACGGATTTTTATCAGCAGTTACAGCAAATGAAGAATATGGGCTCTATGAAGGATATTTTAGGTATGCTTCCTGGAGTAGATGCAAACGCACTTGCAGGTGCAAAGATTGATGAAAAAGCTCTTGCTCATACAGAAGCTATTATTCAATCTATGACACCAAAAGAGCGTGATAATCCTTCAATTATAAATTATAGCCGTAAAAAGCGTATTGCAGCCGGCTGTGGTCTTAAAATTGAGGAGATTAACAGACTGCTTAAACAATTTGAAGCTATGCAGAAAATGACTCGTCAAATTGTTGGAATGCAAAAGCGTGGCAAACGTAAAAAGCGTGGTTTCCCATCGCTTGGTAATTTTAAATTACCATTTTAATTAGTGTAAAATTATTTTACAATAGACATTTTATCTGTTTCCAAGGAGGTGAAAAAACAGATGGTAAAGATTAGACTTCGCAGAATGGGTGCTAAAAAAGCTCCTTTCTATCGTATCGTTGTTGCTGATTCCCGTTACCCACGTGATGGTCGTTTCATCGAGGAAATCGGCACTTACAACCCAATGACCGCTGAGGCTGAAGTTAAGGTTAACACTGAGCTTGCTCAAAAGTGGCTCAAGAATGGTGCACAGCCAACTGACACAGTTCGTGGCATTTTAAAGAAAGCCGGTGTGCTGTAATGGAGTGTGAGGTTGTGAATATGAAGGAACTTCTAACCTACATTGTAGCAAATCTGGTGACAGTTCCGGACGCTATTTCCATAGAAGAAAAGGAAAATGGCGATGAAATCATCTTTGAATTGCGTGTTGCAACTGAGGATATGGGACGTATAATCGGTCGCCATGGACGAATTGCAAAGGAAATCCGCACACTGATGAAGGC
>JAGHIZ010000079.1 GCA_017886875.1 Butyricicoccus sp. | reverse complement strand
GTCTTTTGCTTCTATTTTAGATGGAAGTAATACTGGACAAAACTAAGTATTACATATAATATAATTATATGTAATAGAGGTGATATTATGATTTATAAAGAAAAAACTGTCTGTTTCACAGGACACCGATTATTAAAAGAAAATCAAGATATTTTATTCTCAACTGTATATGATACTGTTGAATTACTTATAGAAAACGGATATTTATATTTTTGTACTGGTGGTGCAAGAGGTTTTGACGCACTTGCCGCTGAAGTTATTATTTCTCTTAAAGAAAAATACCCAAATATACAACTAATTCTGATTTTACCTTTTCAAAATCATTACGAACATGAGAAAACATGGGGTACAGAAGAAATAATACAGCTTGAAAATCATAAAAATAAAGCCTCAAGGGTTATATATACCCAAGATGCTTATAGTCGTGGCTGTTATTATAAAAGAGATAGGCAACTTGTTGATATATCATCTGTATGTATTGCATATCAGTATAAAAATAGCGGTGGCACTGCTTATACCACTAAATATGCAGTTAAAAACGGTTTAAAAGTTATAAATATAAAATAATAATTAAAGGTACATTATAGATACTGATATACCTATATCAGTTAAAATTGCTTTACATTCTTTATATGGCATAGTGTAACGTTGATTTAAATATCTTGTTGCTGCTCCCATCTCACCATCTGGGCCACCTAATTGTGTCATTATAATTTTTGCTGCAACAGGGTCTGGATTTTTAATTTTAACAGGATATTGTAGTTTTTTTTCATAACCCCACATTAATTATCAGCTCCTTCCCAAGGCCATGGGTCATCTATCCAAGTCCACTGTAAATTATTATCCATATTTTTCATGGTAAGCACTCCATATTTACTTTCAAAATCTGCAACTGCTTTATTATATTTTTCTCTTGCATTACGAAAATGGTCTAGTGCCATTGCATCTTTAGGGTGAGAATTTAAAAAAAGTGCTGTATCCATCATTGTAAAATCATATTCTCTAATTTTTTGAAGCATATTTTCTCTATTAGTCATTATTATATGCCTCCTCTCCAATAAATGGCTTATCAAGACAAGGAAATACTGTACCCCTTTTTAGTGCAACATCATAATTATATGGTGTTTCCCATGTTTGAGTTGGTACAAATGCCATTGCAAGTGATAATAAATCTGGATTTATACTATCACTTGGCAAAATACAAGAGCCTGATGGTAAACTTGGTGTTGGAAGTGGTAATGGACCTTCTCCCGGTGATGCAGTAACATCATTTTGTTTTTTCTTTTCAGAAATTGATTTTCCCGCTTCGGGTTTTATAGGTTTCAGCTGTTTCTCCATAAAATCTCACTTCTCCTTTCATTTATCTAACGCAAAGGCGTTGTGCATTATTCTATGCCTATAAAATTAAATTGGTGTATAGTTTGAAAATTTATATTTTTTATGTTATACTTAGTTGATATAAAATTTATTAGGAGGGATTTTTTATGTTTGATTGTATCAGTGTACAAGCTAATCAAATAATTACCGAACTTATAAGTCTATCAAAACTTAAAGCGGGTGATATTATTGTTGTTGGTTGCTCATCAAGTGAAGTCGCTGGACATAAAATCGGAACTGACTCCAGTCCTGATATTGCGAAAACTATTGTAAATGCTATTTTACCTGTTATTCGTGAGAATAATTTATTTCTAGCTGCACAGTGTTGTGAACATCTTAACCGTGCTATAATTATCGAACATGATGCAGCGGTTAAATATAATCTAACTGAGGTAAATGTTATCCCTCAACCTAAAGCAGGTGGTTCTTTTGCTACCGCTGCATATAATGCATTTGAAAATCCTGTTGCAGTTGAAAGCCTTTGTCATAAAGCTGCTGCTGGAATTGATATTGGTGGAACATTAATTGGTATGCATTTAAGAGAAGTAGCTGTTCCTTTGCGTCTTTCAGCTAAAACTCTTGGTGAAGCTACCTTACTTGCTGCAAGAACTCGTCCTAAATTTGTTGGTGGAAGTCGAGCAGTTTATAACGAAGATTTACTTTAATATTGTTGGAGAAAAAGATAAATGACAATTAAAGCTGTATTATTTGATTTAGATGATACGTTGTATGGGGATTTTAAAAGCTGTGATAAATTGGGTTTAATGGCTGCTGGTGAATATCTATCAAAAGAAATAGGAATAGATGCAAAAAAAGCTGCTGATGCTATGAATAATGGCAGAGAGCTTTTAAGAAAACACTGTCCATATGAACCCGAAATGCATAATCGTACACTTTTTGCAAAATGGGGCTTAGAGGCTATTGGTGTAAATCCTTTTAAATACGCTCAAAATATGAATGATATATACTGGAACACTGTTATTGATAATATGGTTATACATAATGGTGTTGAAAAATTGCTTACTGAACTTAAAAATGCAAATATCCCTGTTGGTATTTGTACAAATATGCTTGCAGATGTTCAAATGAAAAAGCTTTGTAAACTAGGTCTTGAGGATATTTGCGGTATATTAATAAGCAGTGAAGATGCTGGACGTGATAAACCTCATGCTCCTATTTTTGATTTAGCATGTAAAAAATTAAATGTATCACCTAAACAAACTCTAATGGTTGGCGATAGTATCAAACATGATATTAAGGGTGCATTAGATTTTAATATGCAAGCAATGTGGCTAAACTGGAAAGGTGAAGCTATTCCAGAGCTTGACAAACCATTTTATGTAGCTGATAATTTTGAACATGCAGCTAAACAAATACATACATTATGTGATTTATAACTTTTTTTATTTAAGGAGATACATATGACACATTTTGAACTAAAACCAAAGGGAGTATGCCCTAAACAGATTTCTTTTGATTTAGATGGAAATATACTCCACAATGTAAAATTTACTGGCGGTTGTCCTGGTAATTTACAAGCACTTAGCCGAGTGGTTGATGGCATGACCGTAGAGCAGCTTGACCAAATGTTTAATGGTATAGATTGTGCTGGAAAAGGTACTTCATGTTCTGACCAGCTTGCACGTTTAGTTCGTCAAGCTTATGAAACCCAAAAAGCATAAATAAAAGACTGTTGCAAAAATGCAGCAGTCTTTTTTAGTTGTTTATTATAATAAAATTTATATGGTGAAAAATGATGAAAAGAGAAAATGATTTAGCTAATGATGAAATAAAAAAATTAGTGCTTAAAATAGCAATTCCAAGTATGATTGCACAATTTGTAAATGTATTATACAGTATTGTTGATAGAATATATATTGGCAATATTCCAGAAGTTGGAGATATGGCTCTAGCGGGTGTTGGTGTGTGTGGTCCTATTGTAACTATGGTAAGTTCTTTTGCTTATTTAATAGGCGTTGGAGGTGCTCCAATCGCTGGGATAAGTATGGGTGAAGGCGATACAAAATATTCAAGAAAGGTACTAGCTAACAGCTCATTACTTGTTATTATATGTAGTATATTGGTATATTTGCTTATTTTACCATTTAGAGTGCCTATTTTACAATCCTTTGGTGCTTCCGATATCACACTAAGCTATGCAGAACCTTACTTTTTTACTTATTTACTTGGTACTCCATTTGCACTTATAGCAGTTGGTCTTAATCAATTTGTTATATGCCAAGGATACTCCAAAGCTGCTATGAGAGCTGTTATAATTGGTGCTGTAACTAATATTGTTTTAGACCCTGTGTTTATATTTGTATTTGATATGGGTGTAAGAGGTGCAGCAATAGCAACTGTGACTTCTCAAATTTTTTCTTCATTATATGTTTTAAGAATGCTTACAAGAAAACATATGGCAATAAGGCTTGAATTTTCAGGCTATGATTTAAAAATTATAAAGCGTATAGTTATTTTTGGTTTTTGTCCATTTATTATAATAGCGATGGATAATCTTATGATTATAGCAATGAATGCTTTACTCCAAAACTATGGCGGAATAAAAGAGGGCGATATGCTTGTAACATGTGCAACAATAGTACAAAGTTTTATGCTTATTGTCACCATGCCGCTTAGTGGGATAAGCAGCGGTACACAAGGACTTATAAGCTTTAATTATGGTGCATGTCTTATTGAGCGTGTTAAAAAAGCCTATAGGTTTATAATTTTATTATGTGCTATATATACATCTATTATGTTTATATTTGCATGGACTATAAGCCCTTATTTTGTTGGTCTTTTCACTCAAAATCAAGCTTTAGCAAATGAAGCTATAAAAGCTATTCATATATGCACATTATTTATAATTCCTCTTGGCGTTCAGTATGCTATAGTTGATATGTTTACTGCTATGGGACAAGTTAAATTTGCTCTTTCTTTGTCTTTTTGGCGTAAAATAATATATTTTGTTGCACTATTTATACTTCCTGCTTTTTTTGGTGCAAGAGCTATATTTTTCTCCGAACCAATATCAGATATATTAGCACCTATTGCTAGTATATTTATATTTATTCGTTTTATTGATAAAATTTTGCAGAAACGATTAAATTCTGTTAAAAAGTAATATTATATAGTTTTGCAGTATGAATTAAATGTAATATATTTTAAAAAAATCGTAATATTTTTCATATTAGGTCTTTTCTTTTGTTTTTTTTATGATATAATATTAAGTAATGAGAGTTAATTTTTTAACAAACATTTTATAAGCTTAAAAACACTTAAGGAGGCACTCTCTAATGAAAAAGATTGGCGTATTAGGCACTGGTACTATGGGTGCTGGAATCATTCAGGTTCTAGCTCAGAATGGATATGAAGTTGTAATGAGAGCTAGAAGAGAAAGCTCTGTTGAAAAAGGTCTTGCTACTGTTAAGAAGAACCTTGATAAGCTGGTTACTAAGGGCAAAATGACAGCTGAAGAGGCTGAAACCGTATTCGGCAGAATTTCTGGTTCTACTGATATTAACATCATCGCTGATGCTGACCTAGTAATTGAAGCTGCTACTGAGGATATGGAAGCTAAGAAGGCTCTGTTTGCTGAACTAGACAAGCTATGTAAGCCAGAAACTATCATTGCTACTAACACTTCTTCCCTATCTATCACCGAAATCGCTGCTGCTACTAGCAGACCAGATAAGATTATTGGTATGCACTTCTTTAACCCAGTTCCAGTTATGAAGCTGGTTGAAATCATTAAGGGTTTAACTACTTCCGAAGAAACAAAGGCTACTATCCTTGCTCTAACTGAAGCTCTTGGCAAAACTCCTGTTGAAGTTGCTGAAGCTCCTGGTTTCGTTGTAAACAGAATTCTTATCCCTATGATTAACGAGGGTATTGGCATTCTGGCTGATGGTGTTGCTGATGCTAAGGGTATCGACACTGCTATGAAGCTAGGTGCTAACCACCCAATGGGTCCTCTAGAGCTAGGTGACCTTATCGGTCTTGATGTTTGCCTTGCTATTATGGACGTACTATACACCGAATATGGCGACCCTAAATACAGAGCTCACACCCTTCTAAGAAAAATGGTAAGAGCTGGTAAGCTTGGTCGTAAGACTGGTGTTGGTTTCTACGATTACTCCAAGAAGTAATTAAGTGATTACATAAACTTTAAGCCGCCAAAGACATTGGCGGCTTTTATTTTTGTGTAGCTATTAAAATTATATTATTTATATTCACGAAAATGTCTGATATTATTTTGTCTTTTGTAATACTCTCTTTTCTCTTTATACATAAGCTTATCTGCTTGGTCAAGTTGTTGTTTGACATTACAATTATCAATTCTCCAACAAGCACCGATTGAACAACTTATACCAGCTTGTTCCATTGCTTTTTTAGCTAAATTCACTGTATTATAAAATTGGGCTTCATTCATTTCACTATCTATTACAACAAACTCATCTCCGCCTGTACGATATCCTTTTCCATAAAAGAATTTATTAATATGTTTTGCTGTGTTGCAAATTATTTCGTCTCCTGCACTATGCCCAAACCTATCATTAATTTCTTTTAATCCATTTAAATCAAAGCAAGCAACACCTATATGACTTGCACTCTGTTCAACATCTAAAATTTGATTAAACTTATTCCTATTATATAATCCTGTTAAAGTGTCTTGATAACTCATTTTCTCAAGAACAAGTGTTTGTTCCAAAATTTTCTTTTTTTGTCTTTCTATCTGTTCTTGTAAATAATCATAAGACTGTTTTGCCATTTTGTTAGGAAATCCAATGTCATCTTCTGCCAGCTCGACATATGGATTAGATATATGAATATGACAGCATTTAATATATTCATCATATTGTCTAAATGCTGTAGTTATACGTTGATGTACTCTCAAACTTATTTGAGTTGACTCATCAGTGGCAATCCACATACGCCCAGTACATAAATATGATTTTGGTGACATTTGAATAACATTATATTCTTCATCTGATATATTGCATTTTGGCACTTGACCTGCAAATTTTCTAAAAATATTGCTTACATCTTTGAAACCTGTTAAATACTCATATTCACCAGCACCAAGCCACATAATATCATTATCCATTTGCTCTATAACAAATTGTATATCATTTTCACAATAATATTTATGCATTAAATCGCTTGTTAATTTTGCAACCTGCTGTTCTATAGAGCTATTTTTAGATATTAGCAAAGTAACATTACTCCCCTTTCACCAAATTTTCATATCAAAGCTACTATACTACAATATATAAAAATTTTCTACTTTTTGGGTAAGTTTAGTTATGACCACAACTTTTTTGTTGTGGTCATAAAGTATAATATTTACTTTTTATAAGAAGTTTTTCTCAAAATCCTTAGCTGATATAGGACGACTATAATAATATCCTTGTCCATAATCACAACTGAGCTTAGTTATCATATCCTCATCTTGTTCAGTTTCAACTCCTTCTGCTACGGTGTCTATATTTAGCTGCTTTGCTAATGCTAATATACACGCCATAATTTTACGTTGGACACCTTCCTTATCTTTTGTAACGTCCATAAGAAACAGCCTGTCTAATTTTAACTCATCTATCTTTAGTTTTCCAAGAGTATTTAATGAAGAATATCCACTGCCAAAATCGTCCATAGAAATACGGAAACCTTTTGAACGCAATTTATCAATACAAATGTTTATACTTTCAATATTATCAATCGCAATACTTTCCAATATCTCCAATGTTATATATTTTGGTGATACTTTGTATTTACTTGTGATTTCGAGAAGTTTTTCTACATAATTTTCACTTGTAAATAATAATCTTGTTTGATTTACTGATATATGCATAGCTGGTAATCCGCTATCAATCCAATGTCGAATTTGTTTACATGCTTGTTCTACCATGTAAAAGTCTAGTTTTACACAGAAACCATTTTCTTCAAACAAAGGAATAAACTTATCTGTATAAATCATACCTCTATCTTTCGATATCAATCTAACCAATGCTTCAGCACCCATCAACTTTCCATTATCTAAGTTAATTTTAGGTTGTAAATACAGTTTAAACTCACCTTGTTCTAATGCTTTTTGCATATTATTTTCTACATAAGAACGAATTTGTTCATCTTTATGTAGTTCCTCATCATAAATACAAATATCATCTTGTTTTTTCTTTTTGGTTTCAGCAAGTGCAACCATAATATAATTTAAATTAGCAGTAGCTGAATATGGTTCTGGAGATTTCTCAACAAACACTGTGCCACAAGATAATGAAAGTACATATTCTCCTAATATATCTTTACAGCTTTCTTGTATTAGTTTATATATAGAATGTATGCGTTTTGTAAGTTTATCAGCAGATTGTTCATTTAAAGCTAAATAGAATATATCGGCTGTTTCTCTACAGAAAAATTCATTTTCCTTTCTTATACTATCCAAACATTCTTTAATTCGACATAAAACCTTATCAGCAGTTAATACGCCGTATGTTTCATTAATATATTTAAAATTACGTATATTTAATACATTAAGTGCTAAAGGAACATGATTATTACATTTTTCTGTTAAAATTGTTCTAAAATAAACGCCATTATATGCCCCTGTAACCTCATCTCTGCACATGAATTAACTATAATAGGTTCATATTTAAGACCTGTTTTTTTTGCAAACTCATCAAAAAACGAAACTGCAAGTCCTTTTATTTCACCATCTTTTACATACTGAAATGGAGCATCTCCATCACAAAATATAACTTTGACTGTGCCAAGGCTCTCTATATATTCCTTATCATCATTTGACATTGCAAATTGACCATAAGAATGAAAATATTCATTATATAGCTCTACTTGCAAATGAGGATAAGCTCTGTCCATATTATAGAGTGCAGTATTTAATGTTTGTAGTAAATCAGTGTTTTCTTTATATAAAGCAAAATAATATGGATTTGGTGAAAATCTGGCTATTGCACTAAAGCCATCTTTTATAGCAATATCGACTTGTAAAGTTGCATCTGCTTCACCATTTAATACTGCATTTAAAGTATCCTCAAGGCTTTCATACTCAATTAGCTCATATGTAAAATCATTGAGATTGGCATATTTTTCTAACTGCTCTACACGACCAGAGAGACCAGAATATGTGGCTATTTTTATACCGTCCCAATTCTCAAAGTCTTCTTCTAGCCAGTCCTGTGAGTCCTCTTTTACCGTTAATGCTGTATATGTTGTACCATAACTGTAATTGGGATATAAAAATAAGTTTTCCATAGCTTCATTACGGTTCATTGTGCCAAGCATATCAATTTCTCCGTTAATAAGCATATTTAATAACTTTGAAATTTGCGTATTTGTATCACCATCAACCATAACAAACTCATAATCCCAGTTTGTATATAAGCTTAATTGTTCTAAATAATCCACCATATATCCAGCATATTCACCATTATCATCAATATATGATATACCCTGCTGAATTGGAAAACCAACTTTAATCACTTTTCCATTCGACGCATGAGTAATGTCTATACCAAAAAACAATATACAACATATAAAAATTATAAATTTCTTTTTTAAATCCATATTACATGCTTCCCTTATCGCCGTTATTTTATCATATTTATCACCTATTTAACCTCTTACATTATAACTAATATATCATTAAAATGCAATCATATAACAAAATATCACTTTTATATTAATGGTCTGATTTTAAACCTGCTCCACACATAGATATTAAATTATCCGCAAGTTGTCCATATTTTTCTATATATGATAAATATGCTGCATATGTAGCTGCTGTTGTATGTTCGCAATATATTCCTTGTTTTGCGAGTTTATCACGTGCATATAAAATCTTATTTTCTGGAGATTTTACTATTTTTATATTGTATTTTTTAGCTATATTTAATATCTCATTTTTACGCATAGGCTTACCAATAGCTATTCCTTCTGCTAAAGTTTCTTTTATCTCACTTGTTTTATGATTAAATTCATCATATATTGGTGCACAAAATTCACTTTGCACTAAATATATTTCAGGTATTTTATCTATTATTTTGCTGTTATATAGATGCTCAAGCCCTTTTATCACACCAAACACTAAAGTTCCATTTCCAACTGGAACCCAAATATTTTCTGGTATTCTTCCAAGCTGTTCATAAACTTCATATATATATGTTTTTGTGCCCTCATAAAAATATGGGTTATAAACGTGATTTGCATAGTAAACACCATCATTTATAACCCTTTGACGGCATACATCTGCACAATTATCTCTATTACCTTCTATAATATGACATTTTGCACCATGTGCTTTAATCATATCTATTTTTTTAGGTGATGTACCACTTGGAACATAAATTTCACATTCAATGCCTGCCTTTGCCGCATAAGCTGCAATACTATTTCCAGCATTCCCGCTACTATCTTGCACTACTTTTTGTACACCTATTTCTTTGCAATGGCTTATAAGCATAGCTGCTCCTCTATCTTTAAATGATAGTGTAGGCATAAAATAGTCCATTTTAAGTTTTAAATGATTATCAAATTTTATAATTGGTGTCATTCCCTCACCTAGTGTTATATAATCCTTTATAGGCATAAACGCTTTATAACGAAATATATTCCACTCTTTATTATCAATTAGCTTTAAATCAAATTTTTGAGGTATAAAATCTAATTGCCATAAGCCAGAGCAATCACAATTTGCTTTGTATGTTTGGGTAGTTTCCACTTTTCCGCATTTTTGACATATGTAATTCATTTTCAAATTATCTCCCTTAACATTAAAACCTGCCTAAAAACTTAGACAGGTTTTATTTTTATTTTTCATCAGCAAAATATATTCCCGCTTTTTTTCTTGCACTTTCTATAATTTTAGCTGATGATATGCTGTTTTTCAAAAGATTATTATATGAAATATCATCTTTTTCATTTATTATTCTTATAAACTCTCTAAACTCATAAATAAGTCTATGCTCTGGTTTTTTTATAGCATAAGTTTGTTCTATTCCATTATTTAATGTTATTTTATACTCTGTAAGTGTGCTTGGTGAACCTATAAAGCTAATTGTGCCAAGCTCACCTTGTATACTGCAAACCGCCTGTGCATTACAATCCTTTGAACCTATACAAACCGCTTGAAAATCATTATAATTCATTATTAAAATTCCGCTTGTATCAATGCCTTTTTCTATATTAGGGAAATACTCTGCATTTTTAGGCTCTCCAAAAAGCCCTAAACTAGCATGAATATTATAAACATTAATATCCATTAATGCACCACCAGATTTTTTATAATCAAAAACTGGAAGTATATTACCTTGTTTAAATGCATTATAACGTGAAGAATATTGACTGTAATTTAAACTTACAATCTTAATTTTTCCTATTTTATCTAAATCATTTTTTAATGCTTTATATGCAGGTAAATGATATAAGTTTACAGCTTCAAGCAAATACACATTATTATTTTTTGCAAGAGTTATAAGCTCATCAAGCTGAGCAAAATTAGATGTAGATGGTTTTTCTAATATAACATGCTTACCATTTTCTAACGCTTTTTTTGTAAACTCATAGTGTAAATGATTTGGAAGTGCAATATATAAAACTTCAACATCGCTTGCAAGCATATCATTATAATCTGTAAAGCATTTTGAAATATTATATTTTTCAGCTAATTCTTTGGCTTTTTCTATACTTTTTTGCGTGCTTAAAATATAAATACTTTCAATTTCAAGCTGATTAACAAACTGTAAAACCTCTTTTGCAATCATGCCAGTTCCTAAAATACCAAGTTTCATATTATATTACCCCTTAGCTGTATACCAATCATGCCCAAAATGTGCTTCTGCTACAAGTGGTACGTCCATTTTTATCGCATTTTCCATTTCTTCGGTTAGTAAACTTGTAACTTTTTCACGCTCATCAAGCGGTGCTTCTAAAATAAGTTCGTCATGCACTTGTAAAATAAGCTTTGTTTTATATCCCTCTATTTTTAGACGCTTCCAAACTCTAAGCATTGCAATTTTTATTATATCTGCTGCTGTGCCTTGAATTGGTGTGTTCATTGCTATTCGTTCACCAAATGCTCTTATGGGAAAACTCTTACTTGAAAGCTCTGGTAAATATCTTCTTCTGCCGAATAATGTTTCCACATACCCCTTTTCTCTTGCACTAGCCTTAATATCATTCATATATTTATCAACACCAGTATATGTTTCAAGATAGCTTTTTATAAATTCGCCTGCTTGTTTGCGGCTTATTCCTAAATCGCCAGCAAGTGCAAAATCAGAAATACCATAAACAATGCCAAAATTAACCTCCTTACAGCTTGACCTCATTTCGCTTGTTACATCTTCAATATTAACTCCATAAACTTTGGCTGCTGTAGCTGCATGAATATCTTTACCATTTCTAAACGCTTCTAGCATAGCCTCATCTTGTGCAATATGTGCAAGCACTCTAAGCTCAATCTGAGAATAGTCTGCGTCAATTAGCACATGGTTTTCATCTTGTGCAACAAACATTTTTCTAAGCTCTCTGCCTAGTTCTGTACGAACAGGTATGTTTTGCAAATTAGGGTCTACTGAAGAAAGTCTACCCGTTGATGTTGCTGTTTGCTGAAAATGTGAGTGTATTCTGCCATCAGATTTACTTATAACTTTTAATAAACCATCTACATATGTGCTTTTTAATTTTGTAAGCTGTCTATATTCCAAAACTGCATTAACTATTGGGTGATATCCAGAAATAGCTTCCAATACCTCTGCACTTGTAGAATAACCACTTTTTGTCTTTTTCTGAGCGGGTAAACCAAGTTTATCAAATAATATTTCTCCAAGCTGCTTTGGTGAATTTATTTTAAATTCTCCATCTGCATAATCATATATTTCATTTGTCAAAAACTCTATACGCTTATCAAGATTTACACCAAACTCACGCAATAAATTAGCGTCTACTTTACAACCTATTTTTTGCATATCAGCAAGCACTGTCATTAGTGGAAACTCTAATTCATAATAAAGCTTTTCAAGTTCAGGCTGTGCCTTTAATTTTGGCATAATTTCATTATAAATACATTCTATTGCTTGTGTCCATTTAGCCATTTGTTTTGACATATCTTCGTTATCAATTAAGCCTAAAAATGCATCTTCATTATCAAATTCTGGTTCTTTAAGCTCAATTTGACAATAAGCAAGTGCAACACGCTGTAAATCATATGAACCTTCAGCCGGATTTAATAAATATGCTGCTAAACATGTGTCAAATTTTATACCATCTGTATTTATTCCAAGGTTCATAAGGTTTACAATCTGCTCTTTTGCATCGTGCATAATAACATTTAGCTTAAATATTCGACGTAAAATTTCAAACCATTCATCTTCTGTAAACTGATGAGCTTTGATAATATAATATTTATCTTCTACATGCACACAAACCGCTGATTGCACTTTATTTACATGCACAAAAATAGGCTGTGAAGTATTTTGAGGCTCTAATTTTTTTATATCATTAAAATCTGTAATATTTAAAATTTCAATTTCTTTTTGCTCAAATACATTATCTGAAACCAAACCCAACCTATTTATAAATGTTTTAAGCTCTAATTTATTAAAAATCTCAAGAAGTGCAGTTTCATCAATAAATTCATCTGGTAAATTTAGAGGGTCTATATCAAGAGGTGCATTTCTATCAATAGTTGCAAGCCAATAACTATCTTTTGCACTTTGTTCACCAAGTATTAACTTATCACGAACACTTTTTTTAATTTGCTCACTATCTATATTTTTATATATATTTTCCAAACTTCCAAAGAGCTTTATAAGGTCATTTGCTATTTTTTTGCCAATTCCTGCAACACCTGAAATATTATCCGATGTATCGCCCATAAGTGCTTTTAAATCTATAATTTGATTAGGTTTAAAACCATATTCTTCTTCAAAAGTTTGTTCATCATATTTAGTTGTGGTGCTTTGTCCCATTTTAGTTGTGACAAGTCTAACACTTGTGCCATTGCCTATAAGTTGTAAACTATCTTTATCGCCTGTTACTATAACACATTCATTTGAGCTTTCACTAACTATGCGTGAAATTGTGCCGATTAAATCATCAGCTTCATAACCTGCTTTTTCACATGTTGTTATGCCTAGTTTATCTAATATATCTTTCATAACAGGAAGCTGCATTGCAAGCTCATCTGGCATACCCTTTCTAGTTGCCTTGTAGCTTTCAAATTTATTGTGTCTAAATGTTTTTTCTTTTACATCAAAACACACAATAGTATGTTCTGGCATTTCTTCATCTTGTAATTTAAAGAGAGTAGATAAAAATCCATATATTGCATTAGTATAAAATCCTTCATGATTTGTAAGCAAACGCACACCATAAAATGCTCTATTAAGTATGCTGTTGCCATCTATTACCATGATTTTCATTTTTCTCACCTTCCTGCCTTACATTTTACTATTTAAATAAGTATATCATAAACCAAGCTTTAAGCACAATAGCAAAAGACGTAGCCATTAGACTACGCCTTTTACCACAAGATAATGAGGAATGAAGTACCCGTATGCTCAAAAGCTTATGGGAACGATATGTGTTAATTTAGTTAGCAAGTGCCTTACCTAATGCCTTACATGCATCTAAATCTTCATCAGTTGGGGTTTCATGTACCTTTAAACCCTCACCATTTACAATATATGCACCAGCATTATCAGTACGTTCCTGCCAGTCATGTATCCATTGACCATCTCCCCAGCCATAAGAGCCGAAAAGTGCAACTTTCTTACCAGTTAAATTGGACTCTAGCTCTGTGAAAAATGGTTCAAATTCCATTTCTTCAAGCACTTCTGCACCCATTGCAGGACAACCAAGTGCTAATCTATCAAACTTTGCAGCATCACTTGCATTTGTTTCTGATACGCTCATTAGGCTAACCTCTGCACCTGCTTCTTTTGCACCATCTGCAATAGCATTTGCCATAGCTTCTGTGTTTCCTGTACCAGACCAATAAATAACTGCTACCTTATTCATAATATCTTACCTCCAAATTAAGAGTTATAATTTTATATTCTCAAGCTGTACGCATTAATTGCATTTCCAGCAACTGAGCTAATGTTTTTCCTGCAAACAGTCTTTCTTCAAATTTATCTCTGCATTTATCAAAAATATCAAATGTCTTCTTTGCATTTTCCACATCAAAGTACACTTTCCAGTAACCGCAAAGTTTTGCACCTTCACCCTTGTAATGTTCAAATGCAAGCACATCTCTAAGCGGATAACCTAAAAACAATCCTATTTCATGAGGAAAACCATTTGTCTTAACTAAACGCTCACTTAAAATTTTAAGCTGTGTGTTTAAATTGCCATCTGGATAACCATAGCGTATTAGCTGTTTTAAAATCTCTGGTCTTTTTAACTGATGTTCCAATGCATCTTTTTGATAAACAAGCACAAGATGACGTTTTTCACATGAACAAAGTTCCTCAATTTCTATTCCAAATTTTTTAAGCTCTTTTTTATATTTTTTATAATCTTCATTAAAGTTTGGAAACTTTTGTTTTTGAAAACAAACTAGATTTGCAGGTTTTAATTTAGCAAAAGCAGGGGAACAATGATGTACAAGCTCCTGCTCAAAAAGAGAAATACTAAACATATGTCCTCCTTTCGTTAACTAAAGCTAACTGTTTGATATTTTATTCAGTTAGCGCTAGCTAACTGATGTGTTTACTATACCATCTTAGTTAGCATATGTCAACACTTTTAAAAATTTTTTTCATAATAAAAATTTTTTAAAATTATTTTAAAAATTTATTGTATTTCTAACTATTTTTTCTTATAATTAAAACATAAATAACATTAATTTTATAAATCTCAAGTGGGAAGGGACTGAGATATTAATGGCTAGATGGGAAAAACTATTTTCAAGAAATAATAAAAATGATAATTTGCAAAATGTCCCAAATTCTTCAGACAATTCTAACCAACTTAAAACTGATAACATAACTGATGATAAAAAAAATACAGATAGTTTAACACAAACTATATCTAGTATTGTTGTTCCTTCTGAGCACCCATTAAATATCATTTATACATTATATAATAACATTAAAAACCAAAATTCATTTCTTGTAAATATGCTATCAAGCCCTAAAAATTTTGAAATTGCTTCTATTTACAACAACAAATCTGAAGCAGAAAAAATTTTAAAAATGCTACACATATTTTCTACAAGAAGAATAAACCATGCTTTCCTAGATAAAACTCAACAAAGTTTGCAAGACTTAGATGAAGAAATATTTATACATGTATCTAGTGATAAAATGCTTGCATGGATATCAATTTTTCCTCCTATTGGAAAAGGTAAAACATTGATTAGTTCTCAAATTCTTCAAATTCTTATAGACCGTGGTGTTAGCTTTGGCATTGATTTTGACCTTCTCTATTCACTGCCAAATGATAAAAAACGATACTTTTGTTTATTTTTAATAGCCTGTGGCAAACCTCCTGTTGATGGTGAAGACGGTCATATTGTAGAATTATACTCTCGTGACGTTTATACTCATATGGAGAAAGCAGAACTAAGTCATGTTGATTATGCACGACTTAATTTAAATAGAAAAATTCAAAAAGGTGGTGTGATATGTGAAATTATTCCTCCAACATTGGGTATATCAGGAATAACTGTCACAAGAGATTTACTTCTCCCTCCTCCTAAAGATGGACAGGCTGCAAACATTCCAAAAGGTCGTAATACAGGATTATCAAAAGATGGACGATATCTTATTGCAGAAAAAACAGGAAATGTCGATTATTCTGGCGGAAATTTTCAAGTTAAACCAATTTTAGAAATTTTTAATGGTATCAAATCAAGTGATGAACAACATGATATTAATTTTTTAGGCGATATACATATACATGGTGATGCTTGTGTTGGTGTTACAATACGTGCAACTGGTGATGTTCAAGTTGATGGTGTTGTTGAAGCATGTAATATAGAGGCTGGTGAGAATATTATAGCTTTAGGCGGTGTTCAAGGACAGCATAATGCCACTATTCGAGCACATAAAGGTATATATGCTAAATATCTTGAACATTGTACTGCTTACGCTCAAGATGTTGTGCAAGCAGATTGTATAATTGATTTCAATATTTATAGCAATGGTACAGTAACAGCACGAACTGGATTAGGTGTAATTACTTGTGGTACAATTCGTAGTTCTAAAGAAATTTCAGCTAAAGTAGTTGGTTCTAAAGCAGAACAACAAATAAATATCATCTTAGGTGGTATTCCTTGTGATGAGGTAGATATAGAAAATATACAAACTGAATTAAATGAAATCACCAAAAAAATACAGATAGTCTCCGCCAGACCAAAGTCCCCCACTAATGACGAAACTTTGGCTAAACTTCGCCTTAGTCAATGTGTAGCAAAAATGAAGCTAGATAAAATTCAAAAGGAATTTGATAAGTATGTTGAAAGTATGTGTTTAGATAACTCATGTACACTCACTTGTGAAAAAATATATTCTGGTGCAATTATCACAATAGATAAAATGTCATTTAATATAGAAGATGAAAAAACTAACTGTACGATAGGTTTAAGAGACGATGGAAAAATAAATTTCATTTAATAATTAGAGGTGATTTATCTTGAATTCATTGAGTGATAAAGAAATGCAAGAAATTTTAAATGGCATAATGTTTAATACCACTGAGCAAATGGCAAATATTAAAATCAAAAGTGATGTTGGTTCTCTTTCTCAAGATGTTTGCACCATAAATACATCTTTTCAAGGTAATTGTAAAGCGACTCTTTCATTATTGGCGGATAAATCATTTCTTCTTCGATTAACACAAGAAATTTTTCAAAATGAAAATGTTTCTAAACAAGATATTGAAGATGCATCTATAGAATACTTAAATGTAATTTGTGGACGATTAGTTAATAAAGTATTTTCTCTTGTCCATAAACCTACTAAATTTGACATTCCAGTTTTTCAAAATGGAAGTCATATTTTAAATGAACATACACAATACTGCTGCGAGCTATATTATGTAAACAATTATAATGAAGGTATTTTGCTAATTCTTGAATTTTCAGTTTTACTAAATGATAATAAAAAATAATATAAATCAAATTCATAATTTAAAAAGGAGTTATATTATGTCAAAAAAAGTTATGATTGTAGATGATTCTCGAGTTGTACAGTTTCAGCTTCAACAAGTATTATCAAATTCTGAATATGAGATTGTCACATGTTGTCAAAATGGTGAAGAAGCTATAGAACAATACAATTCAGTTAATCCTGATATTGTTACAATGGACATTCTTATGCCTGGTATTGATGGATTAGAAGCTGCTCGTCAAATTCTACAATCACACCCTGATGCAAACATACTTATGATTTCATCACTTGCTTATGATGACACCATAACTGAAGCAAAACAAATAGGTGCAAAAGGATTTATATATAAACCATTTAATCGTGAACAAGTTTTAAAGTCTATGAACAATATTTTTTCTGAGTAAAAACAAACTGATTTCGTTTTTAAAACGAAATCAGTTTTATTTTTGCTTTAATACTAAATTAAACTAAAATTTTTAACATGTATTAATTACTTATATTTTAAATTTATCAAGCATATTATTCAGCTCTTAATCGTTCTACTATTGAATGCTTTACTGTGAATTTATAGGTTATAAGCGGCAGTATAATACCTAAAAACGCAAATATTATTGATAATAATAAAACAGGTATTATTGAAAATTTATATGTAAAAAACCAAAATATATTTTCAAACATGTTTCCTATGATAGGACTTAAAACAAGAGCTAAAATAAGTGAAAATATAGCACAAGTCAAGGCATACCATAAACCTTCAAATACCAGCATTTTTTTAAGTTGTTTACCTGTCATACCAATAGATTGTAAAACTGCAAATTCACGTTGTCTTACACAAATTCCTGTAAGTATTGCATTAAAAAAATTAAGTATACCTATAATTGCAACAACTGCACTAATGGATATACCAAGTATTAAAAACATATTTCTAAAACCTGAAAACTGAGCAGCATATGTATCTTTACTTTCATAATCAAGACTAGAATTTATCTCTGTTGTATAACTTTCAAGAAAATCCTTTATTTGTTGTTTGTTTTCATCTACATCAAAAGCATAATACATAACACTATCTGTACCAGTATCGTTAATGAATGTTTGAGAATTTAGAATAAACTCATCACTTCCATAGTATCTATAACTAAGAGATGATGGAATTGTAACAATAGCTGCAACTATGTATTCTTCTTCATGGTATTCTACTGCACGAGAAGAAAAAGGCAAATCAGAAAAATCTTCATCTTGTGAATAAACCTCCCCTGTGTTTGGATTAAAATATTCAAATTTATCCACATATCTAATCTTTACAGTATCTCCAAGTTTTGCCCATTGGCTTTCTTTAATGATTTCACCATAATCATCGTCTGAATATACTGCGGCAATATATTTGCTATTTGGCTCTTTTATTTTGGAAATATCTCCTTCATGGACAGTTAATTTATCAAGTATAAAATCTTCCATGCCATAGAGTTGTACGTTTGCTACAAGCATATTATTCTTATCTTTTTCCATAAATGAAATTATACTATCCATTTGTTCTTCTGTATTGTAATGAGAAAGTAAACTATTGCGGTAATATTCTTCAGTTACAAATTCCTGTGCTGCGGATACTTTTCCGTATGTTATTCCACCTTTTATACCGTCAAATATTTTCATTTGCTCTATTACATTTTCGCTAAGTTCCATATCCTTATTAAAAATCTCTCCGCCAGTTTGAAAATATCCTGCATTAGCGATTTGAAAATCAACTGCCATTCGTCTTAGATATTTATCCATATCAAAACCTTTAGTAAATATAATGGTTATGGTAAGCAAAACAACAGAAAGCGACAACGATAAAACTGTTACAACTGTTTTTATTTTGTTTCTACCAACATTTGCTTTTGCCATTGATAAAATAGAAGCTTTTTGAGATTTTCTTTTTCCTTTTTGCTTTGTATTTGCTGCATCTGTATAACGCACAGCCTCAATAGCAGAAACTTTTGCCGCTATTTTTTCTGGTTTATGACAAGATATAAGGACAGTAAATATTGAAAAAAGTGCAGATACAATAAAAATAATTGGATTTATAGATATAACTGTTACAATTCCATCAAGTTGATTTGATATAACTGGTGTCAATTTACCACCTACAAACCAGCCTAACAACAACCCTATTGGAACACCAACACAAGATAACATAATAGCTTGCTTTCGTATAATAATTTTAAGTTGTTTTGGTGTTGTTCCTATTGTTTTTAATAGACCGTAAAATTTTATATCATTTGAAACAGAAATTTGAAAAACATTATATATAATAAGATAACCTGTAAAAATTATAATTATTAATGCTGATAATATAGCTAAAATGGTGGTTGTATCCATATTTTGATAAAGCTGCGATGCTGAATATCCCCAGTTTACGCCTATAGCTATATAATTATCATCTTTTTGTTCATTTTGATAGCCATGATTTTCTAATATTTTATTTATTTTACTTTCTATATTAAAGCTATTTTTAAACATAACATTTAAGTTCCAGCTTCCAGATTGTTCTGATGGCTGAACATCTAATTCATTTAAAATAGAATTAACTCTGCTTTCTGGTATAAGTATATTATTTGCTACTACCGCACTATCATATTCCCAAAAGCCGCAAAGAGTAAATGTTTGAGTTGTTTTTTTCTTATCAACATAAAATGTAACTGTAAATTCTGTACCTAATTCTGGTTTTACGCCTAAAAGTTCAAGCACCTTTGTATCTGTTGCAGCCTCATTTGTATTTTCTTTTGGTAAAGTACCTTCTATTGGGTCACAATATGTCCAGTGTGCATAATTTGCATCTGAATAACCAACTTCTACATGAGATTTATTAAAAGGTTCATCTGTTGGCATTCCTAAAAATCTTCTAACTCCATATTCTTTTATAAGTGTGTCATCTTTTAACTGCCCATATTGTTCTTTAGTTAAATATTTAAATGTGCCATGTGCAAAACCTCCTGCTTGTCTAAAATTGTTCTGCTGAAAGCCATCATTTATTGATATAGCTATTGTGAAAAGAGATGTAAACAAAAGTGTTGTAAGAATAATAGCTGATATTGCTATAATATTTCTATTTTTATTTGCAAACAATGTTTTTCTTGAAAGAAAAGATTTAATTTTTTTATTCTTAACTTTAATCATTATTTTCACCACCTACAATTAAACCATCTTCAATCCTTATAATTCTATCAGCAAGTTGTGCTATTTCTTCATTATGTGTAATCATAACTATTGTCTGCGAAAATTTTTGACTTGTTATTTTTAAAAGGCTTAAAACATCTTGACTGGTTTTAGAATCCAAGTTTCCTGTTGGTTCATCTGCAAGAATTATAGCAGGTTTTGATGCAATCGCTCTTGCAATGGCAACTCTTTGCTGTTGACCACCAGAAAGCTGATTTGGTAGATTTTGCAGTTTTGAGGACAACCCTAATGTTTCTATAACTTCATTTATATAATCTTCATCAATTTTTGAGCCATCTAGCTGTATTGGAAGAACTATATTTTCATAAACGCTAAGCACAGGCACTAAGTTATAACTTTGAAAAACAAAGCCTATTTTCCTTCTTCTAAAGATAGTAAGAGCCTCGTCTTTAAGTTTAAAAATATCATTTCCATCAACTATAACTTTGCCTTCTGTTGGACGGTCAAGACCTCCAAGCATATGAAGAAGTGTTGATTTTCCAGAGCCTGATGTGCCAACTATTGAAACAAATTCACCATTTTCAACTACAAGATTTACACCATCTAATGCATGAACAGCAGTTTCACCTGTTCCATATATCTTTTTAAGATTTTGTGTTTCAAGAATTTTCATATTTTAATCACTCTCCAAAAATAAAAATCTGTGATGTATTTCTACAACACAGATTGTATCAAAACAATATGTCAGTGTACTGTCCAGAATATAACAGTTTTGTTATATTTAATATTTAGGCAAAAATAAAGAGAAAATATTACCTTCTTCAGTTGCTTTAACTTTAACATATCCGCCCTGTTCGTTCATAATTTGACGAGTTATAAAAAGCCCTATTCCTAAACCTTGTTTTTCATAAGCATCATGACTTCTATAAAATCTTGTAAAAATTTTACTTTGCTCGCTTTCAGGAATTGGTTTTGCACTATCTTTTATATTTATTGAACAAAACATTTCATAACTAGACACTGTTATCAATATTTTTCCGCCATCTTTTGAATATTTAACAGCATTATCTATAAGATTGCAAACCGCTTCTTCTGTCCATTTTTCATCACATAAAGCATTTAAATCATATGCTTTATTTTCTATATTTGCATATTTATACTGCTGTACAGCTCTTGATATTAAACCATTTATATTAGCTGTTTTTGGGTGTAATGATATTATTCCCGCTTCAAGTCTTGAAATTTTTACAAGTGCTTGTATCAAAGATTGTAACTTTTCTGTCTGTACATTTAGAGCATTTACACATATTTTTCCTTGTTTGTCTAATTCTTGTTCATTTAAAATTTCAGAATATAATTTTATATTTGCAAGTGGTGTTTTAGTCTGATGAGAAATATCACTTATAAGCGATTTTATATTATCCTTTTCGCTTTTTAACTTTTGTTTTGAAGTATTTGCAGATAATAAATAAGTTGCAAACTTAGCTTCAATCGCAGAAAGCATAGTTTCATCGAAAATCTTATCTGAAAAATTATCATTTATTGCACATTGTAGCATTTCATTCAATCTTTTTAACTGTTTTGATATCTTATACCTTTGATATATAATACAAAAAACACTTAAACAAAGTAAAATAACCAGTACAATAATTAAAATATTTTGCACTTTATTTCACCGCCCATGTATATCCTATACCATAAACTGTTTTTAGATATTTATTATCTTCAAGTTTTCCTCTAAGACGCTTTATTGTAACTGTTAGTGCGTTTTCATCAACATATTTACTGCCCCATATTTTATCAACTAATAATTCTCTGGTTAATGTATGACCTCTATTTTCCACAATTAATCTTAAAAGTTTTTGCTCTGTTTTACTAAGCTCAATAATTTTTTGATTTTTTCTATATATCATATTGTCAAAATCAAAATAATAATCATCTATTTCAAATACTTTATTTATATTTATCTTTTTTCTACGAAGCTGATTATTAACTCTAGCACGAAAAATTGCAAGTGAAAATGGTTTTGTTATATAGTCATCTGCTCCCAATTCTAAACCAGATACAATATCTATTTCCATATCATTAGCTGTGAGTAATATTATAGGAGTTTCAGAATTTAAGTTTTTCTGCTCCTTCATTAAATCTAAACCACTTCCATCTGGTAAATTTATATCTAATATAAGCAAATCAAACTCATTATTTTTTAATATTTCTCTGGCATCTTTTAATGTATTCACAAGAGTTACTTGTTCATTTTTGAGTACCATTTTAATACCATTTCCCAGCGTTATATCATCTTCTAAAAGCAATATTTTATTCATTTAGTCACCTATTTTTTCAGGCAAACACACAATAAGGCTAAATTTTCCGTTTTTTACCCCTGCCTCTAGTGTTCCACCATTTCTAATTGCAATATCTTTCATGCCTATTATACCAAAACCATGTTTTGATTTGTCCTGTTTTGTTGTAGATAAATCATCATTTACTTTTTTTATTACTGGGTTTTCAACTTTAAGCATAAAAAGCCCTTTATCAAATCGACAACGCACCAAAACTATAGGATTTTCACAACCTCTTACACCCTCTTTTGCATTATCAAGTGCATTTCCAAACAAAGCACAGATATCAATATCTGAAAATGGTAATTTTTTAGGCACATTTATGGATATATCTGTTTTTATATTTTGATTTTCTAATTCACCAATTTTAGCACACATCACAACATTTATAAGTTCATTATCACAAAAATTTTTAACACCCTTTAAACTTTTTATATTATATAGTTTATTAATATAATTATTAGCGGATTTTATATCTTCTTTCCCTAAAAGACCGCTAAGTACGGTTAAATGATTTCTTAAATCATGCCTTAATTGCCTTATATTTTGTTCCTGATTTTGTAATCCCTTATAATATGTTTCTCTTAAAGATGCTAAACGACTTGATGTTTCGAGTTCTTGATGTCTTACTAAAACAGTTATTGATACTAAAAGAACAACACATGTTATTAACACCACTGGCAATACAGCAAGACCTAAATTCATTGAAAGGCTATAAACTTCCTGTAAATCATATTTGTTATATGTTAAAAGTACAATGGCTGTCAATGAACAAATAGGCATTGCAGAAAGCCCTAAAATAAGTTTCCATAATCTATCTGAAAGTGTAACTGTTTGTTTTGGCAATATTTTACACATCAGCATATATATTATAAAAATTATTAAAATACGTGATAGTTTAGCAACAAAATCGTATATAAATAAATCTCTAAAGATAGCTGCTATATATGTATCTGACAATGCACAAATTGACATTATCATTGAAAAGAAAATAAGTGCAACCGAAAGTCTTCCTATAAAATTACCTGTTGTGCTAATCAAAAACCCAAGTAAAAATATAGGTAATGTATATAAAAGGTTTAAATCTCCAACCCATATAACCATTCCTGTTGTCCCGCTTAAAAGCAGAAATAATATACACTTCCATATAAATGATTTTTTTACAATTACAAATGGTGTGCAAAGTTTAAAAATCATAAATCCACTTGTAAATATCATAAAAAGACCTAATATATAATATAAAATCATTTTTTAACCTTCCAATTCTGCTTTGGTCATAGCTAAAAGCACATCTTGACGGCAAGAACGGCTTATAGGAAGATTTATATTTCCATAAATGCTAACTTCGTTACTGTCTATTTTCTCAATAGCTGATGATTTTACAAGATAACGTTTATGTATTCTAATAAATTTATCTCCTAGCTCACTTGCTACATCATCTAATTTACCATAAAATTTATAACTCTTATCTGTTGTAATACAACTAACCTGACGTTTTTCTGAGCAAAAATAAAGTATTTTTTTAATTGGTATTCTATAATAAGTTTCACCCGAATGGCAAATATATGCTTTATCCATTTCCATATAAATAGCACTTTTTGCTCTATTTATAACATCTTTTAGTTGTTCAGTTTTAGCAGGCTTTATAATATATCCTAACGCTCCCACACTATATCCATCAAATACATAATCAGCATGACCAGTTAGAAAAACTATTTGTATCCCATTATCCATTTGTTTTAGTTTTTTTGCTGTTTCCATGCCATTTAAATCTTTCATTTCCATATCAAGAAACAGCAAATCTAGTTCACCAATATGTGATTTAAACCATGAAACAATTCCTTCACCTGATGAAAATTCATAAAAGCTTGTATTTTTATCATCAATTATTCTTTCAAGCGATGATTTTAAAATTATACGAGCATCATATACATCATCACATATACCTATTCTAAGCATATAATCACTCCAAATCACTTTTTAACTGTGCATATTGTATCATAATTTAATTATTTATCCAAACCAAACTTTACATAAAACAAACCAAAAATTACATATGTAAATCATATAACTCCAAAAATGACATATAAAAAGCATAAAATATCAAGCCCATTTGAAACGCAAAACTATATTTTATATATTAAAAATATAGAAATAATAAAAACTTTTGAAAGGATTGATATATATGCTAACTGTTAAAAATCTACACAAATCATACAAAGTAGGAAAAACTAAATATGAAGTTTTAAAAGGTGTTTCATTAGAGGTAAATAAAGGAGAATTTATTGCTGTTATGGGGTCTTCTGGCTCTGGTAAAACAACTCTTTTAAACTGTATATCATGTTATATACCATCAGATGATGGAAGTATATTGCTTGGTGATATAGAGCTTGCTAAACTAGATGAAAAATCGCTTTCTAAAATAAGAAATGAAAAATTAGGTTTTGTATTTCAAGATTTTCTATTACTAGATGGCCTTACTGTTAGAGAAAACATTTTACTACCCGCTATAATAGGCGGTAAAATAAACAATCAAATAGAAATTCGTGCCGAACAATTATGTGATATATTTGGAATAAAATCAATACAAAATAAATATCCTGCGGATATTTCTGGAGGCGAAAAACAAAGAACTGCTGTCGCTCGTGCTATCATAAATAACCCTTTGCTAATTCTTGCAGATGAACCTACAGGAAACCTTGATTCTAAATCCTCAAGAGCAGTTATAAGTTCATTTGAACAGGCTAAAAAATCACTTGGAGCAACAATTTTAATGGTAACTCATGACTCTTTTGCTGCTTCATTTTGTGATAAAGTAATTGTTTTAAAAGATGGCACAGTTTGGAGAACTTTAGAAAAAGGAACTATGAACCGCTTAGATTTTCAAGACCATTTATTAAGTGCCATTAGTGATATGGGAAAGGAATGATATTTATGATGTCGTTTTCTGCTTTATATTCTAAACTAAGAAAGAAAAATATAGGTCAATATACCTTATTATCATGTTGTTGCTTTTTTTCAGTAATGCTTATTACATCTTATATTTTTATGATGCGTTCACCGACAATTTTAGATGTACTCCCTGAAGGTGGTGACAGTCGAAAACAAGTTATGATGATATTTGTTTTAGCTGTGATTGGTTGTGCAGTGTTTACTACATATGCTGCTGGGCTTTTCTTTAGGCAAAAATCAAAAGAAACTGGTGTTTTTCTTGCTCTTGGTGCATCAAAAAAACAACTTAAATCTGAACTTTGGAAAGAACTTTCTATAATCTCTATTATTTCATGCGGTTTAGGTGCAATACTTGGTATACCACTTGCTTATATAATTTGGAGTATCTTCAGATTATTTATTGTTGATACAGAAGAAATGGCTCTTAACTTTGATATAAACTCATATTCATATATTATAATTTTCAGCATATATGTTATATTTATGTTATTTATTATGGGCTATAAATCTATAATGAAAACAAATATAATTGATATAATAAAGCAAACCCATTCAGCAGAACCTGTACATTCTGTTCCTAAATGGTTTGGATTGGTTGGAATTATATTATTAATACTAGGTGGTTTTTGTGGATATATTGCACCATCTATATTTATTTTAGGTTTACATTGGTATCCTCCAGAGGGGCTTACAGCTATATTTTATATTCCTGCTTTAATTGGGCTATATATGATTTTATTGCATACCGTTTCCAATGGCTGGAACAAAAGAAAGAAATATAAAGATATAATTTCTGTATCAATGATGAAATTCCAAGGTCGTCAAACAGTAAGAAATATGCTTGTAATGACATTACTTATTGCTGGTGCTTATTTTGGAAGTTTTTATACTCCTATGCTTGGTACAGGTGCAATAATGTCCTTTGATGACCGCCCTATTGATTATGCTTATCATTTCCGTGCCGACCAAAACATACCTAAAAAAGATGAAGTTTTTAAGCTTGCTGATAAATACAATGTAAAAATAACCTCATGGGCAGATGTTCCTATGGCAAGACTTGGCGTGGACGGTGAAATGAGCGTAGAAAAAGAAACTTCTCTTGGTACAACATGGGAAAGTGTTTATTATAATCTATTGCAATCTCAAATTTTCCTATCCAAATCGTCTTATGAAGCATTAACAGGTGAAGATATAAATATAAATTCTGGTGAGATAGCTGGAATTATGGACACATCTGGTGATGGTCAAGGAGTATTTGGTGGTGATGTGACATTAGTTACAAACACTATAACTGGTGAAAGCTGGTCATTTAAGCCCATTGAACATTTATGTAATGATATATTATTTGGTCGATATGTTGTAAGCGATGAAGATTATCAAAAAATCATCACTGGTCTTCCTTTAGACTGGCAAGAACGAATGGTATTTTTTAATGTAGAAAATGATGAACAAACATATGATTTTGCAAAAGCTCTTTTTAATGAAATAGTTGACCATTCAGGCAAAGAAGTAGCAGTATATGATAGTTTTGACCCTATTTTGAAACAAGTTCATGAAGAGCTATATGGCTATTACTTTTTAGATGAACAAGAACCACCAAATTACGATAATCGTAATAGCTCAGATTTCCGTATGTATTGGCAATATATGCCACAATTTAGAGTACTTGATAAAGCAGATTTTATAAAAACAACAGCAGTATTTTTGATGCTATTTATATTTATTTCTATAATCTGTTTTGTTGCAGTTATAGTAATTGCTTTCACCCGCTGTATAACAATAGCAATTTCTAACAAAAAGGTCTATGATGATTTAAGACATTTAGGTGCATCTAATAATTATTTAAATAATTGTGCTAGAAGCCAAGTAAAAAAAGTATTTTTAGTTCCAATTATAACTGGAACATCACTTATATATATTTTTTATTCAATGATTATGTTCTTTAATGATAATAGGCTAACTTTCTATGAAATTGCAGGTCTTTTAGTTTGCCTAGTATTAATAGCTATTATATCATTTGTTTTATACTTAATTTATAGATTAACACTAAGAAAAGTTCTCAATATACTAAAAATATAATAAAATAGCCGATAATCTTACGGTTAAAATATAAACTGCTCCAATTTATGTTATCCTCGTAAATTGGGGCAGTTAAAAATTTGGATATCCTCTCAAAAACTCTGATTGACTTTTATTCTTTTTAGTAGTAATATTAAGTCATAATTGTAGTAATTATATTTGGAGTGATATTATGTATTTTTTATTTGAGAACTCAATTAAGTCTATTAAATCTAATATACGAATGAATATTATTATTGTATTAACATTATTTGTTGCGTACCAATTTTTCTTCCTTGTATGTTGTTATATAGAAGATGGTCTACTAGGTTTATCAATGTTCGAAATGAAAAATATATCACAAAGTATATTATATGAGTCACAAACAAATTCAGATAATGACATTATCTCATCAAAAGATATAAAAAAGTTTTTAAATAGATATGACTTTATACAAGATTACACTTTTATACAATATAATACATATTCTGATGTTATTTCACAAGATATTTTATCATATTATTTAATAGATGAAAATTATACTGATTTTTTTAAGTTTCCTATAATTGAAGGGAGATACTTTACAAAAGAAGAGTTAAAAGGCGGAGATAATGTCTGTATAATTGGTGAAGGCTATCAAAAACAAACAGGGTTAAATATTGATGATGTGGTTTATATTGGTGATACAAAATTAGAAATTATAGGTGTAATGAAATATATTCCTAATTTTAATATAAATCTTATCCCATATTCTACATCTCTATCAACTACAAATAGTATTATTCAGGGATATAGAATAGCAGCAGAACTAACTAGCCTAGAATACATGAACCAAATTAACTGGAATGAATTAGGACTATTTGGAACAGTAATTACGGCAGATAAATATTATTCAGATGCAAAGAATAATCTATTTGAACGTGGCTTTATAATCATTATACTTGCTATTGTGGTTCTTATATATGCTTTAATAAATTTAATTAATATACAGATAAGCAAGCTAGAACAACAAAAGAAAAAATTTGGAATAGAAATTGCATTAGGTGCAACATACAAACAAATATTTATTCAATTTTTCTATGAATGTTTTATTTTAGTTATAGTATCAATTTTATTGGTATTTTTAACTGAACCAATAGTATCAGAAAAAATAGAAAATATTATAAATCATTATTTTGGAAGTTTTACTTTTATATGTATGTTATTAGTTTCTGTAATCTCATCTTTTATTATAAGTATTGTGCTTTTATTGAAATTTAAAAATATGAATATTACTGAAATTATAAAAGAGGTATAGATATGATTTATTTATTTGAAAGAGCTGAAAAACGTATTAAAAGAAATATAAAAAAATATTTTCCAATTATTATTCAAGTTATTATTGGTGTATGTATGCTTTCAATATCTATAAACATAATTTTAAGTTTTAATAAACAATTTAACGACTTAGAAGAACTTTTTTCTTTCAAATATTTAACAATATCAACACCAATTACTGACAATGTTAATGATAACATTAACTCAGAGGATTTAGAATATATAAAAAATAATTTTTATCCTATATCATTTTATAAACAATACTCTTATGTTGAAGATTATAAAGAAAATTTTTCTATTTTATTTGCAAATGAAGCGTTCTATTATGAGCTTACAGGAAGTAATGAATTTAATAAAAGTGTTTTGATAGGAAAATATGCTAATAAAATACTAAATGAAAATTATAAATTTAAAGATAAAAATATAAAAAAATACTTTGATGATAAAAAAAATACACTATTTAATATTAGAATTTCAGATTTTATTATTTTAGATAATATAAATTGTAATTTTAAAAATTTGCTTTCTGATATAAAATATACATCAAATGGTGTAGAATTTGATTCATTAGATAATTATATAATATTTCCCTACTCTACTATACAAGATTTAAAAGATTTAAATTGTAGAGATTACATTACTTTGCCTTTTAATAATAAAAATAAAAATGATATTGTTGCAATAGCTCAAAATATTCAATCATATCTAAATAACAAATATACAAATACTTCATATGAGGTAAGAAATTATATTGGAGAAGCACAAAGTATATTAAGTCGCAATATTGAATTATCTAAAGTTATAAATTTTGTATTAAGCTTTATTTTTTTAATTATAACATTTAGTTTAATTGGACTTTTATTGATTTTTATGAATAAACGTAAAAAAGAGATTGCAATTTCTTTTTTATGTGGTGCAAGTTATAATCAACTTAGACTAGAAATATTTTTAGAAATATTTTTTATAGTTATAGTTAGCACACTTATTGGTAATCTATTAAGTATACCATTTCTTCCTATATTTGATGGTGTTGGTGTAAAAAACACTTACTCTATTTATTCAATGATAATTTGTGCTATTGCTTCTATTTTACTCAGTACTTTAATATGTACAATACTATCTCAGAAATTAAAATATATGTCTCCAATAAAATGCCTGAAAGATTTATAGAAAGAGTGATAACAATGATTGAAATTAAAAATTTGAGTAAAATATACAAAAACGGTAAACACAAATTTTATGCACTTAATAATATTTCATTAAATATAAAATCTGGTGAATTTTTAATGATTACTGGACGTTCAGGTTGTGGAAAATCATCATTGTTAAATATAATTGGTTTAATTGATGATTTTGATAGTGGAGATTATTTTTTATATGGTCAAAACATCAAACAGATAAACAAAAAACAACTTGCAAAAACAAGACTTAATCAAATTGGCTATATTTATCAGTCATTTAATCTTATTAATGAGCTGAATTGCTTAGATAATATACAGCTTATTCAAGGATATGCTGGTATTTCAAAGTTAGAACGTCAAAAAAATGCAAAATCTTTAATATCTCGTGTTGGATTATCTAAAAAAGCTAATTCATATCCATCTGAACTTTCTGGTGGTGAGCAACAAAGAATTGCGATAGCTAGAGCAATATCAAACAATCCAAAAATCATATTAGCAGATGAACCAACAGGAAATTTAGACTATAATACAGGTCTAGAAATAATGTCTTTACTTAAAGAGCTCAATAAACAAGGCATTACAATTATTATGGTAACACATGATAGGGATTTATTATCATATAGTTCTAGATTTTTAGTGATGCAAGATGGAATATTTATAAACTAAAAAATTTTTATAAAAATAATTGATATTGCTTGATAATTATATTAGTATTTTAAATGAACAAATATGGAGGTTTATATATTATGAAATTTACATTATCAAGCATTGAACAAGAAATTATGAATTTATTTTGGAATACTAATCATATGTTGTCTGGTGCTGATGTTTGGGAATATTTTAATGAAATAGGTAAAGAACATAAAAGACAAACAATAAACACTTATTTAACCAGAATGTCTGAAAAAGGACTATTAATTAAAAAAGGTAGAAAATATTATTATCAATATAATAAAGAGCAACTTGAACATTTAAAAGCTAAGATGATATTAGACACATTATATGATGGTTCTCTTGAAAAGTTCATTTGTGCATTATCTTCTGGTGATGATTTAGACGAAAATGATATAGCTGAAATGACTGCTTATCTTGATAATAAAGAGCATTAATATTGTATATGAATATAATGGCATTTACTAGCAGTATTCTTTTTTTGTTGTTTATAATATTAGAAAAATTTAAAAAAGACTTATTTACACAAAAGCAAAGATATTTTATTTTAAAAACATGCTTATTCTTATTGTTTTTACCAATCTATCATGTAAAACCTTATGTTTTAAAATTATTTATAAAATTTCCTATATTGCAGTATAAAGAAAACACATTTTATATACAGCAATCAATTATAAATAATTTCAGTACAAAATATAAGCAGTTATTTTTTTATATCTGGATTTTTATTTGTGTTATAATGCTCGTTTACAATATGAAAAAGTATTTAAAAACTCAAATAAAAGTTAAATCTTTGCTTAAACAACCAATAGAAGGTGATATCTTAAAAATTTTTAATAAATGCTTACATGAGCTTAATATAAAAAGAAAAATAAAAGTTTATGTGACACCTTTTAAAGTAACTCCTTTTACATTTGGTATCTTTAAACCGGTAATTATTTTACCATGTACTTTTGATAAAGAAGAAATTTATATGATATTATATCATGAATTAAATCATATCAAAATGAATGACTGTTTTATTCGTTTTATAACACATATTGCTATTAGCATATATTGGTTTAATCCACTTGTTTATTTATTAAGTATATATTTAGAAAAAGCATCTGAATTTGCTTGTGACGAAGCTGTAATAAAAAACTTCAACACTGAACAATGCAAAAAATATGGATACTGTATAATAAACTCTGCATTAAAAAACAATAAATACTATTGCTATACATCTTCATTAAATAGTAAAAGTAATAAATTTTTTATAAAACAAAGACTTGAATTTATTATGAATAAAAAGATAAAATCTTTTTTTATATCCTATATTTTTTATTTTTGTATCCTATTTATAGCTTTATCAACATCTTTTGTATACCAATCTTCAGACAATACTATATTAACATCTAAGTTTCCACTTTTAAATTATGCTAAGTTCATCGACCAAACAGGTCAAATATACATACAAAATAATATTAAAACTTATGAATCATGTAAACATAATTACACATCTGGAACATATCTAAAACATACAAAAGATGAAAATGGAAATGAGTTAATAGAATATTATAATGCTTATAGATGTAATAAGTGTGCATATATAATGCTTGATTAAACAATAAAATAACATTAAAAAATCGAGGAGCAAGTACAATATTTACTCCTCGATTTTTGCATTATACAAACTAAATTCTTTTTATTTAAATCATCTGAAAATGTTTCAGTGCCTCTATAATTACCTTTTCCTTTTCTGGTGGGCAGTTTGGCACTTTATTATTTTCAAACTTTGCTTTATTATAATTTTCGTGTTCTCTAAGACCATACTTATCTTTAATCTGAGCTATATACAAGCTAGAAACTTTCAATCCAAACTTATCCATAATATAAGCCTTGATTTCATCATAAGTTGCTTTACTTTCAGCAGAAGTCAAATCAAACTCATCTAAATTCAAATCTACCTCTATATGTTGCTTTGTTTGAAGTTTGGACAAAAGACATACCGTCTCCACATGATAAGTTCTAGGGAATAAATCAACTGCCATAACTTTATCAATTTTATAATTATCATTACATAACAACTTGCAATCTCTGGCTAAAGTCGCTGGGTCACATGAAATATAAACTATTTTTTCTGGGTTCATTTGTAATATAGCTTCTATTGCTTGTTCATTAAGCCCTTTTCTTGGTGGGTCTACTGTAAGTACATCTGGTTTTGTTCCACGTTGTGCAAGCATTAAAGCTGCTTGACCTGCATCAGCACAAATAAATTCTGTATTTTCTATACCGTTTATTTTTGCATTTGTTTTTGCATTTTCTATTGCCTCTGGAACAATTTCAACACCAATAACATTTTTTGCATGAGCTGCAAGTGCAAGTGTTATTGTCCCTGCTCCACAATATAAATCTATAACATTTTCTTTTCTTGTAAGATTAGCATATTCTAATGCAAAACCATATAATTTTTCTGTTTGAGCATGATTTACTTGATAAAATGCATGAGGTGATAATTTAAATACATTTGAACAAAGTGTATCTTGTAAATAATCATCTCCCCAAAGAGTAATAGTTTTATCTCCTAAAATTACATTATCTGTTCTTTTGTTTATATTTTGAACTATACTTGTTATTTGCTCAAAAGATTTTGTAAGATTATCTATTAAATCTTCTATGTTTGGTATTTTATTACGTGCAGTTATCAAACAAACTTGAACTTCTTTGCTTATTTCACCTGTTCTAATATAAATATGACGAATAAGACCAGTTTTTTTATTTTCATCATATGCAGGGATTTTAAATTTCTCCATCCAGTTACAAATACATTTTGCTATATCATTTGCAATTTCTTTAACAATAAAGCATTTATCTGCACGAACTATATCATGACTTCTTGAGCGATAAAATCCAGTATATGGCACACCATTTTGTTCACCTACTGGAAATTGAGCTTTATTTCTATAGTGCATAGTTTCATCTGCACCTGTTATTTTTATATCAAGATTTTTAAAACCACCTATTCTTGAAAGTGCATCAGCTACTTTTTGTTTTTTAGCATTTAATTCTTCCTCATAAGTTATATGCTGATATGAACAGCCACCACATTTACCAGCATGTATACAAACAGGTTTAATTCTATGTTTAGATGGAATAATAATTTTCTCTATTTTGCCAAAAGCTAATTTTTTACCTACTTTTATTATTTTAACATCACATTGGTCACCTACTGCACCACCCGAAACAAATACAGTCATACCATTTATTTTAGCAACTGCAGCACCTTCTGCTGTATATCCAGTAAATTCTGTTCTGTATATCTTGTTTTTCTGTAATGACATTTATTAAGCTCCTCTTTATTTCATTTAAAATAAAAGTGTTGATTATTACTATTTAATATAATTTTAATTATATTTATTTTAGCATTTATATTATTTTAACACAAGAATATTAAATGATAGACCTATTTAAATTTTAATTATTTACTGATTAATAATAAATATTAATATTATTAGATTTTTATAATTTATCAAGCTTTTAAACTTGAAATTTTATTTATTATGCTATTATTTTTTCTATTACGAAACATATAAACAATATGCTATAATTACAAACAGATGGTAGTCGCAGTGAATAGAAGTAGCGAGACGAAAGTTTTGCTACTTCTTTTTTTGTGCGAATATCACAACAGTTACAATACTTTTATTAGAAAAAGGAGTTTAATCAAAAATGCCAAGAAACAAATTTCAAAATGTTATATTCACAATTATCATGGCTGTAATTATGGTATATGGTATGATAGTTTATAATGTAGCTTTAAATACAGGAGGAGTTACTAATCAGACATTTTTAATGGCACTGCATGAAATGCCTATTATGGTGCCTGTTGCATTTATTTTAGAATTTTTTGTTGTAGAAAAACTTGCAACTCGTCTTGCATTTTCTTTTATGCGACCTACTGACAGACCTCAATTTATCACTTATGCAATTTCTCTTATGATTGTTTGTATTATGTGTCCTGTAATGAGCCTTATTGCAACTATTTTATTTAAAGAACCTAGTTTTGGCACTTGGATACATACATTTGGTTGTAATATGCCAATGGCTTTAATTTGGCAAATGTGTTATTGTGGTCCACTTGCTCGTTTAATTTTTCGCACAATTTTTAAAAAACAACTTGCTAATTCTAATGAGCATACAAACGAACATGCACATGTTTAAAACTGCAACGGTCAAACCCCATTGTTTGACCGTTTTTTTAATATATATTATAATATTATCATATTATAAAAAATGAGGTTTTTATTACCTATGAAAAAACTTGTTATTGGTATTCTTGCACATGTTGACGCAGGAAAAACAACTTTATCTGAAGCTATGCTTTATATTTCAGGCAAATTAAAAACACTTGGTCGAGTTGACCATGGAAATGCATTTTTAGATACAGCTGAACTTGAAAAACTTAGAGGCATAACTATATTCTCTAAGCAAGCTATGTTTGATTGGAAAGATACTGAATTTACATTACTTGATACTCCAGGGCATGTAGATTTTTCAGCTGAAATGGAACGTACATTGCAAGTGCTTGATAGTGCCATTTTAGTTATTAATGCTACAGATGGTATACAAGGACATACCCAAACCCTTTGGAATTTATTAAAACAACATCAAATTCCAACTGCAATTTTTATAAATAAAATGGACTTGCCAAACGCAGGCAAAGAAAACCTATTAAATGAATTAAAATCCCGCTTTTCTGATAATTGTATTGATTTTACAAGTGAAAATTTATATGAACAGATTGCAATGTGTTCAGATGAGCTTTTAGATGAGTATTTAAATACAAATACCATCAAGACAAATCAAATATGCGATTTAATAAAAAATAGAGGTTTATTCCCTTGTTTTTTTGGTTCAGCTTTATCTGCTATTGGTGTTGATGCTCTGCTTGACTGTTTAGATAATTATTTTTATCAGCCAAACTATCCAAATGAATTTGGTGCTAAAATATTTAAAATTTCAAGAGATAATGCTGGAAATCGCTTAACACATATTAAAATTACTGGTGGAAGTCTATCTGTCCGCACGCTTTTGAAGGGTGAAGATTGGGAGGAAAAAGTAAATCAAATTCGTTTATATTCAGGTGATAAATTTAAAACTATAGATACTGCATATGCAGGTCAAATATGCACATTGACTGGTCTTTCTATGACTGTTTCTGGTGAAGGACTTGGGATAGAGTCTAAATCCAAACCGCCTGTTTTACAGCCTGTACTAACTTATAGAGTTATAATTCCAGAAAACTCAGACTCTCATACTATGCTTGGTTATTTAAAACAACTTGAAGAAGAAGACCCTATGCTTCATGTTGTTTGGAATGAGAAAGAAATTCATGTACAACTTATGGGTGAAGTTCAGCTTGAAATACTAACTGAGCTTTTACATGAGCGTTTTGGTATAATCACAAGCTTTGACACAGGTCATATAGTATATCATGAAACTATTAAAAACCCTGTTATTGGTGTTGGTCATTTTGAACCTTTAAGGCATTATGCTGAAACTCATCTTTTAATAGAACCACTCAAAACTGGAGAAGGTATACAAATTGATACTAAATGTAGTCCAGACTCATTAGATATAAACTGGCAAAGGCTTATTTTAACTCATATTTTAGAAACCACTCATGTTGGTGTGCTTACTGGTAGCCCTATTACTGATGTTAAAATAACACTTATAGCGGGTAAAGCACATCTAAAACACACTGAAGGCGGTGATTTTAGACAAGCTACATATCGTGCAATTAGACAAGGACTTATGCAGGCTGAAAATATACTTTTAGAGCCCTATTATTCTTTTACTCTTGAAGTGCCTAATGAAATGGTTGGTCGTGCTATGACTGATATTCAAAAAATGCATGGTGAGTTTGAGCCCTCTGAGTCTGGTTTAGAATATACTATTCTAACTGGTACTGCACCTGTTGCAACTATGCGAAATTATCCTACTGAACTTGCAGCCTATTCAAAAGGTAAAGGCAAACTTTTCTGCACTCTCAAAGGCTATTATCCATGTCATAACACTGATGAAGTGATAGCACAAATAGGATATGATGCTGAACATGATACTGTTCACCCTGCTGACTCTGTTTTTTGTTCTCATGGTGCAGGCTTTAATGTTAAATGGAATGAAGTATATAAATATCAACATTTACACCCAGAAATAAAATCTAAAACAGAAGAAACTCAGCCTATTATTCATAAATCACGCTATACATCAAATGCAACTGATAAAGAAATAGAAGAAATCTTTGTTAAAACATATGGTGAAATAAAAAACCGTTCTTATGATGCTTTTCATAGCTCTAAAAAAACACCTAAACGCACCGACCTTTCAATCGAAACACTGTCAAGAATAAAAGCTGATGATTATTTACTTGTAGATGGTTATAATATAATTTTTGCATGGGACGAGCTTAATGAAATTGCAAAAGATGATTTATCTGCTGCACGTTCTGCACTAATTCGTATTTTAAGCAACTTCCAAGGCATGAGAAAATGCAATCTTATTTTAGTTTTCGATGCTTATAAAGTTAAAGGTAATATAGGCAGTATAGAAAAAGATGGTAATATTCATGTTGTATATACAAAAGAGGCTGAAACTGCTGATATGTATATAGAAAAAGTCTCTTATGATTTATCACGTAAGCATAGAGTTAGAGTTGCAACATCAGATGCTACTGAACAAATGATAATTTTAGGTCATGGTGCAGAAAGATTAAGTGCAAATGATTTAAAATGGGAAGTTGAACAAGTTAACGAACAGCTTTCTATAATTATCCAAAAACTCAAAAATTAACAACAAAAAACGCCGAATATTTCGGCGTTAATTTTTTAATATATCTTTTATTTTAGACATAACTTCTTCGCTTACAATATGCTCCATTCTACAAGCGTCCACTTCTGCTATATCTTTTGAAACTCCAAGTATATCTGTTAGATAGCGACATAATAAATCATGTCTTTTTCTAACCTCTGATGCACGTTCAACACCCGCTTCAGTAAGCACAACTTTACCATAATATGCTGGCTCAACCATGCCCGCCTCACGCAACACGCCTAAAGCTTTTGACACAGATGCTCTTGAAACGCCTAAGCGTCTAGCTATATCTATAGACCTAACCTCTCTTTGAGTTTTTGAAATATCTAAAATGAGTTCGAGATAGTTTTCACCGGATTCATGTATATTTGCCATAAGACCTCCCAAATTAGCAATATATAAAGCTCTTGTTAACATCGGCTAACATTATTGTATGCCTTTGCTAACACATTGTCAAGTGGGTTTTTTTTATGATAATACACGTGTTAAAAAATGATAACATTTGAGTTCAAAATATAGGCTTTATATAAGATTATATAGTTATACCATAACTTTTATACAGTGTATAAATTTATAGCTTTGATGGCTATATATGGGCATACGCTTACAATCGCTTTCAGCTATAGTATATATTATATACGTTTAATAAAATATTTCAAGTATATATTTACATAGTAAAAATAATGTGATAGAATGATAATGTATATATTGCGTTGGTTTAAGGTGTTTAAGTGTAACCACTGTAACCGATTTAACCAGTGTAACCATATATGTTTTGATGAAGGTAATTATTAGATATAGAATATTGGTATAAATTTTAGACTTAAAAAAAGCAAGTTTGAAATTGTAAATACATTAAGTGTATTGAAGTTATTTTGGGAGTGTTAGATAAACAAAAAAATTTATATGGCTTTTTAGTGCCATGTTGATTAAAAGAGGATACATTACCACATTACCAGTATTACCAACATTACCACATTGAGTTGAGTGCATACGTATTGTGTTATAGGGATATGGTTAAGGAGTAGAATTTTAGTGGCACTTATATGACTTGTTGAAAGGTTTATAGCCATACGCATTGTAATATACTGGAAGTTGTATTTAGTGTTTAGGTTTATAATGTACAAGACTATAGAAGATTAAACATATTGTATAAATTGAGGAACTCGCCTATTGATAGATTAGGCGAGTTTTGTTTTTAGTATTACCCCACTACCACACATAGATACAGGTAGAGATATATGTATAGCTATGAGATATTGAATTAGAGAGTAGAAACCATACATTAAAATAATAAGATTGAAGAAAGTGTTAGAGGTGAGGTAAGAGATAGCTAAGTATTGAGTAGGTATGGATATGGAATGATAACTGTATATGAGCCACTGGGAGGATAGTTTAATAGATAAACATCACTATAAGTGTATAGCATTAGATGTATTTCATATATTTTATGATGACATAGAACAGATATAACTAATTGAGATTAAGCAAGTTCTGGTTATAGTATGAACCCACTCCCCTACTAGGATAAAATTAGAAATATATGTATAACCATGAGATACTGGATTATAGAGTATAAGATATACATTAAAATAGTAGGATTGAATAAAGAGTGTAAGAAAGTAGATATTGAATAGATGTGTGTATGGTAGGATAACTGGATATGAGCCACTAGGAGAATAGTTTAACAGAATAATATAAACATCACCATAAATATATAGCATTAGATATAGG